>NZ_JBSEZF010000001.1:0-662270 GCF_053628175.1 Streptococcus sp. 151470009-6
ACAAGACAAGACAAGACAAGACAAGACAAGACAAGACAAGACAAGACAAGACAAGACAAGACAAGACAAGACAAGACAAGACAAGACAAGACAAGACAAGTAATTAAGGTTATTTCTTTAACCTCTTTTTATGCTACAAGAAAAACAGAATTTACTACTAATCGTGTAAGTTCTGTTTTTGGTGTTTAAGGAGGGAGATATGGCTATTGTAAAAAATGCTAACAAAATTATTAAAGTAATCGGCTTCGTTCCTGTGGATGGATACGAAAATAGATTCCAATATGTAGCAAAATATAAAGATAAAGAAATAAATACTTTCGTCGTTGATTTCGATGCTGGTAAAAACGGAAAAATAAATTGGGGGAAAGTGTCTGATATTGAACACGGTAGAAGCTCAAATTTATCGAAAAAAGAATCTATTGTACAGCTATTTTGGGTTATTAAACTTATTGAAAGTGGGTATAAGCCAGATAAAATTGCAATCGAGAAGGAAGTTCAGGTAGGGAGAAAATCAGGATATATTGATATTGTTATTTATGATGAGACAAATACGCCATTTTTGATATTAGATGTAAAAAAAGATGAGGAAGAATTTGAAAAATATGCTTCTGAGTTAGAATTTTGTCAAGGTCAGATTGCGAGTTATTTTTCTTTCAATACGAATACAAAGTATATTGGTGTTGTTAGTGCAGGATTTCACAATAAATTTGTAGAAGATTATTCTTTCATTGTTTCGACAGAGGGATGGAAAAAAGCAGGCAGTGCATCCTCATTCGCAACGCAATTAAGAACAAAATTATCAAATTCTTTTTCTATTGATTCAACTCTTGAACCTTACGGAAATAAATTTATCACTCTTTATCAAGATGACTTAAAAGAACTAAATGAAAGTTCATCTTCGCTAATTTTCCACCGTTTTTTGACAATTTTGAGGAGACACGGTATTTCAGATAAAACAAATGCGTTCAATAGAGTTCTGAACTTGTTTATAGCTAAAATTGTTGATGAATTTAATACGCCAGATAAAAAACCTTTGAAATTTCAGACTTTGAATGAGGAAACTGACGAGGAATTTTTATCTAAAATTGATTCTTTGTATTCTCAAGGTTTGCGAGAGTTTATTGAAATTCACATAGATAGTGATAAAGATATTGAGAGAATAATTTCTGAGATTGATAACTCATTGAAACCTGAAACTTCAAGCACAGAAAGAGAAAAAATCTACAATTTAGTTCGTAGGTTACAAAGTAAAAATAATCCTAGTTTTCAATTTAAGGATGTTTATGATGAAGTTACTTATCATGAAAATATTGAATTGATGAAAGAACTCGTTCGCTTGATTGCACCGTTTAAGTTTAAGTATGCTAAAAAACAACAATTTTTAGGAGATTTCTTTGAAAATATACTTGCAAATGGTTTCAAGCAAGAATCGGGACAATTCTTTACGCCAGTTCCTTTAGCTAGATTTATGGTTGAATCATTACCTCTGGAATATAAGATTGAATCAATTCTAAAAGATGATTCAAGGAAGTTATTGCCACTTATGATAGACTTTGCTTCAGGAAGCGGACACTTTCTAACAGAGTATATGGACAGAACGCAGTGTTTGTTAGAACAAGTTGATTGTAATAACCTATCTCGTAATAAAAAACAACGTTTTGAACAATTTCTTAATGACCCATTTACATGGTCAAGTGAGTATGTTTATGGTTTGGATGTTGACTACCGTCTTGTTAAAACATCTAAAGTTAGCTCATTCTTAAATGGAGATGGGGATGCTATTATTAGACGAGGTAACGGTTTAAGCTCATTTGATTCATCAGATTATGTTGACGATTTGTATGTGACAGGAGGGAAGACAGAAAACCATAGATTTGACATTCTAATTGCAAATCCACCTTATCATGTGGATGATTTTCAAGAGGAGCTACCAAATGTTTCAACGGACTTTGTACTATCTAAGTTTTTAACTGAAAATAGTTCGGAAATTGAGGCGTTATTCATTGAAAGAGCATCACAGTTATTGAAAGAAGGAGGCTATGTTGCTATTATTTTGCCATCTTCTATCTTAGATACTGAACCGTCAATTTATGTTGAAGCTAGAAAGTTATTGCTTAGAGATTTTGAAATCAAAGCGATTATGAAAAACCCAAAAGCAACATTCTCAGCTACAAGTATTGAAACTGTTACAATTTTTGGTGTCAAACGCAAAAAAAATTATTTTGATACTATGTACAGTTCATTATCTTATATGGATGGTAGTACGATTAAAGACATTTCTTTCAATGGTCAAGAAAATTTTATTTCAAAATATGTTAAGAATGTGTATGGACATAATTTTTCACTAGAGGACTACATTGATTTCAGGTCTGGGAATTTTAATTTTGATAACAGAGTTGTTGAAACTTACAGAAGAAAGTTTGAAAATAGCACATTGTCTCAATCAGAGATTATGACAAAGATTTCAGAAATCGAAGATGAGAGAATGGTATATTTTTCTTTATTGAGCAACAAATTAGTAGTTATCCAATCTCAATCTGATAAAAGTTCTGATGAAGTTGAGCTTTTAGGATATAAATTTATTGGTCGAAGGGGACATGAAGGGATTCATCCTAGAATAAAAAACTATACAATCGACGATTTAACGCTTCTGTATGGAGAGAAAGGTTATTTTTTAGATAGAATTGTAAGATCATCATTCTTAGATTCTTTAGATGATGTAGAGAAAAATGAAGTGATTATGCCATATTACAGAATAACTGAAGGATATAAACTTGTTGATTTTAATAACATCAATAATATAAATAAAATACGTATTCAGAATGCGTTTAGCGAACATATTAAAGATTATGGAGATGTTGAAACTATAAGTTTACGAGAATATGCAGACTTAGAAAATGGAACATCTATTACATTAGACCAGATCGAAACAGGAGATATTCCAGTAATTGCTGGTGGAAGAACACCTGCTTACTACATAGACGAAGCAAATAGAGATGGTGATGTTATTACTATTTCAAAGAGTGGTGCTTATGCAGGGTATGTTTCATATCATAGTGAGCCTATTTTTAGTTCTGACAGTTTCACTATCAAAGCTAAAAAAAATTCCCCATATACCACTAGACAGCTATACTATTTATTGAAAAATAAGCAAGACACAATCTATAACTATTCAGCAGGTTCTGTTCAGAAACATATTTATATATCGGATATGGAGAATTTCAGAATCCCTCGTTCAACAGAAGCATCACTAAATTTGCTGTCTGTTCTAAAAAATGAATATGAACAGAAATTAAAGAACGAACTTGAGTTACAAAAACAACGTAATATCAAAAGGGAATTTATTTCAAATTTTGTCAAAAATCAGAAGGTTTCCATAGAGACACTAGGTAGTCTTGAAGAGAAAAAGATTATTAAAATTTCTGGGGGGAAAAGGATTCCTAAAGAACTTGATTATTCTCCATTTGAAACTACTCATTATTATCCAACAGTCGGAGATTTTGAAGATGGTGGTATCAATTTAGAAAAGTCTAAGTTTATTGATGATAAAACGTTTGAAGTTATTAAGCGTTACGAATTGAAAGAATCTGATGTCTACATTTCAGCCGCAGGAACTATTGGAAAAGTGGGTGTTTTACCAACAGTACCTGAAGGCTATACTGTATCGCTAACAGAAAATGCCCATAAAGTAACAGCAAATGAACTATTACACAGGGACTATATCGCTCAAATATTGACGGCTGATTCTATACAGCAACAGTTGAATCATTCTGCGACAAGGACAGGAACGCCAAAGTTGAGTATATCTTCGTTAAAGAACTTACAGATTCCGTTTGTTGATGCTGATATGCAAAAAGAATTTTTGGAACACATACATACTATTGATGAAACCATCAATCAATTAAAAAATAGTTTATAACACATACCCACTAGATCGCATCACTTCCAAATCTTCTTCATCTATGAGTTGGTTTCGGTAATGATATTTTCTTTTTCCTTACTTCGGTTGAAGTAAGGTTTTTCTTTGTTTTCAAAATCTTGATGAAGATACTTTCTGCATCGCTTTGAAAAGTGGGGTAATGACTGTTAGTGGTTCTCCAATTTCTGATATAAGTGAAAAATCCAATGTAATCTTGAATTTGCTTAGTTGATACATTTGTCATATCACGATAGATATATTGCTTAATCTCGTTATTCAGTTCATTGACACGAGCAAGAGAAAGTACATTTTGGTACTTTATATCGTTGAAAGTATCAAATAGGATTTCACCATGGTTCGTTATTTTGTCTGTTATCCCTTCATAGTAGAGGTGTTTTAATACCTTTTTGTTGGCTTTCTTTTCAAATTCTTCTGTTGCTTGAATGATATAGTCGTAGTTACCTATGACTTTCAAGAAATTTGATGATCTGACATAGTGAGGAGGGTTTCTTAACTGACAATTCTATCTTTACGCTCAATGTTATTTACGATAATGGATTTTAACTTCCGACTTCCCTTCTGGTCCTGTCAACTTTGGTATAGGCATTTTAGCTAGAGCGTGAATCGGTTTCATTCTCCAAAGACAAACGGTTTTTAATTGATACCTTCACAACCATTATCATTAGTCAAAACGTTTATCATATCGTGTATGAAATAGATGTTAATTGTCATTTCTAAAACTTTAATCTAAATATCTCTATGCCAACGTGTCTTTTCTAGGATAGTGTCTGTAAAGCGAGTCAACCTCCTGTTGCACTCTTTGCGTCTGAATTGTTGGATATTATTCTTATGATCATTTTTAACTATATTGTGAGAGGAGCAAGTAGGATATGAAGAATTTATTTCTAAGCGCTCTAAACGTTGCTCGAAGTTTGAAATGGTCGGTTTGTTAAGGGGAGCGGAGAAATCGCTGTCTTGGGTGGTTTGAGTAATGTTCTATAACACTTTTGAATTGAGTAAATGGCAATTTCTTAATATAAACCATGACATCATCTAAATTCAAGTTTTTCTTAGGCATAAAATGCCTCTCTAACCCTCTATTGGTTCAATATAATATGCTATAATTATAAAAGGGAATGAGATGATTTCACAGCAAGAAATAGCCTAAAAATAAGGTTATCAGAGTTAAAAAAGTTGTTATAGTAGAGTTTTGGCTATCACACCATTATTAGATAGTATAATAAAAAGCAATCTGGATAGAGAAAAAGCCTAAATCGTGTTATAATGAAACGATAGAATTCTTAGAAAGAGTGGATGTTTTTTTGATAACTCCTACTTATGAATGGCAGTTTGCCCCGCAGGTTGAAGATGCGGATTTTACAAAGATAGCCAAGAAGGCTGGACTGGGTCCTGAGGTGGCTCGGTTATTATTTGAAAGAGGGATTCAGAACGAAGAAAGTCTAAAGAAGTTCTTAGAACCTTCTTTGGAAGACTTGCACGATCCCTATCTGCTCCATGATATGGACAAGGCAGTGGAGCGGATTCGTCAGGCAATTGAAGAAGGGGAAAACATCCTCATCTATGGAGACTATGATGCGGATGGTATGACTTCGGCTTCGATTGTGAAGGAAAGTTTGGAACAACTTGGTGCCGAGTGTCGTGTTTACCTGCCCAATCGCTTTACAGATGGCTATGGCCCTAATGCCAGTGTCTATAAATACTTTATCGAGCAAGAGGGGATTTCCTTGATTGTGACAGTGGACAATGGGGTTGCAGGTCACGAGGCTATTGAACTAGCTCAGTCTATGGGAGTGGATGTCATTGTGACTGACCATCATTCCATGCCTGAAACCCTACCTGATGCCTATGCGATTGTCCACCCTGAACATCCGGATGCTGACTATCCATTCAAATATCTGGCTGGTTGCGGAGTTGCTTTCAAGTTAGCTTGTGCCCTCTTAGAAGAAGTACAAGTGGAGTTGCTTGATTTGGTTGCCATCGGGACCATTGCTGATATGGTGAGTCTGACGGATGAAAACCGTATCTTGGTTCAATATGGTCTGGAAATGTTGGGGCATACTCAGCGCATCGGTCTGCAAGAAATGCTGGACATGGCTGGGATTGCTGCTAACGAAGTGACAGAAGAAACGGTTGGCTTTCAGATTGCCCCTCGTTTAAATGCCTTGGGGCGCTTGGACGATCCTAATCCAGCTATTGATTTGTTGACTGGATTTGACGGCGAGGAAGCGCACGAGATTGCCCTTATGATTCACCAGAAAAATGAAGAGCGCAAGGAAATTGTACAATCTATCTATGAAGAAGCTAAGACCATGGTGGATCCTGAGAAGAAGGTCCAGGTTTTGGCTAAGGAAGGCTGGAATCCTGGCGTTCTGGGTATCGTTGCTGGTCGTTTGTTGGAAGAACTAGGGCAGACAGTTATCGTTCTTAATATAGAAGATGGTCGTGCCAAGGGTAGTGCTCGTAGTGTGGAGGCGGTCGATATTTTTGAGGCTCTGGATCCTCATCGAGACCTCTTCATCGCCTTTGGCGGCCATGCTGGTGCAGCAGGAATGACGCTGGAAGTCGAGAAACTTTCAGATTTATCTCAGGTTTTGGAAGACTATGTCTGTGAAAAAGGTGCAGATGCTAGAGGCAAGAACAAGTTAAATCTAGATGAAGAGCTAGACTTGGAGACGCTTAGCTTGGAAACGGTCAAAAGTTTTGAACGCTTGGCACCTTTTGGGATGGATAATCAGAAACCTGTTTTCTACATCAGGGATTTCAATGTCGAGAGTGCTCGCAGTATGGGGGCGGGAAATACTCACCTCAAATTAAAAATTTCTAAGGGAGAAGCTAGTTTTGAAGTGGTAGCCTTTGGTCAAGGTAGATGGGCGATGGAGTTTGCTCAAACCAAGAATCTAGAATTGGCAGTCACTCTGTCTGTTAACCAATGGAATGGCCAAACTGCCCTCCAGTTGATGATGGTGGATGCACGAGTGGAAGGTGTTCAACTCTTTAACATTCGTGGGAAGAATGCAGTCTTGCCAGAAGGGGTTCCGGTCTTGGACTTTGCTGGAGAATTACCAGAATTAGCGACCAGTGAAGCGGTTGTTGTGAAAACCATTCCTGAGGATATTAGCCTGCTGAAGGCCGTTTTTCAGGAACAAAATTTCTCTGCGGTCTATTTCAAGAACGACATTGACAAGGCCTACTATCTGACAGGTTACGGGACTAGAGAACAGTTTGCAAAATTGTACAAGACCATTTACCAGTTCCCAGAGTTTGATATTCGCTACAAGCTGAAAGAATTGGCGGCTTATCTCAATATCCAACAAATCTTGCTGGTCAAGATGATCCAAGTATTTGAAGAGCTGGGCTTTGTGACGATCAAAGATGGTGTCATGACAGTCAATAAAGAAGCGCCGAAAAGGGAAATTGCTGAAAGTCAGATTTACCAAAATCTCAAACAGACCGTTAAAGACCAAGAGATGATGGCGCTAGGTACGGTGCAGGAAATTTATGACTTTTTGAAAGGATAAGCATGATGTCTTTAAAGAAAATTTCAAGCTGGATTGTTAAAGATAAAGTAATAGTAATATTCTTTTTTGTGTCTTTTTTACCTATATTGTATGCTATTGTAAAAATTTTTTTAAAAACGTACTTTGGAATTGAAGATTTTGGTATTAATTTGAGAAAAACAATAGACTTTGATTGGTTAGCTTATTATGGGTCAATTATTGGGAGTTATTTGATCGTATATACTCTAAAGAATGAAAATACAAAATATAGGGAAAAAAAACGTGACTCAGTGAGACCAATATGGAATGTTGGATTAAATTATGAACAAATGGAAAGTAAAGATACACAGACCTCTAATTGTTTGGAAATATCTTTAAACCAAGTCAAGGAATATTGTATCTGTCAGTATAATTATATAAAGATTAACAAAGAAGATGCTCAAAATGAAGTATCGACTGCTATTCTTATAAAAATTAGAAATATTGGGTTAGGTCATGCCTTAATTGATAAAATAGAATATATAGAAAAAAATGGATCGGGAGGTAATCATAAATTAAAGGCTGAAGAAAGATTTATGATTGATAAGAAAACCTCAAACAATCTACTGTTACATTTTGACTCAAAAATTGAAGATATTGAAAAGATTAGAATATTTTTTATTGATATTTTAGAAAATGAGTATGTCTATGATTTAAAATTAGAAGGAATTAATGATCAAAAAAGGTCTGTGAAGTTTGAGAACAAGGAATTATCCTTATGTAGCCTTACCAAGGCATATTTTGAAAGTTATTTTCCGGACTTAGTAGAAAAAGATAGCTAACAAACTGTAAAAAATCAAGAAATGATGGCGCTGGGTACGGTGCAAGAAATTTATGATTTTTTAATGGAGTAATAGATAGAAAGGGACTGAGATGACCTATCTCGGTCTCTTTTTGTCAGATAAATGTTTGATGTGGGAGTGGTTGATAAGACGGTCTTTTGAGTGGTTCACTGATGTAAAAATTGGGAAAAATGATTCATTTTTTATTCTCTTCTATCACTTTATACGATGTCTGCTTTTAAACATTATGTAGTAAAAGTATAAATTTTTGTAACATGACTTAAATATAACTCTAAACGAACTGACATGTAAATCAAGTATGATTTTCTTATCAAGAAAATATAAGGGGAATATAGTTATGAAAAAAACAGTTACGAAACTGACTCTTGGTTTGACTTCTACCGCTATTTTGGCTACAGTTGGGGCTCAAACTGTGCACGCGAACTCTTACGTTGTCCAAGACGGTGATTCATTCTATGCCATCGCAACTGCAAACGGCATGGATCCGTATGAGTTAGCAGCTTTGAATGGAAAAACCATTTTTGATACTATCCACCCAGGAGATGTTCTACAAGTGAGTGGTTCAGCTCAGGCTAGCTCTACCTACAGTGCTCCAGCTAGCACTGCGAACGTGGTATCAGATACAGAAAATGTTATCGAAAAGACTCCAACAAACTATGGAAACTCTTATCCTGTTGGTCAGTGTACATGGGGTGTGAAAGAATTAGCTCCTTGGGCTAGCAACTGGTGGGGAAATGCCAACACGTGGGCAATCTATGCGAGTGCTCAAGGTTATAAGACAGGAAGTGTTCCAGTAGTAGGAGCAATCGCCGTTTGGGACGGTGGTGAATATGGACACGTTGCTTATGTCACAGATGTTCAAAGTGAAAACTCTATCCAGGTATTGGAAGCAAACTACAGACGTCAAAAGCAGATTGCAAATTATCGTGGCTTCTTTAATCCTCATGAATTTTTAGGAAACGTCACTTATATCTATCCAAACTAAAGATGATAAAAAGATTTAGAATTTCTAAGTCTTTTTTCTTTTTGAAGAAATTTCCTATCGTTAACCTCCATCTTAATGGCTAATTGCTGAAATTTTTAGATTCTGTAGCGAACAGGAAATTCTCGCTTTTAGATGCAGATAAATCATGTCTTTGTAGAAAATAGTTCTCAAGTCGAGAGGTAAAAGCAAGTTTTTTGAACTAAAAGAGAAATTTAGAGTTCGAGAAAGGTATCTGAAATCAAATTGATTCAGAAGGTCCATAATTTTGATGGTATAATCGTTCTATTATCTTCGATGAAGCCTCCAAAAGAGAAGTCAAAGTAAAAAGATTTGATTCAAAGTAGTGACTAATCTCTAGTTAAAAACCGATCTTCATTTTGAAAATAATCAAAAAAATGGTATAATGGTAGGAAAAGATTCGGCTGAGAGTTTGAGAACTTTTAGAATAAGAGGGTGAACCTACCCTATAATCAAGATAAACTAAGGTTTCGGAGGAAAAATGAGTAATATCAGTTTAACAACACTAGGTGGTGTGCGTGAAAACGGGAAAAATATGTACATTGCTGAGATTGGCAATTCAATTTTTGTTTTGGATGCGGGGCTTAAATACCCTGAAAATGAACAGCTTGGGGTCGACGTCGTCATTCCAAATATGGAATACCTTTTTGAAAATAGTGATCGTATCGCTGGGGTCTTCTTGACCCACGGACATGCGGATGCCATTGGAGCTCTTCCTTACCTTTTGGCAGAGGCTAAGGTGCCTGTGTTTGGCTCTGAGTTGACCATCGAGTTAGCAAAACTCTTTGTTAAAGGAAATGATACGGTTAAGAAATTCAATGACTTCCATGTGATTGATGAAGATACGGAGATTGACTTTGGGGGAACGGTGGTTTCCTTCTTCCGTACAACTCACTCCATTCCAGAAAGTTTGGGAGTCGTCTTGAAAACTCCAAAAGGGAGCATTGTTTACACAGGTGACTTCAAGTTTGACCAGACAGCTAGCGAATCCTATGCGACTGATTTTGGTCGCTTGGCCGAGATTGGTCGTGAGGGTGTCTTGGCTCTTCTCAGTGATTCGGCTAATGCGGACAGCAATATCCAAGTAGCGAGCGAGAGTGAAGTTGGGGATGAAATTACCCAGACCATTGCAGACTGGGAAGGTCGTATCATCGTTGCCGCAGTTGCCAGCAACCTTTCTCGTATCCAGCAGGTTTTTGATGCTGCAGCAGATACAGGTCGCAGAGTTGTTTTGACTGGATTTGATATTGAAAATATCGTCCGCACTGCGATTCGTCTCAAAAAATTATCTCTAGCTAATGAAAGTCTCTTGATTAAACCAAAAGAAATGTCTCGTTTTGAAGATCATGAGTTGATTATCCTTGAGACTGGTCGTATGGGTGAACCGATCAATGGACTTCGTAAGATGTCTATCGGACGCCACCGTTATGTGGAAATCAAAGATGGGGACTTGGTCTATATCGTAACGACTCCATCTATCGCTAAAGAAGCTGTCATGGCGCGTGTGGAAAATATGATCTACCAAGCTGGTGGTGTGGTGAAACTCATTACCCAAAGTTTGCGAGTATCTGGACACGGGAATGCGCGTGATCTTCAGTTGATGATCAATCTTTTGCAACCAAACTACCTCTTCCCTATCCAAGGGGAGTACCGTGAGTTGGATGCGCATGCCAAGGCTGCCATGGCAGTTGGAATGTTGCCAGAACGCATTTTCATCCCTAAAAAGGGAACGACCATGTCTTATGAACATGGAGACTTTGTTCCTGCTGGTGGAGTTTCTGCAGGTGATGTCTTGATTGACGGAAATGCCATCGGGGATGTTGGAAATGTCGTCCTTCGTGACCGTAAGGTCTTGTCAGAGGATGGAATCTTTATCGTGGCTATCACTGTCAACCGTCGTGAGAAGAAAATTGTGGCCAAGGCTCGTGTCCATACGCGTGGATTTGTTTATCTCAAGAAGAGTCGTGATATTCTCCGTGAAAGTTCGGAATTGATTAACCAAACGGTAGAAGAGTATCTTCAAGGTGATGACTTTGATTGGGCAGATCTCAAAGGCAAGGTTCGTGACAATCTGACCAAGTACCTCTTTGATCAAACCAAGCGTCGCCCAGCAATCTTGCCAGTCGTGATGGAAGCAAAATAATAAGCAGAATACCTACAGAAAAAGTCGAAATTCGGCTTTTTCTTATAGAATAGTAAAAGGAGACAACCATGGCAGTTATGAATATTGAGTATTACTCAAAAGTTTTGGATATGGAGTGGGGCGTTACCGTGCTCTATCCGGATGCCAGTCGGGTGACTGAACCAGATTGCACAGATATTCCTGTTCTTTATCTTTTGCACGGAATGTCAGGAAACCAAAATAGCTGGCTCAAACGTACCAATGTCGAGCGCTTGTTGCGTGGAACCAATCTCATTGTTATCATGCCCAATACTAGCAATGGCTGGTACACAGATACTCAGTATGGCTATAACTACTATACTGCTCTAGCAGAAGAACTACCCCAAGTCATGAAACGTTTCTTCCCCAATATGACCAGCAAGCGAGAAAAAACTTTCATAGCAGGCCTCTCCATGGGAGGATATGGTTCCTTCAAACTCGCTCTATCGACAAATCGTTTTTCTCATGCGGCTAGTTTTTCTGGTGCGCTCAGTTTTCAGGAATTTTCTCCTGAAAGTCAGGATCTGGGGTCACTTGCCTACTGGCGAGGAGTTTTTGGAGAGATTAAAGACTGGACAGCTAGTCCTCATTCGCTTGAAAGCATTGCTGAAAAATCCGATAAAAAGACCAAACTATGGGCTTGGTGTGGGGAACAAGACTATCTCTACTCTGCCAATAATCTCGCAGTGAAAAACCTCAAAAAACTAGGTTTTGAGGTGACCTATAGTCATAGTCCAGGTAAGCACGAGTGGTACTACTGGGAAAAACAATTGGAGCGTTTTTTGGCTACTCTACCAATTGACTTTGTCTTGGAAGAGCGCTTATCTTAGTTTTAGGTTTCTTTCAGCTTTCTTCAGTAAAATAGAGAATCTATCTTGATCAAGTAGAATGTGATTTCAAGATAGGTTCTTATTTTTATGAAAGGTGGGACGTCATGTTCTGGATTATTCGACTATTCTTCCGATTTCTTTTGGGAATTTGGCGTTTCTTCTGGCGTCTGGTTTGGACCGTGGTCATTCTACTTCTCATTGCCTTTGGAGTGGTTTGGTATCTGTCTGGTGATTTTCATTCTGCGGTCAATCAGGTTGAAAAAATGAGCAAGATTGGTCAAGGTGGCTGGAATCAATGGAGGGAGACGGGAACGCTGGAAGTCTTGTCTCAGACAGACAGTCACCAACATGCAGAAGGAAAGTGGGCTCAGGCCTCAGCTCGCATCTATATTGAGCCTCAAATGGATGAGACCTTCCAAGGTGCCTATGCAGAAGCCATAAAAAACTGGAATCAAACGGGAGCCTTTACCTTTGAGGTGGTTGCGGATCCTAGCCAGGCAGATATTGTGGCAAGTGAGATGAATGATGGATCGACCGCTGTAGCTGGTCAAGCCGAGAGTCAAACTAATTTGTTAACCAAACAATTTATCTCTGTAACGGTTCGCCTGAATCACTATTATCTATCCAATCCAAACTATGGTTATTCTTATGAACGGATCGTGCACACGGCGGAGCACGAGCTGGGGCATGCCATCGGATTGGATCATACCAACGAAACTTCTGTCATGCAGCCAGCAGGTTCCTACTATGGGATTCAGCCTCAAGATGTGAAGGCTGTTCAAGAACTCTATACCGGTAGCGACTAGATGAAGTCGGTGCAATCCGAGATGAAATCAAAGCTCCTCCATCAAGTGATCGGTGGGGCTTTTTGTTCGTCCTGTTACAGCCTTTTTGCTATAATGGAACTATGAATAACTTGATCAAATCAAAACTAGAGCTCTTGCCGACCAGTCCCGGTTGTTACATTCACAAAGATAAAAACGGCACCATTATCTATGTCGGAAAGGCTAAAAATCTGCGCAATCGTGTGCGCTCCTATTTCCGTGGAAGTCATGATACCAAGACAGAAGCCCTGGTATCTGAGATTGTGGATTTTGAATTTATCGTCACTGAGTCCAATATTGAGGCCCTTCTCTTAGAAATCAACCTCATCAAGGAAAACAAGCCCAAGTACAATATCATGCTCAAGGATGATAAGTCCTATCCCTTTATCAAAATCACCAATGAGCGCTATCCTCGCTTGATTATCACTCGTCAGGTCAAAAAGGATGGAGGGCTTTATTTTGGTCCTTATCCAGATGTGGGGGCAGCCAATGAAATCAAGCGACTCTTGGATCGAATTTTTCCTTTTCGTAAGTGTACCAATCCACCATCTAAGGTTTGTTTTTACTATCATATCGGCCAATGTATGGCCCACACCATCTGTAAAAAGGATGAGGCTTATTTCAAGTCCATGGCTCAGGAGGTTTCTGACTTCTTAAAAGGACAGGATGACAAAATCATCGATGATCTCAAGGGTAAAATGGCAGTAGCAGCACAAAGTATGGAGTTTGAACGGGCGGCGGAATACCGTGACCTGATTCAAGCGATTGGAACACTTCGGACCAAGCAACGGGTCATGGCGAAAGATTTGCAAAATCGGGACGTCTTTGGCTACTATGTGGACAAGGGCTGGATGTGTGTCCAGGTTTTCTTTGTTCGTCAAGGTAAGCTCATCGAGCGCGACGTCAATCTCTTCCCCTACTACAATGATCCGGACGAGGACTTCTTGACCTATGTGGGACAATTTTATCAAGAAAAATCTCACCTGGTTCCCAATGAGGTACTGATTCCGCAGGATATTGACCAAGAAGCAGTCAAGGCCTTGGTGGATACCAAGATTGTCAAACCCCAGCGTGGAGAGAAAAAACAGCTAGTCAATCTAGCCATAAAAAATGCCCGTGTTAGTCTGGAGCAGAAGTTCAATCTGCTAGAAAAATCTGTCGAAAAGACTCAGGGAGCCATTGAAAATCTAGGACACTTGCTCCAAATACCAACTCCGGTTCGCATTGAGTCCTTCGACAACTCCAATATCATGGGAACTAGTCCTGTTTCAGCCATGGTGGTCTTTGTCAATGGCAAACCGAGTAAAAAAGACTACCGAAAGTACAAGATAAAAACAGTTGTTGGTCCAGATGACTATGCTAGTATGCGTGAGGTTATTCGCAGACGTTATGGCCGAGTTCAGCGTGATGGTCTAACCCCGCCAGATTTGATTGTGATTGATGGGGGACAAGGTCAAGTCAATATCGCCAAGCAAGTCATCCAAGAAGAGCTAGGTTTGGATATCCCAATTGCAGGTCTGCAAAAGAATGATAAGCACCAAACCCATGAACTGCTCTTTGGAGATCCACTGGAAGTGGTGGAGTTGTCTCGCAATTCTCAGGAATTTTTCCTCCTCCAACGCATTCAAGATGAGGTACACCGCTTTGCTATCACCTTCCACCGCCAACTGCGCTCAAAAAATTCCTTTTCATCACAACTGGATGGGATTGATGGTCTGGGACCTAAACGCAAACAGAATCTCATGAAGCATTTTAAATCTCTCACTAAAATCAAAGAAGCCAGTGTGGATGAGATTGTCGAAGTTGGTGTGCCAAGGGCAGTCGCAGAAGCTGTTCAGAGAAAGTTGAACCCGCAGGAAGAAGTGGAATGGGCTCAAGTAGCAGAAGAGAGAGTAAATTACCAAACGGAAGGAAATCATCATGAACCATAAAATCGCAATTTTATCAGATATTCATGGCAATGCGACGGCGCTAGAAGCAGTGATTGCAGATGCTAAAACTCAAGGAGCCAGTGAATATTGGCTCATGGGAGACATTTTCCTCCCTGGTCCAGGTGCAAATGACTTGGTCGCTCTGTTAAAGGAACTTCCTATCACAGCAAGTGTTCGAGGCAATTGGGATGATTGTGTCCTTGAGGCTTTAGATGGGCAATATGGCTTAGAAGACCCACAGGAAGTCCAGCTCTTGCGTATGACACAGTTTTTGATGGAGCGAATGGATCCTGCAACGATTGTCTGGCTACGAAGCTTGCCTATGCTGGAAAAGAAAGAAGTTGACGGACTGCGCTTTTCTCTCTCTCATAATTTACCTGACAAAAATTATGGAGGTGACTTGTTGGTTGGGAATGATACAGAAAAATTTGACCAACTGCTAGATGCGGAAACGGACGTGGCAGTCTATGGTCATGTTCACAAGCAGTTGCTTCGTTATGGAAGTCAAGGGCAACAAATCATCAATCCAGGTACGATTGGCATGCCCTATTTTGACTGGGAGGCGTTGAAAAACCACCGTGCCCAGTATGCCGTGATAGAAGTAGAAGATGGTGAGTTGGTCAATATCCTATTTCGAAAAGTTTCTTATGATTACGAAGCGGAGTTAGAATTGGCCAAGTCCAAGGGGCTTCCCTTTATCGAAATGTATGAAGAACTACGCCGAGATGACAACTATCGGGGGCACAATCTAGAACTCTTAGCTAGTTTAATTGAAAAACATGGGTATGTAGAGGATGTGAAGAAATTTTTGGAGGCTATAAAGTCAAAATATAAGATGGACTAGTTTCTTTAAGCAACTGAAAATTAGTTGGAACTGGATGAGGGAATCCCTGACTTAAATGATGGGCTTCGTTTGGTTACTCATCCGTGTTCCAATTTCTTTCTATGAAAAATCTCTGCAAGCTCTTTCAGAATATGGTAGAATGTAAGCAGTAGAATTAGAAAAGGAAATCGATTATGAAATTTCTTGAATTGAATAAAAAACGTCATGCGACTAAGCATTTTACTGATAAGCCGGTGGATCCCAAAGATGTGCGTACGGCTATCGAAATCGCAACCTTGGCCCCAAGTGCCCACAACAGCCAGCCTTGGAAGTTTGTGGTGGTTCGTCAGAAAAATGCTGAATTGGCAAAATTGGCTTATGGTTCCAACTTTGAACAGGTATCGTCTGCGCCAGTGACCATTGCCTTGTTTACCGATACAGATCTAGCCAAACGCGCTCGCAAGATTGCCCGTATTGGTGGTGCTAACAATTTCTCAGAAGAGCAACTTCAATACTTTATGAAAAATTTGCCTGCCGAGTTTGCGCGTTACAGTGAGCAACAAGTCAGCGACTACCTAGCCCTCAATGCAGGTTTGGTTGCCATGAATTTGGTTCTGGCTCTGACAGACCAAGGAATCGGTTCTAACATTATTCTTGGATTTGACAAATCAAAAGCCAATGAGGTTTTGGACATTGAAGACCGTTTCCGCCCAGAACTCTTGATTACAGTGGGTTACACAGACGAAAAATTGGAACCAAGCTACCGCTTGCCAGTAGATGAAATCATCGAGAAAAGATAGAAGGAAGAAAAAATGACAACAATTGATTTTACAGCAGAAGTAGAAAAACGCAAAGAAAACCTTTTGGCTGACCTGTTTAGCCTTTTGGAAATCAACTCAGAACGTGATGATAGCAAGGCAGATGCGCAGCATCCATTTGGACCTGGTCCAGTAAAAGCCTTGGAAAAGTTCCTTGAAATCGCAGACCGCGATGGCTATCCAACTACCAATGTCGACAACTATGCTGGACATTTTGAGTTTGGTGATGGAGAAGAAGTTCTTGGAATTTTTGCCCACATGGACGTGGTGCCTGCCGGTAGCGGTTGGGACACAGATCCTTACACACCAACTATCAAAGATGGTCGCCTTTATGCGCGTGGAGCTTCGGACGACAAGGGGCCTACAACAGCTTGTTACTATGGTTTGAAAATCATTAAAGAACTTGGCCTTCCAACTTCTAAAAAAGTTCGCTTTATTGTCGGAACTGATGAAGAATCAGGCTGGGCTGACATGGACTACTATTTTGACCATGTAGGACTAGCAAAACCAGACTTTGGTTTCTCTCCAGATGCTGAATTCCCAATCATCAACGGTGAAAAAGGAAACATTACAGAATACCTCCACTTTGCAGGTGAAAATACAGGCGCTGCCCGTCTTCACAGTTTCACAGGTGGTTTGCGTGAAAACATGGTACCAGAATCAGCAACGGCACTCGTTTCAGGTGATTTGGCTGACTTGCAAGAGAAACTAGATGCTTTTGTTGCAGAACACAAACTCAGAGGAGAAATTCAAGAAGAAAACGGTCAGTACAAGGTTACGATTATCGGTAAATCTGCCCACGGTGCTATGCCTGCTTCAGGTGTCAATGGTGCAACTTATCTAGCCCTCTTCCTCAGCCAATTTGCCTTTGAAGGTCCTGCAAAAGACTTCCTTGACATTGCTGGAAAGATTCTTTTGAATGACCACGAAGGTAAAAACTTGAAAGTAGCTCATGTGGATGAAAAGATGGGTGCCCTTTCTATGAATGCGGGTGTCTTCCGCTTCGACGAGGCAAGTGCTGACAATACGATTGCCCTTAACTTCCGTTATCCAAAAGGAACAAGCCCAGAGCAAATCAAGTCAGTTCTTGAAAACTTGCCAGTTGCTTCTGTTAGCTTGTCAGAACACGGTCACACACCTCACTATGTACCAATGGAAGATCCACTTGTGCAAACCTTGTTGAATGTCTATGAAAAACAAACTGGACTTCAAGGTCATGAGCAAGTCATCGGTGGTGGAACCTTTGGTCGTTTGCTAGAACGTGGTGTTGCCTACGGTGCAATGTTCCCAGACTCTATCGATACCATGCACCAAGCCAATGAATTTATCGCCTTGGACGATCTCTTCCGAGCAGCAGCAATCTATGCCGAAGCTATCTATGAATTGATCAAATAATGATATAGAAGTCTGAGATTTGATTCTTAGACTTCTTTTTGGAGGGAAACTAGATGTCTCAAATCGAAAGAATCAAGAAAGCCATCATGGCGGATCCGCAAAACAAAAGCTATACAGATCAGGGGATTGAGCCTCTCTTTGCAGCGCCAAAAACAGCTCGCATCAATATCATCGGTCAAGCGCCTGGTCTAAAAACTCAGGAGGCAGGTCTTTATTGGAAAGATAAAAGTGGTGACCGCTTGCGAGACTGGCTCGGTGTTGACGAAGATACTTTTTACAATTCAGGTTATTTCGCAGTTCTGCCCATGGATTTCTATTTTCCAGGACACGGAAAATCAGGTGATTTACCGCCACGCTCAGGTTTTGCAGAAAAATGGCATCCACAACTCCTCAAGGAATGTCCAAATATTGAATTGACCCTTTTGATTGGACAATATGCCCAAGCCTATTATTTAAATGAAAAAGTTGGTGGCAAGGTAACTGAGAGAGTTCGACGGTATCAGGATTATCTTCCAGAGTTTTTCCCTCTTGTGCATCCATCACCACGAAACCAAATCTGGATGGCAAAGAATCCTTGGTTTGAGTCAGAAGTGGTGCCAGATTTGAAAGCATTGGTACAAAAGATTATTCATCAATAAAGGAGAAAAACTATGGATGCTTATCAACAAGTAGCTAATAAGTTGCAAGAGTTGGGAATCACCTTTGATGTGGTGGAGCACCCACCTGTATTTACGACAGAGCAGGCAGATAGCTATATTGAAGGAATGGAAGGAGTCCGGACTAAGTCCATGTTTTTGACCAATAGGAAGAAAACTCAGTACTATCTGCTCATCATGGACGACAAGAAACGATTGGATATGGATGACTTTAAAGTTCAAGTGGGAGCCGATCGGATTCGAATGGCCTCATTGGACTCCTTGGCTGAGAAAATGACCCTACCAGCAGGAACGGTATCACCTTTTGGTTTGTTAAATAATGAAGAAAAAGATATTCTAGTTTATTTTGATAAGGATATTGTATCGGAGGATATCATGACTTTCCATCCCAATACTAATGAAAAGACCATCTTTATCAAAAGCAAAGACTTGTTCCGATTTTTAGAGTCGATTGGATTTACCTATGGGGTTTTAATCTTGCCTTAATGGCATCAAAAAGAAGAAATGATGAAAGAAATTGTTTTTGACAAACTCTACCAACTTTACCAGAAAGAGTCCCTTTCTGTATTAGATGTGAGAGGAGTAGAAGAGTTGGACAATCAGCTGTTGCATTATGTCATTTGTAAATCAGGGATGAGATCAGCTTGTGCTTACCAGTTTTTGGAGGAGCATGGATATAAGGCCATCAATGTTCAAGGTGGCATGACGGCCTTTGAAAATCTTTAAAATTTGCATTTCTCTTACTTGGTGTGGACTAGGTAGGAGAAATTTATTTTTAGATAATTCTTATTTTTAAAAATATTGAAAACATTCAATATTTAATCAGAGATGCTTTTTTCAAAGTCCTAATCATGGTATACTAGGTCAGTATTTTAGAAATATGAAGGAGATTTTTATGGCTAAAAAAGGTGCCCTAACAGGCTTGCTCCTGTTTGGAATATTTTTTGGTGCGGGAAACTTGATTTTTCCACCTTCTCTAGGTGCCCTATCTGGAGAACAGTTTCTTCCTGCCATCGCAGGTTTTGTCTTTTCAGGTGTCGGTATTGCCGTCTTGACACTTATCATCGGAACACTCAATCCTAAAGGATACATTTATGAGATTTCTAAGAAAATCTCACCTTGGTTTGCGACTCTTTATCTTGCAGTCCTCTATCTATCGATTGGTCCCTTCTTTGCCATTCCACGTACTGCAACAACAGCTTATGAGGTCGGTATCAGCCCTCTCTTGTCTGAAGCAAATAAAGGCCTAGGATTGATTATCTTTACCGTGCTTTACTTTGCCGCAGCCTATCTGATTTCACTCAATCCATCAAAGATTTTGGATCGTATCGGACGAATCTTGACGCCAGTCTTTGCTTTGTTGATCGTTATCTTAGTAGTACTTGGTGCTTTTAAATATGGTGGAACAAGTCCCCAAGTAGCTTCAGAAGCCTATCAAGCATCTGCTTTCGGAACAGGATTCCTAGAGGGGTATAACACCTTGGATGCCCTTGCCTCAGTGGCCTTCAGTGTCATCGCTGTTCAAACCTTGAAACAACTTGGATTCTCCAGTAAGAAAGAATACATCTCAACTATTTGGGTTGTTGGTATTGTGGTAGCTCTTGCCTTCAGTGCTCTCTATATTGGTCTAGGATTCCTTGGAAATCACTTCCCAGTTCCGGCAGAAGTCATGAAGGGTGGAACTCCAGGTGTTTATATCTTGTCACAAGCAACTCAGGAAATCTTTGGTTCAACGGCTCAACTCTTCCTTGCTGTCATGGTAACTGTAACCTGCTTCACAACGACAGTTGGCTTGATCGTCTCGACAGCAGAGTTCTTTAACGGACGTTTCCCACAAATCAGCTACAAGGTCTATGCAACTGCCTTTACCTTGATTGGATTTGCCATTGCAAACCTCGGTCTGGATGCGATCATCAAGTACTCAATTCCAGTACTGGTTATCTTGTATCCAATCACTATTGCCATTGTGATGATTGTGATTGTTAATAAGTTTGTACCTCTATCAAAACCGGGTATGCAACTAACAATAGGAGTTGTCACAGCAATCGCTGTTGCAAGTGTTCTTGGAAGCTCCTTTAAGATTGAGTTTCTAGCAAATCTTGTGAATGCTTTGCCTTTTGCCAAGGCATCCCTCCCATGGTTGGTGCCAGCTATCATCGGGATCTTGCTTTCCTTGGTCCTTCCGAACAAGCAAGAAAGCGATGTTTTTGAAATGGAATAAAAAAACTTGGTCTTGGCCAAGTTTTTTCTATTAATCTTAGTTGGTTTTTTCAGTGTAACCAGATTCTTCAAGCATTTTCTTCGAAGCTGCATAACTTATACGGTTTCCAAAGCCAGAAAATTCGTTTGGCATTGCTTTTTTTAGGTCAGCAAGAGTTGCAACAGTCATGTCAACTTCCATGCTTAGAATAACTTTTTCGTCTTTGATTTCAATTTTTTGTGTTACCCCTCTGACACCCTCATAACCTTTATAAGTATCCTCAACAATTTCTTTAATGCCTTCTGCTGTATTATCAAGTTTAGCAGGATCAAAAACATTTTAAACTGTTTGTTTTAGAATGTTGTCTTCTTTTACAGTATAAGCTAAGGTAGACTCAATACCAGGCTTGCTGTTGTGAACAAAGGTGTGAGTTGTCGTTTCCTCTTTCTTTTCAGATGATTGTTGGCTGCTCTGCTTGGTTTCGCTTGACTGAGCAGTTTTGTATTCTTTGCCACTACTATTGGTAGGAGTTGATGCTTGTTTAGAGCATCCCATTAGAAGGACGAGAGCAGCCGCAAGGACAAGAGATGTTTTAAAGTAAGATTTCATATCCATTGCTTTCCTTTCATAATCAAAGTATTTGTATTATAACACGAATGGAGGATGCAAGCAATCAGAAGAAGCTAGTAAACAATCCCACTGACAGTAAAAAGATATGCTTGGATTTGCCTTCTTGGCTAGCTTCTAGCTCTTAATCTCTATTTCATTTGATCAAGGATTTCATTTTGATTGATTCCCTCGTGATATAAGAAAACACCCCAAAGATAGCTTGGTGACTATCGTATGGGGTGGCCATTATAAGGTCAGGTTTTTGTCTGTTTTGAGGATGAAAGATTAGTTGCTTTCTTCAGTGAATCCCATTCCTTCTAGTGCTTTTTTAGAGTTTGAGAAGCTGACACGATTGCCGATACCAGAATATTCTTCAGGAAGTGCTTTTCTAAGTTCGCTAATGCTTGCAACTGAGAAGTCTACTTCGAGATCTTGAACAACTTTTCCATCTTTGATTTCAATCGTTTGTTTAACACCTTTGAGTCCATTATAACCTTTGTACTTTTCTTCGATAAAACTCTTGACATCTTCTGGAGTTGCACCAAGGATTTCAGGATCAGCAATGTTATGAGCTGATTGCTTGATAACATTGTCGCCGTCTACAGTATAAACCAAGGTAGAAGTGATTCCAGAATTGCTTTTGTTTACAAAGGTATGTGTTTTAGTTGTTTCTTTCTTTTCAGATGATTGTTCAGTGCTTTGTTTGCTCTCACTTGACTGAGTTGTTTTGTCTTCTTTGCTACTGCGGTTGGTAGGTGTTGATGCTTGTTTGGAACATCCGAGTAGGAGGACAAGTGAAGCCGCAAGGGCAAGTGAGGTTTTAAAGTAAGATTTCATATCCTTTACTTTCCTTTCATAATCAAAGTATTTGTATTATAACATGGATCCATAGTGAAATCAACTAGAAGGATAAGACCCTTTTCCAAAGGGATCCAGCTAGAAAAGTGATATAATGGTAGGAAGAGGTGAAGAAATGAATCAAACTGTAAACTATATCAAAGAATTAACCGCTATTGCATCTCCAACGGGCTTTACTCGTGAGATTTCAGACTACCTAGACCATACTTTAGAAGAACTTGGTTACCAGCCTGTTCGAACAGCCAAGGGCGGTGTCAATGTGACCATCAAAGGTCAAAACGACGAACAACATCGCTATGTAACTGCCCATGTGGACACACTTGGAGCCATTGTGCGTGCAGTCAAGCCAGATGGTCGTCTCAAATTGGACCGTATCGGTGGTTTTCCTTGGAACATGATTGAGGGAGAAAACTGTACTGTTCATGTAGCTAGTACAGGTAAAACGGTATCTGGAACGATCCTCATCCACCAGACATCTTGCCATGTCTACAAAGATGCAGGAACTGCTGAACGCACTCAGGACAATATGGAAGTTCGTTTAGACGAAAAAGTGACCAATGAAAAAGAAACACGTGCCTTGGGTATTGAGGTTGGTGACTTTATTAGTTTTGATCCGCGAACAGTTGTGACGGAAACTGGTTTTATCAAGTCTCGCCACTTGGATGACAAGGTTAGCGCGGCAATTTTGCTCAATCTTCTTCGAGTTTATAAAGAAGAGAGAATCGACTTGCCGATGACGACACATTTTGCCTTTTCGGTCTTTGAAGAGGTGGGTCATGGTGCTAACTCCAATATTCCAGCTCAGGTAGTAGAATATCTGGCTGTAGATATGGGAGCCATGGGCGATGACCAGCAAACAGACGAATATACAGTGTCTATCTGTGTCAAGGACGCTTCAGGTCCCTATCACTATGACTTCCGTCAACACTTAGTAGCTTTGGCGAAAGAGCAAGATATTCCATTTAAGCTGGACATCTATCCATTTTATGGTTCGGACGCTTCAGCAGCTATGTCAGCAGGCGCGGAGGTCAAGCATGCCCTCCTTGGTGCGGGAATCGAGTCCAGTCACTCTTATGAGCGCACCCACATTGATTCAGTAGTAGCGACTGAGCGTATGGTAGATGCCTATCTCAAGAGCGAGGCGGTATCATAGAATGTGCTTAATTTGTCAGAGAATCGAACTCATCAAAGCTGGAGAAAATCCCTACTTTGTCAAAGAACTAGAAACAGGCTATGTGGTTATTGGGGATCACCAATACTTTAAGGGCTATACCTTATTTTTAGCAAAAGATCATGTCACAGAACTCCACCATATGGAGAATCCTGTAAAATTTCGCTTTTTAGAGGAAATGAGTTTGGTCCAAGAAGCAGTCGCCAAAGCATTTGAGGCTGAAAAGATGAATATTGAACTCCTAGGAAATGGCGATGCCCACGCTCATTGGCATCTTTTTCCGCGAAGAGCAGGTGATATGAAGGGGCACGGACTTAATGGCCGTGGCCCAGTCTGGTGGGTACCCTGGGAAGAAATGGCAGCAGAAGATTGCCAAGTACAATCGCCAGAGCTGGAAGAGATGATTAAAATCTTATCTCATGAATTGGAGAAGCATTTGGCCTAAGAGAGAGGAAGAAAGAAATGAAAAAAAGATATGTCATTTTATCTGGTTTACTAGCATTGACTCTTGCAGCTTGTTCGCAAGAAAAAACGAAAGTTGAAGAAAATACTCAAAAAACAGAACAAACTAGACAACCTGAAGGAACTGTAGGGAGCAAATCCCAAGCTTCTAGTCAGAAGAAGGCAGAAGTTGTCAATAAGGGAGACTACTATAGTATTCAAGGGAAATACGATGAAATTATCCTAGCTAATAAACGTTATCCTTTGTCAAAAGACTACAATCCAGGAGAAAATCCAACAGCTAAAGCGGAGTTGCTGAAACTCATTGCAGCAATGCAAGCAGCTGGCTATCCAATTAGTGACCACTACAGTGGGTTTAGGAGTTATGAAACTCAGGCTAAGCTCTACCAAGACTATGTCAATCAAGACGGGAAGGAAGCGGCGGATCGCTACTCAGCACGACCAGGTTACAGTGAACACCAGACTGGTCTTGCTTTTGATCTTATTGGGACAGATGGTGATTTAGTTACTGAAGAAAAGGCAGCCCAGTGGCTCTTGGACCATGCGGCTGACTATGGCTTTGTTGTCCGCTATCTCAAAGGCAAGGAAAAGGAGACCGGCTACATGGCAGAAGAATGGCATCTCCGCTACGTTGGAAAAGAAGCCAAAGAAATTGCTGCAAGTGGTCTCAGTTTGGAAGAGTACTATGGCTTTGAAGGTGGAGATTACATCGATTAAAAATGAAAGTTTTCTCTTGCATTTTTAGATAAATAGTGTATAATGGAAAAGTATGTGTAAAGCATACTTGTGGGAGGTAAAAATCTTACATTACCGCCAAAACCACAAAGGAGGATTTAAAAATGGCTAAAAAAGTCGAAAAACTTGTAAAATTGCAAATCCCTGCTGGTAAAGCTACACCAGCTCCACCGGTTGGACCTGCTCTTGGTCAAGCTGGTATCAACATCATGGGATTCACAAAAGAGTTCAACGCTCGTACAGCTGATCAAGCTGGAATGATTATTCCAGTTGTTATCTCAGTATACGAAGATAAATCATTTACTTTCATCACTAAGACACCACCAGCTGCTGTTCTTTTGAAAAAAGCTGCAGGTGTTGAAAAAGGATCAGGTACACCTAACAAAACTAAAGTTGCTTCAGTTACTCGTGCGCAAGTACAAGAAATTGCAGAAACTAAGATGCCAGATTTGAACGCTGCAAACCTTGAGTCTGCAATGCGTATGATCGAAGGTACTGCTCGTTCTATGGGATTCAACGTTGTTGACTAATCAATAACATCCCAAGATAACCCGCAAGACTTCATCATTTCGAGAAGTGACGTGGGAGATGAAAATCGATTGAACCACTTACAAGGAGAATAGAAAATGGCTAAAAAAAGCAAACAACTTCGTGCTGCTCTTGAGAAAATCGACAGCACAAAAGCGTACAGCGTAGAAGAAGCTGTAGCTCTTGCAAAAGAAACTAACTTTGCAAAATTTGATGCAACTGTAGAAGTTGCTTACAACTTGAACATTGACGTTAAAAAAGCTGACCAACAAATCCGTGGAGCAATGGTATTGCCAAACGGTACTGGTAAAACAGCTCGCGTTCTTGTATTTGCACGTGGTGCAAAAGCTGAAGAAGCAAAAGCTGCTGGTGCAGACTTCGTTGGTGAAGATGACCTTGTTGCTAAAATCAACGACGGTTGGTTGGACTTCGACGTAGTTATCGCAACACCTGATATGATGGCTCTTGTTGGACGTCTTGGACGTGTCCTTGGACCACGTAACTTGATGCCAAACCCTAAAACTGGTACTGTAACAATGGATGTTGCTAAAGCAGTTGAAGAGTCTAAAGGTGGTAAAATCACTTACCGTGCAGACCGTGCAGGTATCGTACAAGCTATCATCGGTAAAGTTTCATTTGAAGCTGACAAGTTGGTTGAAAACTTCAAAGCATTCAACGAAACAATCCAAAAAGCGAAACCAGCTACTGCTAAAGGAACTTACGTAACAAGCTTGACAATCACAACTACTCAAGGTGTTGGTATCAAGGTTGACGTGAACTCACTTTAATCAATAAATATATAAAAAACGAGTACAAAAGTGCTCGTTTTTTAGGTACAACGGGCATTCCGTTCATCCGAGGTCTAAGTCCTCTGTGGGTACCATATACTAGTAAACCCAAAAGTGATTCCCAAGCCTGACTATTGTGAGTAGCTGATCGAACGGCATTAGGATAGACTGTTTAAGTCTGACGTTGGAAATAAGAATCGGCAGAGAAAGAGATAGAGAAATCTTGGCTATACGAATAGGCACGTGATAGTAAAGCGTACTTAGCGTATAAGGAGGCCAGCAACTCTAAAGTACAAATATGTAGTCGTAACCTATATGCGTAAACTACGTGAGCAATTGAATTCGAACTAGAGGGGTGATTAATAGATTTATGCTATAGTCATGGCAGTTTGTATGCTTTTGATTCTAGTTTGTCAAATAATAGATTAGAATTGTCAGACAATATAATTTTATGTTATAATGAAGAAAAAATAGAGGTGTTCAAATGTCAGAAGCAGGTCATAAGTTTTTAGCAAAACTGGGGAAAAGACGCTTACGTCCAGGTGGAAAACGTGCTACAGATTGGTTAATTGCGGAAGGAGGATTTTCAAAAGAAAAGAGAATACTAGAAGTTGCGTGCAATAGGGGAACTACAGCAATTGAGTTAGCACAGCGTTTTGGTTGTAAGATAACTGCTGTTGATATGGATGGACAAGCCTTAGAAGTGGCTAAAAAATCTGCTGAAATGGCAGGTGTTGGTCATTTGATTAGATTTGAAAGAGCAAATGCAATGAAACTTCCTTATGAAGATGCTAGTTTTGATATTGTTATAAATGAAGCTATGCTGACTATGCAAGCTGATCAAGCTAAGAAAAAATGTGTAATGGAGTATCTGAGGGTTTTAAAACCTGAAGGTCTTCTTTTGACACATGATGTGCTTCTTAAGGAAGCTGAAGAGTCTGTCAGACAGGAATTGTCACAAGCAATTCATGTAAATGTAGGTCCTTTAACTCAAGATGGTTGGGAACAGGTGATGATAGAATCAGGTTATCGTGATGTGAAAATATTGACTGGTGAAATGACATTAATGAAATTATCAGGTATGATTTATGACGAAGGTTGGCTAGGAACTTTGAAAATTTGCATAAATGCTTGTAAGAAGGAGAATAGAAAGCAGTTTTTAACTATGTATAAAATGTTTGCTAAGAATAAACAGAAATTGGGCTTTATTGCTATGGCTAGTTATAAATCGTCAAATCGTTAGATAATTATTGAAGTTAACTTTTCCTTTTTTCTTTCTTAAAAAATATGCTATAATAGAGAGTAAAAAACTTTGAAAGAAAGAAAAAGATGAATTTAAAAGATTATATCGCAACGATTGAAAATTATCCTAAGGAAGGTATTACCTTCCGTGATATCAGCCCTTTGATGGCAGATGGAAATGCTTATAGCTACGCTGTTCGTGAAATTGTTCAGTATGCAACAGACAAGAAGATCGACATGATTGTTGGGCCAGAGGCTCGTGGATTTATTGTTGGCTGCCCAGTTGCTTTTGAGTTGGGAATTGGCTTTGCACCTGTTCGTAAACCAGGGAAATTGCCACGTGAAGTCATTTCTGCTGACTATGAGAAAGAGTACGGTATTGATACCTTGACCATGCATGCTGATGCGATTAAGCCAGGTCAACGTGTTCTCATCGTAGATGATCTTTTGGCAACAGGTGGAACTGTCAAAGCAACCATTGAGATGATTGAAAGACTTGGTGGAGTTGTAGCCGGTTGTGCCTTCTTGATTGAGTTGGATGAGCTTAAAGGCCGTGAAAAAATCGGAGATTACGATTACAAAGTACTTATGCATTATTAATGAAAAACAGTCCTTGGGGCTGTTTTCTCTTCATCTGCTATATAAACAAACTATAGCTAGTTAGAGAAAAACTATAATTGAAAACTATATCTTCTTGCAGTATAATAAAAGGACTAAGTGTTTGAGATTTGACTTCAAACACATTCAATTATTTCTAAAAGAGTACAGTTAGGAGAAGGTTATGCCGATTAGAATTGATAAAAAATTGCCAGCTGTTGAGATTTTACGGACAGAGAATATCTTTGTCATGGATGATCAACGTGCGGCCCACCAAGATATCCGTCCCTTGAAAATTTTGATTTTAAACCTAATGCCCAAAAAAGTGGTCACAGAGACCCAGTTGTTACGGCATTTAGCAAATACTCCTTTGCAATTGGACATAGACTTTCTCTATATGGAGAGCCACCGTTCCAAGACGACTCGTGCAGAGCATATGGAGACTTTTTATAAAACTTTTCCTGAAGTCAAGGACGAGTATTTTGATGGGATGATTATCACAGGGGCTCCGATTGAGCATTTACCATTTGAGGAAGTGGACTATTGGGAGGAATTCAGTCAGGTGCTTGAGTGGTCCAAGACCCATGTCTATTCGACCCTTCATATCTGCTGGGGTGCCCAAGCAGGTCTTTATGCTCGCTATGGAGTTGATAAACACCAGATGGAGCAGAAATTGTCAGGCATTTACCCGCAGGATACCTTGAAAGAGGGCCATCTTCTCTTTCGTGGTTTTGATGATAGCTATGTAGCTCCCCATTCTCGTTATACAGAAATCTATAAGGAAGAGATATTAGGAAAAACCAATCTGGAAATCCTCTCTGAGGGAGAACAAGTCGGCGTTTCTATTTTAGCCAGTCGGGATCTTCGTGAGATTTATAGTTTTGGTCATTTAGAATATGACCGTGATACTCTAGCAAAAGAGTATTTTCGTGATTGTGAGGCAGGACTTGATCCTCACATTCCGGAAAATTACTTCAAAAATGATGATGTGAATGAGACACCGTGTCTCTGTTGGTCTTCATCAGCTGCCCTCTTTTTCAGTAACTGGGTTAACTATGCCGTTTATCAGGAAACTCCTTTTGACTGGAAAAAGGTAGAGGACGATGCAGCTTCATTTGGATATTTATAAGAGGAATTATGACATATTTTGACGCTTTTAAATCAGGGAACTTGGTTTTGCCAAGTGCCCTGCTCTTGCATTTTAAGGAACTCTTTCCTTCCAGCGAAGATTTTCTCGTCTGGCAATTTTTCTATCTACAAAACACCACAGCCTTAGGAGATGTTTCGCCTAGCCAGATTGCTGAAATCATTGGGAAAGAAGTGGCAGATGTCAACCAATCCATTTCGAATTTGACTGAAAATGGTTTGCTACAATATCGGACCATTGAACTAAATGGGGAAATTGAGCTGATTTTTGATGCTAGTTTGGCTTTTGAACGCTTGGATAGCTTGCTAGATACCCAAACTCCAGATACAACTGCCCCCAACCCGCAGAATCAATTGAAGGATCTGGTTGAAACTTTTCAGCAAGAATTGGGACGCTTATTAACACCATTTGAAATCGAAGATCTTTCTAAGACTGTCAAAGAAGACGGAGTTAAGGCGGATTTGATCAAAGAAGCTCTCCGAGAGGCTGTTCTCAATGGCAAGCCAAACTGGAAATATATTCAGGCAATCCTACGAAACTGGCGCCATGAAGGTATTCAGTCTGTGGCTCAGGTAGAGGCCAAACGAGCAGAGCGAGAAGCCAACAATCCCAAACAAGTTCAAGCTTCGGCTGATTTCCTCGATGCCATGAATTTGTGGCAAGATTAGTCGCTTGAAAACTCTTGAAAATTAGAGTAAGGTTTGCAAGCTCCTTATAAATATGATAGAATAATAGTGAATAAAATGAAAAAGAGGTATGTGAAATGTCACGTAAACCATTTATCGCTGGTAACTGGAAAATGAACAAAAATCCAGAAGAAGCAAAAGCATTCGTTGAAGCCGTTGCATCAAAACTTCCTTCATCAGACCTTGTTGAAGCAGGTATCGCAGTTCCTGCACTTGACTTGACAACTGTTCTTGCTGCTGCTAAAGGAACTAACCTTAAAGTTGCTGCTCAAAACTGCTACTTTGAAAATGCTGGTGCTTTCACTGGTGAAACTAGCCCACAAGTTTTGAAAGAAATCGGTACAGACTACGTTGTTATCGGTCACTCAGAACGCCGTGACTACTTCCATGAAACTGACGAAGACATCAATAAAAAAGCAAAAGCAATCTTTGCAAACGGTATGCTTCCAATCATCTGTTGTGGTGAGTCACTTGAAACTTACGAAGCTGGTAAAGCAGCTGAATTCGTAGGTGCTCAAGTATCTGCTGCATTGGCTGGATTGACAGCTGAACAAGTTGCTGCATCAGTTATCGCTTATGAGCCAATCTGGGCTATCGGTACTGGTAAATCTGCTTCACAAGATGATGCACAAAAAATGTGTAAAGTTGTCCGTGACGTTGTAGCAGCTGACTTTGGTCAAGAAGTTGCTGACAAAGTTCGTGTTCAATACGGTGGTTCCGTTAAACCTGAAAACGTTGCAGAATACATGGCTTGTCCAGATGTGGACGGAGCTCTTGTTGGTGGAGCATCACTTGAAGCTGAAAGCTTCTTGGCATTGCTTGACTTTGTAAAATAAACTAGGTTATTCCAGACAGTCTGCTAAGACTGTCTTTTTTTATAGAGACTGTATATTTTCTTAAATTATCAGTCTATTGCAACTTTTCTCAGATAGTACACTTTCCTTGATATCATTTTCTGGTAGTAGTATACTTGTATTATAGCTACTGTGAAGTAGTTATAAAAAAATGAAAAGAGGTAAGAAATATGGTTGAATTGAAAAAAGAAGCAGTAAAAGACGTAACAACATTATCTAAAACAGCGCCAGTAGCATTGGCAAAAACAAAGGAAGTATTGAACCAAGCAGTAGCGGACTTGTATGTGGCTCACGTTGCCCTTCACCAAGTTCACTGGTATATGCGTGGTCGTGGCTTCCTCGTATGGCATCCAAAAATGGATGAATACATGGACAGTCTTGATGGTTATCTTGACGAAATCAGTGAACGTTTGATTACTCTTGGTGGAAAACCTTATTCAACTTTGACAGAATTCCTTCAACACAGTGAAATCGAAGAAGAAGAAGGAGAATTCCGTAACGTTGAAGAAAGCTTGGAACGTGTTCTAGCTATTTATCGCTACCTCATCACTCTTTTCCAAAAAGCTTTGGATGTAACTGACGAAGAAGGTGATGATGTTACAAACGATATCTTTGTTGGGGCTAAGGCTGAACTTGAGAAAACAGTTTGGATGCTTACAGCAGAACTTGGACAAGCTCCTGGTCTGTAAGATATAGTTGCTACCCCTTTTATCATGTGGTGCTAGATTTGTACCCATGAACAATCATCTTTTAAAAGTCATGTAACTGTAAAAAGTTGCATGATTTTTTGTTTGCTGGACTTAGGATACATTGTCAAATCTAGGATTTTACGGTATAATAGTTGCTGTTCGAGAAATTTTGATTTTCAAAGAATAGTGAAACGTTATAAGGAGAACTCATGAACAACTTACCAAATTGCCCAAAATGTCATTCAGAATATGTCTATGAAGACGGAAGTCTCTTGGTTTGCCCAGAGTGTGCCTATGAATGGAATCCTGCTGAAGTTGCAGAAGTAGAAGAAGGTGTTGTTGCTATCGATGCTAATGGAAATAAATTGGCTGACGGTGATACTGTAACCCTCATCAAGGACTTGAAAGTAAAAGGTGCACCTAAGGATTTGAAACAAGGAACTCGTGTCAAAAATATCCGTATCGTAGAAGGCGACCACAACATCGATTGTAAGATTGATGGTTTTGGAGCTATGAAACTCAAATCAGAATTTGTTAAGAAAATCTAGCCATGAAAATGAACCTGAAATTTATCTTTTATAGCCGTGTGCTCTTGTTCTTAGCGGCTTTCACAGGAGTTTACCTAGAGATTACCAAGCGTGGTGGTTTTGGCATGCTCCTCTACTATACAGTGCTATCCAATCTCTTGGTAACACTTTTTACAGCTTATCTGCTTTATGTGATGAGACGATCTGGTGAAAAATGGCAAAGTCGGCATCTACTCCGTCTCAAGGGCGGAGTTACCATGAGTATCATGATTACTTGTGTCATTTACCATTTTATGCTAGCGCCGATAGCGACTGATTTTTACCGTTTGGAAAATTTCCTCTGTCACTATATCGTTCCTCTTTGGTTTCTAGCTGATACCTTATTATTTGATAAGCAAGGTCAATACAAGATCTGGGATCCAGTCTTGTGGACCATCTTGCCCTTGGTTTACATGCTTTTTGCCCTTTTTAATGGCTTAGTATTGAAACTACCTGTACCAAATTCCAAGGTTAGTCCTTTCCCTTATTTCTTTTTAGATGTGGCCAAGGGTTGGGACGTGGTTATTAAATGGTGTTTGACTATCTTTGTGGCCTATATGGTTGCAGGATTTATCTTCTACCTGATCAAGCAAATCAAGCGAAAATAGTCTTCCTATAAGGGAAATTAGGACGGAGTCCCTATGTCAGTTGGGCTCCTTCTTTTCTTGCCATATCCTTTAAAAAAAGATATGATAGTGAGAGAAAAAAACAGAAAGAGAATCCATGAAACAATATTTAGAACGGGCTAGCATTCTAGCCCTCTCCCTCGTTTTGATTACTTCCTTTTCCATTTCAAGTGCTCTACCAGCTATGTTTGACTACTATCAGGGCTATCCCAAAGAACAAATCGAGCTTCTCGTTAGCCTCCCTTCTTTTGGGATTATGATTATGCTAGTCTTAAATGGGGTTTTGGAACGTTTGTTGCCTGAACGTCTTCAGATTAGTCTGGGCCTTGTCATCCTCTCTATCGGTGGAACAGCTCCCTTCTGGTATCAGGATTATAACTTTGTCTTTGCTATGCGGATTTTATTTGGTTTGGGTGTGGGGATGATCAATGCCAAGGCCATTTCCATTATCAGTGAACGCTATCACGGAAAGACACGGATCCAGATGCTAGGTCTAAGGGGATCAGCAGAGGTGGTTGGTGCTTCGATTTTAACTCTAATGGTAGGTCAACTCCTTTCCTTTGGATGGACAGCGACCTTTTTAGCTTATAGTGCTGGATTTTTAGTGTTGATCCTTTATCTGCTATTTGTCCCTTATGGAAAAGAAAAGAAAGAGACTAAGAAAAAAGAGGTTGAAAGCGCTCGTCTGACAGGACAGATGAAAGGCTTGATTTTCCTTTTGGCTGTTGAAGCAGCAGTCGTTGTCTGTACCAACACAGCTATCACCATTCGTATTCCTAGTCTGATGGTAGAAAGAGGTCTAGGGGATGCCCAGTTATCGAGTTTGGTTTTAAGTATCATGCAGTTGATTGGTATCTTGGCAGGTGTGAGTTTTTCTTTCTTTATCTCTCTGTTTAAAGAAAGGTTGCTTCTTTGGTCAGGTATCACCTTTGGATTGGGTCAGATTGTGATTGCCTTGTCTCCGTCATTGGGTGTGATGGTAGTTGGAAGTGTTGTGGCAGGTTTTGCCTACAGCGTAGCCTTGACCACTGTCTTTCAGCTTCTTTCTGAAAGAATCCCAGCCAAGCTCCTTAATCAGGCAACATCTTTTGCAGTGCTAGGATGCAGCTTTGGAGCCTTTACGACACCTTTCATTCTTGGGGCGATTGGCTTTGTGACTCAAAACGGTATGTTGGTCTTCACCATTCTAGGATGCTGGTTGATTGTCACTTCTATCTTTGTTATGTACGCACTTCAAAAGAGAGCTTAGGATTGATTTCCTAAGTTTTTCTTTTCGGAGTTTTTGTACCCAGACAATTATTAGTTTTTAAACTTGTTTACACTTTTATTTCCTGATAAAATAGAAGTTATGACAAGATATAAAGCAATCATTTCCTATGACGGTTATGCCTTTGCTGGTTTTCAGCGCCAGCCTCATGCGCGGAGCGTTCAAGAGGAAATCGAAAAAACCTTAACGAGACTCAATAAAGGACAGACCATCACTGTCCACGGTGCTGGTCGGACGGATAGTGGGGTTCATGCTCTTGGTCAGGTCATTCATTTTGATCTTCCCTATCAGATGGATGAGGAGAAGCTTCGTTTTGCCCTGGATACCCAATCTCCTGAAGATATTGATGTAATCTCGATGGAGCATGTGGCGGATGATTTTCATTGCCGTTATGCAAAACATAGCAAGACCTATGAGTTTATCGTGGATAGAGGGCGTCCCAAAAATCCTATGCGCCGTCACTATGCTACTCACTTTCCTTATCCGCTCGATGTGGAACGGATGCAGATAGCAATCAAAAAGCTAGAAGGAACCCATGATTTCACTGGTTTTACAGCCTCTGGGACTAGTGTGGAGGATAAGGTTCGCACCATCACAGAAGCGAGTCTTGGGGTGGATGATACAGGCCAGTTTTTGACCTTTACCTTTTCAGGAAATGGATTCTTATATAAACAGATTCGCAATATGGTGGGAACTCTTCTCAAAATCGGCAACAACCGCATGCCAGTTGAGCAGATTGATCTCATCTTGGAGAAGAAGGACAGGCAGCTTGCTGGTCCTACTGCAGCACCAAATGGCTTGTATTTAAAGGAGATTCGTTATGAAGAATAATCGTATTTTAGCTCTTTCTGGGAATGATATTTTTAGTGGTGGTGGTTTGTCAGCTGATTTGGCTACCTATACATTGAACGGCTTGCATGGCTTTGTAGCTGTAACTTGTTTGACATCCTTGACAGAAAAAGGGTTTGAAGTCTTTCCTACGGACGATACTATTTTTCAACATGAGTTGGATAGTTTGCGTGACGTGGACTTTGCAGGGATCAAGATTGGTCTTCTCCCTACTGTCAGTGTGGCTGAGAAGGCACTGGACTTTATCAAGCAACGTCCTGGAGTGCCGGTGGTATTGGACCCCGTCTTGGTCTGCAAGGAAACCCATGATGTGGCAGTCAGCCAACTCTGTCAAGAGTTGATTCGCTTTTTTCCTCATGTCAGTGTGATTACGCCAAATCTTCCTGAAGCAGAATTGTTGGCGGGTCAAGAAATCAAAACTTTGGAAGATATGAAAGCTGCAGCGCAGAAATTGCATGATTTAGGAGTGCCAGCAGTTATTATCAAGGGAGGCAATCGTCTCAGACAAGACAAGGCTGTGGATGTCTTTTATGATGGACAAACTTTTACTATCCTAGAAAATCCCGTTATCCAAGGACAGAATGCTGGGGCAGGTTGTACCTTTGCCTCAAGCATTGCCAGTCACTTGGTTAAAGGTGATGAACTTTTAACAGCAGTGGAGAGCTCTAAAGCTTTCGTTTACCGTGCCATTGCACAAGCAGATCAATATGGAGTAAGACAATATGAAGCAAACAAAAACAACTAAAATCGCCCTTGTATCCCTTCTAACCGCCCTTTCTGTGGTTCTAGGTTATTACTTGAAAATTGGAACGCCAACAGGAATATTGACTCTCTTGGATGCAGGTATTTTCTTTACTGCCTTTTACTTTGGCAGTAAAGAAGGAGCTGTCGTTGGAGGACTAGCAGGATTCCTAATTGACCTTTTATCAGGCTATCCACAGTGGATGTTCTTTAGTTTAGTGAACCATGGCTTGCAAGGATTTTTTGCAGGTTTTAAAGGGAAGTGGCAATGGCTAGGCCTTGTCTTGGCTACTATCGTCATGGTAAGTGGCTACGCCCTAGGTTCTACCCTAATGAATGGCTGGTCAGCAGCCTTGCCAGAAATCCTTCCAAACTTCCTGCAAAATACCTTGGGAATGATTGTAGGGTTTGTAATTTTTCAGAGTGTTAAGAAGATAAAATAAAAAAGTCAGCTATTTGAGCTGACTTTTTGCTTGTCTCTATGTTTAATCAAAATAAAGCAAGTCTTTGCTGGTGCTGGTAAAGAGGTCAAAGCCATCCTTAGTGACAAAACCGCAGTCTTCGATACGAACACCGACTTTGCCCGGGATATAGATACCAGGTTCAACAGAGAAGCACATGCCTTCTTCGATGACCATGTCGTTACCTTCCATGATAGATGGGAACTCGTGGACATCCATACCGATACCGTGACCGAGACGGTGGTTGAAGTACTCACCGTAACCAGCTTTCTCGATGACTTCACGGGCAGCTCGATCCACTTCATGAGCTGTTACTCCTGGATTGATAAAGTCAAGAGCAGCTTGTTGAGCTTCAAGGGTCAAGTTGTAGATATCTTTTTTGAACTGGTCTGGTTTGCCGACAGCGACCGTACGAGTCATATCTGAGGCGTAGCCATTAACCATGACACCGAGGTCAAAGAGGAGAAGGGCGTCCTTTTCAACCTTGTTTGCACCAGGAATTCCGTGTGGATTTGCAGCGTTATCGCCAGTCAAGACCATGGTATCAAAGCTCATTTCATAGCCTTCACCTTTCATGGCAAAGTCAATTTGGGCAATGATGTCTGTCTCAGTCTTATCAAGAGAAATATTGTCAAAACCAACTTTTACAGCCTTATCAGCATAGATACCTGCAACCATCATTTTTTGCACTTCATCAGCTGATTTGATGAGGCGCATGCGTTGGATGCGAGGAGTGAGGTTTTCAAACTCAGCAGTCTCAAAGACTGTTTTCAAACCATGATACTTGGTTAAGATGAGGTTGTCAAACTCAACTGCGACACGTTTGAAGTCAAGTTGTGGAAGAGCATGTTTCATTTTTTGCCATGGATTTTCAGAGTCTACATAGCCCACAACTGGGAAAGAGACAGTTCTGCTTGCACGTTCCACTTCAAGGGCTGGGACAAAGAGGAGAGGTTCCTGATCAGCTAGGACAAAAAGGAACATTTGGCGTTCATGGGGATCACTGTAAAAGCCAGTGAGGTAATTGATTGTGACGGGGTCAGATACGACAGCGACGTCTAGTTTTTCTGATTCAAGATATGTTAGGATTTGTTGTAATTTAGACATATGCTACCTTCTTTCTACCCCTCTATTTTGGCAAAAAAAGAGAGAAAATGCAAGGGAGAAGGGTAAAAGAACAGGCAAAAAGAACCCCGACAAGATAGCGGAGTTCTTTTATCTAATTTTCCTTAGTTTAAGAAAAGTCAGCCTTGCTTTTCACGTCGCTGTATTCTTCAGCGATTTCTTGACTGAGAATGTCTTCATAAGCAGGGAGTTGGATATCCTGACCGTATTTTTTCTTGAGAGCAGTAGTGACGAGGCGATAAGCCAGATTGGCATTACGAGAGAGGATAGGTCCGTGGAAGTAGGAACCAAAGACATTCTTGTAATGAACCCCTTCGCCGACCTTTTCTTCGTTGTTTCCATTTCCATAGACAACCAGTCCCAGTGGTTTTTGGTCATCTGAGAGGAAGGTACGACCCTGGTGATTTTCAAATCCATAGTAGGTTTCATTGAAGTCTTCATTGTGAATCTTGATATCACCGATAAAGCGGTTATTGGTCTGGTTGAGGGTGTAGTGGCCCATGACCCCTAGCCCTTCGATACGTTTGCCTGAAGCTTCAACATAATATTGGCCCAATAGTTGGAAACCACCGCAGATGGCTAGAACAACACCATCGTTTTGGATGTAGTTGTCAATGCTCTCTTTTTTAGCAGGAAGATCGCCAGCGATAATACTTTGTTCAAAGTCTTGACCCCCACCGAAAAAGGCGATGTCGTAGTGGTTTTCATCAAAGTCATCATGGAGAGAAACGATGTCAACTGTTACATGAGCTCCGAGTTTCTCAGCCACATACTTGAGCATAAGGATGTTTCCATTGTCTCCATAGGTATTCATGAGGTTTCCATAGAGGTGGGCGATGTTGAGCTGATAAGGGTAGTTGCCAGCTTTTGAGGAAAGTGAAGTATAAACCATTAGTTCATCTCCTTTCTAACAATCTGACGACTAGCCAGCAGTTCGCGGAATTCAAGCATAGCAGTATAGGTTGCTAGGATATAGGCATGCTTACAATCTTGGTTCTCAATGGTCTTGAGAACTTGTTCCAGACTACTTGTTTCAGTGATTTTATCAGCTGGGTAGCCAGTCACTCGAAGACGGCGTGCAATTTCAGAATGACGAACACCACCAGCGTTGATTTCAGGAATGTCCATGTCAGTGATTTGTTCAAAGTCCGCATCCCAGATCCAGCTAGTATCAATCCCATCAGCATAGTTGGCATTAAGGAGGACAGATAGGCTAAATGGATAAGGAGCTAGTTTGATCATCTCGATAGCTTGGGTCGCGCCAACAGGATTTTTAATCAAGACAAGGGTGCATTCCTTGTCACCGATATGGAAGGTCTCCTGGCGTCCAAAGACAGCACGGCTCTTGTCAAATCCTTGCTTGATGAGTTGTGAATCAGCCCCGAGGAAACGGGCGATGGCAACCGCAGCAAGGGCATTGTAGATATTATAGAGTCCACCGATTTGGATGCCATATTCTTGACCGTCAATGACAAAGCGGGAGCGATTGTTGGTCAATTCAACCAAGTCTGTCAGACGGTAGTCCAAGTCAGGACGTTTGCAGCCACAATTTTCGCAGATATAGGCACCCAAGTTGGCATAGGTATTGTGCTCGTATTTGAGGATACCTTGGCAGTCAGGACAGAGGATTCCTTCGGTATTGTAGTGAGCCAGTTGGGCTGGTCCTTTTTCCAAGTCAAAACCAAAATACTGAACTGGATTTGGAATAGATGGCTTGTAGAAAAGCGGACTGTCACCATTGAGGAGAACAGTAGCCGTAGGCACCTTACGGATGGCATACAAAATCATGTTATAAGTCGTGTAAATCTCACCGTAGCGGTCCATCTGGTCACGGAAAATATTAGTGATGACAAAAAGGCTAGGATGGATATAATCACAGATACGAGATAGACTGGCTTCGTCAATTTCAAGGACGGCAATATTTTTTCCAGTTTTAGAAGATTTGGCAGTCAAGAAGGTTGTCGTAATCCCTGTGATCATGTTGGCACCACTAGGATTGGTCAGAACCTGACCATAGACCTCTTTTAGAATGCCGACAGTGAGGGCAGTTGTCAGGGTTTTCCCGTTGGTTCCAGTGACCACGACAATCTCATAGTTCTTAGCTAGATTTTGTAAAATATCTTTATCAAATTGAAGGGCAAGTTTTCCAGGGAGCGTACTTCCACGACCAAGACGGTTCAAGATGAAGTGAGAAGAACGCCCAGCTAGGAGGCCCAAAGTGGTTTTTAATTTCATGTTTCTATTATATCATAAAAGAAAGAAAAGATAGATTTGAGATTTCGCATAAACAAAAACAGCCCGATGAGGGCTGTTAGATACGATGTAGTCTCAACTTAAATCGCAAACAAGTCATTCAAGTTTTCAGCCAATGTTGGGTGAGTGAAGATTTGTTTTGTGAAGTAAGTGTATGGGATTTTGTTATCCATAGCTACAGTAATGATGTTGATGATTTCTTGAGAGCCTTCTGAGAAGATGCTTGCTCCGAGAATTTCTTTGGTTTCAGTATTGACAACAGCTTTGAAGGCTCCACGAAGGTCTCCATTTACATGACCGCGAGGCATCGCAGCAACAGGGATTTCCTTCACTGCGTATGGAAGTTTCAAATCAGCTGCTTGGCTTTCAGTCAAACCAACTTGTGAAAGTGCAGGTGTGATGAACATAGTGTTTGGCACATTGAGACGGTCTTCAAGAGTGTAGCTGCCATCACCAACAAGGTAGCTGTAGACAACACGGAAGTCATCAAGTGAGATGTAGGTAAATTGAGGTCCACCGTTGACGTCTCCGACTGCAAAGACACCAGTAACGTTTGTTTGACAATGTTTGTCTACTTTGATAGCACCACGCTCTGTTAGTTCAATATCGGTATTCTCAAGTTGAAGTGGTTCGACGTTTGGTTTACGTCCAGTTGCGTAGAGAAGAGCATCAAAACGGTAAGTTTCGTTTTCAGTTACGACGAGAACTTGGTCACCGTCGTTTTTGATTTCAGTAGTATGGATGTTTTGAAGTAATTCAATGCCGTCTTCTTCCATGTATTGTTTAGCAAGAGCTGCAATGGAAGGCTCTGCACGAGGAAGGAAAGTATCCAAGGCATCTAGGACTGTGACCTTGCTACCAAGTTTATTGTAGAGTCCTGCAAATTCAAGACCGATATTTCCACCACCAAGTACTCCAAGTTTTTCAGGCAATTTGTCCAAGTTTTGGATACCTGTTGAGTCAAAGACATTCTTGCTTGTAGCAAGTCCAGGGATTGGCAAGACGTTTGAAACAGCACCAGTGTTGATAACGATAGTTTCAGCAGTCAGCTCTTGTTTTTCATCACCAGCCTGGATTTCGATGACTTTGTTTGAAAGGAAGTGAGCTTCCGCATCAAAGATATCTACACCTGTTCCCGCAACAGTAGCATAGTTTTTACCGTTAAGGCGACCAGTGATGGTATTTTTGGTAGCAATGACTTCTTCAAAAGACAAGTCTTTCTCAGCAGCAACTAGTAAGGTTTTAGTTGGGATACAGCCGATGTTGATACAAGTTCCACCGTACATAGCTTTGTTTCGTTCAATGAGGGCAACTTTTTTGCCAGCTGAAGCCAATTTACCAGCTAGTGTTTTCCCAGCTTTACCAAATCCAATAACGATTAAATCATATGTTAACATTTATAGTCCTCCTATTCGAATTTCATTCTAGCACAAGAAAAAAACTTTTGCACAATTCTGCTACGAAAAAGACAGAAAAAGATAAAAACGCTTTCCAGACAAAAAACTAGTAATTTTTTGACAAGCTTGATAGACTAAAATCCTATCTATTTTTATATAAAATAGAATAAATGTTCGAAAATAGGAGGTTTTATGAAATCGAATCGTTATATTATTGCCTTTGCTGGGGTCATTTTACACTTAATGCTGGGTTCGACTTATGCTTGGAGTGTTTATCGCAACCCTATTATTGAAAAAACGGGATGGGATCAGGCTTCTGTTGCCTTTGCCTTTAGTTTAGCAATCTTTTGTTTGGGATTATCGGCTGCATTTATGGGGCGTTTGGTAGAAAAATTTGGTCCGAAAGTCATGGGGAGTCTATCTGCTTTTCTATACGCAGGTGGAAATATCTTAACAGGATTTGCAATAGACCGTCAGGAGCTGTGGTTGTTGTATCTCGCTTATGGCATTTTAGGTGGGCTTGGTTTGGGAGCAGGCTATATTACCCCTGTGTCAACGATTATAAAATGGTTTCCTGATAAACGTGGTCTCGCAACAGGTTTAGCGATTATGGGGTTTGGTTTTGCTTCTTTATTGACTAGTCCCATAGCGCAACATCTCATCGCAGGGGTAGGGCTTGTAGAAACTTTTTATATTTTAGGTGCAAGTTACTTTATTATCATGCTCCTAGCTTCACAATTCATTAAGCGTCCAAATGAGCAAGAGCTTGCAATTTTATCTGTTTCAGGGAAAGAAAAAACAGCCTCTTTGACCCAAGGAATGGCTGCGAATCAGGCCCTGAAAAGCAATCGGTTTTATATACTTTGGATTATTTTCTTTATCAACATAGCTTGTGGTTTAGGCTTAATTTCAGCGGCATCGCCAATGGCACAGGAGATGGCTGGCATGTCTACAAGTCATGCAGCAGTAATGGTGGGCGTTTTAGGGATTTTCAATGGGTTTGGTCGTTTGCTCTGGGCGAGTTTATCTGACTATATCGGTCGCCCTCTAACCTTTAGTATATTACTGCTTGTCAATCTTTTCTTTTCTCTCTCACTTTGGCTCTTTACAGATTCCGTTTTATTTGTAGTCGCTATGTCTATTTTAATGACTTGCTATGGAGCTGGTTTTTCATTGATTCCGGCTTATCTCAGTGATATTTTTGGAACCAAGGAATTGGCAGCTCTGCATGGATATATTTTAACAGCTTGGGCAATGGCTGGTTTAGCAGGGCCTATTTTATTAGCAGAGACTTATAAAATAGCTCATTCTTACACACAAACCTTGTTCGTTTTTCTCATTTTATATAGTATAGCCTTGGCTTTGTCTTATTACCTAGGTCGTTCAATCAAAAAGGAAATCCAAAAACCGCTTACATGATTTTCCTTAAGGATTCTACTATCTTTTCCCCGGCTCTTGTGTTATACTAGATAGGTTGCAAAGAAACTCGTACTTTTCTTTCGTGGAAAAGAAGCAACACGGTATCTCATTTTTGTTGAAGATACGTCATGAAAAGAAAAGTATATACTAAGCGCTATAGGATGGCTTCGCACCACCTTTAGAAAGAAGAATAACGTGAAATTTAATGAATTTAACTTGTCTGCTGAATTGCTAGCAGAGATTGAAAAAGCTGGATTTGTAGAAGCCAGTCCTATCCAAGAACAGACCATTCCCTTGGCTCTCGAAGGAAAAGACGTTATCGGTCAAGCTCAGACTGGTACAGGAAAAACTGCAGCCTTTGGCTTGCCAACCCTCGAAAAAATCCGTACAGAAGAAGCGACCATCCAAGCCTTGGTTATCGCTCCAACTCGTGAACTCGCTGTTCAAAGCCAAGAGGAACTCTTCCGCTTTGGCCGTAGCAAGGGAGTGAAAGTTCGCTCAGTTTACGGTGGTTCAAGCATCGAGAAACAAATCAAGGCCCTTAAATCTGGTGCCCATATCGTGGTAGGAACACCAGGCCGTCTTTTGGACTTGATTAAACGCAAGGCTTTGAAATTGCACGATATCGAAACCCTCATCCTTGATGAAGCGGATGAAATGCTCAATATGGGCTTCCTTGAAGACATCGAAGCCATCATTTCTCGTGTCCCTGAAAATCGTCAAACCTTGCTCTTTTCAGCAACCATGCCTGAAGCCATCAAACGTATCGGCGTTCAGTTTATGAAAGAGCCTGAGCATGTCAAGATTGCTGCCAAGGAATTGACAACAGAACTGGTGGATCAGTACTATATCCGTGTAAAGGAACAAGAAAAATTTGACACTATGACACGTCTTATGGATGTGGAACAACCAGAACTTGCTATCGTATTTGGTCGTACCAAACGCCGTGTAGATGAATTGACTCGTGGACTCAAAATCCGTGGCTTCCGTGCAGAAGGCATTCATGGTGATTTGGACCAAAACAAACGTCTGCGTGTCCTTCGGGATTTTAAAAATGGCAATCTAGATGTCCTCGTAGCAACAGACGTGGCAGCCCGTGGTTTGGACATTTCAGGAGTGACTCATGTCTACAACTACGATATTCCACAAGATCCTGAAAGTTATGTTCACCGTATCGGTCGTACAGGTCGTGCTGGTAAGTCAGGTCAATCCATTACCTTCGTAGCTCCAAATGAAATGGGCTACCTTCAAATCATCGAAAACTTGACCAAAAAACGCATGAAAGGTCTTAAACCTGCAAGTGCAGAGGAAGCCTTCCAAGCTAAAAAGCAAGTGGCGCTCAAGAAAATCGAACGTGATTTCGCAAATGAAGAAATTCGTTCCAACTTTGAGAAATTTGCTAAAGATGCTCGTAAGTTAGCTGCAGAATTTAGTCCTGAAGAATTGGCTATGTATATCCTGAGTCTGACTGTCCAAGATCCTGACAGCCTACCAGAAGTTGAGATTGCACGTGAAAAACCACTGCCATTTAAACCATCAGGTAATGGCTTTGGTGGCAAAGCTAAGGGAGGTCGTGGAGGCCGTCGTGGAGACGACCGCCGAGACCGTGATCGCCGTGGCAATGGTCGTCGTGATGAGTTCAAGAAAGGTAGTCGTGGAAACGACCGCTTTGATAAAGACAGACGTTACCGTAATAAAGACAATAAAAAACCTCGCAACACTTCAAGCGAAAAGAAAACAGGCTTTGTTATTCGTAACAAGGGAGACAAATAGGAAAAAGCGATTCACTGGGTGAATCGCTTTTATATATAAGGAGACCAAGGGTAAAAGAAGATGGTTGATAGTAAAGGATAGGTGAAACGGAAAGGGATTTATCATGTCATCTTCTTATAATGTTATAATATCAAAAATAAAATAGGATGTCAATAAAAAAATGGCTTTTTTTCTAAAATATTTTTGCTGTTCAAAATTGCAATTAAATAAGCAATTTTCAGATAATAATTGAAAATTCAGGCTCTTTATGTTATAATGATAGCGATTAAATGCGAGGTAAAAAATGGCACATTTATTAGAAAAAACAAGAAAAATTACTTCCATCTTGAAACGTTCAGAGGAACAACTTCAAGATGAACTTCCCTACAATGCGATTACACGCCAGTTGGCAGATATCATTGATTGTAACGCTTGTATTGTGAATAGTAAGGGACGTCTCTTGGGCTATTTCATGCGTTACAAGACAAATACAGATCGAGTAGAGCAGTTTTTCCAAACTAAGATTTTCCCAGAGGACTATGTGCAAGGGGCAAACATGATTTACGATACAGAAGCTAATCTTACTGTAGATCATGATTTGAGTATCTTCCCAGTCGAAAGTCGCTCTGATTTTCCAGATGGCTTGACAACCATTGCTCCGATTCATGTATCAGGGATTCGTCTAGGCTCCTTGATTATTTGGCGCAATGATAAGAAATTTGAAGATGAGGATTTGATTCTTGTTGAGATTGCAAGCACGGTGGTAGGGATTCAACTCTTGAACTTCCAACGTGAAGAAGATGAGAAAAATATTCGCCGTCGTACTGCTGTAACCATGGCAGTTAATACCCTTTCCTATTCAGAACTTCGTGCCGTTTCAGCTATTCTAGCTGAGTTGGATGGAAATGAAGGACAATTAACTGCATCTGTCATTGCAGACCGTATTGGCATTACGCGTTCAGTGATTGTCAATGCGCTTCGTAAATTGGAGTCGGCGGGAATTATTGAGAGTCGTTCATTAGGAATGAAGGGGACTTATCTCAAAGTTCTAATTGGTGATATTTTTGAGGAAGTGAAAAAGAGGGACTACTAATGGCAAAGGCTTTAATCTCGATCGACTATACAGAGGATTTCGTAGCAGACCATGGAAAGCTAACTGCTGGAGTGCCAGCTCAAGCTATATCAGAGGCAATCAATCAAGTAACCAGACTGGCTTTTGATCGTGGAGACTATGTCTTCTTCACTATTGATGCTCATGAGGAGAAGGATACCTTCCACCCGGAAAGTAAGCTCTTTCCACCGCACAACATCATTGGGACTAGTGGCCGTAACCTATATGGCTCCCTAGCTGATTTCTATGCGGAAAATAAGGACGATAGTCGCGTCTTTTGGATGGACAAGCGTCACTATTCAGCATTTTCAGGAACGGACCTCGATATTCGCCTGCGGGAACGTCGGGTTACTACAGTTATCTTGACAGGGGTTCTGACCGATATTTGTGTCCTTCATACGGCTATTGATGCCTACAATTTAGGTTATGACATTGAAGTTGTCAAACCTGCGGTTGCCTCTATCTGGCCAGAAAATCATCAGTTTGCTCTAGGACATTTTAAGAACACTCTGGGAGCTAAATTGCTAGATGAAAATCTGTCTGAAATTAAAGAATGATTCCCTTGGAAAAATGAAAAAAATCTGAAAAAAGTGTTGACAAAGATTTTGAAAGTTGATATACTAGTAAAGTAATCGACGCGGGGATGGCGGAATTGGCAGACGCGCAGGACTAAGGATCCTGTGACCGCTTTAGGTCGTGAGGGTTCAAGTCCCTCTCTCCGCATAGGGTAAGAGTTAGCTTTGGCTAGCTCTTTTTGTTTTTTCAAGGAGGGCTAGAGCTGCAGTTCGACTATCGGAAGAGATTGGTATCAAGAACTGTCTTTTTATGAGAAAGCTTGCTATACTAAGGGTGAGAGAAAGGAATGTCAAATCATGTGTGTCGAATGTTATAGTGAGAAAAATCGTGTGACCCCCTTACTGAACCCTCTGGAGTGTTTAAGAGAGCATAGGCAATATATTTGTAGCCATTGTGATCGTTGTATCTGTATAGAGCATACGAAAAACGGTTTACAGCGTTGGAATTTTCCGTTCAAATCGCTAGAAATTGCTAGCTATTATTTACGGGCGGCAGATTATAGTATGAAGACAAGCTGTGGCATTTACCAAATCAAGTCAAATAAAGGAAGGGTTTCATATAAGATTTTTGTTAACAGGGAAGCTTTAAAAGACTATCTCAAGAAGAATCCAGATAAAAGATGCGACAATTTGCAACCAAGCTTTTCTATCTCGCCTTATCAAGAATTTCCTCAAACACAAGTCAAGAAATTAAAAGTCGAAGAAATTGAAAAATACTTAGCTGAAAGATGATGCCCATCATATATAGAATGGAGTGGATTTTTGATTAGTAAATTATTTGTTTAGATAAGAAGAAAAGTTAGCGGTCGCTAGCTTTTTTATTTTTTATAAAAAATAAATCAAAAATTTTTTCGATTTCATAAACATTTCATATTTGGATTTTATAATGGTCTTACAAATATGGAGGTGACAAATGAATCCAATCCAAAGAGCTTGGGCTTATGTCAGCAGAAAACGACTGAGAAGTTTTATTTTATTTCTGATTTTATTTGTTCTTTTAGCAGGAATTTCAGCCTGTTTGACGCTGATGAAATCCAACAAAACAGTAGAAAGCAATCTTTACAAATCTCTTAATACCTCTTTTTCTATTAAGAAGATAGAGAATGGTCAGACCTTCAAGTTATCGGACCTAGCATCAGTTAGCAAGATTAAGGGACTGGAAAATGTCTCTCCTGAACTCGAGACGGTCGCAAAACTAAAAGACAAGGAAGCGGTCAGTGGTGAGCAGAGCGTCGAACGTGATGACTTGTCAGCTGCGGACAAGAATTTGGTTAGCTTAACGGCTCTTGAGGATTCATCCAAGGATGTTACCTTCACCAGCTCAGCTTTCAATCTAAAAGAAGGCCGACACCTTCAAAAAGGGGATTCCAAGAAAATCCTGATCCACGAAGAGTTGGCTAAAAAGAACGGTCTTTCGCTTCATGACAAGATTCGCTTGGATGCTGGACAGTCAGAATCAGGAAAAGGACAAACAGTTGAGTTTGAGATTGTCGGCATCTTTTCTGGTAAAAAACAAGAGAAATTCACAGGCTTGTCTTCTGACTTCAGTGAAAACCAAGTCTTTACAGACTATGAAAGTAACCAAACCCTTTTGGGAAATAGTGAACCTCAAGTTAGTGCAGCGCGCTTCTATGTAGAAAATCCTAAGGAAATGGACGGACTCATGAAGCAGGTGGAAAACTTGGCCTTGGAAAATCAAGGCTACCAAGTCGAAAAGGAAAACAAGGCCTTTGAACAGATCAAAGACTCAGTGGCAACCTTCCAAACCTTCCTAACTATCTTTCTTTATGGAATGTTGATAGCTGGAGCTGGAGCCTTAATTTTGGTCTTGTCTCTCTGGTTGAGAGAAAGGGTCTACGAAGTAGGGATTTTACTGGCACTTGGAAAAGGCAAGAGCTCAATCTTCCTACAGTTCTGTTTAGAGGTGGTGTTGGTATCTCTTGGAGCTTTGCTTCCATCCTTTATTGCTGGGAAAGCCATTACATCCTATCTGCTACAAACTGTACTAGCCAGTGGAGATCAGGCAACCTTACAAGATACGCTAGCCAAAGCAAGCAGTCTATCAACCAGTCTCCTATCCTTTGCAGAATCCTATGTCTTTCTGCTACTGATTGGTTGCTTATCAGTAGCCCTTTGTTTCGTATTTCTATTTAGAAAATCGCCTAAGGAAATTTTATCATCTATTAGTTAAGAAGGAGAAATCATGACTTTATTACAATTGCAAGATGTTACCTACCGTTATAAGAACACTGCTGAGGCAGTTTTATATCAGATCAAGTATAATTTTGAACCCGGAAAGTTTTATAGTATCATTGGTGAGTCAGGAGCAGGAAAATCCACTCTCTTGTCCCTACTTGCTGGTCTAGATAGTCCTGTCGAAGGTTCTATCCTTTTCCAAGGAGAAGACATTCGGAATAAGGGATATTCTTACCATCGTATGCACCATATTTCTCTGGTCTTTCAAAATTATAACTTGATAGATTATCTTTCTCCGCTGGAAAATATCCGCTTGGTCAACAAAAAAGCAAGCAAGGATACACTTCTTGAGCTTGGTTTGGATGAAAGTCAGATTAAGCGGAACGTTCTCCAGTTATCAGGTGGTCAACAACAACGTGTCGCCATTGCTCGCAGTTTGGTCTCAGAAGCTCCAGTTATTCTAGCTGATGAGCCAACAGGAAATCTGGACCCTAAAACTGCTGGAGATATTATCGAACTGCTCAAGTCACTTGCTGAGAAAACAGGTAAATGTGTGATCGTCGTCACCCACAGTAAGGAAGTGGCACAAGCGTCAGATATTACACTTGAATTGAAGAATAAGAAACTGACTGAAACTCGCAACACTACAAAATAAGATGAGCTTGTTTTGATAGAATTATGAAATCAAATCTAGAAAGGGAACCTATGTTACACAACGCATTTGCCTATGTTACAAGGAAGTTTTTCAAATCGATTGTTATCTTCCTGATTATTCTCCTCATGGCGAGCTTGAGTTTGGTCGGCTTGTCGATCAAGGGAGCTACAGCCAAGGCTTCTCAGGAGACCTTTAAAAATATCACCAACAGCTTCTCCATGCAAATCAATCGTCGCGTCAATCAAGGAACGCCTCGTGGTGCTGGGAATATCAAGGGTGAGGATATCAAAAAAATCACTGAAAACAAGGCCATCGAGTCTTATGTGAAACGCATCAACGCTATCGGAGATTTGACTGGATATGACCTCATCGAAACGCCAGAAACCAAGAAAAACCTCACTGCAGACCGTGCCAAACGGTTTGGAAGCAGTTTGATGATTACAGGTGTCAATGACTCCTCAAAAGAAGATAAGTTTGTCTCTGGCTCATATAAGCTGGTTGAAGGTGAGCACCTAACCAACGACGACAAAGACAAAATCCTCTTGCACAAGGACTTGGCAGCCAAACACGGCTGGAAAGTAGGGGACAAGGTTAAACTGGATTCCAATGTCTACGATGCAGACAATGAAAAAGGTGCCAAGGAAACAGTCGAAGTGACAATTAAGGGACTCTTTGATGGTCACAATAAGTCAGCAGTAACCTACTCACAAGAACTCTACGAAAACACAGCTATCACAGACATTCACACTGCTGCAAAACTTTATGGATACACAGAAGACACAGCTATTTATGGGGACGCAACCTTCTTTGTAACAGCAGACAAGAACTTGGATGATGTCATGAAAGAGTTGAATGGCATCAGTGGTATCAACTGGAAGAGCTACACACTTGTAAAGAGCTCATCTAACTACCCAGCTCTTGAGCAATCCATCTCTGGTATGTACAAGATGGCCAACCTCCTCTTCTGGGGTAGCTTGAGCTTCTCAGTCCTTCTCCTTGCTCTCTTGCTCAGCCTTTGGATCAATGCCCGTCGCAAGGAAGTGGGAATTCTCCTCTCTATCGGTCTCAAGCAGGCAAGTATCTTGGGTCAATTCATCACCGAATCTATCCTGATCGCCATCCCTGCTCTCGTTTCGGCTTACTTCCTAGCCAACTACACAGCTCGAGCAATCGGAAATACTGTTCTTGGCAATGTCACTTCAGGTGTTGCCAAGCAAGCCAGCAAGGCAGCTCAAGCCTCTAACCTTGGTGGTGGTGCAGAAGTAGATGGCTTTAGTAAGACCTTATCGAGCCTAGACATTTCCATTCAGACATCAGACTTTATCATCGTCTTTGTCCTTGCTTTAGTTCTAGTCGTTCTTGTTATGGCGCTTGCTTCAAGCAATCTCCTCAGAAAACAACCAAAAGAACTCTTGCTCGATAGCGAATAAAAAACTTGCTACCTATTCTCCCCTAAATGGGGTATAATATAGGTAGCATTTTTATCTATTTTATCTAGATAAGGACTCTTCCTATCAGGATGAAACAGAGAAGATTTATAAGAAATTTAAAGGAATGTGAAACGTTTTTCTATGAAAATTTTAATTGTAGAAGATGAAGAAATGATCCGTGAGGGAATCAGTGACTATTTGACAGATTGTGGTTATGAGACTATTGAGGCGGCGGATGGTCAGGAAGCCCTAGAACAATTTTCCAGCTATGAAGTAGCCTTGGTTTTACTGGATATCCAAATGCCCAAGCTGAATGGTCTAGAAGTCCTAGCTGAGATTCGCAAAACCAGTCAGGTTCCTGTCTTGATGTTGACTGCCTTTCAGGATGAGGAATACAAGATGAGTGCCTTTGTTTCGCTAGCAGATGGCTATCTGGAAAAACCCTTCTCACTCTCCCTCTTAAAAGTGAGAGTAGATGCGATTTTCAAGCGCTACTACGATACGGGACGAATCTTCTCCTATAAGGATACCAAGGTGGACTTTGAGAGCTACAGTGCAAGCCTAGCAGGTCAGGAAGTGGCTATCAATGCCAAAGAGTTGGAAATTTTGGACTATCTGGTGAAAAATGAAGGACGGGCCTTGACTCGATCTCAGATAATCGATGCCGTCTGGAAGGTGACAGATGAGGTGCCTTTTGACCGTGTTATTGATGTTTATATCAAGGAACTGCGGAAAAAGCTAGACTTGGATTGTATCCTCACAGTGCGTAATGTTGGTTATAAATTGGAGCGAAAATGAAACGAACAGGTTTATTTACAAAGATATTCATCTATACCTTCTCGATTTTTAGTGTTCTGGTTATTTGTCTTCATTTAGCTATTTATTTTCTCTTTCCCTCAACTTATCTGAGTCATCGTCAGGAAACCATCGGTCAGAAAGCGACAGCCATTTCCCAGTCCCTAGAAGGAAAGGATAGGCAAAGTATCGAGCAAGTGTTAGACTTGTATTCCCAGACTAGTGATATCAAGGGGGCCGTCAAGGGAGAGATGACAGAGGACAAGTTAGAGGTCAAGGACAACCTTCCTCTAGATACAGACCGCCAGACCACCTCTCTCTTTATCGAGGAGCGTGAGGTGACAACCCAAGATGGTAGCACTATGACTCTCCAGTTTTTAGCGTCCATGGATTTGCAAAAGGAAGCAGAGCAAATTAGCCTCCAGTTTCTTCCCTATACCTTGCTGGCATCGTTTTTGATTTCCCTCTTGGTATCTTACATCTATGCTCGAACCATTGTTGCGCCGATCTTGGAAATCAAGCGGGTGACCCGTCGGATGATGGACCTGGATGCTCAAGTGCGGTTGCGCGTGGACTCTAAGGATGAGATCGGTGATCTTAAGGAACAAATCAATAGCCTTTACCAGCATCTTTTGACTGTCATTGCGGACTTGCATGACAAGAATGAAGCCATTCTCCAGTTAGAAAAAATGAAGGTTGAATTCCTACGAGGGGCCTCTCATGAGCTGAAAACACCTCTGGCTAGTCTCAAAATCCTAATCGAAAATATGAAAGAAAATATCGGTCGTTATAAAGATAGAGACCACTATCTGGGAGTTGCCTTGGGGATTGTGGACGACCTCAGTCACCACGTTCTTCAGATACTTTCTCTTTCTTCTGTTCAGGAATTGCGAGAGGAGAAGGAGAACATCGACCTACTCCAAATGACGCAAACTCTGGTTAAGGATTATACTTTACTAGCCAAGGAAAGAAATGTTCAGATAGACATTAGCTTGACCCATCAGCAAGCCTACATAAATCCATCTGTGATGAAGTTGATTCTATCTAATCTCATCAGCAATGCTATCAAGCACTCCACTCCAGGTGGCTTGGTTCGCATCGGCGAGAGAGACGGAGAACTCTTTATCGAGAATAGCTGTAGTCCTGAAGAACAAGAAAAACTAGCCCAGTCTTTTTCTGGCAATGCTAGTCGCAAGGCCAAGGGTTCAGGAATGGGGCTCTTTGTGGTCAAAAGTTTATTAGAACACGAGAAATTACCTTATCATTTTGAGATGCAAGATGATCGTTTGACCTTCTTCATGTCTTATCCTAAAGTCTCTCAAGACTAAGGGAAAGAAAGGGTTTACATTGATTGAGTTGGAAGAAATTCAATCTAAAGTATGGGAAAAACTAGCTTTTTTTGTCAAAAAGTGATAAAATGAACAATGTAAATGGGATGTCCCAAAAAATATATAGGAGGCCTGACAAATGGCAATCGTTTCAGCAGAAAAATTTGTCCAAGCAGCTCGTGACAACGGTTATGCAGTTGGTGGATTTAACACAAACAACCTTGAGTGGACTCAAGCTATCTTGCGTGCAGCAGAAGCTAAAAAAGCTCCAGTTTTGATCCAAACTTCAATGGGTGCTGCTAAATACATGGGTGGTTACAAAGTTGCTCGCAACTTGATCGCTAACCTTGTTGAGTCAATGGGGATCACTGTACCAGTAGCTATCCACCTTGACCACGGTCACTACGAAGATGCACTTGAGTGTATCGAAGTTGGTTACACTTCAATCATGTTTGACGGTTCACACCTTCCAGTTGAAGAAAACCTTAAATTGGCTAAAGAAGTTGTTGAAAAAGCACACGCTAAAGGTATCTCAGTAGAAGCTGAAGTTGGTACTATCGGTGGTGAAGAAGACGGTATCATCGGTAAAGGTGAATTGGCTCCAATCGAAGACGCTAAAGCAATGGTTGCAACTGGTATCGACTTCTTGGCAGCTGGTATCGGTAACATCCACGGTCCTTACCCAGCTAACTGGGAAGGTCTTGACCTTGACCACTTGCAAAAATTGACAGAAGCTCTTCCAGGCTTCCCAATCGTATTGCACGGTGGATCAGGTATTCCTGATGACCAAATCCAAGCAGCTATCAAACTTGGTGTTGCGAAAGTTAACGTTAACACTGAATGCCAAATCGCATTCGCTAACGCAACTCGTAAATTTGCTCGTGACTACGAAGCAAACGAAGCAGAATACGACAAGAAAAAACTCTTCGACCCACGTAAATTCTTGGCTGACGGTGTAAAAGCTATCCAAGCATCAGTTGAAGAACGTATCGACGTATTCGGTTCAGAAGGTAAAGCTTAATCTAGCTGAACAATACAAAACGAAACCCGCCTGTGAAGGTGGGTTTTTTGTTTCTTGATATAGACAGATTATACAGGAAAATTCTTAAACTTAAGTTGCTAAAAGAGTCTAATTTTTGTACAATAATGCTATGAAAATACTGAAAAAATGGTTTCTTGGCTTTCTCAGTTTCATTCTTTTGTTTTTACTCGCTACATTCATCTTTCACCGTATCAGTTTGGAAAAGGAAGAAGCCTCACTGACACCTATGGGGCAACAAGTTCTCGTCAATGGACATCAAATAAATGTTTACGTTGAAGGGGATGGTCCTGAGACTATAGTAGTTCTCTCAGGTGCTGGTATTACTTCTCCTATATTGGATTTTAAAGAAGTATCGGAATCCTTATCAAAACAGTATAAGGTAGTTATCGTGGAGCGGGCGGGATATGGTTATAGTGATGATAGCAATCATTCAAGAGATGTGATGGAGGTTTTGTCTGAGACTCGCCAAGCTCTTTCGCAAGCAAATATCACAGGGCCGTTTATCATTCTGTCTCATTCCATGGCTAGTCTAGAGAGTTTGGCTTGGCAGGAGAAGTATCCTGATGAAGTGAAAGCCTTGATTGGTCTGGATTGGGCACTGCCGTCAAGTTATGAGAATTTAAAGAATAATCAGGCCTTGCTTACGTTGGCCTATTGGAGCAGCAAGATTGGTTTATTACGCTACTTCCCTGAGTCTTTTTATATAAAAAATCAAGCTCTGACCGAAAATGAACGAAAACAATATAAACTTCTAGCTTATAAGCAGTTGATGTCACAAGCCATGCTTCATGAATCCCAAACGGTAAAGGAAAATGCCAAGAAAGTTCCCTCAAACATTAATCCGAAAATTCCAGCGTTACTAATGGTTTCTAATGCTGATGGTACTAGCTTTAGCCAATCTGAGTGGCAATGTTATGCAGAGAGATTTGCAAGCGACCAGTCTAATGTTCAAGTCGTCTATATGGATGCGCCTCACGACCTCTATCATTATCAAAGCGACGTTATTGTTTCTCGCATTAAAGAATTTTTAGAGAATAATTGAGGGATTAAAAATCCATTGAGACAGATGATAATAATTGAAAGGTAATGACTTATGAATAATTCTTATATTTTACTTAGACATGCTCATTCAAGATTTTCAAGTGATGATTTTAATAGAACTTTATCAGAAAAAGGATTTTCATCTCTTGACCAGTTAGAGTTTTTGAATTCTTTTAATATTGATTATTATTTTTCTAGTCCTTATAAACGAGCATTTGAAACGATTAATAGCTCGCCAATTCAATTTGATAAAATAGTTCTTGATAATCGGTTACGAGAGCGAAAATTATCTTCAACCTTTATAAAAGATTCTGAGTTTGAAGACAGTATTAAATATTTATGGCAAAATCCTAGTGAATCTCTTTCAGAAGGGGAATCAAATCAAGACGCACTAGCTAGAGTACTAAATTTTTTAATGGAATTGGAAGAGAGATACTCAGAAAAAATGATTTTACTTAGTTCACACGGGAATTTGATAGGAATACTACTACATCACTTTGATTCCAGTTTTGATTATGAAAAATGGGAGCAGATGACCTTTCCAGATTGTTTTCTAATTGATAGAGATGGGATTGTGAAAAGAATTTTGAAAGATTAGTTCTTTGATTAAATAGTGAATCATATTGATTAAAATAGTTTGCTTTTTACAATTCGTAACCTGCCCATTGGGCAGATTTTTTTGGTGTTTTAAGGAAACTATTAAACCAGAATTTTTGATTCAAAAGTATTATTTTAAGAGTGAAATCTTTAATTTCATAATCTTTAGGCAAACGCTTGCATTCCTTTTTTTATTGGACTATAATAGGTTGGTATAAAGCCTTCTGTAAGAATAACAATTAGAAAGTTTAGAAAGTAAGGACTTAGAATATTTGTAGTCAAAAATACAATGTTGCTATTCCTTGCGATAGGGAGATAGATATGGCAATGATAGAAGTAGAGCATCTTCAGAAAAATTTTGTAAAGACTGTCAAGGAGCCGGGGTTAAAGGGGGCTTTACGCTCCTTTATTCATCCTGAAAAGCAGACCTTTGAAGCGGTCAAGGATTTGACCTTTGAAGTTCCAAAAGGCCAAATTCTAGGCTTTATCGGGGCAAATGGTGCTGGGAAGTCGACAACTATTAAGATGCTGACCGGGATTTTGAAACCGACATCTGGTTTTTGTCGGATTAACGGCAAGATTCCGCAGGATAATCGTCAAGATTATGTCAAGGATATTGGGGTTGTCTTTGGACAACGCACTCAGCTATGGTGGGATTTGGCTCTGCAAGAGACCTATACGGTCTTGAAAGAGATTTACGATGTGCCAGACTCGCTCTTTCATAGGCGCATGGACTTTTTGAATGAAGTCTTGGATTTGAAGGACTTTATCAAAGACCCCGTGCGCACTCTTTCACTGGGGCAACGGATGCGGGCGGACATTGCGGCTTCCTTGCTCCACAATCCTAAGGTTCTCTTTTTAGATGAGCCGACCATTGGCTTGGATGTGTCGGTCAAGGACAATATTCGTCGGGCCATTACCCAAATCAATCAGGAGGAAGAAACAACCATTCTCTTGACCACTCATGACCTGAGTGACATTGAGCAACTCTGTGATCGGATTTTTATGATTGACAAGGGGCAAGAGATTTTTGATGGAACGGTTAGCCAGCTCAAGGAAACCTTTGGCAAGATGAAGACTCTTTCTTTTGAACTGGTACCAGGTCAAAGTCATCTCCTTTCTCACTATGAAGGCTCTTCGGATATGACCATTGATAGACAAGGGAATAGCCTTAATATTGAATTTGATAGTTCCCGCTACCAGTCAGCTGATATTATCAAGCAAACTCTGTCTGATTTTGAAATTCGCGATTTGAAGATGTTGGATACGGATATCGAGGATATTATCCGTCGCTTCTACCGAAAGGAGCTCTAAGATGGTCAAATTGTGGAGACGTTATAAACCCTTTATCAATGCAGGGATTCAGGAGTTGATTACCTATCGAGTCAACTTTATTCTCTATCGGATTGGCGATGTCATGGGGGCTTTTGTCGCTTTCTATCTCTGGAAGGCGGTCTTTGATTCCTCGCAAGAGTCTTTGATTCAGGGCTTCAGCATGGCAGATATTACCCTCTACATCATCATGAGTTTTGTGACTAATCTGTTGACCAAGTCAGATTCTTCCTTCATGATTGGGGAGGAGGTCAAGGATGGTTCCATTATCATGCGCTTGTTGCGACCAGTGCATTTTGCGACCTCTTATCTCTTCACCGAGCTTGGTTCTAAGTGGTTGATTTTTGTCAGTGTCGGACTTCCTTTCTTGAGTGTTATTGTCTTGATGAAAATCCTTTCTGGGCAAGGTATTGTAGAAGTGCTGGGATTAACCACCCTTTATCTCTTTAGCTTGACGCTGGCCTACCTGATTAACTTTTTCTTTAATATCTGCTTTGGATTTTCAGCCTTTGTCTTTAAAAATCTATGGGGTTCCAATCTACTCAAGACTTCCATAGTGGCCTTTATGTCTGGAAGTCTGATTCCCTTGGCTTTCTTTCCAAAGGTGGTTTCAGATATTCTGTCCTTCTTGCCTTTCTCATCTTTGATTTACACTCCGGTCATGATTATCGTTGGGAAATACGATGACAGTCAGATTCTTCAGGCGCTTTTGCTCCAGTTTTTTTGGCTCTTAGTGATGGTGGGTCTGTCTCAATTGATTTGGAAACGAGTCCAGTCATTCATCACCATTCAGGGAGGTTAGTATGAAAAAATATCAACGCATGCATCTGATTTTTATCAGACAATACATCAAGCAAATCATGGAATATAAGGTGGATTTTGTGGTTGGTGTCCTTGGAGTTTTTCTGACCCAAGGTTTGAACCTCTTGTTTCTCAACGTACTCTTCCAACACATCCCCTCGCTAGAAGGTTGGACTTTCCAAGAAATCGCTTTTATCTATGGATTTTCCCTGATTCCCAAGGGATTGGACCATCTCTTTTTTGACAATCTCTGGGCTCTGGGACAACGTTTGGTGCGAAAAGGAGAGTTTGACAAGTACCTGACGCGTCCTATCAATCCGCTCTTCCACATCCTAGTCGAGACCTTTCAGATTGATGCCTTGGGTGAACTTTTGGTAGGTGGGATCTTACTAGCGACAACAGTAACTAGCATTGCTTGGACTCTTCCCAAATTCCTGCTTTTCCTAGTCTGTATTCCTTTTGCGACCTTGATCTATACTTCCTTGAAAATCGCGACTGCCAGTATCGCTTTTTGGACCAAGCAGTCAGGAGCCATGATTTACATTTTCTATATGTTTAATGACTTTGCCAAGTACCCGATTTCCATTTACAATTCGCTCCTTCGTTGGTTGATTAGCTTTATCGTGCCTTTCGCCTTTACGGCCTACTATCCTGCCAGCTATTTCTTGCAGGACAAGGATGGGCTCTTTAACATTGGTGGTTTGATTCTGATTTCTCTTGTTTTCTTTATCATTTCCCTCAAACTTTGGGACAGGGGATTGGATGCCTACGAAAGTGCGGGTTCGTAAATAATAGAATATCAAAGCCTTGTCTCAGGACAGGCTTTTTCTAATGGAGATGGGTTCTGTTTAAAATCCATTTCTTCGGCTTATTTAAAATATAATTACAAACGGTTGTTTATATTTTGTGGTATAATATATTTTAATAAGCACTTGTTTTGATAGCAATCTAGAGATGATTATATAGTTAATTATTTTAGAATTTTTTGCATAGATTTTCTAAAAATTATAAAAATCCATGGATAATAACGGATGAAGTCTCGCAAGATTGGCTGAATATAAATCAAAAAGGAGAAAATTATGAATAAGAAAGAACGGGAAAAACAATTTGAAGAGATCAATGGACCTAAGCGGTCTGAATCAAAGTCGGCTCCAAATATAAAAATCTATATTGGCATAGTACTCGGTATTTTGGTTGCTATAATCCTAGTAAGTGTTTTCTCGCATTCTTTGATTGGAAAGAAAGAGTCAAATCAAGCATCGTCTGCCGTTTCAACTACAGGGTCAACAAGTCAATCGTCTACAAGCCAAGGAAAAACAGATGAGACTGATAAGGATAAACAAGAGGAAATTCAAAAACTCAAGAATCAACTGGCTACTTTAGATACCAAAATTACGGAAGCAGAAGCACTTGTTAGCAAGTTGAAGAAAGAAACTACCGTTCCAAAACTCGATATTGAAGCAATCAGGAACAATGATTTGTCTAGTTTAGAGGGGACTTGGCGTAGTCAATCTGGTAATGAATATATCATTAAGAATTCTGGAGAAGTAGATGCGACTTGGTTTACAAATGATCAAAAGTACGAATCTGTAGTTGGATTAAAGGTATCAAAAGGACAAGATAGTCGGAACCCTGAGACAGCGTCTATCAGTGCGTGGGTAAAAGATTCTGTTGCTGGAGGATTTGTAGTAGTTGCTGTTCCAAGTGGAGTTGTTATGCAACCTGGTGATGATGGGAAGATTACGGATAAAAGCAATCATGCTGAGGAGAGACTTTTTTCTGGACAACAATATGAAGCGATGTTAATGAAACCAGAAGATGTTTATTATCGTGTGAAACCAGATACTAGTAAAGTTGAGGAAGAAGAAAAGAACTTAGCTCAACTGCAAGCTGATCGTGAAGCAATCAAATCTTCTCTAGAGTCAAAGGAAAAGAAAAACTAGATGGTATTCGTTCAAAAATACTGTTACAATCGGCAGAATCAAGAAGCCCAAACGGGCTTCTTTTTCTTTTATCACCACTATTCAACCACTTAGACAGAGATATTGACCAGATAGGCAAACGGGCTTGTTCTTGAAAAATTCCTCTGCTATAATGGTTCATGTAAAGGACGTGAGGGGTCAGTATCAGACAACTCAAGTCAATAAAAAAGAAAATGGAGACAAAAAATGAAAAAATTATTGGGACTTGTATTTTTAGTAGCAGCAGCGCTAGTATTGTATTTCGGATCTGTTGGATGGCCAAGCTTGGATGTCAATCTCTGGTCACTGATTCCAGTTGGCTTATTCCTCTATTTCACTCTAGAAAATCTTTTGAAAAAAGACTATAAGGCTAGTCTGATGTGCTTGATTATTGCCTTTATCATTGCAAATGCTATTTTTGATATTTTGCCAATTTCAAGTGGTCTGGTGATTGGTGCGGGAGTGCTAGCTTGTGTAGGACTTGGCTACCTCTTTCCTGATAAAGATAAAAAAGAAGGCAAATAGAAAAGTCTCGAGGTTTCTCGAGACTTTATTTTTATTTACCAGCGTAATATTTTTGAATCCCTTTTACAATGCCTGCCACCAGTTTATCTTGGTAGCGGCTATCTCTGATTTGTTGGTTTTCGGAGAAATTATCCATATAACCAAGCTCCAGGAGGACGGCTGGTTTAGCTGTTTCGCGTAGTACGGCAAAACTTCTTTCTAACTGACCAGCATCCTTAGCCCCTGTTTCGGCTAAGAGAGAGGAGTGGATAGCAGCAGCGAGGCGTTTGCTTTCACTAATGCGATCAGGATGGTTGTGCCAGTATGGATTAATCTTACTTGGGTAATCAGGTTCATCGCTATAGGAGTAGGTTTGAATACCACTCGCTTTAGAGTATGAGTTTCCAGTAGCGTTGAAGTGAATACTGATAAAAATATCCGAGTTGGTCTTATTAACCATACGAGAACGTTCTGTAATGAAATCTACATCAATATCACTATCACGTGAGGTGAGAACCTTGTAGCCTAGTTCTTCTAACTTGGTACGAAGTTTACGGTAGATTTGCATATTGAGATCTTTTTCGGCTACATTGTAGTAAAAGGCGCCAGAATCTCGACCACCGTGTCCGGGATCGAGGAAGATGGTGTTACTGTATTGGCCTTTTACAAATCCACCCTCAGTTGAAACTTCAGAAATCCATTTCCCATCTTTTTGGAAGAGATGATCTTTTCCAGAAATCTTGTGAATTCCTGTGACATAGCGACCATTTTCATCCAAATAGTAACGCCCTTTGTCTTGACCATCATAGATCCACTCGCTTTTGGCCATATAGCCACCAGACTTGAGATAATAAGCTCCAATCCACTCCTGATTTGCATAACGGCCATCCGCTTTTAGATAGAACCAGCTCTTGTAGAATTTATCAAATATCCACTCTTTCTCAGCCATCGCCCCACTGGCCTTGAGGTAATAGCTTCCTTGCCATTTATCTGCTAGCATTCCCCCATCATGAGTAAAAGAGTACCAAGAGCCCTGGATTTTTTGCCATTTGTCTTGGACGTATCTCCCTGAACCGCTAGCATAGAACCAAGTATTCTTGATTTTGACCCAGTTGTTCTCAGCCAAGGCACCACTCTTCTTAAAGAGGTAGCCCTTGAAGGTTGTTTCGCTCAACATTCTTCCCTCTTTGTCAAAATAGTACCAAGCACCCTTGATTTTCTCCCATTTGTCTTGAGAGATTTTTCCTGACGGCAGAACGTAGTACCAAACTTGATTGATCTCTTGCCAACCTTGTGATGCCATGGCTCCGCTTTGACTTAAGAAATAGCCATCAATTCTTGTATTGCTGAGCATGATTCCAGTTTGGTCAAAATAGTACCAAGCACCATTGATTTTTTTCCAAGCATTTTGAGTTAATCGTCCAGAAGGAGCAGCGTAATACCATTGATTCTCCCATTTAGTCCAGCTATTTTCCACCATAGCACCCTCTTGGTCAAAGGCATAACCTTTATAGATAGTGGACTGGAGACGGTCACCATTTTGGTCGAAGTAGTACCATTTGCCTTGAATTTTTTTCCAGTTCACTGCAGGTTGGTCATCTTGGTAGAAGCGCCAGTGGTGATCTTCTTGGTACCAGCCCTCCTTTTTGGGTTTGGCTTCTTGCGCATCTACTTTTGGAAGAACTTCGGATTCTGTATTCTCCTTAACAATAGCATCTTTTTGATCATCTTTGGTTTGCTTTTCTTTAACTGCAGAAGGAGTTTGTGATTGGTTTTCTTCTGCAGAGACGGGTGCTAGAGTAGATCCTGCTATTGACAGAATCAGAGCACTGGCAAGTAGTATCTTTTTCACTTTCTATTTCCTAACTTTTTCTTTTTTTCCCTTTTAATCTTTATTTTTTATCAATTATCAAACTGAACTTCTTCTAGTAGATACTCGATAAAGCGTTCGCCCATCTTAGACAGGCTGGTTTTTTCATGCTGGATATAGACTAGTTCAATCGGGTCGTCAATGTCCAGTGGAATGGAAACGATATTGTCTCCGTTAAGGTTGCTGTTCAAAATCCCTGTTGCAATGGTGTAACCATCCAAACCAATCAAGAGATTAAAGAGGGTGGCACGGTCGCTGACTACGATAGATTTTTTGTGGTATTCCTGAGAGAGAATCTCTTCAGAGAAGTAGAAGGAGTTGTGCGTCCCTTGGTCATAGCTGAGGTAAGGGAAGTTCTCCAAGTCTTCTAGTTTAACCTTATCTTTCTTTGCTAGAGGGTTGGTCTTGCTGACGAAGATATGGGGCTGGGCTGTAAAGAGATGGTGGGCCAAGAGGTGGTTGTCATCTAGCATTTTCGTTAAAACATCACGGTTGTAGCTGTTTAAGAAGAGGACACCGACTTCACTACGGAAGTTCTTGACATCGTCGATAATCTCCCAAGTCCGAGTTTCACGAAGGAAAAGCTCGTATTTTTCCATATCACTTTTCTTAAGCAGAGAGACAAAGGCATTGACTACAAAAGCATAGTGTTGAGAGGAAACGCTAAAGAGTTCGCGGTGGGCGACAGGGTTTTTATAGCGCTCCTCCAGAAGCTGGGTTTGCTCGACAACTTGACGGGCATAGGAGAGAAATTCCATCCCATCACGGGTCAAGGTAATGCCCTTGGGATTGCGAATAAAGATTTCAATACCCATTTCATTTTCCAAGTCTCGAACGGCATTAGAGAGACTTGGTTGGGTGATAAAGAGTTGCTTGGCTGCTTCATTCATAGAGCCAGTTTCGACGATTTTGATAATATAGTGTAATTGTTGAATTCTCATGCTTTTATTGTACCATACTTGCGGAAGAATGGGCAATGAAGACGAAGAAAATAGGGGGAAAGAGCCGGTCCAGTATTGAAAAAAAGTCTGAAATCTGTTAGAATGAAAGCTATGAAAACATTCTATGATGTGCAGCAATTTCTCAAACAGTTTGGCATTATTGTCTATGTGGGGAAGCGCTTGTATGATATTGAACTGATGAAGCTCGAACTCTCTCGGATCTATGATGCAGGTCTGATGGACAAGCTAGACTATCTAGAGGCAGAAGCTGTTCTTCGTAGAGAGCACAAGATAGAATTAGACTACATAGAGAAAAATGGAGATAAGAACTTATGACAATTTGGATTTTGTGGGGAATCGTACTAGCGATGGCGGCATGGATGGGGTATAACTACCTTCGTATTCGTCGTGCGGCTAAGATTGTGGACAATGCAGAATTTGAAGCCTTGATTCGAAAAGGGCAGTTGATTGATGTCCGTGATGCAGCAGAATTTCACAGAAAACATATCCTCGGAGCTCGCAATATTCCTTCAAATCAGTTGAAGTCAAGCCTTGCAGCCCTTCGTAAGGATAAACCTGTCCTTCTCTACGAAAACCAACGCGGACAACGAGTGACCAATGCAGCTCTCTATCTGAAAAAACAAGGTTTTTCTGAGATTTATATCCTTTCTTATGGATTGGATTCTTGGATTGGTAAGGTCAAGACTAGCTAATATTTTATTAAAAACTGTTTAATGATAGATAAAGCTAGTATCTTAAGGTATCATCATTTATAATAAATTTAAGGAGATTTTGTAATATGAATTCACAACAAAAGAAAAAACCTTCACTTATTTTAGGTATCTTATCTATCGTCCTTGGTTTGCTATTTCCAATAGTTGGTCTGATTTTGGGGATCATAGGATTGGTCTTGGCTTTTTCATACCAAAAAGAATCTGGACTGGACTATAAAACAGAAAAAATTCTCAACATCGTAGGTCTTGTAGTTTCTGTTCTTAACTGGATTCTAGCCGTCGCAATATTTTTTAGATAAGTAAAAACAAAAAAGCTTTAAACATAAAGCTTTTTTGTTTTATCCACTTTTTTCTAAGTGTTTTTTAATCAACTCTAATTCTTCTGGATTCAAGGAACGGAATTGACCTTCTGATAGTTCTGGGTCTAAAGTGAAATCACCGAACTGAACTCGTTTGAGAGAGGTCACCTTGACACCGACTGAGAGGAACATTTTCTTAATTTGATGAAATTTCCCTTCTGAAATGGTGATGGAGGCATGGCTCTCTGTTGGGCTTGAGGACAGAATTTCGAGCTGAGCTGGTTTACAAGTGGTCCCATCTAAAAAGACGATTCCATCCTTGAATTTTTGGATATGTTCTGACGTGAGCGGTCCGTTTACTACCACTTGATAGGATTTATCGACATGGTACTGGGGATGAAGGAGTTGGAAGCCTAAAGGTCCATTGTCTGTCAAAAGGAGCAGTCCCGTCGTATCGCGGTCTAGTCTGCCGATAGCATAGAGCTGGTAAGACTGGATGTCAGGTGGAAGGAGGTCCATTACGGTTGGCAGTTTCTTATCCTTGCTCGCTGTAACGACTCCGTTTGGCTTGTGAAGCATGAGGTAGCTGTGCTCGTATCCTTGAATCTGCCGTCCTTGAAAGACTAGTTTTTGCAATCCAGTGTCGACATTTTGAGCGAGGGAGCGAGCTGGACTATCGTCGACTAGGATTTCTTTTTTTAATAGAGCCTGTTTCATAGCCTTGCGACTGACCTTTTCTTGGGCTAATAATCTATCTAAACGCATACCAGCCTATCTTATCATAAGTCTCTGACTTTGAAAAGAGTTGCCTTGACTAGAAAAACAGAGTGAAAACATTTACACTTGCTTGAGTTATGTCATTTGACTGAAAATGTGGTATAATTGCTCAGTTAGAAAATAAATTTTAAATAATATAGAGGAAATCATGACAAAATTAAGAGAAGATATCCGTAACGTAGCCATTATTGCCCACGTTGACCACGGGAAAACAACCCTCGTTGATGAATTGTTGAAACAATCAGAAACGCTTGATGCACGTACTGAATTGGCAGAGCGCGCTATGGACTCAAATGATATCGAAAAAGAGCGTGGAATTACCATCCTTGCGAAAAACACTGCCGTTGCTTACAACGGAACTCGTATCAACATCATGGACACACCAGGACACGCGGACTTCGGTGGAGAAGTTGAGCGTATCATGAAAATGGTTGACGGTGTTGTCTTGGTCGTAGATGCCTACGAAGGAACCATGCCACAAACTCGTTTCGTATTGAAAAAAGCCTTGGAACAAGACCTTGTCCCAATCGTGGTTGTCAACAAAATCGACAAACCATCAGCTCGTCCAGCAGAAGTAGTGGACGAAGTATTGGAACTCTTCATCGAGCTTGGTGCAGATGATGATCAGCTTGATTTCCCAGTAGTGTATGCTTCAGCTATTAACGGAACATCTTCATTATCAGACGATCCAGCTGATCAAGAAAAAACAATGGCGCCAATCTTTGACACGATTATCGACCACATCCCAGCTCCAGTAGATAACTCAGATGAGCCTTTGCAATTCCAAGTGTCACTTTTGGACTACAACGACTTCGTTGGACGTATCGGTATCGGTCGTGTCTTCCGTGGTACGGTTAAGGTTGGGGACCAAGTTACCCTTTCTAAACTAGACGGCACAACCAAAAACTTCCGTGTTACAAAACTCTTCGGTTTCTTTGGTTTGGAACGTCGTGAAATCCAAGAAGCAAAAGCAGGTGATTTGATTGCTGTTTCTGGTATGGAAGATATCTTTGTTGGTGAAACCATTACTCCGACAGATGCAGTTGAAGCTCTTCCAATCCTACATATCGATGAGCCAACTCTTCAAATGACCTTCTTGGTCAACAACTCACCATTTGCAGGTCGTGAAGGAAAATGGGTGACTTCTCGTAAGGTGGAAGAACGCTTGCAAGCAGAATTGCAAACAGACGTTTCCCTACGAGTTGACCCAACAGACTCACCAGATAAATGGACTGTTTCAGGTCGTGGAGAATTGCACTTGTCAATCCTGATCGAAACCATGCGTCGTGAAGGCTATGAGCTTCAAGTATCTCGTCCAGAAGTTATCGTAAAAGAAATCGACGGTGTTAAATGTGAGCCATTTGAACGTGTGCAAATCGATACTCCAGAAGAATACCAAGGTTCTGTTATCCAAAGCCTTTCTGAACGTAAGGGTGAAATGTTGGATATGATTTCAACTGGTAATGGTCAAACTCGTTTGGTCTTCCTTGTTCCAGCGCGTGGTTTGATCGGTTACTCAACTGAGTTCTTGTCAATGACTCGTGGCTACGGTATCATGAACCATACCTTTGATCAATACTTGCCATTGATTCCAGGTGAAATTGGTGGACGTCACCGTGGTGCCCTTGTTTCCATCGATGCTGGTAAGGCTACAACTTACTCAATCATGTCGATCGAAGAACGTGGTACAATCTTTGTCAACCCAGGTACTGAGGTTTACGAAGGAATGATCATCGGTGAAAACTCTCGTGAAAACGACTTGACAGTTAATATCACCAAGGCCAAACAAATGACCAACGTCCGTTCAGCTACTAAGGACCAAACAGCGGTTATCAAGACACCTCGTATCTTGACCCTTGAAGAATCACTTGAGTTCTTGAACGACGACGAGTACATGGAAGTAACGCCTGAGTCTATCCGTTTGCGTAAGCAAATCCTTAACAAGGCAGAGCGTGAGAAAGCCAATAAAAAGAAAAAATCAGCTGAGTAAGAGCTAGAAAGAGATAAAGATGGTCTATTTAATCATAGGGATACTCTTATTACTACTCTATGTATTTGCGACACCCCAAAGTATCAAAGGAACAGTCAACATCGTTATCTTGGTCTTTGTAGTTGTTGCACTCTTGATTTTGCTGATGTTGTCCATCTTGCAAATCTTCCAATTACCTACAGAATTCTTTGTCACAATCGCCATGCTGGCCCTAGCCTACTTTAGCTTGAGAGACATTACGCTCATGTCTGTAAAAAAGAGCAAAAGAAGATAAATAGAAAGAGAGCTACGGCTCTCTTTTTCTATTGTATAATGAGAGTTAGAGCATTTTCGTTTAGTATTATTTCCATAAAAATGGTAAAATAGTAGGAGTAGAAATGGAGTTTGAGACATGAAAGTAATCGATCAATTTAAAAATAAGAAAGTACTTGTTTTAGGTTTGGCTAAGTCTGGTGAGTCTGCGGCTCGTTTGCTGGACAAGCTGGGTGCTATTGTCACTGTTAATGACGGCAAACCTTTTGAGGAAAATCCTGCTGCGCAAAGTCTGTTAGAAGAGGGAATCAAGGTTGTCACTGGTGGCCATCCTTTGGAGCTCTTGGATGAAGATTTTGCTTTGATGGTGAAAAATCCAGGTATCCCGTATAGCAATCCCATGATTGAAAAGGCATTGGCAAAGGGGATTCCAGTCTTGACTGAGGTGGAATTGGCTTATTTGATTTCGGAAGCGCCAATTATCGGTATCACTGGCTCAAATGGAAAAACGACCACAACGACCATGATTGGGGAAGTTTTGTCTGCTGCTGGTCAACGAGGTCTCTTGTCAGGGAACATCGGCTATCCTGCTAGTCAAGTGGCTCAAACTGCGACAGAAAAGGATACCCTTGTCATGGAACTTTCTTCTTTCCAACTGATGGGAATCCAGGAGTTCCATCCGGAAATTGCGGTCACTACCAATCTCATGCCTAGCCACCTTGACTATCATGGCTCTTTTGAGGAGTATGTGGCAGCCAAGTGGAATATCCAGAACAAGATGACAGCAGCTGATTTTCTTGTCTTGAACTTTAACCAAGACTTGGCAAAAGACTTGGCCACAAAAACAGAGGCTACTGTTGTACCATTTTCAACAAAGGAAAAGGTTGATGGGGCTTATCTAGAAAACGGTCTGCTCTACTTCCGTGGTGAAGAGGTCATGGCAGCAGATGAAATCGGTGTTCCAGGTAGCCACAATGTAGAAAATGCCCTTGCAACAATTGCAGTAGCCAAACTTCGTGGTGTGGACAATCAAACCATTAAGGAAACTCTCTCAGCCTTTGGTGGCGTCAAACACCGTCTCCAATTCGTGGATGAGATTAAGGGTGTCAAATTCTATAACGATAGCAAGTCAACCAATATCCTAGCTACTCAAAAAGCCTTGTCAGGATTTGACAACAGCCAGGTCATCTTAATTGCAGGTGGTTTGGACCGTGGGAATGAATTTGACGAGCTGGTGCCAGACATCACTGGACTCAAGAAAATGGTCATCCTCGGTCAGTCTGCAGAACGTGTCAAACGGGCAGCGGATAAGGCTGGTGTGACTTATGTAGATGCGACAGATATTGCTGATGCGACCTGCAAGGCCTATGAGCTTGCGACTCAAGGAGATGTAGTCCTTCTCAGTCCTGCAAATGCTAGCTGGGATATGTATGCTAACTTTGAAGTACGTGGAGACCTCTTTATCGACACAGTAGCGGAGTTAAAGGAATAATATGAAAAAAATTGTCTTTACAGGCGGGGGGACGGTTGGACATGTCACCCTCAACCTTTTGTTAATGCCTAAGTTCATCGAAGACGGCTGGGAAGTTCACTATATTGGTGACAAGCATGGAATCGAACACCAAGAAATCCTCAAGTCAGGTTTGGATGTTACTTTCCATTCTATTGCGACTGGAAAGTTGCGTCGTTATTTCTCTTGGCAAAACATGCTGGACGTCTTCAAAGTTGGTTGGGGAATTGTCCAATCCCTCTTTATCATGTTACGACTGCGTCCACAGGCTCTTTTTTCTAAGGGAGGATTTGTCTCAGTACCGCCGGTTATCGCAGCGCGTGTGTCAGGAGTACCTGTCTTTATTCACGAATCGGACCTATCTATGGGCTTGGCCAATAAAATTGCCTATAAATTCGCAACCAAGATGTACTCAACCTTTGAGCAGCCTGCTAGTCTTGCAAAAGTCGAGCATGTGGGGGCAGTGACCAAGGTAACAGATCAAGAGACGCCAGAACCAGACGAGTTGGTGGATATCCAAACTCACTTTAATCCCAAATTGCCAACCGTATTATTTGTCGGAGGTTCTGCAGGAGCTCGTGTATTTAACCAACTGGTAACAGACCACAAGAAAGTGCTAACAGAACGCTACAATATTATTAACCTCACAGGAGATTCTAGCCTTAATGAGTTGAGCCAAAATCTCTTCCGTATCGACTATGTGACGGATCTCTATCAACCCTTGATGGAGATGGCGGATGTGGTGGTGACTCGAGGTGGGGCCAACACGATTTTTGAACTCTTGGCTATGGCTAAACTCCATCTCATTGTCCCTCTTGGACGTGAGGCTAGCCGAGGAGACCAAATTGAAAATGCTGCCTATTTTGTTAAAAAGGGTTATGCAGTAGAACTCCAAGAGACAGAATTGACCTTGGAAAGCTTGGAGGAGAAAGTCAGTCACCTGCTTAGTCATAAGGACCAATACCAAGTTAGTATGAAGGCTTCAACTGAATTGAAATCTCTTAATGATTTTTATGCCCTACTAAGAAAAGACTTATCATAAGGAAAACCAATGTCAAAGGATAAGAAAAAAGAATCAAACCAGAAACAAGAATTGTCTGAATGGCAGAAACGGAACCAAGAATACCTGAAAAAGAAGGCTGAGGAGGAAGCTGCTCTAGCTGCGGAGAAGGAAAAGGAAAAACAAGCTCGAAAGGAAGCCAACTCGAAGTTATTGGAGGAGGCCAAGAAATCCTCGAGTCAGTCCGACGAGGAAGATACAAGTCCAAGTCAGAAACCCTCCGAGAAAGATGAGAAAGCTCAAAAGGAAGACAGCGAAGTAAAAAAAGAGAAAGAGAAAAAGAAAAAAGAAAAGCCAGAAAAACCTGCCAAGCCGAAAATTGCTCCTGTTCATATTTGGAGGGCAGTCAGTATCTTGGTGCCGAGTGTTCTGGTTCTCCTCCTTTCTATCTATCTCTTGACTCCTCTTTCGACTCTTAAGCATATCGAGGTTAAGGGGAATGTCCAGACCCAAGCGGATGACATTAAACAGGTTTCTGGCATTCAGGATAGTGACTATACCTTGTCTTTGTTATTGAACAAGGACAAGCACGCTGAGCAGATCAAGTCGAATCACTGGATAGAGTCAGCAACGATTGACTACAAATTTCCAACAAACTTTACGATTGAAGTCAAAGAGTTTGAGATTGTGGGCTACTATGTGACAGGTGAAGACCACTATCCAATCCTGTCTAGTGGAACAATTGACTCAAGCCCTGTCAACCTTTTGAACCTGCCTGAGACCTACCTAACAGTTACCTTTAACGATGAGCAGCAGGTGAAGGATCTGATTTCGGGTCTTTCTAGCATCAGTGAGGACATAAAGAGTCAAATCCAGAAGATCGAACTAGCCCCAAGTAAGGCAACTGCCGATCTTCTAAAAATCACCATGCTAGATACAGATGAGATTTTGGTTCCCTTGTCAGAATTGAGCAAGAAATTGCCTTATTACAGCAAAATTAAGCCACAACTAGCAGAACCGAGTTTTATCGATATGGAAGCTGGAATCTATAGTACGAGCCTAGCGGATAAACTTTTGGAAGAAGCTGAGGAAAAAGCTAAAAAAGAGGCACAGGAAGCTGAGAAGAAAAAACAGGAAGAAAAAGAAGCTGAAGAAAAGAAACAACAGCAACAACAGCAACAACAATAAAGCCCAGTTTTTACTTGACAAGTTCCTATATAAATAATAGAATAGTAAAAAACCTTTAAAGCAGTCCAGAGAGGCAGCTAAGGTTAGACGGTGAAAGGGTGGAGACTACCCATTTTTCGTGGAACCTTGCTGCTAGCAGGTTCCTTTTTTCATAGTCCTTTTAAGGAGTTTGGTGGACTGCAAGAAGAATGAGAAGGAGAAATATATGCGTGAGAGTCGCCCAGTCATTGCCCTAGATTTTCCAAGTTTTGAAGAAGCAAAGGAATTTTTAGCCCTTTTTCCAGCAGAGGAAAAGCTCTATGTCAAGGTTGGAATGGAAATCTATTATGCGGTAGGCCCAGAGGTTGTACGTTATTTAAAATCATTAGGACACAGCGTTTTTTTGGATCTCAAATTGCATGATATTCCAAACACAGTCAAATCGACCATGAAAATCTTGTCTAGTTTGGGTGTCGATATGACCAATGTTCAGGCTGCAGGTGGGGTTGAAATGATGCAGGCTGCGCGTGAAGGGTTGGGAGATAAGGGAATTCTCATCGCGGTGACCCAGTTGACCTCAACATCCGAAGAACAGATGCAAGACTGCCAAAATATTCAAACGAGTTTGCAAGAATCAGTGATTCACTATGCTAAGAAAACAGCAGAAGCTGGATTAGATGGTGTGGTTTGTTCAGCCCAAGAAGCCCAACTCATCAAGGAAGCTACAAACGAAGATTTTATTTGCTTGACGCCAGGTATTCGACCAGCAGGTGCTGAAGCTGCGGATCAAAAACGCGTAGTGACCCCTGGTCAGGCCTATCAAATCGGTAGTGACTACATTGTAGTAGGTCGTCCAATCACGCAGGCGGAAGACCCTGTAGCAGCCTACCATGCGATCAAGGAAGAATGGACACGAGACTGGGCCTAAAGCGTATTCGCTAAGAGATGTAAGGATAAGAAGGAGAAAACCATGACACTTGCTAAAGACATTGCTAGCCACCTATTGAAAATTCAGGCAGTTTACCTTAAACCAGAAGAGCCTTTTACTTGGGCATCGGGTATCAAGTCACCTATCTATACAGATAACCGCGTGACTCTGGCTTACCCAGAAACTAGAACCTTGATTGAAAATGGTTTTGTAGATGCTATCAAGACAGCCTTTCCAGAGGTAGAAGTGATTGCAGGAACAGCGACGGCAGGGATTCCCCACGGAGCCATCATTGCTGACAAAATGAATCTGCCCTTTGCCTATATTCGTAGCAAACCAAAAGACCACGGAGCAGGCAACCAAATCGAAGGCCGTGTAGCCCAAGGTCAAAAGATGGTCGTTGTCGAAGATTTGATTTCAACTGGTGGTTCTGTACTAGAAGCCGTTGTAGCTGCCAAACGTGAAGGGGCAGATGTTCTTGGTGTTGTAGCGATTTTTAGTTATCAACTACCAAAAGCAGATAAGAATTTTGCGGATGCTGGTGTCAAATTGGTGACACTATCTAACTATAGCGAGCTTATTCACCTAGCCCAAGAAGAAGGTTACATCACACCAGAGGGATTGGCTCTCTTAAAACGCTTTAAAGAAGACCAAGAAAATTGGCAAAATGCCTAAAACATAGAAAATCAGGTAGTCACTAGGATTACCTGATTTTTTTGAAAGGTCCAGGTAATCAGTTTGAAATTCCCAGACAAATTTTTTGAAAACAGTTTGAAAAAGAGTTAAGATGTTTAGGTAAGATAAAAAGCAAACGCTTACTTAATAAGGAGGGCATTTTATGTCATATAAAACAAGTAATGCAGAAGGACCTGTAGATTTTATTAACGCTTATGATTTAGAGGCAATGGCTCAACAAGTCATTCCAAAAGCTGCCTTTGGCTATATCGCCAGTGGAGCGGAAGATACTTTCACTTTGCGGGAGAATATCCGCGCCTTTAACCACAAGCTTATTGTTCCACATACTCTTTGTGATGTTGAAAACCCAAGTACAGAGATTGAATTTGCAGGTGAAAAATTATCTTCACCAATCATTATGGCGCCTGTTGCAGCTCATAAATTAGCAAATGAACAAGGTGAAGTAGCTACTGCGCGTGGTGTGCATGAGTTTGGTTCTCTTTACACAACTAGCTCTTACTCTACTGTAGATCTTCCAGAAATTACAGAAGCCCTTCAAGGGACGCCTCACTGGTTCCAATTTTACTTCAGTAAGGATGACGGGATCAACCGCCACATCATGGACCGTGTGAAGGCTGAAGGCTACAAAGCGATTGTCTTGACGGCAGATGCAACTGTTGGGGGCAATCGTGAGGTCGACAAGCGCAATGGATTCGTCTTCCCCGTTGGTATGCCAATTGTTGAGGAATACCTGCCAGAAGGTGCTGGTAAATCAATGGACTTTGTTTACAAATCAGCCAAACAACGCTTGTCTCCACGCGATGTAGAATTTATCGCTGCTTACTCAGGTCTTCCTGTCTATGTGAAAGGGCCACAATGCCGTGAGGATGTTGAACGTTCGCTTGCTGCAGGTGCTTCTGGTATCTGGGTAACCAACCATGGTGGCCGCCAAATCGACGGTGGACCAGCATCCTTTGACTCGCTTCAAGAAGTGGCTGAAGCAGTTGATAAACGTGTACCAATTGTCTTTGACTCTGGTGTTCGTCGAGGTCAGCACGTCTTTAAAGCTTTGGCTTCAGGTGCGGACCTAGTGGCTATTGGACGCCCTGTAATCTATGGTTTGGCTCTCGGTGGTAGTGTTGGTGTGCGTCAAGTCTTTGAACACTTGAATGCAGAATTAAAGACAGTCATGCAGTTATCTGGAACTCAGACTATTGAAGATGTTAAACGCTTCAAACTGCGTCACAATCCATACAATCCATCCTTCCCAGTTGATTCACGTGATTTGAAGTTGTATTGATGAAAGTAGAAAGTCTCCATTTGATGTGGAGATTTTTCTTCGTGTATAGAAAGATTAAATCGTTATCAGAAACTATATAAATATATTTTTCAGTCAAATATCTTGCTAGGGCTTTCAAATTCTGTTATACTGGTCCAGTAATAAAATAATAAAGACATTTGGGGTGCTTTAAGCTGAGATGATACCCATTGAACCTGATACAGTTAATACTGGCGAAGGGAAATGTGAAAAGGTTTTTTTCGTATGTTGAAGGAAACTGTCTTATCTGGTAAGGTAAACTCTAATTCTCGTTTGTAATTGGAGTTTTTTTGTTTATCAAAAGAGGATAGGCTTGTTTAGGTAGCTCTCTGCAAATGCCCTCGATGTTCTTTAAAAGTATCAAGTGGAATTACGATTTTGCTTGGTATCTCTTGGTATTTTATTGATTACTAAGGAGTAAAGAAAGGAAAAATAAATATGGAAACACAAGACTATGCATTTCAGCCAGGTTTGATCGTTGGAGAATTATTAAAAAGCAGTCAGAAGGATTGGCAGGCTGCAATCAATCATCGTTTTATTAAGGAACTTTTTGCGGGGACAATTGAGAATAAGGTCTTAAAAGACTACCTGATTCAAGATTATCATTTCTTTGATGCTTTCTTATCCATGCTGGGTGCTTGTGTAGCTCACGCAGACCAGCTTGAATCCAAACTTCGTTTTGCCAAGCAACTAGGCTTTCTTGAAGCAGATGAAGATGGTTATTTCCAAAGGGCTTTCAAAGAGTTAAAAGTAGAAGAGAATGACTATCTAGAAGTGACCTTGCACCCTGTAACAAAAGCCTTTCAGGAGCTAATGTATTCTGCTGTTGCTTCATCAGACTATGCTCATCTTTTAGTCATGCTGGTCATTGCAGAAGGTCTCTATTTAGACTGGGGTTCTAAAGATTTGGCTCTACCTGAAGCCTATATTCATTTGGAATGGATTAATCTCCATAGAGGTCCTTTCTTTACAGAGTGGGTTCAATTTCTGGTTGACGAACTCAATCGTGTCGGGAAAGGTAGAGAAGATTTGACAGAACTTCAGCAACGCTGGAATCAAGCAGTTGCTTTAGAATTAGCTTTTTTTGATATTGGTTATGAATTATAGGACAGATTCAATACTTTTATGTAGATTAAAAGAATTAACAAACAAACCATATAAATATATTTTCCAGTCAAATATCTTGCTAGAGCTTTCAAATTCTGTTATACTGGTCAAGAAATAAAATAATAAAGACATTTGGGGTGCTTTAGGCTGAGATGATACCCATTGAACCTGATACAGTTAAGACTGGCGAAGGGAAATGTGAAACGTTTTTTCGTATGTCGAAAAGAACTGTCTAATCTTGTAAGCTAAACTCTAATTCTTGATTGTAATTGGAGTTTTTTTGTTTATATAAGCTGGATGAAGGCGATACAAAGCATTTAGGTAGGTCTCCTTGAATGCCCCACTTTTCTTTAAAAAAAGGAGTTTTTTATGTTGAAAAAATGGCAATTAAAAGATGTTATCTTACTTGCTTTCTTGTCTATCTTTTTTGGTGGCGTTTTTGTGGGATCTGGCTATCTGTTTGATATCCTCACTCTGATTTTAGCCCCTCTTGGCTTGCAGGCCTTTGCCAATGAAATCCTCTTTGGTCTCTGGTGTATGGCTGCGCCCATTGCTGCCATCTTTGTTCCAAGAGTGGGAAGCGCAACGATTGGAGAAGTGCTAGCTGCACTTGCTGAAGTTCTTTATGGTAGCCAATTCGGTCTAGGTGCTCTTTTGTCCGGTTTGGTTCAAGGGTTGGGAAGTGAACTTGGTTTTATCGTAACCAAGAATCGCTATGAAAGTTGGCTCTCTCTAACTGCTAATAGTATTGGGATTACGCTTGTTAGTTTTGTCTATGAATACATTAAGTTAGGTTACTACGCCTTCTCTCTTCCTTTTGTCCTTTCCTTGCTGGTGGTGCGTTTTATTTCCGTCTTTTTCTTCTGTACCATTTTGGTTCGTGCCATTGTCAAACTCTATCATCAGTTTGCAGCTGGAGGAAAGGCATAGATGGGGCTGGAACTACGAGCGATTCAGTCCCCAATCTTCTCTGAGTCTCTTGATTTTACTTTTCATGGGCAAGCTTTTACCTTGTTAGTTGGGAGCAGTGGTTCAGGAAAATCCAGCCTCTTTCAAGTCATTGCTCAAGTAAGTTCTCTTCCCTATAGTGGTCAAGTCCTGATAGATGGGAGCGAGGTCAGTCAGCTTTCTATCGTCGAACGTGTCCAGACGGTTGGCATTCTCTTTCAAAATCCCAATCATCAATTTACCATGGAGAACTTGTTTGAGGAGCTGATTTTTACCTTGGAAAATATCGGCTGTCCACTTCAAAAAATTGATTCTAAAATAGCAGAGGTGGTCCAGCAATGTCGCTGTGAGCCAATCTTGCACCGTCCCATTCATCACCTATCAGGTGGGGAAAAGCAAAAGGCTGCTTTGGCTGTTCTCTTTGCTATGAATCCTAGGGTCTATCTCTTGGATGAGCCCTTCGCTTCCATTGACCGCAAGAGCAGAATCGAGATATTGGAGATTCTAAAAGAGTTGGCTCTTGATGGGAAGACAGTCATCCTGTGTGACCATGATTTATCAGACTATGAAGCCTATATCGACCATATGGTGGAGCTAAGAGATGGACAACTAAGGGAAGTGTTTCAAATCCCTACCTCTGAGATGACACAGGTTTCTTCAAAGAATGTTGCTTCTAGCCCGGAATTGTTCCATATGGATAGAACGACTTGTGAGCTGGATAAGCGTCCCCTCTTTTCAATTGCGGATTTTACATTCTACCAAGGAATCTCCTGTATTTTGGGTGATAATGGTGTTGGGAAATCAACCCTCTTTCGGTCTATTCTTCAATTTCAAAAGTATAAGGGGCGCATTACCTGGAAGGGGATAGTCCTGAAAAAGAAAAAGAGTTTGTACCGTGACCTGACGGGTGTTGTTCAGGAAGCTGAGAAGCAGTTTATCAGAGCCAGTCTGCGAGAAGAGCTTCAATTAGATGGAGCTGATTCTGAAAGAAATCAGCGGATTCTCCAAGCTTTACAATATTTTGATCTGGAGCAGGCACTTGATAAGAGTCCCTATCAATTAAGTGGTGGTCAGCAAAAGATTCTTCAGCTCTTGACCATCTTGACCAGCAAGGCTTCTGTGATCTTGCTAGATGAGCCATTTGCTGGTTTGGATGATAGAGCCTGCCATTATTTTTGTCAGTGGATTCTGGAGGAGAGAAATCAAGGGAGAAGTTTTTTGATCATTAGCCATCGTTTAGATCCCTTGATCTCTGTAGTTGATTATTGGATTGAGATGACTAGTGAGGGTCTCAGTCATGTGAAAGAAGTTACAATTACCAAACCTCTCCCATCTCTGAATAATGATACTCTAGGGGAGGTGAGGTAGTATGATCAAAGTAGCAACCCAGACACCGATTATCAGTCTCTTCTTTCTAATTTTATCCTTGGAAACATCTTTCATTCCTTCGATTGCTCTGAATCTTTCGGTAGCCACATTTTGTATTCTCTTTATGCTCTATTACCGTCGATTTAAAGTATTGGCTTGGATGATTGTGCTCGCCATTTTACCATCTTTGGCCAACTACTGGGCAGTTCAGTTACACGGAGATGCTTCGCAGGCAGTGATGCTTGGAACGAGGGCCTTTGTGACGGTTTGTATTGGTCTTGTCTTTGTTTCCAGTATTTCCCTAAAAGAGCTTCTCTTGTACTTGGCTCAAAAGGGGTTATCGCGTTCTTGGGCCTATGCCTTAATTGTGGTATTCAATGCCTTTCCCCTCATTCAGCAGGAAATCAAGTCTCTCAAGGAAGCGTGCTTACTGCGTGGCCAAAAATTGCATGTTTGGTCGCCCTTGATATACAGTAAGGTTCTGATGACGGTCTTTAGATGGCGCCATCTTTATCTGAGAGCTCTATCTGCGCACGGATATGACGAGCATGCACAGGTGGAGAATAGCTATCGGACTTTTTATATTCCTAAAAAAACAAAATTAATCTACCTGCTTTTCTTTTTATTGCTTCAAACCAGTCTATTTTTATAAAGGAGTTATTATGGAATTTACAGATATTGCGATGGAATTATCCAAGGAAGCTTGGCAGGCTTCTTTTCATCATCCCTTTATTTTACAATTACAAGAGGGAAATTTAGAACCTGATATTTTCCGCTATTACCTGATTCAAGATGCCTACTATCTGAAGGCCTTCTCAGAAATCTATCACCTCTTGGCTGATAAGACTTCGAATCAAGAGATGAAAAGACTCTTGAAACAAAATGCTCAGAGTCTAGTGGAGGGTGAGTTGTTTATCCGCCAACAATTTTTCAAGGAATTGGAAATCAGCGATCAGGAAATGGAGCAACATCCAATCGCTCCCACCTGCTATCATTACATTTCTCACATTTATCGGCAATTTGCAGAGCCAAACTTGGGCATTGCTTTTGCAAGTTTGCTACCTTGTCCTTGGCTATACCATGATATAGGTAAATCACTTAATCTTAAACCATCACCAAATCCTCTCTACCAACAATGGATTGAAACTTATATTACGGATGAGTTAGAGCAGCAGATCAGAGAGGAGGGAGAGCTGGTCAATCAGCTCTATCGAGAAAGCAATGAGACGGACAAACAAAAAATGCTAGATGCCTTCCACATCAGTGTTCACATGGAAGCCAAGTTTTGGGAGATGGCTTACCAACACCAAACATGGACGAGTGATTTGCAGTCCTTAGGAAAAGAGAAGAAATAGAAAATGAGAAACCACCGACTTCAAGTTCACAAATTAACTATTTTATCCATGATGATTGCCCTTGACGTAGTTCTTACACCCATCTTTCGAATTGAAGGGATGGCACCAATGTCCAGTGTAGTCAACATTCTTGCAGGAATCTTGATGGGGCCTGTTTATGCCTTGGTCATGGCTACAGTCACAGCCTTTATCCGTATGTCTACTCAAGGCATTCCGCCCTTGGCCCTCACAGGAGCTACTTTTGGAGCCCTTCTTGCAGGTCTCTTTTATAAGTACGGTAGAAAATTTTACTTTTCTGCCCTAGGAGAAATCTTGGGAACAGGTATTATCGGTTCTATTGTTTCCTATCCTGTCATGGTTCTCTTTACCGGATCTGCGGCCAAGCTCAGCTGGTTTATCTATACTCCGCGATTTTTCGGAGCGACCTTGATCGGTACAGCCATAGCTTTTCTTGCCTTTCGATTTTTAATCAAGCAGGAATTCTTTAAAAAAGTACAAGGATATTTCTTTGGAGAAAGGATAGACTGATGCAAGCATTGACAAATCCCTTTCCTCTGAGCTCTAGCTCCTTAATTCACTGCATCACCAATGAGATTTCTTGTGAGATGCTGGCAAATGGGATTTTGGCTCTGGGATGCAAACCTGTTATGGCAGATGATTCCCGTGAGGTTCTTGATTTTACTAAGCAAAGCCAGGCACTCTTCATTAATTTGGGACATTTGTCAGCTGAGAAGGAAAAAGCAATCCGTATGGCAGCTTCTTATGCAGATCAAGTTTCTCTCCCGATGGTAGTAGATGCGGTTGGCGTAACGGCTTCATCCATTCGTAAGACCTTAGTCAGAGACCTTTTAGACTATAGCCCTACGGTCCTTAAGGGAAATATGTCAGAAATTCGAAGTCTTGTTGGCTTAAAACACCATGCCGTTGGGGTCGATGCCAGTGCTAAAGATCAAGAAACTGAGGATTTGCTTCAAGTTTTGAAAGACTGGTGTCAGACCTATTCAGGTATGTCATTCTTAGTCACTGGCCCTAAGGACCTCATCGTTTCGGAAAATCAAGTTGCTGTACTGGGAAATGGCTGTGCAGAATTAGACTGGATAACAGGGACAGGAGACTTAGTTGGAGCCTTGACAGCCGTTTTTCTTAGCCAAGGAATGACTGCCTTTGAAGCTTCTTGTCTAGCGGTCTCTTATCTCAATATCGCTGCTGAGAGAATAGTTGTTCAAGGAATGGGATTAGAAGATTTTCGTTACCAAGTTCTCAATCAACTGTCTCTCCTAAAAAGAGACGAAAACTGGCTAGAAGCTATCAAAGGAGACTTTTATGAATAGAGAAGCACTTAAACTGTATCTAGTTACCAATCGCTACCAAGATTCCTTGGAAAGCTTTCTTGAAAAAGTTGAGACAGCCTGCCGTTCAGGTGTTACCATTGTCCAATTACGAGAAAAAAATCTCACAACCAATCAATACTATCACTTGGCAAAACAAGTCAAAGAAATAACAGATGCCTATCAGGTCCCCTTGATTATCGATGATCGGTTGGATGTTTGTCTTGCAGTCGATGCAGCAGGTTTGCATATCGGCGACGATGAACTACCAGTTTCGGTTGCCCGCAAAGTCCTAGGTCCTGAAAAAATCCTCGGTGTCACTGCTAAAACAGTTAAAAGAGCTCTCGAAGCAGAAACATCGGGTGCGGATTACTTGGGAACAGGAGCCATTTTCCCGACTACGACCAAAGAAAATGCACCCATTACCCTGATTTCAACCTTGAAAACAATTTGCCAAACGGTCGCCATTCCAGTAGTTGCTATCGGAGGCCTGACGTCAGAGAATATTGACCAACTTATCGGCTCGGGTATAGCTGGAGTAGCTGTCGTACGTGATCTGATGCAGGCAGAAGATATTGAGACAAAAACGCAAGCCTTTTTAACAAAGCTAAATGACATTGTTTCCTAATCAAAAACTCTCTAATTTCCTTATTGAGGGAACTAGAGAGTTTTTTTCTTAATCTTTAAAAGTTGTATGGTTGACTGGGCCAGAACCATGTCCGAGTTGAGGAGCGTCTTGGATGGCTTTCGTGATAAAGGCCTTGGCCTTATCAACTGCCTGGTAAAGACTTCTGCCCTTGGCTAGTTCAGCCGTAATCACAGCAGCAAAGGTACATCCAGTACCATGGGTGTGACAAGTTTGAATTCTTGGACTTTCCCAGACAAATTGCTCCTCCTTGGTAAAGAGGAAATCCTTGGCACCACCTTCAAGATGGCCACCTTTGATAACAACGGACTGAGGACCAAATTCTTTTATAATCAGGCGACCAGCACGCTGCATGTCTTCTGTATCATTAATCGAAAAACCAACAATCTCTTCTGCCTCAGGAAGATTGGGCGTGATAATGGTCGCAAGGGGAAGCAGATTTGTTTTTAGGTAGTCTCTGGCACTGGAATCAATCAGGGTGTCCCCACTCGTAGCGACCATAACAGGGTCAAGCACATAGGGACAGTCCAGCTTTTTAAGATAGGGTTGGATGATCTCCATGATTTCAGTAGTTGCCAACATCCCTGTTTTTACAGCCTGAGGCTTGATATCCGAAAAGACGCTCTCCAATTGAGCTTCCAGCATTTGGTTGGAGACGTGCTCGATTAATTGAACGCCTCTGGTATTTTGAGCGACAAGACTTGTCACAACGGCCATTCCATAGACATCTCTAGCTTGGAACGACTTTAAATCAGCCATAATGCCTGCACCGCCACTAGGGTCAGTTCCTGCAATGGTTAGAGCAACGGGTAAATAAGTCATCTAAAACCTCCCAACCAACTGAAGTTTGTATTCTTAAGAACAAGCTAGTCTGTTTCAGGAAAGCAATAGAAGACAAGTAGTCCTCATTATCATTTCCACTTCCATCAGCTAGCATTACCTAGATTGAGTCAAAGGGATCTAACAGTCGTTAATCTCAGCTTTACGCACCCCTAGTGGTTGTTTTCTTTTTTCTACAGTATAGCATATTTTTATAGTTTATATAGTGAAATTTGACTGAAAATCTCTCGTTACATGATTATTATTCTATTTTTCGAAAAAATAATAAAAATTATAGTTGACAAATGTAGATTTTCGGAGTATACTAATGACTGTGATCGACAAATGTAGATTTAGGAGGTGTGATTATGCAGATTTCAGATGCAGAATGGCAGGTCATGAAGATTATTTGGATGCAAGGGGAACAGACCAGTAGCGATTTGATCAGGGTTTTAGCGGAGCGGTTCGACTGGTCCAAGTCAACCATTCAAACTCTTTTGGCTCGTTTGGTTGAGAAAGAGTGTCTGACAAGGAAAAAAGAAGGCAAGTCCTTTGTCTATTCGGCTCTTTTAACTTTGGACCAAAGTCGGGATTTGCTTGTCCAAGATATCAAAGACAAGGTTTGTTCCCGTAGGATTAAGAACTTGTTGGCTGATTTGATTATGGAATGTGATTTTACTCTGGCTGACTTGGAAGACTTAGAAGCTGTGATTTCTGAGAAGAAAGTTAGCGCTGTAACAGAAGTAAGATGTAATTGTATGTAAAGGAGACGTCATGTTAAATAGTATTGTAACCATTATTTGTATTGCCCTTATAGCGTTTATCTTGTTTTGGTTTTTCAAAAAGCCTGAAAAATCTGGACAAAAGGCCCAGCAAAAAAAGGACTACCAAGAGATTCGTGTGGAGGTCATGGGGGGCTATACGCCTGAGTTGATTATTCTCAAGAAATCAGTGCCAGCCCGTATCGTCTTCGACCGTAAGGACCCTTCACCCTGCCTAGATCAGATTGTTTTCCCAGATTTTGGAGTGCATGCGGACCTGCCTATGGGTGAAGAGTATGTAGTGGAAATCACACCTGAACAGGCTGGAGAGTATGGTTTCTCTTGTGGCATGAATATGATGCACGGTAAGATGATTGTAGAATAGGAGAATGATATGACTGAAATCGTAAAAGCAAGTCTTGAAAATGGTGTTCAAAAAATCCGTATCACGGCAGACAAAGGCTACCATCCAGCCCATATTCAGCTTCAAAAAGGGATTCCCGCTGAAATTACCTTTCATCGTATAACTCCTTCAAACTGTTACAAGGAAATCCTTTTTGAAGAAGAAGACATCTTGGAACCAATCGGCGTGGATGAAGAGAAGACAATTCGTTTTACACCTCAAGAGTTGGGTGAGCATGAATTCTCATGTGGCATGAAGATGCAAAAGGGAAGCTACACCGTAGTTGAGAAGACTCGAAAATCTCTATCCCTCCTACAACGTTTTTGGATTACTAGTATTTTTACTCTTCCTCTTGTGTTTCTCATGGTTGGGATGTTGACAGGCAGCATTAGTCACCAAGTCATGCATTGGGGAACCTTTCTAGCCACAACACCCATTATGCTAGTAGCAGGTGGTCCCTATATCCAAAGCGCTTGGGCCAGCTTTAAAAAGCACAATGCCAATATGGATACCTTGGTGGCTCTTGGAACCCTAGTGGCCTATCTCTATAGCTTAGTTGCCCTCTTCGCTGGTCTCCCCGTTTACTTTGAAAGTGCTGGATTTATCCTCTTCTTTGTTCTTTTGGGAGCAGTTTTTGAGGAAAAAATGCGAAAAAATACTTCCCAAGCTGTGGAGAAATTACTGGACTTGCAGGCTAAAACTGCAGAAGTCTTGCGTGATGATCGCTATGTTCAAGTCCCCTTGGAGCAAGTCAAGGTAGGTGACCTGATTCGAGTACGACCAGGTGAAAAGATTGCGGTTGATGGGGTCGTAGTAGAAGGTGTGTCCAGTATTGATGAATCCATGGTGACAGGTGAAAGCCTGCCGGTAGACAAGACAGTTGGAGATACCGTCATTGGCTCCACTATCAATAATAGCGGAACACTGGTTTTTAAAGCAGAAAAAGTTGGTTCAGAGACAGTTTTGGCTCAGATTGTGGACTTTGTGAAGAAAGCCCAGACTAGCCGAGCACCAATTCAGGATTTGACGGATAAGATTTCAGGGATTTTTGTCCCAGCAGTCGTCATTTTAGCGATTCTGACTTTTTGGGTTTGGTTTGTCTTACTTGGGGCTAGCTTTGTGACTTCTCTCCTTTATGGGGTGGCAGTTTTGATTATCGCTTGTCCTTGTGCCTTGGGACTCGCAACACCAACGGCTCTCATGGTGGGAACTGGGCGTAGTGCCAAAATGGGCGTTCTCCTCAAGAATGGAACCGTCTTACAGGAAATCCAGAAAGTCAAAACTCTCGTCTTTGATAAGACAGGAACTTTGACAGAAGGAAAACCAGTGGTCACTGATATCATTGGCGATGAGACAGAAGTACTTGGCTTAGCAGCTTCTTTAGAAGAAGCCTCTCAGCACCCACTGGCTCAGGCTATTGTCAAAAGAGCGAGTGAAGCTGGACTTGAGATTCAAACTGTTGAAAATTTCCAAGCCTTGCACGGAAAAGGTGTCTCAGGGCAAATCAATGGGAAACAAGTCTTACTTGGAAATGCTAAAATGCTAGATGGTATGGATATTTCAAGCAATTATCAAGAAAAACTTGAAGAACTAGAAAAAGAAGCTAAGACAGTTGTGTTCTTGGCTGTTGACAATGAAATCAAAGGCTTGCTTGCACTACAAGATATTCCTAAGGAAAATGCTAAGCTTGCCATCAGTCAGTTGAAAAAACGAGGTCTTAAAACAGTCATGCTGACAGGGGATAATGCTGGCGTGGCGCATGCCATTGCAGATCAGATTGGCATTGAAGAGGTCATTGCAGGTGTATTGCCAGAAGAAAAAGCCCATGAAATCCATAAACTGCAACAAGCTGGCAAAGTAGCCTTTGTTGGTGATGGTATCAATGACGCTCCTGCCCTCAGTGTAGCGGATGTGGGAATTGCTATGGGAGCTGGAACAGATATTGCCATCGAGTCAGCAGATTTGGTGTTGACAACTAATAACCTCCTAGGAGTGGTTCGCGCCCTTGATATGAGTAAGAAAACTTTTCATCGTATCTTGCTCAATCTTTTCTGGGCCTTTATCTACAATGTCATCGGAATTCCGATTGCAGCAGGAGTCTTTTCAGGAATTGGTCTCGTTCTCAATCCAGAACTGGCTGGTCTAGCCATGGCCTTTAGTTCTGTATCTGTTTTGATCAGTTCACTCATGTTAAACGTTACTAAGATAGACTAAAAGCGGGCTTACCCGCTTTTTATACTCTTCGAAAATCTCTTCAAACCACGTCAACTTTATCTGCAACCTCAAAGCTGTGCTTTGAGCAACCTGCGGGTAGTTTCCTAGTTTGCTCTTTAATTTTCATTGAGTATTATAAAACAGTTCTGAAAAACGCTTTCAAACTGTACTGTAATAGAGAATAAAAACTTCTGAGCACATTTTTAGGAGACAAAAAACAATTATGGTAAAGTAGTAGAGTAAAAATTTGCTGAAACGTTTCCAATTAGTATATGAAAACGGATGAATCAAATTTTAAAAATATTTGAAGGAGAGTTATAATGACTCAAGGGAAAATTACTGCATCAGCAGCAATGCTCAACGTATTGAAAACATGGGGCGTAGACACAATCTACGGTATCCCATCAGGAACACTCAGCTCATTGATGGACGCTTTGGCTGAAGACAAAGATATCCGCTTCTTGCAAGTTCGCCACGAAGAAACAGGTGCTCTTGCTGCGGTTATGCAAGCTAAATTTGGTGGCTCAATCGGGGTTGCAGTAGGTTCAGGTGGTCCAGGTGCGACTCACTTGATTAACGGTGTTTACGATGCAGCTATGGACAACACTCCATTCCTTGCTATCCTTGGATCACGTCCAGTTAACGAACTCAACATGGATGCTTTCCAAGAGCTTAACCAAAACCCAATGTACCACGGAGTAGCTGTCTACAACAAACGTGTAGCTTACGCTGAACAATTGCCAAAAGTTATTGACGAAGCTTGCCGTGCTGCAGTTTCTAAAAAAGGTCCAGCTGTTGTTGAAATCCCAGTAAACTTCGGTTTCCAAGAAATCGATGAAAACTCATACTACGGTTCAGGTTCATACGAGCGTTCATTCATCGCTCCTGCATTGAACGAAGTTGAAATCAACAAAGCTGTTGAAATCTTGAACAAGGCTGAACGTCCAGTTATCTACGCTGGTTACGGTGGTGTCAAAGCTGGTGAAGTGATTACTGAGTTGTCACGTAAAATCAAAGCACCAATCATCACAACTGGTAAAAACTTTGAAGCTTTCGAATGGAACTACGAAGGGTTGACAGGTTCTGCTTACCGTGTTGGTTGGAAACCAGCCAACGAAGTGGTCTTCGAAGCAGACACAGTTCTTTTCCTTGGTTCAAACTTCCCGTTTGCTGAAGTTTACGAAGCCTTCAAGAACACTGAAAAATTCATCCAAGTTGATATCGACCCTTACAAACTTGGTAAACGTCATGCCCTTGACGCTTCTATCCTTGGTGATGCAGGTCAAGCAGCACAAGCTATCCTTGATAAGGTAAACCCAGTTGAGTCTACTCCATGGTGGCGTGCAAACGTTAAGAACAACCAAAACTGGCGTGATTACATGAACAAACTCGAAGGTAAAACTGAGGGTGAATTGCAATTGTACCAAGTCTACAATGCTATCAACAAACATGCTGACCAAGACGCTATCTACTCAATCGACGTAGGTGACACTACTCAAACATCTACTCGTCACCTTCATATGACACCTAAGAACATGTGGCGTACATCTCCACTCTTTGCGACAATGGGTATTGCCCTTCCTGGTGGTATCGCTGCTAAGAAAGACAATCCAGATCGCCAAGTATGGAACATCATGGGTGACGGTGCATTCAACATGTGCTACCCAGACGTTATCACAAACGTTCAATACGACCTTCCAGTTATCAACGTTGTCTTCTCAAATGGTAAATATGCCTTCATCAAGGACAAATACGAAGACACAAACAAACACTTGTTTGGTTGTGACTTCCCTAATGCTGACTATGCGAAAATCGCTGAAGCTCAAGGAGCTGTTGGATTTACAGTTGACCGTATCGAAGACATCGATGCAGTTGTTGCAGAAGCTGTTAAATTGAACAAAGAAGGTAAAACTGTTGTTATCGATGCTCACATCACTCAACACCGTCCACTTCCAGTAGAAGTACTTGAATTGGATCCAAAACTTCACTCAGAAGAAGCAATCAAAGCCTTCAAGGAAAAATACGAAGCAGAAGAACTTGTACCATTCCGCCTCTTCTTGGAAGAAGAAGGGTTGCAATCACGCGCAATCAAATAATTTCTCTCGTCGAATTTAATCTTTGATTTTCATAGAGAGAAACTTAAAAAGATCGGAGCAATCCGGTCTTTTTGTGGAGGATAGTAAATGAATTTAAATCAATTAGATATTATCGTGTCAGAAGTTCCCCAGGTCTGTGCTGAATTAGAGAGTATCTTGGATAAAAAGGCGGACTATGTTGATAACAGTTTTGCTCAGTTCACGATTGGCAGTCACTGTCTTATGTTGTCAGAGAATCATTTGATTCATTTGAACAATTTTCAGTCAGGAATCATTCTTCACATCGAGGTTGAGGATGTAGAGCAGAACTACCAACGATTGAAAGAGCTTGGTACTGAGATTTTATACGGTCCTTCTGAAACGGATTGGGGAACAGAGTCCTTATTAGTTAAAGGCCCTGCTGGCCTAGTGATTGACTTTTATCGTATGAAATAGGACGATTAGTCATTTGAAGTTAACCTTAATCATTCTTGAAACAGAATGTGAGAATAGGAACTATTGAAAGATCGGAGCAATCCGGTCTTTTTCTTATCACAAGATTGTGATAGTTTACATCTTCATAACAAAAGCTTCAAAGTCTTGATTGTTTTGAAAAAAGATTATAAAATATGATTCATAAAAATGAAAAAGGTTTTGAAAATGTCTGAAAAACAAATGAAAATTTTGGGTTGGGTAGCGACCTTCATGTCCGTTATGATGTATGTCTCTTACTTCCCACAAATCATGAACAACCTGGCTGGTCAAAAAGGAAATTTCATACAACCCTTGGTTGCAGCCATCAACTGTAGTCTCTGGGTTTACTACGGTCTTTTCAAAAAGGAAAGAGATATTCCACTTGCGGCAGCGAATGCACCGGGTATCGTTTTTGGTCTAGTAACGGCTATCACGGCATTGATTTAAAAAGAAGACTGGTTTCAGTCTTTTTTTGTACATAAAAATAGATTCTCAAGTAAAGAAAGTCTAATGAGAGTTGAGGAAAACAGCCGTTGACAGCTTGCTTTCTGAGTGCTGCTTTAGGGTTTCCTCCATCAAGTAAAAGATTGTTTCGTTACTATTTTTACAAAATCTTCTCCCTACTTTATAAGATAGGAAAAAGAGTTCAATTCGAACTCTTTTTTTGCTATAATGAGGGGAGAAAAATCAGACAGGAGATCGACATGTCAGAACCATTATTTTTACAATCAGTTATGCAAGAAAAAATCTGGGGTGGAACCAAGCTACGTGATGAGTTTGGTTACGACATTCCAAGTGAAAAAATCGGGGAATACTGGGCTATCTCAGCTCACCCAAATGGAGTTTCTAAGGTCGCTAATGGGCGCTTTGAGGGAGCAGACCTTGCTACTTTGTATGCGGAACACCGTGAGTTGTTTGGCAACCGTCCAGAACCAGTATTTCCTCTCTTAACTAAAATTCTCGATGCCAACGACTGGCTCAGTGTTCAAGTTCACCCAGACGATGCCTATGGACTAGAGCATGAAGGCGAACTTGGAAAAACAGAATGCTGGTATATCATCGCAGCAGACGAAGGTTCAGAGATTATCTATGGTCACAATGCCAAGTCAAAAGAAGAACTCCGTCAGCAAATCGAAGCTAAAGACTGGGATGGTCTATTAACAAAAGTCCCTGTTAAGGCTGGAGATTTCTTCTATGTACCAAGTGGAACCATGCACGCTATCGGGGCGGGAATCTTGATTCTTGAAACCCAACAGTCTAGTGATACAACCTATCGTGTCTATGACTTTGACCGTAAGGATGACAATGGCAACTTGCGTGAACTTCACCTTGAAAAATCCATCGATGTCTTGAACATTGGTGAACCAGCAAATAGCCGTCCTGTAACAGTCAAAGCTGATGATTTGTGTTCAACTCTCCTTGTATCCAATGATTTCTTCGTCGTTTACAAGTGGGAAATCACTGAAAAAGTTGATTTTGAAAAGACTGCTGACTACAGCTTGTTTAGTGTCTTGGCTGGTCAAGGTCAGCTTATTGTTGAAGGGAAAAACTACCCGATTCAAAAAGGGAGCCACTTTATCCTACCAAGTGATGTTGAAACTTGGATCCTAGAAGGGCAAGGGCTGGAATTGATTGTCAGTCATCCATAAAAAAAAGAAAGGGCCTGAGTTCACTACTCAAGTCCTTTTTGATTACATAAATTGGGCGATAAAGACCACAATGATGATAATTGGAATGATGAAACGAAGGAGGAAAAGCCAGACTTGGAAAAGTCCCTGTTTCCATGTTCTTTCATCAAGATGCAGTTCCTCCATGGCAAGGGCCTTCTTGAAAATATAGCCTGTAAAAAGAGACAAGCAGAGAGCACCGAAAGGCATGAGAAGGTTGGAAACCAAGAAATCCATAGCGTCAAAGAAGGTCTTTCCAAAAATGTGAACTTCCGCCATGACACCGTAAGATAGGGCTGAAGGAATTCCAAAAATAAAGGTCAAAATCCCTAAAATGGTACTCCATTTAGCACGCTTGCTGTTGTCCTGATTGGTGACATTGCCCACATTGATTTCCAGCATGACGACTGAAGAAGTGACCGTCGCAAAAAGGAAGAGCAAGAGGAAAAGGATGTAGAAAATGGTTCCAAAGGGCATCTTGTCAAAGAGTTGAGGCAAGACGATAAAGAGTAGGCTTGGTCCCCCTTCAGACTGGATATTGAAGGCTGACATGGCTGGGAAAATGGCTAGACCTGCCATGATGGATACCGAGATGTTCATGGCTACAATGGAAATCCCTGATTGGACCAGATTGGTTTTCTTGTCTAAGTAAGAAGCATAGGTCAGCATGGCTGTAACCCCTAGTGAGAGGGCAAAGAAAGATTGTCCCAGAGCATAGAGGAGACCAGCACTGGTCAGTTTTGAAAAGTCTGGTTTTAAGAAGTAAAGAACCCCTTCCATGGCATTTGGCAAGCTGAGCGAGCGCCCAATGATCACGACAAAGATGATAAAGAGCAGGGGCATCATGACTTTCGAAGCTCTTTCGATCCCTTTTTGGACCCCACGTGATACAATAAAGATATTCAACAAGATAAAGGAAGCTTGAGCCCCTAGAGCAATGGCTGGATTTGAAATGATTGAAGTGAATAACTGAGCATAATCACCTGTTCCATCAAGCTGGAACAATTTCCCAAACTCAATGCCTAGATAGACTAAAATCCATCCTCCAATAACACTGTAGAAAGATAAGAGGATAAAGAGGGCAAAGGCACCAATCCAACCGATAAAGTTGTACTTGCTATTCTTGCCAAGTTTTCCAAAGGTTTTAATTGCTGAAACACCAGCGCTACGGCCTAGGGCGAACTCAGCAAGCAAGAGCGGGAAACCGATTAAAATGGTAGAAATGAGAAAGACCAGTAAAAAGCCTCCACCGCCATTTGCAGCAGTCATGTAGGGAAACTTCCAAACGGCACCAAGACCGATGGCTGAACCAGCAGATGCTAGAATAAAGCCAAGTTTCGAGCCCCATTGCGATTTTTCTGACATAGTTAAACTCCAATCTCGTTTTTTAAAATAAGAAAAGGCTACTTGAGTTGTCAAATAGCCTTCTCTCAATGGCTCTTTATGAGCCTTCTGTTTGATTGATAGACTTGACTATCCTATCATGTTTTCTAATGTCTGTCAAGAAAACCATTTTCAAGTTTTCACACCTTTCACAAAAAGTTAAAAATGTTTCGCAAAAACGCTTGACTCTGACCTAAGGGGAGGGTTTATACTATTCTTGTAAGGAGGAAATCATGTACCATATAAAAGAAGCTGCGCAGCTTACAGGTGTCTCTGTCAAGACCCTGCACCACTATGACAAGATAGGACTCTTGATTCCCTTGAAGTCGGAAAACGGCTATCGAACCTACAGTCAAGAGGATTTGGAACGCCTTCAAGTCATTCTTTACTATAAATATCTAGGTTTTTCTTTAGAAAAAATAGCAGAGCTGTTAAAGGAAGATAGATCAGATTTGTTGCCTCACTTGACTAGACAGTTGGACTATTTGACTCGAGAAAGGCAACATCTAGATACCTTGATTTCCACCTTGCAAAAAACCATTCAAGAACAAAAAGGAGAAAGAAAAATGACCATTGAGGAAAAATTCACGGGATTTAGCTATCAAGACAACCAAAAATACCACCAAGAAGCGATAGAGAAATATGGGCACGAAGTCATGGATCAAGCCCTCGAGCGACAAAAAGGTCGTGAAGATGAGTCTACGGCCGCCTTTAACCAAGTCTTTCAAACTTTGGCACAAAATCTTCAAGCTGGTTTACCTGCAACAGCAGCCGAAAACCAAGAGCAAGCAGCCAAGCTCTTGCAAGCCATTCGTACTTATGGATTTGACTGCTCTATTGAAGTCTTCGGTCATATCGGAAAAGGATACGTCTACAACCCAGAGTTTAAGGAAAACATTGACAAGTTTGGACCTGGAACAGCCCAGTACACATCAGATGCCATTGCAGCTTACGTTCAGACACAGACAAAATAAAAATCAGCGGAGTTACCTCTGCTGATTTTTTCTGGTTTCAAGTACTATTTGGTTAATAGTTTTTCAACTACGTTTAACTTTCGCATGGTCAGAACCACGCCAAACAATTTTTCAAGATAGTTGGTATTGAGCTTTTTTTGTTTTGCAGTTCTAGGAAGATAGAGGTAGAGACAGTAATCGCCTACACAGATTTCTTCCTCGCCGTAGTCAGTTTTCAATTTTTCTAGTGGCAGACTTTGGATAAGTCCTTGATAAAGAATTACATGCACACGATCATGAAGATAGTCTTCTTTAAATGGATTCTCATGAACAATCTTTTCAAAATCGTTCTTATTCTTGATAACCATTTTTAAGTCGGCCCCAATTTTTTCCTGTATCAAAGTATGAACGCGTTCTCGTATTTCTTCTAAATCTGAGTCACTCTCAAGAATGATATTCCCACTTTGAATATAGGTTCGAACGTGTTCTCGTATTTCTTCTAAATCTGAGTCACTCTCAAGAATGATATTCCCACTTTGAATATAGGTTCGAACGTGTTGAAAACCAGCTTCTGTCAAAATATCTACCAAATAAGACATTTTCGGGATAGCATTTTTTCCATTAGGAGTAACGCCTCTTAGTAAAATAATATGTTCCAAAGGACTTCCTTTCTTATTTGGTATTTATTGGATTGGAGCCTGCCACCCAGCCGGTACAGAGGGCAGAAGTGATGTTAAAGCCACCCGTGTGGGCATTGATATCCAGTACCTCGCCAGCAAAGTGGAGGCAAGATACCAGCTTACTTTCAAGGGTTTTAGGATTGATTTCCTTAAGACTGACGCCTCCTTTGGTGACAAAGGACTTAGCCAATGACATTTTACCAGTGACAGGAATTTTGAGAGACTTGATAGACTGGAGTAGTTGCTCGCGTTCTTTTTCAGTTAGTTGTTTGACTTTTTCAAGATAGCCTTGCACCAAAAATTCTGCCAAGCGTTCCGGAAGCAAGGTTTTTAAAGCATTTTTCAAGGATTTTTCCCGATTATCTTCTAGAAATGCAGCCAAGTCCTTCTCAGAAAGTTGAGGCAAGATATCGAGAGAGAGAACCTCCCCGCCTTTGACAAAGCTAGACATACGTAGGGCAGCAGGACCTGACAAACCAAAGTGGGTAAAGAGCAGATCATGAGTGATGACATGCTTGCCATAGCTTAGGGTCACGTCATCTAGGGAAATCCCCTGTAAGGACTTATGTGGAAAATCCGTTAATAAAGGACTTTCAGCAGCTTCAAGCTCGGTAATGGTGTGCTTAAAATGGCGAGCAATCTCGTGACCAAAACCAGTCGAACCAGTCGAAGGATAAGACTTACCACCTGTTGTGACAATCAGTTTATTACAAGTGAAGGTTTGGTCTGCGGACTTAAGGACAAACTGGTCATCTATTTTTTTAACCGAAACAATTTCAGTTTGAGTGAGAACTTGTCCTCCTAGCTCAGCGATTTTCTTTTCCAGCGCATCGATAATAGTCCGAGATTTGTCGCTGGCAGGAAAGACGCGGCCGTGGTCTTCAACCTTGAGTTTAACACCGTTTTCCGTGAAAAAGTTGATGATATCATGGTTATCAAACTGGGAGAAGACACTGTATAGAAAGCGCCCGTTACCAGGAATTCCAGCCAGAAGGTCATCTAAGCTTCCGTTATTGGTGACATTGCAACGGCCACCACCAGTACCAGCTAATTTTTTTCCGAGTTTCCGATTTTTTTCGATGAGAAGAGTTTTCTGACCATAAAAGCTACTGGAAATGGTAGCCATCATGCCAGCAGGCCCTCCACCGATGACAATAGTATCAAAATGTTTCATAGCTCTATTGTACCACAAAAAACAAGAGATGCTTGGCATCTCTTGTTGCTCATAATCTTAGTTAATTTCATATCCCATCAACAAACCGCCATCTTCTGCATAGAAACTACAAAGTCCAGAAGTTGGAAGAATCTTAATTTCAGCTTGGGGGAATGTTTCCAGCAAGCGTTCTGACAATTGCTGACAGAATTTTTCATTGCTGCGATGAGCCATGACGATACGGCCTCCAGCATAACCAGCCTTGATGAGTTCTTCATAGGCAGCCTGAAGAGATTTTTTAGCACCACGAGCCTTTTGGAGAAGTTCCAAGGTTCCAGTTTCACTTGCTTCACCAACCATACGGATATTGAGAAGCCCGACAACAGTACCGATAAGCTTGCTCAAGCGACCGTTCTTAACCAGGTTATCAACCTTGGCAAGAACGAACAACAACTTAGTTTTTTCTTGATAAGTAGTAATAACTTCAACCACTTCTTCAAAAGAAAGTCCTTGGTCAATCAAGGCATTGATTTTTTCAACGATCAAGTCAACTTCCCCACCAGCTGATAAGCTGTCGATTACATGAATCTGAATGTCAGGGTGTTCTTCAAGATAAATGTTTTTAGCTAATTGTGCACTATTGTGGCTACCAGAGAGAGTTCCAGTGATCGTCACCACAAAAATATGTTTGGCGCCTTCGAAAGCACGCAAGTAATCATCAGGGCTAGGACATGCTGATTTTGAAGCTTCAGAAGTTGCATACATAGTTTCCATCATGTGGTCAATGTCGAGATTGGCATCATCGATAAAGACCTGATCAGCTACTTGAATGGTTAAAGGAACACTCACAAATTCAGTATCGATAGCAAGAGTAGGCAGTTGACGATAATCACAACCAGAGTCAGCTACAATCTTCCAAGTCATAGAAATTCTCCATCTTTGTCACTTATACATTGACAAAGGTTCTGTCTTTTTTTACAATTATATCATGAAAGCCCTTGAAACAAAAGTACCACCTCTCTGTTGTCACAAGTAGAAAGAAATTGTTATGTCTGAACGCAAAATATCTGAAAAATCACTTGAAAATCTCAGAAAATCAAATCAAGAATCCAATTTCTTGACCAGAGAAGCGATTGAGACGGCTCTTTTGCAACTTCTGGAAAAAAAAGACTTAGCCAAGATCAGCATTTCAGAGCTGGTCAAACGGGCGGGCGTTTCTCGTGCTGCCTTCTATCGAAATTATGACTCCAAAGAAGAGATTTTGGAAAGCGTCTTTAAACGCAGTGTTCACAATATCATGGAACAGTTGAGCCATTACGATGTCAAAACGGATCTTTATCTGGTCTGGGTTCATCTTTTTCGGGCAGCCAAGAAAGAAGCTAAGGTTATCCAACTTGCTTTGGACTACCACTTGGAAAAGATTTTTGTCCAAGCTATGCAGGAATTTCTGGAAAAATACCACGGAAAATCAAAAGGCGTCAGCAGCTACCTTCATTCCTTTTGGAGTTCTGCCATCGTATCGGTTCTACTCAAATGGATCAAGGATGGAATGAAGGTTCCAGCTGAAAAAATTGCGGATTTACGCTTGCCATTTTTCAAAAAATAGGGGATAAGGAGAAGACTTATGACAGAAAAAAGACTGGCTTGGGATGAGTACTTTGCGGCTCAAGCCTTACTGATTGCCAATCGTTCGACCTGCAAACGTGCCAAGGTGGGAGCTGTCCTAGTAAAGGATAATAAGGTCATTTCAACAGGCTACAATGGTTCTGTATCAGGAACTGAGCACTGTATTGACCATGAATGTCTAGTTATTGAAGGACACTGTGTCCGAACCCTTCACGCCGAGGTCAATGCCATTTTACAAGGAGCCGAGCGAGGGGTTCCGAAAGGATTTACAGCTTATGTGACCCATTTCCCTTGTCTGAACTGTACAAAACAACTCTTACAAGTCGGTTGCAAACGTGTAGTCTATATCAACCAGTACCGTATGGATGACTATGCCAAATACCTCTATCAAGAAAAAGAGACCGAGCTGACCCATTTACCACTTGAGACTGTTCAAGGAGCTATCCAGGAAGCCAATTTAATTTAGAATTAAAAAAAATGAATGGTTTAGAGAGATTTTTAAACCATTTTTTGGTATAATGAGAAGAATAAATTGAAAGAAGGAATTCAGAAAATGGGAAAAATTGAAGTCATTAATCATCCACTTATTCAACACAAGTTGTCAATCTTGCGTCGTACAGACACTTCTACAAAAGCTTTTCGTGAGCTCGTAGATGAGATTGCAATGTTGATGGGATATGAAGTACTTCGTGATCTTCCACTTGAAGATGTGGAAATCGAAACACCAATCACAAAAACAGTTCAAAAACAATTGGCTGGTAAAAAATTGGCGATTGTCCCAATTTTGCGTGCAGGTATCGGAATGGTCGATGGACTATTGAGCTTGGTTCCAGCAGCGAAAGTTGGGCACATTGGTATGTACCGTGATGAAGAAACCCTTCAACCAGTTGAATACTTGGTGAAATTGCCTGAGGACATTGACCAACGTCAAATCTTTGTAGTGGACCCAATGTTGGCAACAGGTGGTTCAGCTATCTTGGCTGTAGATTCCCTTAAAAAACGTGGTGCTTCAAATATAAAGTTTGTCTGCCTAGTATCTGCTCCAGAAGGAGTGAAAGCTCTCCAAGAAGCACATCCAGATGTAGAAATTTTTACTGCAGCCTTGGATGAACGCTTGAACGAACACGGTTATATCGTTCCAGGTCTTGGAGATGCTGGAGACCGCTTGTTTGGTACTAAATAAAATTCCAAAGTAAATATTGAAACTAGAAGTTCGTTTTTGACTTGAAAGGAGGTTGAGTTTTTGTTTCTGTTTAGGTAATAGAGCAAAGATTTGACCTTTTTTGACCAAAATATTATAATAGTCATAACTTCAGTCATGTGACTAACAAAAATAAAAGTTAAAAGGAGAAATAAATGATTCCTGTAGTTATCGAACAAACAAGCCGTGGAGAACGTTCCTATGATATTTACTCTCGTCTTCTGAAAGACCGCATCATCATGCTAACAGGTCCAGTCGAAGACAATATGGCCAACTCCGTTATTGCCCAGTTGCTCTTCTTGGATGCCCAAGACAGTACAAAAGATATTTACCTTTATGTCAACACACCTGGAGGCTCTGTTTCAGCTGGTTTGGCAATCGTTGATACTATGAACTTTATCAAGGCAGATGTCCAAACCATCGTGATGGGAATGGCTGCATCTATGGGGACTGTTATTGCATCAAGTGGAGCAAAAGGCAAACGCTTCATGCTTCCAAATGCAGAGTACATGATTCACCAACCAATGGGTGGAACCGGTGGTGGTACCCAACAAACAGATATGGCAATCGCTGCAGAACACTTGCTCAAAACCCGTAAGACCTTGGAAAAAATCCTTGCAGATAACTCTGGTAAATCAGTTGAACAGATTCATGCAGATGCGGAACGTGATTACTGGATGAGTGCCCAAGAAACACTTGAATATGGCTTTATTGATGAAATCATGGCTAACAATTCTTTGAACTAATAATGCATGAAAGCAAACTCGACGGAGTTTGCTTTTTTTGATATAATAGGATAAGATTTCTTAGAAAGAGGCTTCCTCATGTTTGAAAAAACAAATCGATCAGGATTAATCATCTATCTCTACTATAATAGAGATGCGAAAAAACTACAGGAATATGGAGACATTTTCTATCATTCTAAAAAGCATCGCTACCTGCAACTTTATGTTCCGACTGAGAATCTAGAAAGCTTGGTTGAGAAATTAGCTAAGGAACGATTTATCAAAAAGGTAAGGCCTTGTCATATTCAAGAGTTAGAGACTCCCTTTGTTGGCAATCTCTATCGTAACGAAGAAAACGTTATCATTTAAAAAAATAAATAAATGTATTGACAATTTTCTGATAATTCGGTATATTCTTAACATACAATTTTTGAAACGACTATAAGGAGATTAAAAATGAAGAAAAAATTTGCCCTATCTTTTGTGGCTCTTGCTAGTGTGGCCCTTCTTGCTGCATGTGGTGAAGTTAAATCAGGAGCGTCAAACACAACTGGAAATCCAGTAGACGAAAAAACAATCAAAATCGGTTTTAACTTTGAAGAGACAGGTGCTGTAGCTGCTTACGGTACAGCTGAACAAAAAGGTGCCCAACTTGCTGTAGACGAAATCAACGCTGCAGGTGGAATCGATGGAAAACAAATCGAAGTTGTAGACAAAGACAACAAGTCAGAAACTGCTGAAGCAGCTTCTGTTACAACAAACCTTGTTACCCAATCAAAAGTAGCAGCTATTGTAGGACCTGCGACATCTGGTGCAACTGCTGCAGCTGTAGCTAACGCTACTAAAGCTGGAGTGCCATTGATTTCACCAAGTGCTACTCAAGACGGTTTGACTAAAGGTCAAGATTACTTATTTATTGGAACATTCCAAGATAGCTTCCAAGGGAAGATTATTTCTAACTATGTAACAAACAAATTGAATGCTAAGAAGGTTGTTCTTTATACTGATAATGCTAGTGACTATGCTAAAGGTATTGCTAAATCATTCCGCGAATCCTATAAGGGTGAGATTGTAGCAGATGAAACGTTTGTAGCAGGTGATACTGACTTCCAAGCAGCCCTTACTAAAATGAAAGGGAAAGAGTTTGACGCTATCGTAGTTCCAGGTTACTACACAGAAGCTGGTAAAATTGTAAACCAAGCTCGTGGAATGGGAATTGATAAACCAATCATTGGTGGTGATGGATTTAACGGTGAAGAATTTGTTCAACAAGCAACTGCTGAAAGAGCATCAAACATTTACTTCATCTCAGGATTCTCAACTACTGTTGATGTTTCTGCAAAAGCTAAAGCTTTCCTTGAAGCATACCGTGCTAAATACAACGAAGAACCTTCAACATTCTCAGCTTTAGCCTATGACTCAGTTTACCTAGTAGCAAATGCTGCAAAAGGTGCTAAAAACTCAGGTGAAATCAAGGACAACCTTGCTAAAACCAAAGATTTTGATGGTGTAACTGGTCAAACAAGCTTTGATGCTGACCACAATACAGTGAAAACTGCTTACATGATGACCATGAACAATGGTAAAGTTGAAGAAGCAGAAGTTGTAAAACCATAACATTAGAATAGTACTTGAAATGGGGAATGAGCCTTTGACTCACTCCCTGTTTCGGTGTTTATGAACTTGTGAAAATAATGAAATTTTCTAAAAAATAAGGATAGAAAAGAGTGAATGCTATGCTCCAACAACTTGTGAATGGTCTAATTCTGGGTAGTGTTTATGCACTTTTGGCCCTAGGTTATACCATGGTTTATGGAATTATCAAACTCATTAACTTCGCCCACGGTGATATTTATATGATGGGTGCCTTTATTGGTTACTTTTTGATTAATTCTTTCCAAATGAATTTCTTTTTAGCTTTAATTATTTCAATGGCGGGAACTGCACTACTTGGTGTTGTGATCGAATTTCTTGCCTACCGTCCTCTGCGAAACTCTACACGTATTTCTGTATTGATTACTGCCATCGGAGTGTCCTTCCTACTGGAATATGGGATGGTTTATCTAGTAGGTGCCAATACTCGTGCTTTCCCTCAAGCGATTGAAACAATTCGCTTTGATTTTGGGCCAATTAGCTTGACAAATGTTCAATTGATGATTTTAACAGTTTCTATATTGTTAATGGTTTTATTGCAATTGATCGTCAAAAAAACAAAAATGGGGAAAGCGATGCGTGCTGTATCAGTTGATAGTGATGCAGCTCAATTGATGGGAATTAATGTAAATCGTACAATCAGTTTTACCTTTGCTTTGGGTTCAGCTCTTGCTGGTGCAGCAGGTGTCCTCATTGCCCTTTACTACAACTCTCTTGAACCTTTGATGGGTGTGACTCCAGGTCTAAAATCATTCGTTGCAGCTGTACTTGGTGGTATCGGGATTATTCCTGGTGCAGCTCTAGGGGGATTTGTTATTGGCTTGTTGGAAACTTTTGCAACTGCCTTCGGTATGTCTGATTTCCGTGATGCTATCGTATATGGAATTTTGCTTTTGATTCTGATTGTTCGACCTGCGGGTATCCTTGGTAAGAATGTGAAAGAGAAGGTGTAAACAATGAAGACAAATCTTAAAGTAAATATTCTCTGGTTATTCCTTCTGTTAGCGGGTTATGGATTGATTAGCGTACTGGTTTCTGCTGGTGTTCTCAATCTATTCCATGTACAAATTTTAGAACAAATTGGGATTAATATCATCCTTGCAGTAGGTTTGAACTTAATCGTTGGTTTTTCAGGACAATTCTCACTTGGTCATGCAGGTTTTATGGCAATTGGGGCTTATGCAGCAGCGATTGTTGGCTCAAAATCACCAACCTATGGAGCCTTCTTTGGTGCAATGCTCTTGGGCGCCTTGATTTCTGGTGCAGTTGCTTTGCTCGTTGGGATTCCAACACTCCGTTTGAAGGGTGACTACCTGGCTGTTGCGACACTAGGTGTTTCAGAAATCATTCGTATCTTTATCATTAATGGTGGAAGTTTGACCAACGGTGCCGCTGGTATCTTGGGTATTCCAAACTTTACCAACTGGCAAATGGTTTATCTATTTGTGGTGATCACAACTATTGCAACTCTCAACTTCTTACGTAGTCCAATTGGACGCTCTACTCTATCTGTTCGTGAGGATGAGATTGCTGCTGAGTCCGTTGGGGTAAACACTACAAAGATCAAGATTATCGCTTTTGTCTTTGGTGCCATTACAGCAAGTATTGCTGGTTCACTTCAGGCCGGTTTTATCGGTTCTGTTGTCCCAAAAGATTACACTTTTATTAATTCCATCAACGTGTTGATTATCGTTGTATTTGGTGGACTTGGATCTATTACTGGTACCATCGTTTCAGCGATTGTTTTAGGAATTTTAAATATGCTCCTTCAAGATGTAGCTAGCGTACGTATGATTATCTACGCTTTGGCCCTTGTATTGGTCATGATTTTCAGACCAGGCGGACTCCTTGGAACATGGGAATTGAGTCTATCACGTTTCTTTAAAAAATCTAAGAAGGAGGGACAAAACTAATGGCATTACTTGAAGTTAAACAGTTAACCAAACATTTTGGCGGTCTAACAGCTGTTGGAGATGTCACTCTTGAATTGAACGAGGGAGAATTGGTTGGTTTGATCGGACCAAACGGCGCTGGTAAAACAACCCTTTTCAATCTCTTGACTGGTGTTTATGAACCAAGTGAAGGTACTGTGACTCTAGATGGTCACCTCCTAAATGGGAAAACTCCCTATAAGATTGCTTCACTTGGACTCAGTCGTACTTTCCAAAATATTCGTTTGTTCAAGGACTTGACAGTTTTGGAAAATGTTTTGATTGCGTTTAGCAATCATCATAAACAACATGTCCTTGCGAGCTTTCTACGCCTACCAGCTTTTTATAAGAATGAAGAAGAATTAAAAAGCAAAGCTTTGGACTTGCTGAAGATCTTTGATTTGGATGGTGACGCAGATACTTTTGCGAAGAATCTGGCCTATGGTCAACAACGTCGATTAGAAATCGTTCGTGCTCTGGCAACAGAACCTAAAATCCTCTTTTTGGATGAACCTGCAGCTGGGATGAACCCACAAGAAACAGCTGAATTGACAGAATTGATCCGTCGTATCAAAGATGAATTTAAAATTACCATCATGCTCATCGAACACGACATGAATTTGGTTATGGAAGTCACTGAGCGTATCTATGTTCTTGAATATGGTCGGTTGATTGCTCATGGGACTCCGGATGAGATCAAGAACGACAAACGTGTTATCGAAGCTTATCTAGGAGGTGAAGCCTAATGTCTATGTTAAAAGTTGAAAACCTCTCTGTGCATTACGGTATGATCCAAGCGGTTCGTGATGTAAGTTTCAAGGTTAATGAAGGTGAAGTTGTTTCCTTGATTGGTGCTAATGGTGCGGGTAAAACAACTATTCTTCGTACCCTTTCAGGTCTGGTTCGTCCAAGTGCTGGAAAAATTCAGTTTTTAGGCAAAGAAATTCAAAAGTTGCCAGCGCAAAAAATCGTGGCTGCTGGCCTTTCACAAGTACCTGAGGGACGCCATGTTTTTCCAGGCCTGACTGTTATGGAAAACTTAGAAATGGGAGCCTTTTTAAAGAAAAATCGTGAAGAAAATCAAGCTAACTTGAAAAAAGTCTTTTCGCGTTTCCCTCGTCTTGAAGAGCGTAAAAACCAAGATGCGGCAACTCTATCTGGTGGTGAGCAACAGATGCTTGCTATGGGACGTGCCCTCATGTCTACACCTAAACTTCTCCTTTTGGACGAGCCGTCAATGGGACTGGCTCCGATCTTTATCCAAGAAATTTTTGATATTATTCAAGATATCCAGAAGCAGGGAACAACGGTTCTCCTAATTGAACAGAACGCTAACAAGGCCCTTGCTATCTCTGATCGAGGTTATGTACTTGAAACAGGTGAGATTGTCCTATCGGGAACAGGAAAAGAACTCGCAGCATCAGACGAAGTCAGAAAAGCATATCTAGGTGGCTAAAACAATCCAGTGGATTGTTTTAGTCGGCGGATGAGAATTGCAAAAGCAATTCCCCTAACGTCCGGGGGACCTTTTTAGTCGGAAGATAGAGATTGCGTAGCAATCATCAGAACCAGTGGATTGTTTTAGTCGGCGGATAAGAATTGCGTATGCAATTCTCCTTTAGTCTGGGAGACCAGTCTAGGTTGTGGATGGAGATTGCGTAGCAATTTCCTAAGTGATGAAATAAAACCGAATGAGGATTGTTAATCCCTCATTCACAGAGCTCGAAATCAGAGCTCTTTTTTGTAAGAGATTAGCTTTTTTAGAATTTTTAAAAGATCTGAAAGCGTTTGATTGATTGTCTAAGAAAGTGTATAATGAAAGTAGAAATAGAGAAGGAGAAGTCTCATGGCAGTTAAAGATTTTATGACACGCAAGGTAGTTTATATCAGTCCTGATACGACTGTAGCACACGCAGCAGATTTGATGCGCGAGCAAGGCTTGCACCGTTTACCTGTTATCGAAAATGATCAATTGGTTGGTCTTGTTACAGAAGGAACCATCGCAGAGGCAAGTCCGTCTAAAGCAACCAGTCTTTCTATCTACGAGATGAATTATCTTCTCAATAAGACTAAAGTTAAAGACGTCATGATTCGGGATGTTGTGACAGTTTCTGGATACGCAAGCCTAGAGGATGCGACCTACCTGATGTTGAAAAACAAGATTGGCATTTTACCGGTTGTTGATAACCAGCAGGTATATGGAGTGATTACGGACCGCGATGTCTTCCAAGCCTTTTTGGAAATCGCTGGTTATGGAGAAGAAGGGATTCGTGTTCGTTTTATTACGGAAAACGAGGTCGGAGTTTTAGGAAAAATCGTGACCTTGATTGTTGAGGAAAATTTGAATATTTCTCACACAGTTAATATCCCTCGTAAGGATGGTAAGGTTGTCATTGAGGTTCAAATTGATGGAATGATTGACCTAGATTCCTTAAAAGAAAAATTTGAAAGAGAAGGAATTCAAGTAGAGGAGATTGCTCGAACCTCTGCAAAAATCCTTTAAACCAGAGGCTTTAGAGCCTCTTTTTGTTGGGCAATAAAAGCATAAAAAAGCAAAATATGGAAAGAAATGAGAGATTATGGTATAATAAAACGATATGAAAAGGAGTATTTATGGACATTTCAGAAATTCGTCAAAAAATTGATGCAAATCGTGAAAAATTAGCTTCTTTCAGGGGGTCTCTTTGACCTCGAAGGATTAGAGGAAGAGATTGCCATCTTGGAGAACAAGATGACAGAACCTGATTTTTGGAACGATAATATTGCGGCCCAAAAAACGTCGCAAGAATTAAATGAATTAAAAAATACCTACAACACCTTCCATAAAATGGAGGAGTCGCAGGATGAAGTTGAAATTTTATTAGACTTTTTAGCAGAAGACGAGTCAGTCCATGATGAACTGGTAGAGCAACTAACTGAGTTGGATAAGATGATGACCAGCTATGAGATGACGCTTCTCTTGTCAGAACCTTATGACCATAATAATGCAATTTTGGAAATTCATCCAGGTTCAGGCGGGACTGAGGCTCAGGACTGGGGCGATATGTTACTTCGTATGTACACTCGTTATGGAAATGCAAAAGGCTTTAAAGTTGAAGTCTTGGATTACCAAGCTGGTGATGAAGCGGGCATCAAGTCTGTGACCTTGTCCTTTGAAGGTCCAAATGCCTACGGTCTTCTCAAGTCGGAAATGGGTGTTCACCGTTTGGTCCGTATTTCACCATTTGACTCTGCTAAACGTCGTCACACTTCGTTTACTTCTGTGGAAGTTATGCCTGAGTTAGATGATACCATCGAAGTAGAAATCCGTGACGACGATATCAAAATGGATACCTTCCGTTCAGGTGGTGCTGGTGGACAGAACGTCAATAAAGTTTCAACAGGTGTGCGTTTGACGCACATTCCTACGGGGACAGTCGTTCAATCGACAGTCGATCGTACCCAGTATGGAAATAGAGATCGTGCTATGAAGATGTTGCAGGCTAAGCTCTATCAAATGGAGCAAGAAAAGAAAGCTGCAGAAGTTGATTCCCTCAAAGGTGAGAAAAAAGAAATCACTTGGGGAAGTCAGATTCGTTCTTATGTCTTCACACCTTATACTATGGTGAAAGATCACCGTACGAGCTTTGAAGTTGCCCAAGTAGATAAGGTTATGGATGGAGATCTAGATGGTTTCATCGATGCCTATCTCAAATGGAGAATCAGCTAAGATAGAAAGGAACTCACATGTCAATCATTGAAATGCGAGATGTTGTCAAAAAGTATGACAACGGGACGACTGCCTTGCGTGGTGTGTCTGTCACTATTGAACCGGGAGAATTTGCCTACATTGTAGGACCTTCAGGAGCAGGGAAGTCCACCTTTATTCGAGCTTTATATCGAGAAGTAAAGATTGAAAAAGGTAGTTTAACAGTTGCAGGTTTTAATTTGGTTAAAATCAAGAAGAAAGATATTCCTCTTCTTCGTCGTAGTGTTGGAGTTGTCTTTCAGGACTACAAACTCTTGCCAAAGAAAACCGTTTATGAAAATATTGCCTATGCAATGGAAGTAATCGGTGAGAACCGCCGTACCATTAAAAAACGTGTGATGGAAGTTTTGGACCTAGTTGGTTTGAAACATAAGGTTCGTTCATTCCCTAATGAACTTTCAGGTGGAGAGCAACAACGGATTGCCATTGCTCGCGCGATTGTCAACAATCCGAAAGTCTTGATTGCCGATGAGCCGACAGGAAACTTGGACCCAGATAATTCTTGGGAAATTATGAATCTGTTGGAACGCATCAATCTCCAAGGTACTACAGTATTGATGGCTACCCATAATAGTCAGATTGTAAATACCTTGCGCCACCGTGTCATTGCCATTGAAAATGGCCGTGTCGTTCGTGACGAAGCAAAAGGAGAATATGGATACGATGATTAGTAGATTTTTTCGCCATTTATTTGAATCACTTAAAAGTTTAAAGCGAAATGGCTGGATGACAGTAGCAGCAGTGAGTTCGGTTATGATTACCTTGACACTCGTTGCCCTGTTTGCATCCGTAATTTTTAACACAGCTAAACTAGCTACCGATATTGAAAACAACGTTCGTGTCATGGTTTACATTCGTAAGGATGTGGCTGATAACAGTGAAACGATTGAAAAAGAAGGTCAGACAGTTACCAACAATGACTACCACAAGGTCTATGATGCTTTGAAAGCTATGCCAGCTGTAAAAAGCGTTACCTTCTCAAGTAAAGAGGAGCAATACCAAAAATTGACTGAAACGATGGGGGATGACTGGAAGGTCTTTGAAGGGGATGCCAACCCACTCTATGATGCCTATATCGTAGATACCAAATCTCCAAGTGATGTAAAGAAAGTAGCTGAAGATGCTAAGAAAATCGAGGGGGTTTCAGAAGTTCAAGATGGTGGAGCCAACACTCAACGACTCTTTGAACTAGCTTCCTTCATCCGTGTGTGGGGATTGATTATTGCAGGACTCTTGATTTTCATCGCGGTCTTCTTGATTTCCAATACCATTCGTATCACCATTATTTCGCGTAGTCGTGAAATTCAGATCATGCGTCTGGTAGGAGCTAAGAATAGTTACATCCGTGGTCCATTCTTGTTGGAAGGTGCCTTCATTGGTTTATTTGGAGCAGCTATTCCTTCAGTCCTAGTATTCTTTATCTACAATATGGTTTACCAGTCTGTCAATAAATCCTTGGTTGGTCAAAACCTATCCATGATTACGCCAGATCTATTTATTCCTTTGATGACAGTTCTCTTGTTTGTCATCGGAATCTTCATTGGATCAATCGGATCAGGAATTTCAATGCGTCGATTCTTGAAAATTTAATTGGATATCAATGCAAATTGCATAGCTTAGTGGAAATATCCAGACAGTTTAAAGGAGAAGTTTTAAAGAACTTCTCTTTTTTGTATAAAAATTTAAGAAAAAGGAGAAAATTTTTCTATAAAAGCCTTTACAAAAAAATAAAAAGTGGTATAATTAGTATATAAGTTGGTGCAAACGTTTTCGTAAAACGTTTGCCTAAAATAAAATAAAGGAGATTTGAATGATGAAAGCTACATTCAAAAATGTCTTGTCTTTCGAGTTTTGGCAAAAATTCGGTAAGGCTTTGATGGTGGTTATCGCTGTTATGCCAGCGGCTGGATTGATGATTTCAATCGGTAAGTCGCTCGTGATGATTAACCCTAACTTTTCACCACTTGTAATTACTGGTGGTGTACTAGAGCAAATCGGTTGGGGAGTTATCGTTAACCTTCATATCTTGTTCGCCCTTGCTATCGGAGGAAGCTGGGCTAAAGAACGCGCTGGTGGTGCTTTTGCTGCTGGTCTTGCCTTTATCCTTATCAACCGTATCACAGGTACAATCTTTGGCGTATCTGGCGATATGCTAAAAGATCCAAATGCTATGGTTTCAACACTATTGGGTGGGTCAATCAAAGTTTCTGATTACTTTATCAGTGTTATGGAAGCTCCAGCACTTAACATGGGTGTTTTCGTAGGGATTATTTCTGGTTTTATAGGGGCAACTGCCTTTAACAAATACTATAACTTCCGTAAGCTTCCTGATGCACTTTCATTCTTTAACGGAAAACGTTTTGTACCGTTTGTAGTTATTGTTCGTTCAGTAATTGCTGCTATTGTTCTTTCAATTTTCTGGCCACTTGTTCAAACAGGTATCAATAGCTTTGGTATCTGGATTGCAAACTCTCAAGAAACTGCACCAATTTTAGCACCATTCTTGTATGGTACTTTGGAGCGTTTGCTCTTGCCATTTGGTCTTCACCACATGTTGACTATCCCAATGAACTACACAGCTCTTGGTGGTACTTATGAAGTCTTAACTGGTGCAGCAAAAGGTAGCCAAGTATTTGGTCAAGATCCACTTTGGCTTGCATGGGTAACAGACCTTGTAAACCTTAAAGGTACTGATGCTGGTCAATACCAACACTTGTTAGATACAGTACATCCAGCTCGTTTCAAAGTTGGACAAATGATCGGTTCATTTGGTATCTTGATGGGTGTCATCGTTGCTATCTACCGCAATGTTGATGCTGACAAGAAACACCAATACAAGGGTATGATGATTGCGACAGCCCTTGCAACATTCTTGACAGGGGTTACTGAACCTATCGAGTATATGTTCATGTTCATCGCGACACCGCTTTACCTTGTTTATTCAGTAGTTCAAGGTGCTGCCTTTGCTATGGCAGATATTGTTCACCTTCGTGTCCACTCATTCGGTTCAATTGAATTCTTGACTCGTACACCATTGGCAATTAATGCTGGTATTGGTATGGATATCGTTAACTTTATCTGGGTAACTGTTCTCTTTGCGGTTATCATGTACTTCATTGCCAACTTCATGATCAAGAAATTCAACTACGCAACCCCAGGACGTAACGGAAACTACGAAACAGCTGAAGGAGTATCAGAAGAAGCAGCTTCTGGAACTCCAAAAGTTGCAGCAGCTTCTCAAGCCGTAAATATCATTAACCTTCTTGGTGGTCGTGCAAATATCGTAGATGTGGATGCATGTATGACTCGTCTTCGTGTAACTGTTAAAGATGCAGATCGCGTTGGTACTGAGGAACAATGGAAAGCAGAAGGAGCTATGGGTCTTGTCATGAAAGGACAAGGTGTCCAAGCTATCTACGGACCAAAAGCTGACGTATTGAAATCTGATATTCAAGATATTCTTGACTCAGGTGAAATTATTCCTGAAACTCTTCCAAGCCAAATGACTGAAGCTCAACAAAACACTGTACACTACAAAGGTGTAACAGAGGAAGTTTACTCAGTAGCTGATGGTCAAGTTGTTGAATTGAGCGAAGTTAAAGATCCTGTTTTTGCTCAAAAAATGATGGGTGACGGTTTTGCAGTAGAACCAGCAAATGGAAATATCGTATCTCCAGTTTCTGGTACTGTATCAAGTGTCTTCCCAACTAAACATGCTCTCGGTCTTGTGACTGAAGCAGGTCTTGAAGTACTTGTTCACATCGGTTTGGACACAGTAAGTCTTGAAGGAAAACCATTCACAGTTCACGTAGCTGAAGGACAAAAGGTTGCTGCTGGTGATCTTCTTGTTACAGCTGACTTGGATGCTATCCGTGCAGCAGATCGTGAAACTTCAACAGTGGTTGTCTTCACAAATGCTGAAGCAATTAAATCTGTTAAATTAGAACAAACTGGTTCTCTTGCAGCGAAAACAGCAGTTGCAAAAGTAGAATTGTAATATACTTGAGGTTGGAAGCTGTTTTCCAACCTCTTGTTTTAGGAGAAAAGCATGAAATTTTTAACACTCAATACTCATAGTTGGATGGAGAAAGAAGCAGAAGAAAAATTCCAGCTCTTGCTCCAAGATATTCTTGATAAAGACTATGATTTGATTTGTTTCCAAGAAATCAATCAGGAAATCACTTCTCCTGAGGTGGAGGTTAATGACCTCTATCAAGCTTTGCCAGCGGCAGAGCCAATTCACCAAGACCACTATGTTAGACTTTTGGTTGAAAAATTGGCTGAGAAAGGAAGAAGCTACTATTGGACCTGGGCCTATAACCATATCGGTTATGACCGCTACCATGAGGGTGTTGCTATCTTATCCAAGACACCTATTCAAGCGCGTGAGATTTTAGTTTCGGATGTAGATGATCCAACAGACTACCATACTCGCCGTGTCGCCTTGGTAGAGACGGAAGTTGAGGGTAAAGAACTCGCTCTTGCAAGCGTCCATCTTTCATGGTGGGATAAAGGTTTTCAGGAAGAATGGGCACGATTCCAGGCTGTACTGAAAGATTTGAAGAAACCTCTAATATTAGCAGGTGATTTCAATAATCCAGCTGGTCAGGAAGGTTATCAAGCGATCCTAGCTAGTCCTCTAGAGTTACAAGATGCTTTTGAAGTTGCTAAGGAGAGAAGTGGTAGCTATACCGTTCCACCAGAAATTGATGGTTGGAAAGGCAATACTGAACCGCTTCGAATTGACTATGTCTTTACAACGAAAGAGTTAGAAGTAGAAAGTTTGCATGTGGTTTTTGATGGGCAGAATGGTCCACAAGTCAGTGATCATTATGGTTTGAATGCCATTTTAAACTGGAAATAGAAAATGAAAGGGATTGTTCCCTTTCATTTTTTGCTAGTCGGACTTAACTACTGAAAATGTTCAAAATATGGTATAATGGTTAGATGAATAGAATCGAGGATAGCATGTCATTTACGAAATTTCAATTTAAAAATTATATAGCAGAAGCCTTGGAGGAGTTGAAATTTGAGACTCCTACAGAGGTTCAAGATAAGTTAATTCCTATAGTCTTGGCAGGTCGTGACTTGGTTGGTGAATCAAAAACAGGTTCTGGAAAGACTCATACTTTCTTGTTACCAATTTTCCAGCAATTAGATGAAACTAGCGATAGTGTGCAGGCGGTCATTACTGCTCCAAGTCGTGAGTTAGCTACTCAGATCTACCAAGCAGCACGTCAGATTGCGGCCCACTCGGATGTCGAAGTTCGTGTGGTTAATTATGTGGGGGGGACGGATAAGGCACGTCAGATTGATAAATTGGCAAGTAACCAGCCCCACATTGTCATCGGGACTCCAGGTCGTATCTATGACTTGGTCAAATCTGGTGATCTGGCTATTCACAAGGCTAAGACCTTTGTTGTCGATGAAGCCGATATGACCTTGGATATGGGATTCTTAGAGACAGTTGATAAGATAGCAGGAAGCCTTCCTAAGGACTTGCAATTCATGGTCTTTTCAGCAACCATTCCACAGAAGTTGCAGCCATTCTTGAAAAAATATTTGTCAAATCCTGTTATGGAAAAAATCAAAACAAAAACAGTCATTTCTGAGACCATTGATAACTGGTTGATTTCGACCAAGGGACGAGATAAGAATGCTCAGATTTATGAGTTGACGCAAGCCATGCAGCCTTATTTGGCTATGATTTTTGTAAATACCAAAACTCGTGCAGATGAATTGCATACATATCTAACAGCTCAAGGTTTGAAGGTGGCTAAGATTCATGGGGATATTGCCCCTCGTGAGCGCAAGCGGATCATGAATCAGGTGAAAAATCTTGATTTTGAGTACATTGTCGCAACGGACTTGGCAGCGCGTGGAATTGATATTGAAGGGGTTAGTCATGTCATCAATGACGCCATTCCGCAAGACTTGTCCTTCTTTGTTCACCGTGTTGGACGAACTGGTCGCAACGGACTGCCTGGTACAGCTATTACCCTTTACCAGCCAAGCGATGACTCGGATATCCGTGAGTTGGAGAAATTAGGAATCAAGTTTACTCCTAAGATGGTCAAAGACGGAGAGTTTCAAGATACCTATGATCGTGATCGTCGTGCCAACCGTGAAAAGAAGCAGGATAAGCTTGATATTGAAATGATTGGCTTAGTCAAAAAGAAAAAGAAAAAAGTCAAACCAGGCTATAAGAAGAAGATTCAATGGGCGGTAGATGAAAAACGTCGCAAAACCAAGCGTGCTGAAAATCGTGCGCGTGGCCGTGCCGAGCGTAAAGCTAAACGCCAAACATTTTAAGTATAAAATTGGAGCTGCATAGCTCCTTTTTTAACTTCATTTTATGAATTTTTAAAAATACTGCAAAAAAAAATAAAAAGTGGTATAATGATAAGGTTATATAGTCCCGATAAGATGGTAGAAATTTCTATCAGTACTTTGTAACTCGCAAAGAATGACGGCTCCAAAGTAGCTCGTCCTTCTACGGTTGCCGCTATAACGCGGTCACCCTATGCGCCTTACTAGCTTCAGAAATAAAAAAACATCGTTTTTATTTCTTTCGAGTCGAAACCGTAGAGGATAGGATTTTTATCAGTACTTTGTAACTCTATAACAATATTTTTTTAAGGGGGGACATTTTTATGTCAGAACGTAAATTATTCACGTCTGAATCTGTATCTGAGGGGCATCCAGATAAGATTGCAGACCAAATTTCAGATGCGATTTTGGATGCTATTTTAGCAGAGGATCCAGAAGCGCACGTTGCTGCTGAGACAGCTGTATACACTGGATCTGTCCACGTTTTTGGTGAAATTTCGACAAATGCCTATGTGGATATTAACCGTGTGGTTCGTGATACCATTGCAGAGATTGGCTATACCAATACCGAGTATGGTTTTTCTGCGGAGACAGTGGGAGTTCATCCTTCACTTGTTGAGCAGTCACCAGATATTGCTCAAGGTGTGAACGAAGCCTTGGAAGTTCGTGGGAATGCAGATCAAGATCCGCTCGACTTGATTGGAGCTGGAGACCAAGGTCTCATGTTTGGATTTGCAGTAGATGAGACAGAGGAACTCATGCCATTACCAATTTCACTTAGTCACAAACTGGTTCGTCGTTTGGCGGAACTTCGTAAATCTGGTGAAATCAGCTATCTTCGCCCAGATGCTAAATCACAAGTTACTGTTGAGTATGATGAAAATGACCGTCCAGTGCGCGTGGACACAGTCGTGATTTCAACTCAGCACGATCCAGATGTCAGCAATGAACAAATTCACAATGATGTGATTAGCAAGGTTATTAAAGAGGTGATCCCAGCTTCTTACTTGGATGAGCAAACAAAATTTTTCATCAACCCAACTGGTCGCTTTGTCATCGGTGGACCTCAAGGAGACTCCGGTTTGACTGGTCGTAAGATTATCGTGGATACTTATGGTGGCTACTCTCGTCACGGTGGTGGTGCCTTCTCTGGTAAGGATGCGACTAAGGTTGACCGCTCAGCCTCATATGCAGCTCGTTATATTGCTAAAAATATCGTTGCAGCAGGTCTTGCCAAGAAAGCAGAAGTTCAATTGGCCTACGCTATTGGTGTTGCGCAGCCTGTTTCTGTCCGTATCGATACCTTCGGTACAGGAACAGTAGCTGAAAGCAAGCTTGAGAAAGCAGCCCGTCAAATCTTTGACCTTCGCCCTGCAGGAATTATCCAAATGTTGGACCTCAAACGTCCAATTTACCGTCAAACAGCGGCTTATGGACACATGGGACGTACAGATATTGACCTTCCTTGGGAACGTTTAGACAAGGTAGATGCTTTGAAAGAAGCTGTAAAATAAAAATAAAAGATTGGTAGAAACTACCAATCTTTTTTTGCAAAAGAAAACCAGCTTTTGGCTGGCTTTCTTATTTTGTAGGAATAGAAATTTCAATCAATTTATCTGAATAAAGCGTCTTGATATTAGCTTCATCGATATTATCTTTATCGATTTTGCGTTTCATGAAGAAATCTTGGATGGTTTCGATTTCCGGTTCACGAATAGCGCGGTGTTTGTTGGAAATGAGGATTTCATAGTGAAGAGGAGCTTGAGTGAAAATCACATCTGTGTTTCCAGCTGAATAGACTTCAACAAGCGTTGCGTCAGTGCTTTCTAATTGGCTTTTAACAAGTTGCGAGTGTGAATTAGTCGTGTTGATAAGCTTCATAATAGTTCCTCCGATTTTCTAACTCTATTATAGCACTTTTTGGAAAAAATCGTGTATTTTAGCCAATTCCATGCTGGATTTTCCAAGCTTCAATTCCCCATTTGTGGCTACCACGTTTGAGTTTTTCTATTGCCTCATCAATAGGAAACCAAGCAATATGATTAAAGTCTTCTATAGGTTTTTGTACTTCTTCAAAAGAAATGGCTTCGTAGAGATAAGCTGGATTGTAGTAGTAGGTGTCACGGTGGCGAGAGTAGAAATACTCATCAGCTTGTCCGTAATAGGTCCCGATTTCAGCAGTAAAACCTAGTTCTTCGATGAGTTCTCTCTTCAGTGCTTCTTGATGGTTTTCTCCCTCTTCAATCTCTCCGCCTGGCAAGAACCAAGCCCCATTGGGAGCTTGAACTAAAACGATTTGTTTTTTTTCAGGATCAGGAATAACTGCGTACACACCATAGCGGGGCTGGTAGGTCACATTCTCTTTTTTTTCACCAAAAGTTGGGTTTGCCATTGAACTGTCCTCATTCTCTAGTATCTTTATTATTATCATAATGGACGAGGGGGCGAGCTGTCAAGAATTTACAGTTATTTTAGTAAAAAAGGTGCAGAAATTGTTAGATTTCCTGCACCTGTTAGATCGTTTTATTCTTCTTTTTCAGAAGCAATCTCTTCTGTTTTCTCAGTTTTTTTGGCAGATTTGATTTGAATCTTGCCATTGCTTGTCATAACTGCCTTGATGTCTTTTTCACTTGGATTTTCAAGGTAGTAGTCTGTGATAGCATCCTCGATATAGTCTTGAATGGTACGACGGAGTGGACGCGCCCCCATTTTTGGATCATAACCTAGGTCAACCAACTTTTCCTTGACTTTGTCCGTTACATCGAGGTGGATATTGTTGCTAGAGAGCCGTTTGTTAACATCTGCTAGCATGAGTTCGACGATTTGGAGAAGGTTGTCCTTACTGAGAGGTTTAAATTCGATGATGCCGTCAAAACGGTTCATAAACTCTGGACTAAAGAAGTTGCCGAGTTCACCGAGAACAGAGTTGGTTCGCCCTTCACGAGCGGCTCCAAAACCTACGCTGGCTTCGGCTTTACCAGTTCCAGCATTTGAGGTCATGATAATGATGGCATCCTTAAAGCTAACTGTCCGTCCTTGCCCATCTGTCAAACGACCATCGTCCAATACTTGAAGGAACATGTGCATGACATCAGGATGGGCTTTCTCGACCTCATCGAGAAGGATGAGAGAGTAGGGATTACGACGAACTTTTTCTGTTAATTGACCAGCTTCATCGTAGCCGACATAGCCTGGAGGGGCTCCGACCAATTTAGCCACGCTGTGTTTTTCCATGTATTCACTCATATCAAAGCGAATCATGCTGTCAGCAGAACCAAAGAGTTCAATGGCTAGTTGTTTAGAGAGTTCTGTCTTACCGACACCAGTTGGTCCGACAAAGAGGAAACTTCCGATTGGGCGGTTGGGAGTTCCAAGTCCAACACGATTACGACGGATGGCTTTGGCAATCTTATCGACAGCCTCGTCTTGTCCGATAACATGGGACTTGAGGTCTTCTGCTAGATGGATGAGTTGAGACTGTTCTTTTTCTTTTAGCTCCCCAACAGGGATATTGGTTTTCTGCTCAATGATATGCTCAATGGTTTTCTCGCTAATGATAGGAGTATCCTGATCGGTCACCTTGTTCTTCTGCATTTCCTTGTACTTGGCAATCTGATCACGGAAGTATGCAGCTTTTTCAAAGTCTTCCTCTCGTGTAGCTTGAGCCTTGAGATTCTCAGCCTCAATTAAACGCTGGTCGATCACTTTGGGATCAACAAAGTTCAGGGTCAGATTCATCTTTGAACCAGCTTCGTCCAAAAGGTCAATAGCCTTGTCAGGTAAGAAGCGGTCTTGAATGTAACGATTGGACAGATTAGCGGCTGCCTCGATAGCAGCATCAGTATACTTGACGTGATGGTAGTCTTCGTATTTCTTTTGAACCCCTTTAAGGATGATAATGGTTTCTTCGACAGTTGGTTCGTCTACCTTGACAGGCTGCATACGGCGCTCGAGAGCAGCATCTTTTTCAATGATGCGGTATTCATTGAGAGTAGTAGCACCGACCAATTGCAATTCACCACGGGCAAGGGCAGGTTTGAGGATATTTCCTGCATCCATATTGCCATCGCCAGCAGATCCTGCGCCGACAATTTCATGGATTTCATCGATAAAGAGAATGATGTCCTCGCGTTTGCGAATTTCTTCCATGAGCTTTTGCATACGTTCTTCAAATTGGCCTCGAATCCCTGTTCCTTGAACTAGACTGACCACATCCAAACGGATGACTTGCTTGCCCTGGAGTTTATGGGGAACATCACCATCAACGATTTTTTGAGCTAGACCTTCAACAACGGCTGTTTTACCAACACCTGGTTCACCGATAAGGACAGGATTGTTTTTGGTTCGACGGTTGAGGATTTCGATAACACGGATTATTTCTTCGTCTCGACCGATAACAGGGTCAATATCTCCTCGACGGGCAATCTCAGTAACATTGATCCCATACTCTTCTAAAAGACCTTTCTCTTGACTTGGAGGCGGTGTTTGAATGGGTCCGCGATTTTGAGGTCCGTAGCCACCATTACCCCCATATCCTCCACCTGATTGAGTTGGAGGGACATTATTAGAAGAGGGTCTGAAATTGTTCAAATCATTGAAAAAGTCTCCAAAAGGATCAAAGTCACGATTGTTTAGGTCAGTCATTCCTTTAAAGAGGGTATTGTTTGGGTCCGTTTTGATAATTTTATAGCAATTTTGACAGAGATCAATTTGTTTTTGCTGTCCATTGAGATTGGTATAAAGATGAATTGTTGAGTCGTTAATTTTACAGTTTTGACAGAGCATACATCTACCTCATTTCATTCTTACCCTTGGCCTGATAAAAGGTCAAAAATAGTCAAAGTTTTTATATTCTCATTATAGCATGATTAAGGTGTAAAGCAAGTAAAAAGATTGGGCTAGGGAGATTTCTAGAGAAAGTTCTCTAAGAAAATCTCTGTTACTGATGGTAAGAAAAAATCCTATTTGTAGGGACAAAAAGGATTCTCGTTCATCAGTCAGGTTTCCCCACTGTTATTCTATTAGTAAAGGAGTTCGTAGATCTCCATTGCAATCAAGTCAATGCTATCAAAGGTATAGGTTTCACGTGCTTCAACATCGCGAAGGGTGAAGAGTGATCCATTTTCTTCGTCATAGCTGTAAGCAACTTCTGCAACAACAACTCCTTCACGTTCAAAATTACGTTTAAGATTTCCGCCATCTTTTGTCATAGCTTCTAGGCGGTTGATGATTCTAACCAAATGTGATTCCATTATGATTCTCCTCCATTTCTTATCGTTACTATTTTACCATAAACCACGGGGACTTGACTAGAAAAAACTAAGATTTCTCGCTATTTCTCTTCTGCATAAAATTATTGGTGAAAATCAGTGAAAAAATATTGAATTTTAATTCAAAACATGTTATAATCATACAATCTGATATTTAGAAAGCTGAGTTTATATGAATTTTTCCTTTTTACCAAAGTATTTACCTTATTTTAATTATGGTGCTCTTATCACGGTAGTGATTTCAATTCTGGTAGTCTTTATCGGTACCATTCTAGGTGTCTTATTGGCCTTTGCTCAACGTTCACGTTTTAAACCTCTTGTCTGGTTTGCAAATGTCTATGTATGGATTTTCCGAGGAACACCGATGATGGTGCAAATTATGATTGCTTTTGCCCTCATGCATATCGATGCGCCTACTATTCAAGTAGGGATTCTAGGTGTGGACCTTTCTCGTTTGATTCCAGGTATTCTGATTATCTCGATGAACAGTGGTGCTTATGTGTCTGAAACCGTTCGTGCAGGGATCAATGCAGTTCCTAAAGGGCAGTTGGAGGCGGCTTATTCCTTGGGTATTCGTCCTAAAAATGCTATGCGTTATGTTATTTTACCACAGGCAATTAAGAATATTTTGCCAGCATTGGGAAATGAATTTATTACCATTATCAAGGATAGTTCGCTTTTGTCAGCGATTGGGGTGATGGAGTTGTGGAATGGTGCAACGACAGTAGCGACAACAACTTATTTACCCTTGACTCCTCTTTTATTTGCAGCCTTTTATTACTTGATTATGACTTCTATTTTGACAGTGGCTTTGAAAGCATTTGAAAATTACATTGGACAAGGAGACAAAAAATAATGACAGAAACCTTGATGAAAATTGAAGGCTTGCATAAGTCTTTTGGGAAAAACGAAGTCTTGAAAGGGATTGACCTTGAGATCAAAAGAGGGGAAGTCGTGGTGATTATTGGTCCGTCGGGTAGCGGAAAATCAACCCTCCTTCGTTCGATGAATCTTCTCGAAGAAGCGAGTAAGGGAAAGGTTATCTTTGAAGGGGTTGATATCACAGATAAGAAAAATGACCTTTTTGCTATGCGTGAAAAGATGGGCATGGTATTCCAACAATTCAACCTCTTTCCCAATATGACAGTGATGGAAAATATCACTTTGTCACCAATTAAAACCAAAGGTGAAAGCAAGGAAGTTGCGGAGAAGAGAGCACTGGAACTATTAGAAAAAGTTGGCTTGCCAGATAAGGCAAAGGCCTATCCGCAGAGTTTGTCAGGTGGGCAACAACAACGGATTGCCATCGCACGTGGACTGGCAATGGAACCAGATGTTTTGCTCTTTGATGAGCCGACTTCAGCCCTAGACCCTGAGATGGTTGGAGAAGTTCTAGCTGTGATGCAAGACCTTGCCAAGTCAGGGATGACCATGGTGATTGTGACGCATGAAATGGGCTTTGCGCGTGAGGTAGCAGACCGTGTTATCTTTATGGCGGATGGGGTTGTTGTCGAAGATGGAAGGCCAGAGGAGGTTTTTGACCAAACCCAAGAACAACGGACCAAGGATTTTTTGAGTAAGGTTTTGTAAGACCTCATTTTTAGAAGAAGTGGAGTGAAAATCATGGCTTCCAGTAAGGAATATTTAGCTTTTATTCTCGAACAGCTATCAGAGCTAGAGGAGATAAGTTATCGCCCAATGATGGGAGAGTATATCATTTATTATCGTGGGAAAATCATTGGTGGAATCTATGATAATCGTTTGTTACTGAAGCCTGTGAAGGTGGTCATGGATCAATTGGAACAAACTAGGCTTGAACGACCTTATGAAGGAGCCAAAGAGATGATTTTACTAGAAGACCTTGAAGATAAGTCATTTCTAGCGGGACTGATCAGGGATATGTATGAAGTCTTACCGGCTCCAAAAGTTAAAAAGAAAGCATGACAGATTTACCTAATATCAATAGGCACTAAAAGCTCGACAAGAGCTTTTTCTTATAGTTTCAAACTATAAGGTCTATTAGTCAGGAAGTGTTAGAATGGCAAGGTGTTTTTTGATATAATAGAGGATATTTGACAGAAAAGAGAAGTGATATGACACAGATTATTGATGGAAAGGCTCTTGCCGCTAAGTTACAAGGACAGTTGGCTGAAAAGACTGCCAAACTAAAGGAAGTAACAGGTTTAGTTCCAGGCTTGGTGGTGATTTTGGTTGGGGACAATCCAGCCAGCCAAGTCTACGTTCGCAACAAGGAACGGTCAGCTCTTGCTGCAGGATTCCATAGTGAAGTAGTGCGAGTTCCTGAAACCATTACACAAGAAGAATTGTTAGACTTGATTGCCAAATACAATCAAGATCCAGCTTGGCATGGGATTTTGGTCCAGTTGCCTTTACCTAAACATATTGACGAAGAGGCTGTTTTGTTTGCCATTGATCCAGAAAAGGATGTGGATGGTTTTCATCCGCTAAACATGGGGCGTCTATGGTCAGGGCATCCAGTTATGATTCCTTCAACTCCTGCTGGGATTATGGAAATGTTTCATGAGTATGGGATTGAGCTGGAAGGAAAAAATGCGGTCGTGATTGGTCGTTCGAATATCGTTGGAAAGCCGATGGCCCAGCTTCTTTTAGACAAGAATGCGACTGTTACTCTAACTCATTCCCGTACAAAAGATCTAGCTCAAGTAGCATCGCAAGCGGATATTCTTGTCGTAGCTATCGGTCGCGCCAAGTTTGTGACTGCTGACTTTGTCAAACCAGGTGCAGTTGTCATTGATGTAGGGATGAACCGAGATGAAAATGGCAAGCTTTGTGGAGATGTTGACTATGATGCCGTTGCACCACTTGCCAACCACATCACGCCAGTACCTGGTGGAGTTGGTCCAATGACCATTACCATGCTGATGGAGCAGACCTATCAAGCAACCCTTCGTACACTGAACAAGGATTAGGAAGATGAAATTCGTATTTGATCTGGATGGGACGCTGTCTTTTGACTATATGACCATAGATGAGGAGATTCAGCAGGTTCTTTTAAAGGCTGAAGATTATGGGCATGAGGTTGTGTTTGCCTCAGCTCGATCTTATCGGGATTGCCTGGGTTTATTAGGTTCAGAACTCAGTCAGCGCTTGGTCATAGGGTTGAATGGAGGCGTAGCCTATTATCTGGGGAAAGTCATCTATGAGAAAAATCTCGATGCTAGAGTTTATCAGGCGCTAGTGGATTATTGCCAGACCTATAATCTCCCTTTCTTTGCAGATGATTGCTTTGACTATAGTGGTCAGATTTTGGAAAAGATTCCATTTATCTCTAGTGTGGATCCCCTAAAGGTAGCTCGTCATCAGAAACTCGAGGACTTGGGGACTCCGATTAAGGTAGTCGTTTATATGGGAGACCATGAGGATTTGCTTGATGACCTGCTTGGACAGCTAGAAAGACTGGGGCAGGCTCATCTGTCCTATCATGCGCATGAAAAGTGCCTTTATGTCAATCCCTTAGACACTCATAAGGCGACAACTGTTGAAAAGTTGTGTGGAGAGAACTTTATTGCTTTTGGCAATGACCAAAACGATATTGAATTGTTTAAGACGTCGCTCTATTCTGTCCAGATTGGAGATTTTGCTGGTCTTAGTCCATATGCAGATGACACGTTAGAGCTAAAAGGAGCTCCTTCTCCAGCAGTAGCAGCTAAAATCTTACAGACCTTTGCGGAATTTAAGAGAAAATAGTGTAAAAGGAGGTTTGCCCCTCCTTTTATAGTATAATGGAGTGAGAGGAAAATAACGATGAAAGTGATTGATCAAACTTTATTAGAAAAAGTCATTATTGAACGGCCTTGTCACAGCCATAAAGGAGATTACGGGCGCCTGCTCTTGCTGGGAGGGACCTATCCTTATGGGGGAGCTATCATCATGTCAGCCATTGCAGCTGTCAAAAGTGGGGCAGGGTTGGTGACTGTTGGCACGGATAAGGAGAATATCACAGCCCTGCACAGCCATTTACCTGAGACCATGGCTTTTTCTCTAAAGGACAAAGCATTACTAAAAGAACAGTTGGAAAAGGCAGAAGTTGTCTTGTTAGGTCCGGGTTTGCGAGAGGATGCATTCGGAGAAGAACTTGTAAAACGGGTTTTTGATAAGCTCAGAAATGACCAGATTTTGATTATTGATGGTGGTGCTTTGGGTATCTTAGCAAAAGGTCATTTGCCATTCCCATCTAGTCAGCTCATCCTAACTCCCCACCAAAAGGAATGGGAAAGACTGTCTGGTATAGTTCTTGACCATCAAAATACTGAGACGACAGCTAGGGCTCTTTCATCTTTTCCTCAAGGAACGATTCTAGTCGAGAAGGGTCCAGCGACTCGTATCTGGCAAGCTGGCAAACCTGAATACTATCAACTGGAGGTTGGAGGCCCCTATCAAGCAACTGGTGGGATGGGAGATACTTTGGCTGGGATGATTGCAGGTTTTGCAGGTCAGTTTCCACATGTCAATCTCTATGAACGCGTAGTAGTAGCGACCCATCTGCACTCAGCTATTGCCCAAGAACTAGCTCAAGAACACTATCTTGTCTTGCCAACAGAAATTAGCAAGACACTTCCGAAAAAAATGAAAAAAATATCTCAAAAAGGCGGCTAATTCCTTGGTTGTCTTTTTGTATTGATGTAACTATCCTGTTAAGTTTTTCAAATACCTCAGAACCAGCAAGCAACTGCTGAACTTGCGAGAAATTCTCACTTTTAAGGTCTTGATTTTTAATCGAACTCGAAAGTGAAACAAGATTGTTATCAAAGTTGAGGGGTGTCAAATCATGCTTTTTTTGATATAATTTTTAATGATGAATGCGAGAAATAATCGGTATGTGGTCGTTGATTTAGAGGCGACCAGCACCGGAAGCAAGGCAAAAATTATTCAAGTAGGCATTGTGGTGATTGAGAATGGCGAAATCGTCGATCAGTATGCGACTGACGTCAATCCCCATGAACCCTTGGATTCTCATATCAAAGAATTAACAGGTCTGACCGATCAGCGTTTGGCTGCAGCACCAGAATTTTCTCAGGTGGCTGGAAAAATTTTTGAATTGGTTAAGGACGGTGTTTTTGTTGCGCACAATGTACAATTTGATGCCAACCTCCTTGCAGAATTTCTTTTTTTTGAAGGCTATGAATTGCGCACACCGCGGGTGGATACAGTTGAGCTTGCCCAAGTTTTGTATCCTCAGTTTGAAAAGTATAACTTAGGTATCCTTTGTCAAGAGTTGGGCATTGAGCTGGAACATGCCCATACTGCCCTGTCAGATGCTCAGGCAACAGCTGAACTCTTGCTTTACATGCGTCAAAAGCTTTTTGAGCTACCTAAAGGGCTTTTAGAAAGCTTGTTAAACCTTTCAGATAACCTTCTCTATGAAAGCTATCTGGTGATTGAGGAGGTCTATCAGCAACAATCTCTCCTGTCCTCTCCGGAATTGATAGAACTACATGGGCTTTTCCTCAGAAAGGAAAGTCAAGCCTTAGTACCACGAAAGTTATCCAAAGATTTTGCTAAAAACATTTCCTTATTGGGCTTGGAGGAGCGTCCGCAACAGCTGGATTTTGCGGAGAAGATTGAGCACTTATTAGAAGATTACCAGACTTCTTTTATCCAAGCTCAAACGGGATTGGGTAAGACATACGGCTATCTCCTCCCAGCTTTGAATTTGGAGGGTGAAGCTGGAATTTTAGTGAGCGTTCCGACCAAAATTCTTCAAAATCAAATCATGCAAGAAGAAGGTCAGCGTTTAAAAGAGGTTTTTCATCTGGAGATTCATAGTCTCAAGGGGCCTCAAAATTATTTAAAACTGGATGCCTTTCACAGAGTTCTCCATCGATCTGAGTCCAATCGTCTTTTCACACGCTTTAAAATGCAACTGCTCATCTGGCTAACGGAGACAGTGACTGGTGACTTGGACGAAATCGGGCAGCTTTATCGCTATCAGCACTTTCTGCCAGAACTAGTCCACGATGGCAAGCTTTCAAAGAAAAGTTTATTTGCTACAGAGGATTTTTGGAAACGAGGGCAGGAAAAGGCCAAGACCAGTCGCGTTCTCTTGACCAATCATGCCTATCTGGTCACTCGTTTGGAAGACAATCCAGAGTTTGTCGACAACCGTTTGGTGATCTTGGATGAAGCTCAAAAAATGCTGCTAGCCCTTGAAAATCTAGCCCAGCAGGCTTATCGCCTTGAGGATCTTGTAACTCAAATTGAAAAGTCCTTGGAGACAGAGGAAGATCTGATTCAGAAACGTTTGCTTGAGAGTATAGGTTTTGAATGTCGTTACTTGATGGAGCAGTATCAGTCAGGACTTAAGAATGGAAAGTGGTTGGATTCTCTCGAACAGTTGCACCAACATTTTTCGGAGTTAGCTCTCCCGGAGTATAGAGAGATTGCAAACTTTTTTACGTCGGACCGTGAATTTTGGCTTGCTCCAGCAGAGAAATCGAGCAAGGATGTCTTGATTTGTTCAAGCAAAAACGGTCGCTTTATACTAGCAGATTTATTGCCAGAAGATTGTAGGCTCCTAGGAGTATCTGCCACTCTTGAAATCAGCAATCGGGTTTCCTTAGCAGATTTACTGGGATTTCCAGATGCTCCACTTGTTAGGCTTGATGTAGCAAAGCAGGACCAACAAGAAGTCTATCTAATTGATGACTTTCCTCTCGTTACCGAAGTTTCGCCTTTTGACTATGCGAGTGAAGTGGCTTCTGTCATTCGAAGGTTACAAGCCTTTCAAGAACCCTTATTAGTTTTGTTTACCTCAAAAGAGATGTTGCTGGCAGTTTCAGATTTGCTCGACCAACCCCATCTAGCTCAGTATAAAAATGGGGAACCAAGCCAACTGAAAAAACGTTTTGAAAAAGGCGAACGCCAGATCTTGCTCGGAACCGGGAGTTTCTGGGAAGGAGTTGACTTTTCAACCCATCCATTTGTACTCCAAGTGATTCCGAGATTGCCTTTCCAAAATCCCCAAGAACCGTTAACCAAAAAATTAAACCAAGAACTGCGCCAAGAAGGGAAAAATCCTTTCTATGATTATCAGTTGCCAATGGCGATCATTCGGCTAAAACAAGCCTTAGGTCGTACTGTTAGACGGCCTGACCAAGGTTCGGTTGCTGTAATTCTAGACAGTCGTGTCGTCAGCAAGCGCTATGGCAAACAAATCGCCCAAACCTTGTCAAAAGAAAGAATAGTTCGGGTTCTTGCTAGAGAACAGCTAGGGTCTGCAGTAGCAGATATTCTCCAATCCCGACGCAATAGAATGAAAGAAAAATCCAAGAAAGAGAAAAGGTAAAAAATATGAAACGTTCCTTCGACTCTCGAGTCGACTATAGCCTCCTTCTACCAGTATTTTGTCTACTGGTGATTGGAGTAGTGGCTATTTATATCGCAGTTAGCCATGACTATCCAAATAATGTACTTCCAATTCTAGGTCAACAAATCGCTTGGATTGCTTTAGGGCTTGTTATTGGCTTTGTCGTCATGTTATTCAATACCGAGTTTTTATGGAAGGTGACTCCCTATCTTTATGGTCTAGGGCTAGCTTTGATGGTCCTCCCTCTTGTTTTCTACAACCCAAATCTTGTAGCGTCAACAGGTGCCAAGAACTGGGTATCAATCGGTGGAACGACACTCTTTCAGCCATCGGAGTTCATGAAGATTTCCTATATCTTGATGTTGGCTCGAGTCATTGTACAATTCACTCAAAAGCACAAGGAGTGGCGCCGAACCATCCCTTTGGATTTCCTGCTGATTATTTGGATGATTGGCTTTACTATTCCAGTACTGGTTCTTTTAGCCCTACAAAGTGACTTAGGGACTGCCTTGGTCTTTGTAGCTATTTTTGCAGGAATGGTGCTCCTTTCAGGCGTTTCGTGGAAGATTATCATTCCAGTTTTTGTTACGGGAGTGACTGCAGTAGGAGGCTTCCTAGCGATTTTTATCAGTAAAGATGGACGTGCTTTCTTGCACCAGATTGGGATGCCGACCTACCAGATTAACCGTATTTTAGCTTGGCTCAAGCCCTTTGACTTCGCGCAAACAACAACTTACCAACAGGCGCAAGGGCAAATTGCTATTGGAAGTGGTGGCTTGTTTGGACAAGGTTTCAATGTGTCCAATCTCCTCATTCCAGTACGTGAGAGTGATATGATTTTCACAGTGATTGCGGAAGATTTTGGCTTCATAGGATCAGTCTTTGTCATTGCTTTGTACTTACTTCTTATCTATCGGATGTTGAAGATTACGCTCAGATCAAATAACCAGTTCTATACCTATATTTCGACTGGCTTTATCATGATGCTGCTCTTCCATATCTTTGAAAATATTGGCGCTGTGACAGGCTTGCTTCCTCTGACTGGGATACCTTTACCTTTCATCTCTCAAGGGGGTTCCGCTATTATTAGTAACCTCATCGGAGTCGGTCTTCTCTTGTCTATGAGTTACCAGACCAATCTAGCAGAAGAAAAGAGTGGGAAAGTTCCGTTCAAACGAAAAAAAGTTATCTTAAAACAAATCAAATAAGGAGGTCGCTATGGCAAAAGTAGCAGTTATCTTAGCAAATGGCTTTGAAGAAATCGAAGCCTTGACAGTAGTCGATGTCTTGCGTCGAGTAAACATTTCCTGTGATATGGTAGGATTTGAGGAGCAGGTGACAGGATCACATGACATTCAGGTAACAGCCGATCGTGTCTTTGATGGTGATTTATCCGACTATGACCTGCTCGTTCTGCCAGGTGGCATGCCTGGATCAGCAAATCTACGGGATAATCAAGACCTTATTTCTGAGATTCAAGCCTTTAACCAAGAAGGAAAGAAGATTTCGGCTATCTGCGCAGCCCCTATTGCCCTCTATCAAGCAGGTGTTTTAAAAGACAAGCACTTTACCTGTTATGACGGTGTGCAGGAGCAAATTACTGACGGGATTTACCAAAAGGAAACAGTTGTTGTGGATGGCAATCTAACAACCAGCCGAGGACCGTCAACAGCCCTTGCCTTTGCCTATGAATTGGTGGATCAGTTGGGAGGAGATGCCGAAAGTTTACGAGTCGGTATGCTCTATCGAGATGTCTTTGGAAATCAAGAATAAAACGAGAGGCAGACTCTCGTTTTTTACTTGGAAAAATCTAGGAAATCATCGCTTTATTCATAAAAAAATGGTATAATGAAGGGTATGAAATATCACGACTACATATGGGATTTAGGTGGTACCCTATTGGATAATTACGAGACTTCTACAGCAGCTTTTGTAGAAATCTTGGCCCAATATGGAATAGAGCAAGAACACGACTGTGTTTACGAAGCCTTGAAGGTTTCGACAGCTTTTGCCATCGAGAAGTTTGCTCCAGATATCGAGAATTTTTTAGAGAACTACAAAGAAAATGAAGCACGTGAGTTAGAGCATCCAGTTTTGTTTGAGGGAATTCCAGAGTTACTCAAAGACATCTCTGACAAGGGTGGTCGCCATTTCTTAGTTTCTCATCGAAATGACCAAGTTCTGGAACTTCTTGCTAAGACCCGGATAGCCAACTACTTCACTGAAGTAGTGACTGCCAGTTCAGGTTTTAAACGAAAACCAGATCCTGAGTCCATGATTTATTTACGTGATAAATATCATATTACATCTGGTTTGGTCATTGGTGACAGAAATATTGATGTAGAAGCAGGTATAGCTGCTGGCTTAGATGCCTATCTTTTTAATAACGTTGCGACATTGAGACAAGCAATAGACATGTAAGAAAAGGGAAAAAATGACAGAAGAAATCAAAAACCAACAGGCACAGGATTATGATGCCAGTCAAATTCAAGTTTTAGAAGGTCTGGAAGCCGTTCGTATGCGTCCAGGTATGTATATCGGATCGACTGCTAAAGAAGGTCTTCACCACCTAGTCTGGGAAATCGTTGATAATTCTATTGACGAGGCCTTGGCCGGATTTGCTAGTCATATCCAAGTCTTTATCGAACCAGATGATTCTATTACCGTTGTGGATGACGGTCGTGGAATTCCTGTTGATATTCAAGAAAAGACGGGACGTCCTGCTGTTGAGACAGTCTTTACGGTTCTTCACGCTGGAGGAAAATTCGGCGGTGGCGGATATAAGGTATCAGGTGGACTCCACGGAGTAGGTTCATCAGTAGTAAACGCTCTTTCAACGCAACTAGATGTTCATGTTCACAAAAACGGCAAAATTCATTACCAAGAATACCGTCGTGGTCATGTTGTTGCTGATCTTGAGGTCGTTGGAGATACAGATAAAACAGGAACAACAGTTCACTTTACACCAGACCCAGAGATTTTTACAGAAACAACGACTTTTGACTTTGAAAAATTAAACAAACGTGTTCAAGAATTAGCCTTTTTGAACCGAGGACTTCGAATTTCAATTACAGACAAGCGTGAAGGTCTCGAACAAACCAAGCATTATCACTATGAAGGTGGAATTGCTAGCTACGTTGAGTATATCAACGAGAATAAGGATGTTATCTTTGATACACCAATCTACACAGACGGTGAGATGGATGATATCACAGTTGAAGTAGCCATGCAGTACACAACCGGTTACCACGAAAACGTCATGAGTTTCGCCAATAACATTCATACCCATGAAGGTGGAACACATGAGCAAGGTTTCCGTACGGCTCTGACTCGTGTTATCAACGATTATGCCCGCAAGAATAAACTGCTAAAAGACAATGAAGACAACCTGACAGGGGAAGATGTTCGTGAAGGTTTGACAGCTGTTATCTCTGTCAAGCATCCAAATCCGCAGTTTGAAGGACAAACCAAGACCAAACTGGGAAATAGCGAAGTTGTTAAGATTACCAACCGCCTCTTTAGCGATGCCTTTTCTGATTTCCTCATGGAGAATCCGCAGATTGCCAAGCGCATCGTGGAAAAAGGGATTTTGGCTGCCAAGGCTCGTGTAGCTGCCAAGCGTGCGCGTGAAGTCACTCGCAAGAAATCTGGCTTGGAAATTTCTAATCTTCCAGGGAAATTAGCAGACTGTTCTTCAAATAACCCTGCTGAAACCGAACTCTTCATCGTTGAGGGAGACTCAGCTGGTGGATCAGCTAAATCTGGTCGTAACCGTGAGTTCCAGGCTATCCTTCCAATTCGTGGTAAGATCTTGAACGTTGAAAAAGCCAGCATGGATAAAATTCTTGCCAACGAAGAAATTCGGAGCCTTTTCACAGCCATGGGAACAGGTTTTGGGGCAGAATTTGATGTCACTAAGGCTCGTTACCAAAAACTCGTTTTGATGACCGATGCCGATGTTGATGGAGCCCACATTCGAACCCTCTTACTGACTCTGATTTACCGCTACATGAAACCAATCCTAGAAGCTGGATATGTCTACATTGCCCAACCACCAATCTACGGAGTAAAAGTTGGAAGCGAAATAAAAGAATACATCCAGCCAGGTGCGGATCAGGAAATTAAACTCCAAGAAGCCTTAGCACGTCATAGTGAAGGGCGTTCAAAACCAACCATCCAACGTTATAAAGGTTTAGGAGAAATGGATGACCACCAATTGTGGGAAACAACCATGGATCCAGAACATCGCTTGATGGCGCGTGTTTCGGTAGATGATGCTGCCGAAGCAGATAAGATCTTTGATATGTTGATGGGGGATCGAGTAGAACCTCGTCGCGAATTTATTGAAGAAAACGCTGTTTATAGTACACTTGACGTCTAAAAATTGTGGGAAATAGTTCCCTTGGTTTAAAAAATATGATATAATCATTACGATTGTTTCTAGTATAAAAGGAGTTTGATATGTCTAATGGACAATTAATTTATCTAATGGTTGCGATTGCAGTCATTTTGATCCTAGCTTATGTAGCAGTTATCTTTTTACGTAAGCGTAATGTAAGTCGATTAACGGCCCTTGAAGAAAGAAAAGAAGAACTCTACAACCTCCCAGTTAATGACGAGGTTGAAGCCGTTAAAAACATGCACTTGATTGGTCAAAGTCAGGTAACCTTCCGTGAATGGAATCAAAAATGGGTCGATTTATCACTGAACTCATTTGCTGATATTGAAAACCATCTCTTTGAAGCTGAAAGCTACAACAATTCTTTCCGTTTCTTTAAGGCAACACACAAAATTGATCAAATTGAGAGCCAAATCGACTTGATCGAAGAAGACATTGCAGCTATTCGCAATGCCCTCTCAGAACTTGAAAAACAAGAATCTAAAAACAGTGGTCGTGTCTTGCACGCTTTGGACTTGTTTGAAACACTTCAGCACACTGTTGCAGAAAACTCAGAAAAATATGGAAAAGCCCTTCCTGAGATTGAGAAACAATTGGAAAACATCCAATCAGAATTTTCTCAATTTGTTACCTTGAACTCATCAGGTGACCCAGTTGAAGCAGCAGCTATTCTAGATGCTACGGAAAACCATATTCTTGCTTTAACTCACATCGTTGATCGTATTCCGGCTCTAGTTGAAACATTGACAACAGACTTACCAGATCAGTTGTCAGATTTGGAAGAAGGCTATCGCAAGCTGTTGGATGCCAACTTCCACTTTACTGAAACAGATATCGAGTCACGTTTCCAACTTTTGTATGAAGCCTTAAAGGAAAATCAAGAAAACATCCGCCAGTTGGAGTTGGATAATGCTGAGTATGAAAATAATCGCATCCAAGAAGAAATCAATGCACTTTATGATATCTTCACTCGCGAAATTGCAGCTCAAAAAGTAGTTGAAAGTCTTCTTTCAACATTGCCAACTTACCTCAATCACCTGAAAGAAAACAACCAAGTTCTAGTTCAAGATCTTGAACGTTTGAACAAAGCCTACCTTCTTCCAGAAAGTGATGGAAACCATGTTCGCCGCCTTCAAGCAGAATTAGCAGCACTTGATACAGCTATCTTAGAGGTAACAGAGGACCAAGGTGAGCCAACTCAAGCCTTCTCTGTACTTGAAGAACAGTTGGAAATGCTGCAAAGCAACCTCAAAGATATTGAAGATGAGCAAATCTCTGTGAGCGAACGACTTGCCCAAATCGAAAAAGACGACCTCAACGCTCGTCAAAAAGCAAATGTATTTGTGAATCGTTTGCATACTATTAAACGATACATGGAGAAGAGAAACTTGCCAGGTATTCCTCAAAGTTTCTTGAAACTCTTCTTTACTGCAAGCCACAACACAGAGGATTTGATGGCAGAGTTAGAACAACCACAAGTGAATATTGAATCCGTTAAACGAATTCTTGAAGTCGCAACCAATGATATGGAAGCACTTGAAACAGAAACCTACGATATTGTTCAATATGCAACCTTGACTGAGCAACTCTTGCAATACTCAAACCGTTACCGTTCATTTGATGAACGTATCCAAGAGGCTTTCAATGAAGCGCTTGAAATTTTTGAGAAAGACTTTGACTATAAAACATCATTTGAAAAGATTTCGCAAGCCTTGGAAGTTGCAGAACCAGGAGTTACAAACCGTTTTGTGACCTCATATGAGAAAACACGTGAAACGATTCGTTTCTAAATGAAAAGCTTAGATACTTCTAAGCTTTTTTATTTTTCTAAAAAGAAGTCAGAATTCTTGTTTATCATTGAAATAATAGCCCTGATTTGTTATGATGGAAATATGAAAAAAAATAGAGCAAAACGTGTGTCTCACGATAAAAAGAGAAGTATACTTCTTGCTTTTGTAGGGATTTTAGGAATCTCTATGATTCTTTTAGGGTGCGCCATTGGTTATAAGCTGCTACAAAAGCAATCTTATGAACAAAAAATTGAAGCGCTAAAAAGCGAAAAGGACCAACAATTCAACTCAGGTAGTCAGAGAGACCATTTCCGAAAAGGCCAAGCTGAGGTGATTGCCTACTATCCTCTTCAAGGAGAGGAAGTCATTGCGTCTGTTAGAGAAAAAATCAACCAAGACATCAAGGAAAAGTTAGAAGATAAAGAGGATTTGGTCTTTTATTATACGGAGCAGTTGGATCAGGTTCTAAAGGGAGTTCTTGCGCGTAATATTAGTAAGCAAGTTTACGATTTGTCTGCAGCAAAGGTTGAAGAAAAAGAAAAGACGTCTTTAGGAAAAATTTTCTTGACAGAAGATGGAAAAACTTTTGATCTCAGTAGACTTTTCAAAGATGCTAGTAAGGCTAAGGAACTCCTATTGAGTCAAATCAAATCAACTCTAGAAGATAAGAAACTCGACCAGACAAAAATTGATCAGGTCCTAAAAAACTTTACAGACCAAGATCTGGCATCATGGAGCTTTGATTATAAAGATAGTCAAATCATCCTTTATCCTCCTAATCCAGGGGAGACTTTGGAGGAAATTGCTCTACCGATATCCAGTTTCTTTGATGTTTTGGAGTCCTCTTATCTATTAGAAAAAGATGCTGAACTCTATCAAGCTTACTTTGCACAAAAAGACAAAAAAGTTGTGGCTTTGACCTTTGACGATGGTCCAAATCCGTCTACAACTACACAAGCTTTGGATACATTAGCTAAGTACAAAGTAAAGGCGACCTTCTTTGTACTTGGTAAAAACATCGCTGGCAATGAAGACATCCTTAAACGGATGAAGTCTGAGGGGCATGTGGTTGCCAACCACAGCTGGAGTCATCCTGTCCTTTCCCAACTATCTCTCGAAGATGCTAAAAAGCAAATCGCTGACACAGAAGATTTGTTAACCCAAGTTCTAGGTTCGAGTTCTAAACTCATGCGCCCTCCTTATGGTGCCATTACAGATGATATCCGTAACAGTCTGGACTTGAGCTTTATCATGTGGAATGTGGATAGTTTGGACTGGAAGAGTAAGAATGAAACAGCTATTTTAACAGAGATACAACGTCAGGTTCGCAATGGTTCCATCATCCTCGTGCATGATATCCATGGTCCTTCTGTTAATTCTCTACCAAGTGTTATTGAGTATTTAAAGGGTGAAGGGTATACATTTGTGACCGTTCCCGAATTGCTCAACTCTCGCTTGAAGGCTCACGAAATGTATTATGACCGTGATCAATAATCTTCAAGATCTAAAGGAGCAAGTGTTCTGGTAATCAGCCTTTGTTTCTTTAGATTTTCTTCACATAGAAAGGAAAAATGATGAAATCTTACACCCTTAATAATGGAGTTTCAATTCCTGTACTAGGATTTGGAACATGGAAAGCTGAAAATGGAGAAGTAGCCTACCAAGCTGTTTTGGAAGCCTTGAAGGCTGGTTATCGTCATATCGATACTGCAGCTATCTACAAAAATGAGGAGAGTGTTGGTCGCGCTATTCGAGATAGCGGTATTCCTCGCCAAGAAATCTTTGTAACGACCAAACTCTGGAATACCAATCACAGCTATGATGAAGCTCGACATGCTTTTGAGCAATCAATGGAAAAATTGGGATTGGATTATCTAGATTTGTACCTTATCCATTGGCCAAATCCAAAACCTTTAAGAGAAAATGACGAATGGAAAACTCGCAATGCCGATGTCTGGAGAGCGATGGAGGACCTGTACCAAGAAGGTAAAATTCGTGCTATCGGCGTTAGTAATTTCCTTCCCCATCATTTGGATGACTTACTTGAGACAGCAAGAATCATCCCAGCGGTCAATCAGGTACGCTTGGCACCAGGAGTTTATCAGGAGGAAGTGGTTGACTACTGTAAAGAGAAAGGAATCCTCTTAGAGGCATGGGGACCATTTGGGCAAGGGGAGTTGTTTGACAAGACAGAAGTCCAAGAAATTGCTGCTAAGCATGGGAAATCAGTTGCTCAAATTGCCTTGGCTTGGAGCTTGGCAGAAGGATTTTTACCCCTACCTAAGTCAGTGACAGCCTCTCGCATCCAGAGCAATCTTGACTGTTTTGAAATTGAACTCAGCAAAGACGAGCGAGAAGTCTTAAAGACAATTTCAGTGACTTCGGGCGCACCTCGTGTGGATGAGATGGATTTTTAGAAAGTAAGAAAAAGAATTGTAAATTTCTTGCCTTTCTGATATAATATTCAACAGGAAAGAAAGTCTTATGGCGTTCTTCAAGCGAGCTTGGGACAGTGGGAGCCAAGTAGAACAAACTAAGAAACTGGCGCTTTCTGTCGTATTTTTAAAAACAATGAAGTAATAAATTAGGGTGGAACCGCGTTTCTGACGCCCCTAGGTCACAGACTTAGGAGTAAAGACACGGTTCTTTTTGTATCCAAAGTCTCAAGAATTAATAACAAGGAGTAAACAATGTCTAAAAAATTGACTTTCCACTGCGTCAGTGGCAGAGACCTCCTTACAGTCGGACTGCCCCACGCTCAGCACTAGAGTGCCTGAGCTAGACGCAGTACTAACTCGTCTTGCCTCGTATAATTGACAAGGCAGACTCGTGTCGCAAGAAATTATAGAAAATGGAGTAAAACATGTCCAAAAAACTAACCTTTCAAGAGATTATTTTGACTTTGCAACAATTTTGGAATGACCAAGGTTGTATGCTTATGCAGGCTTATGACAATGAAAAAGGTGCGGGGACAATGAGTCCTTATACCTTCCTTCGTGCTATCGGACCTGAGCCATGGAATGCGGCTTATGTAGAGCCATCACGTCGTCCCGCTGACGGTCGTTACGGGGAAAATCCTAACCGTCTTTACCAACATCACCAATTCCAAGTGGTCATGAAACCTTCTCCATCAAATATCCAAGAGCTTTACCTTGAGTCTTTGGAAAAATTGGGTATCAATCCATTGGAACATGATATTCGCTTCGTTGAAGATAACTGGGAAAATCCATCAACTGGTTCAGCTGGTCTTGGATGGGAAGTGTGGCTTGATGGTATGGAAATCACGCAGTTCACTTATTTCCAACAGGTTGGTGGATTGGCAACTGGCCCTGTGACTGCGGAAGTTACCTATGGTTTAGAACGCTTGGCTTCTTACATTCAAGAAGTGGATTCTGTTTATGATATCGAGTGGGCTGATGGTGTTAAATACGGAGAAATCTTCATCCAGCCTGAGTATGAGCATTCAAAATATTCATTTGAAATTTCTGATCAAGAAATGTTGCTAGAAAATTTTGATAAGTTTGAAAAAGAAGCTGGTCGTGCCTTGGAAGAGGGCTTGGTTCACCCTGCCTATGACTATGTTCTCAAATGTTCACATACCTTTAACCTGCTGGACGCGCGTGGGGCCGTATCTGTAACGGAGCGCGCGGGCTATATCGCTCGTATCCGTAACTTGGCCCGTGTCGTAGCCAAAACCTTTGTCGCAGAACGCAAACGCCTAGGCTACCCACTTTTAGATGAAGCAACACGAGCTAAACTCTTAGCAGAAGACGCAGAATAGTGAGTAATACTGTGCTCTAAAATCGTTAGAGGCAAGTCGAAGACTTGCTAGATGGTTATGCACCGCTGTACTGTTATGTGGGGATTTTTGAAACCTTAGGTTCAAAAATCAGTCAGCTAAATCCACTTTGATGAGACTGTTGGAAATCTTAATCAATTTAGCATCAGATTTCCATACAGACTCACAAAGTTAGTTAGCGGCGTCCCCAGTACCTAAGGTGCATATCAAAAAAGATTGAAGAAAATGTAAAGGAAAAAACATGACAAAAAACTTATTAGTAGAACTCGGTCTTGAAGAGTTACCAGCCTACGTAGTAACTCCAAGTGAAAAACAACTAGGTGAAAAAATGGCAGCCTTCCTCAAGGAAAACCGCCTGTCCTTTGAAGACATTCAAACCTTCTCAACGCCACGTCGTTTGGCTGTTCGTGTGACTGGTCTTGCAGACAAACAGTCTGATTTGACAGAAGATTTCAAGGGTCCAGCAAAGAAAATTGCCTTGGATAGTGATGGAAACTTCACCAAAGCAGCTCAAGGATTTGTCCGTGGAAAAGGCTTGACAGTTGAAGACATCGAATTCCGTGAAATCAAGGGTGAAGAATATGTCTATGTTACCAAGGAAGAAGTGGGTCAACCAGTTGAGAAAATTGTTCCAGGTGTTGTAGATGTCTTGAAGTCACTGACATTCCCTGTCAGCATGCACTGGGCTAACAATACCTTTGAATACATCCGTCCTGTTCACACTTTAACTGTTCTTTTAGATGAAGAAGAGTTTGACTTGGATTTCCTTGATATCAAGGGCGGTCGTGTAAGCCGTGGCCATCGTTTCTTGGGACAAGAAACTAAGATTCAGTCAGCTTTGAGCTACGAAGAAGACCTTCGCGCACAGTTTGTAATCACGGATCCACGTGAACGTCAGCAAATGATTGTTGACCAAATCAAGGAAATTGAGGCAAAACATGGTGTAGGTATCGAAATTGATACGGACTTGCTGAACGAAGTCTTGAACTTGGTTGAATACCCAACTGCCTTTATGGGTAGTTTTGATGCCAAATACCTTGAAGTTCCAGAAGAAGTTTTGGTGACTTCGATGAAGGAACACCAACGCTACTTTGTTGTTCGTAATCAAGACGGTAAACTCTTACCAAACTTCATTTCAGTTCGTAACGGAAACGCAGAGCATTTGGAAAATGTCATCAAAGGAAATGAAAAAGTCTTGGTAGCCCGTTTGGAAGACGGAGAATTCTTCTGGCGTGAAGACCAAAAATTGGTTATTTCTGACCTTGTTGAAAAATTAAACAACGTCACCTTCCACGAAAAGATTGGTTCTCTTCGTGAACACATGATTCGTACAGGTCAGATTGCCATTCTCTTGGCAGAAAAAGCTGGTTTGTCAGTGGATGAAACAGTTGACCTAGCGCGTGCAGCAGCCATTTACAAGTTTGACTTGTTGACGGGTATGGTTGGTGAGTTTGATGAACTCCAAGGAATTATGGGTGAGAAATATGCTCTTCTTGCTGGAGAAACTCCAGCAGTTGCAGCTGCTATTCGTGAACACTATATGCCGACAGCTGCCGAAGGCGAACTTCCAGAGAGTAAGGTCGGAGCCATTCTAGCCATTGCAGACAAATTGGATACGATTTTGAGTTTCTTCTCAGTAGGCTTGATTCCATCAGGCTCTAACGACCCTTATGCCCTTCGTCGTGCGACGCAAGGTGTGGTTCGTATCTTGGATGCTTTTGGTTGGCATATTGCTATGGATGAGCTGATTGATAGCCTTTACAGTTTGAAATTTGACAGCTTGACTTATGCAAATAAAGCAGAGGTCATGGACTTTATCAAGGCTCGTGTTGATAAGATGATGGGTTCTACTCCAAAAGATATCAAGGAAGCAGTTCTTGCAAGTTCGAACTTTGTTGTGGCAGATATGCTAGAAGCAGCAAGTGCTCTTGTCGAAGCAAGCAAGAAAGAAGATTTCAAATCGTCTGTTGAATCCCTCTCCCGTGCCTTCAACTTGGCTGAGAAGGCAGAAGGTTCTGACACGGTTGATCCTGCTCTCTTTGAGAATGAAGAAGAGAAAGCTTTGGCGGAGGCAGTAGAATCATTAGTTTTATCAGGAACTGCAAGCCAGCAATTAGAACAACTCTTTGCGCTTAGTCCAGTTATTGATGCTTTCTTTGAGAATACCATGGTAATGACTGAAGATCAGTCTATCCGTCAAAATCGTTTGGCAATCTTGTCACAATTAACCAAGAAAGCAGCTAAACTTGCACGTTTCAACCAAATCAATACCAAATAAAATCTGGTAAACGGATTAAATCTTATCATAAAGGAGAGAAACATGGATCCTAAAAAAATTGATCGTATTAACGAGCTTGCTAAAAAGAAAAAAACAGAAGGCTTAACTTCTGCTGAAAAAGTGGAACAAGCTAAACTTCGTGAGGAGTATATTGAAGGCTATCGTCGTTCTGTTCGCCACCACATTGAAGGAATCAAAATTGTCGACGAAGAAGGAAATGACGTCACACCAGAAAAACTACGCCAAGTACAACGTGAAAAAGGTTTACACGGCCGTAGTTTAGATGATCCTAACTCATAAAACGAAAGGGGTTTGTAGATGATTTACAAGCCCCTTTTCTGTTGTAATAAAAAAGGAGCCACCTGGCTCCTTTTTGGTTTCTTAGTTGCTTGCACCAGAAGTAGCGTCTGCGTCACCACCGTGGCCTCCAGCATCACCTGAATCAGAAGCGCCAGAAGTAGCATCGGCGTCTCCATGACCTCCAGCTGCAGGAGCAAATGATCCGCTACCACCCACCAAACGTTGACCCGTTTCTTTTAGGTACCAGTCAAGCCATGGTTGGAAGTTAAAGACGATTTCATTGATTCCAGCGTATGATCCATCAGGATAGTACATTGCTTGGTAGTTGTGTGTGTTGATGACACCTGCAGGAGAACCTGGAACGATCGTACGGACGTATTCTTGGTTTCCGTTGCGAAGTGTTCCGATAACCCACTCTACATTTTTCATGCGTGCTGGCGGAAGAGAACCATGCACAGTTGACATACGGCTACCTGATTGAGGTGGTACACGTTTAGCAAACATGGTGTCTGGATCTTGGTGAGCGTTGTTGTAGTAGAGGAATTGGTTGTTATCATCAGCATATGTCAATTCAAATGGCATAGCTTTCAAGAACATATCGATTTGGTTAACTGTCAGGATACCGTGGTCCAATTTGACATAGGTATCACCAGAAACAGCCCCAGTGATTGCTGCAACTTTTTCTACCCATTCTGGATCATCAGGGTCAACTTCTGTAATGGTTGTAGCAATTGGTTTTCCACAATCCAAGTCTTCTGGTTCGATTGGTTTTGGTTTTTTCAATTTCGAAACGACTCCTACGTATTTTACAAAGTTATCTAAGCAAGTTTCAAGGAATTTAACAGTGCCTTCGTTGGTGATGTTTCCATTGTTATCAAAAGCTTCTTTGGCTTTACCAAGAAGGAATTCATTACCTGGAAGTGTGTAGGCATTGACACCAGGAGCGTCAAGAATCTTACGAAGGTGAACTTGGGCACGTGAAGTCCCTTGGTCGTAGTATGATGCTCCCACAATCATAACAGGTTTGTTTTCAAATGGATGAACTTCGTATGAAAGCCATTCAAGTACAGATTTGAGAGAAGCTGAGATAGTGTGGTTGTGCTCAGGAGTCGCAATTATGACACCATCAGCACGTGTAATCTTGTTATACAAGAAACGCAATTGGAAGCTTTCGTCCCATTTTTCGTCTTGGTTAAACATTGGAACTTCGTCGATTTCAAGAACTTCTAATTCAAATTTGAATTTGAAATTACGACGAATAAATTCCAAGAGTTTGCGGTTATATGATTGATCGTAGTTTGATCCAACAAGTCCAACAAATTTCATTCTTTCGGTCTCCTATCTTACAAATTTTCCCAGTCAAATTCTTCTGCATCTTTGCGAAGCAATTCTTGCGCATTGCGCAATTTCTCAGTAATCTTCACAAAGATACGGAAGTCATCAAAGATGGCATCCAATTTCTTGATGACATCAAGGTCAACCAAGTCACCACTTGGGTTAAATGCTTGAAGAGAGTGAGAAAGCAAGAATTCATCTGGAAGAACATTTGCCTTAATTTCAGGAGCGTTCAAGATTTGACGAAGTTGCAATTGAGCACGAGATGAACCAAGAGTTCCGTAAGAAGCACCAGTGATCATGATTGGTTTGTTCAAAAGTGGGTAGATACCATAAGATAGCCAAGCAAGAGCGCTCATCAAAACTGCAGGGATTGAGTGGTCGTACTCAGGGGTACCGATGATGACACCATCAGATGCTTCAATTTTAGCCGCAATTTCAAGAATTTCAGCAGGAAGAAGTTTATCTGCTGGTTTGTTGAAAACAGGGATATCCTTGATTTCAACAAGTTCAATCTCAGCCTTGTCGGCGAAGTGTTTTTGCATGTATTGGAGCAATTGGCGGTTTGTAGAACGTTTAGAGTTCGTTCCAACAATGGCAATAAGTTTTAGCATGAGATTTCCTTTCTCTTTTTACATAATACAAATTTAAAGGCCTGAAGAACATGTAAGGTTCCCCTCTTTGTCGATGAGAATGGCTTCGATGCCATCTAAACTTTCGACTTGCCAGAGGATAGAAGCGCTACGTTCTCCGAATAGGCGGGTTGTCCAAATCTCACCATCGACGGATTTATCTGAGATAATCGTTAGGCTAGCGAGCTCTGTTTCGACAGGGAATCCTGTCTCGCTATCAAAAATATGGTGATAGTCTTCTCCGTCTATTGTCATGTGGCGTTCATAGATACCAGAAGTGACGACGGATTTGTTAGAAACAGGAATGGTTAGGAGATGATTGCCACGAGGATTTCGTGGATCTTGAATACCGATTTGCCAGTCTTTCCCTTCTTTGGCTTGATTGTTCCCGATGGTGAGGATATTTCCTCCGAGATTGATCAAGGCAGAAGTGACTCCGTGTACTTTTAAATACTGAGCAACCTTATCTGCACTATAGCCTTTAGCTAAGCAACCTAAATCAAGTTTCATTCCCTTTTTCTCTAAAAATACAGTAGAGCTAGCTGGATCTAACTTGATAAAATGCGGGTCAACTAGAGGCAAGACAGCTTCGATTTCGTTTAGCTCGGGGAGTCGAGCATCTGAAAAACCGATTCGCCAGGTTTGAATCAAGGGACCAATACTGATATTGAGATGGCTAGATGGAGCTAGACTATGTTCTAACCCAAGAGCAATCAGTTCAAATAAGTCAGGATGGACCTTGACCGGAGCAATTCCAGCCTGGTGATTGATCTCCATCAATTCGGATTCTTGACTGTTGGCGTTGAAGCGGTACTCGAGCTCTCTGAGTAAATCAAAGGCTCCTTGAAGCAGGCAATCTGCCTGTTCATCTACTAATGAAATCGTGATAGTTGTTCCCATGAGTCGTTCAGAACGTGAACGAAGAGGCAAGCTACCAACTCCTTTCTTCTTCAGAGGAAATATTCAAGCTAGGTTAAATTTACGAGAATTGAACCCCTTACATTTTATTTCCATGTTTCTAGCATAACATAAAGTCAGCGTTTTCACAAATAAATTTTAACAAAAAGTCAAGAAATATGCTCAAAAAATATAAAAAAAGATAGAAACTCAAAAAAAATAATATAATAAAACTTAAAATTGCTTAAAATAAGAGAATTCTAAGCAAATACCTTGTAAACGCTAACAGTAAATGTTATACTAGAAAGGTAAATTTTAAATTAAAGGTAGGAAATTTTCTATGAGTAAAATCGTTGTAGTTGGTGCTAACCACGCTGGTACAGCATGTATCAATACTATGTTGGACAATTTTGGACATGAAAATGAAATCGTTGTATTTGACCAAAACTCAAATATTTCATTCCTTGGTTGTGGAATGGCGCTTTGGATCGGGGAACAAATCGACGGAGCTGAAGGCTTGTTCTACTCTGATAAAGAAAAATTGGAAGCTAAGGGTGCAAAAGTTTACATGAACTCACCTGTTCTTTCAATCGACTATGACAATAAAGTTGTGACAGCAGAAGTTGAAGGTCAAGAACATAAAGAGTCTTATGACAAATTGATCTTTGCGACTGGTTCAACTCCAATCTTGCCTCCAATCGAAGGTGTTGAAATCGTTAAGGGCAACCGCGAATTCAAAGCAACACTTGAAAATGTTCAATTTGTTAAGTTGTACCAAAACGCAGAAGAAGTTATCGAAAAACTTGCTGACAAGAGCAAACACCTTGAGCGCATCGCAGTTGTTGGTGGTGGTTATATCGGTGTTGAACTTGCTGAAGCTTTCGAACGTCTTGGAAAAGAAGTTGTTCTTGTTGATATCGTAGACACTGTTTTGAACGGCTACTACGACAAAGACTTCACTCAAATGATGGCGAAGAACTTGGAAGACAACAACATCCGCTTGGCACTTGGTCAAACAGTAAAAGCTATCCAAGGTGATGGTAAAGTTGAACGCTTGGTAACAGACAAAGAAACATTTGATGTGGATATGGTTGTTCTTGCAGTTGGTTTCCGTCCAAACACAGCTCTTGCTGATGGTAAGATTGAACTCTTCCGTAACGGTGCCTTCCTTGTAGACAAGAAACAAGAAACATCAATTCCAGGTGTTTATGCAGTAGGTGACTGTGCGACTGTTTATGACAACGCTCGTAAAGACACTAGCTACATCGCGCTTGCTTCAAACGCTGTTCGTACTGGTATCGTTGGTGCTTACAACGCTTGTGGACACGAACTTGAAGGAATCGGTGTACAAGGATCAAACGGTATCTCAATCTACGGTCTGCACATGGTTTCAACTGGTTTGACTCTTGAAAAAGCTAAAGCTGCTGGTTACAACGCAACTGAAACAGGCTTTAACGATCTTCAAAAACCAGAATTTATGAAGCACGACAACCATGAAGTTGCCATCAAGATTGTCTTTGATAAAGACAGTCGCGAAATTCTTGGTGCTCAAATGGTATCACGTGATTCTGCTATCAGCATGGGAATTCATATGTTCTCACTTGCTATCCAAGAACATGTGACAATTGACAAGTTGGCTTTGACAGACCTATTCTTCTTGCCACACTTTAACAAACCTTACAACTACATCACAATGGCTGCACTTACAGCTGAAAAATAACAATAGCTGAGCTATCTGGCCTTAAGTTAAGGTCAGATAGTTTTTTAATTAATCTGTACCCATACAATTATTGTTTTTTTATCTTGTGGTTCATTCTTTTCTGGCTTAAAATGAAATGGTAGCTACCAATACAAATGATGAGGATAAAGAAATGACTGAAAATCGTTATGAACTAAATAAAAACTTGGCGCAGATGCTTAAGGGCGGTGTTATCATGGATGTGCAGAACCCTGAACAGGCTCGTATCGCAGAGGCTGCTGGTGCGGCAGCTGTTATGGCCTTAGAGCGGATTCCGGCTGATATTCGTGCAGTTGGTGGTGTTTCCCGTATGAGTGATCCAAAGATGATTAAGGAGATCCAAGAAGCAGTGAGCATTCCAGTGATGGCCAAAGTTAGAATTGGACATTTTGTAGAAGCTCAGATTTTAGAGGCTATTGAGATTGACTATATCGATGAGAGTGAAGTGTTGTCTCCAGCTGACGACCGTTTCCATGTGGACAAGAAGGAATTCCAAGTTCCTTTTGTCTGTGGAGCTAAGGACTTGGGTGAAGCCTTGCGTCGTATCGCTGAAGGAGCTTCCATGATTCGTACAAAAGGAGAACCCGGTACAGGAGACATTGTTCAAGCCGTTCGCCATATGCGTATGATGAATCAGGAAATTCGCCGCATTCAAAACCTACGTGAAGACGAGCTCTATGTTGCTGCCAAAGACTTGCAAGTCCCTATTGAATTGGTTCAGTATGTCCATGAACATGGAAAATTGCCAGTTGTAAACTTTGCAGCTGGAGGCGTTGCAACGCCAGCAGATGCTGCGCTGATGATGCAATTGGGAGCAGAGGGCGTCTTTGTCGGTTCAGGTATTTTCAAATCAGGAGACCCTGTTAAACGAGCAAGTGCCATTGTCAAAGCCGTAACCAATTACCAAAACCCACAAATCTTAGCACAAATTTCAGAAGATCTTGGGGAAGCCATGGTTGGTATCAATGAGAATGAAATCCAAATTCTCATGGCTGAGCGAGGAAAATAGATGAAAATCGGAATATTAGCCTTGCAAGGTGCCTTTGAAGAGCATGCTAAAGTGCTAGAAAAGTTAGGTGTTGTTAGTGTTGAAATCAGAAATTTAGATGATTTTCAACAACGTCAGAGTGACTTGTCCGGTTTGATTTTGCCTGGTGGGGAATCTACAACCATGGGCAAACTCTTGCGTGACCAGCAGATGCTGGTTCCAATCCGAGAAGCCATTTTATCTGGTCTTCCCGTTTTTGGTACTTGCGCAGGCTTGATTTTGCTGGCTAAGGAAATCACTTCCCAGGAAGAAAGTCATCTTGGAACCATGGATATAGTGGTTGAACGCAATGCCTATGGCCGCCAACTGGGAAGCTTCTATACAGAGGCAGAATGTAAGGGAGTTGGCAAGATTCCAATGACCTTTATCCGCGGACCAATTATCAGTAGTCTTGGAGAGGGTGTTGAAATCCTAGCAACCCTAGACGACCAAATCGTTGCAGCTCAAGAAAAAAATATGCTGGTGACCTCTTTTCATCCAGAGTTAACAGATGATGCTCGCTTGCACCAGTACTTTATCAATATGTGTAAAGAAAAAAGTTGAGAAAAGATTCTCAACTTTTTTACATGTAATAAACAATCGCGATGTATTGGAGTGCAGATGCTGCTAGGATAAAGAGATGCCAAATCATGTGAAAATAAGGTTTTTTCTTAGCGTAAAATCCAGCTCCAACTGTATAACAGAGTCCGCCAGTTACCATGAGACTCCAGAAAATTGGCGTTGTTTGACTGATAATGGCAGGAATGATAGCTAGAACCAACCAGCCCATAATCAGGTAAAGGGCAAGGCTGAATTTCTCATTAACCTTTTTAGCAAAGATTTTATAGAGAATGCCAAAGATGGTCGTTCCCCATTGAATGGCAATAATCAGATACCCAAACCAGTTATTCATCAAAGTCAAGACGACTGGCGTATAAGAGCCTGCGATAGCCACATAAATCATAGAATGGTCGATGATTCGCAAGACGTATTTGTGGGTCGAACCATAGGCCATAGAGTGGTAAATGGTTGACGAGAGGAACATGAGAAAGAGACTGATAACAAAGATAGAAACGCCAAAAGACGATAAAAATCCATGTGCTTCATAACTATAGGTGGATGAAATAGGAAGTAGGATGAGCATGATAACGGCACCCACAGCATGGGTCACGCTATTAGCAATTTCCTCTCCAAAACTAAGTTTTTTACTGAGCTTTAGGCTGGTGTTCATTGGATTTTCTCCTCTTCTTTGCTAAGGATTAAGTCTAGAGTTTGATGATAGAGTTTAACCGTTTGACAGCTGGTTTGGATAATAGGATTTTCTGGATCAATCCCATGGTTCATGTAGTCCACAAAAGCGTCGTAGAGCTGGTCTGAGCTAGCTTGAGTTTGTAGACTATTCAGTGTCTGAGCGATTTCTTGGATCGAAAAGACAGACTTGAGAGTGGTGATGGCAATCAAACGGGCAATCTGTTTGCGTTGGTATTTTTTCTTGTCAGGCTTTGTCAGGTAACCATGTTTAACATAGTTATTGACCATGGATGCTGTTAGCCCCTTGTCTTTATCTGGAGAGATAGGAGCACAGACTTGATTGACATAAAGTAAAACCTGATCCAGATAGAGGTCAATGTTTGGAATGTCTTCCCATTTTGGGTAGGAAAAGATAGAATTCATTTCCAACTCCTTTATATCTAGTTTTAATAACTAGATTATAAAATAATAACAAACAAAAGTCAAGTTTCAACTGCTTGTAGAAAGCTTTAAATTATGCTATGATGAGAGAAAATAGTTAGAAATGAGGGGAAGAGATGGAGATTCGTTTAGCTTTTCCAAACGAAGTAGATGCGATTATGCAGGTGATGGAGGATGCCAAAAAGTGTTTAGCCAAGTCTGGTAGTGACCAGTGGCAAAATGACTATCCAAATGCCGACATCATTATTGATGATATCATCTCTGGTCAAGCCTATGTGGCCTTGGAAGAGGGAGAACTGTTAGCCTATGCTGCTGTGACCAAGAGCCCAGAGGAAGCCTATGAAGCCATTTATGAAGGAAGTTGGCATGGGGAAGAATCAGAATATCTGGTCTTTCACCGTATCGCTGTGGCAGCAGATGTCCAAGGGCAGGGAGTTGCTCAGACTTTCCTAGAAGGCTTGATTGAAGGATTTGATTACCTAGATTTTCGTTCAGATACGCATGTAGAAAACAAGGCCATGCAGCATATCTTTGAAAAGCTTGGATTTAGTCAGGTCGGTAAGGTTCCAGTTGATGGAGAACGCTTGGCCTATCAGAAATTAAAAAAATGACGCAGAAAAAGTATTCAAAAATGCTCTACTTATCGCCAATTGGAACCTTGTCCTTAGTTGCTGATGAGCAATATTTGTTTGGGATTTGGGTGCAGGACCAAACTCATTTTGAGAGGGGATTAGGGGATGAAACGATAGAAGAAGTTGGTAGCCATCCTGTATTAGAGCAAGTTATTTCCTATTTAGATACCTATTTCGAAGGCAGTGTTCAGGATCTATCTGACTTACCTTTGGCTCCCATTGGAACGGATTTTGAAAAGCGGGTATGGACCTACTTGCAAGGCATTCCTTATGGTCAAACAGTGACTTACGGTCAAATAGCTCAAGACTTGCAGGTGAATTCTGCCCAAGCTATTGGCGGAGCAGTGGGGCGTAATCCCTGGTCCATCCTCGTCCCCTGTCATCGAGTGCTGGGTGCAGGCAATCGTCTGACAGGCTATGCTTCTGGAGTCGAAAAGAAAGCCTGGCTCTTGCAGCATGAAGGTGCAGCATTTCAAGAAAATAAAAAATAGAAAGAAAAGAAGATGTTAGAATTTATCGAATACCCAAAATGTTCAACTTGTAAGAAAGCAAAGAATGAACTTGACCAACTCGGACTTGACTATCAAGATATTCATATTGTAGAAGAAACACCAAGTGAAGAAGTTATTTTAAACTGGCTAGAAACTTCTGGTTTTGAAGTGAAACAATTTTTCAATACCAGCGGGATTAAATATCGTGAACTAGGCCTAAAAGATAAGGTGGGAAGCTTGTCAAAACAAGAAGCAGCCAAGCTTCTAGCGAGTGATGGCATGTTATTGAAACGTCCAATTTTGGTGGAGAATGGTGCTGTTAAACAAATTGGCTATAGAAAAACCTATGAGAACTTAGGTTTGAGATAGTTTTTATCTATCTTCTTGATAGGTAAAATATATAGCTTCCCTGTTTTAAAGTGTGATAAACTATAAGATAGACAAAGTCTGCTTTACCCGTAGCAAATAATTTGCTTGGGAGCAGAAGTATGGTAGAATGAATCATTATCAGGAGAGGATGTTTTTATGACTGTTACAACACTTTTAGCATCAGATTGGTACCAGAGCTTGATGCAGCTGATTCCAGACGGTAAGCTCTTTAGCTTGCGTTCGGTTTTTGATGGGATTCCAAGAATTGTCCAACAACTTCCTACAACTATCATGTTGACGCTTAGTGGTGCGATTTTTGGTTTGGTGCTAGCCTTGGTTTTTGCCATTGTTAAAATCAACCGTGTTAAGATTTTATATCCTTTACAAGCCTTTTTTGTCAGCTTTTTAAAAGGGACACCGATTTTGGTTCAGCTTATGTTGACCTACTACGGGATTCCACTTGCTCTGAAAGCCCTCAATCAACAATGGGGAACCAGCTTTAATATCAATGCGATTCCAGCAGCAACCTTTGCTATTGTAGCTTTTGCCTTTAATGAGGCAGCTTATGCCAGCGAAACCATTCGTGCAGCCATCCTTTCTGTCAATCCTGGTGAGATTGAAGCGGCACGCAGTCTGGGGATGACCCGTGCGCAAGTTTATCGTCGTGTCATTATTACTAATGCAGCGGTGGTAGCTACTCCAACCTTGATCAATTCCCTCATTGGTTTGACCAAGGGAACTTCTCTAGCCTTTAGTGCGGGTGTTGTCGAAGTTTTTGCTCAGGCTCAGATTTTGGGTGGAGCTGATTATCGTTACTTTGAGCGATTCATCTCCGTAGCCCTTGTTTACTGGGTAGTCAATATCGGAATCGAAAGCCTCGGTCGTTTTATCGAGAAGAAAATGCAAATTTCTGCGCCGGATACAGTAACTACAGATGTGAAAGGAGACCTTCGTTAATGATTAAGATTTCGAATTTAAGCAAATCCTTTTCAGGTCAGACTGTCTTGGATCATCTGGACTTGGATATCCAAAAGGGAGAAGTTGTAGCCTTGATTGGTTCATCTGGAGCTGGGAAATCAACCTTTCTTCGTAGTTTGAACTACCTTGAAACTCCAGATAGCGGATCCATCCAGATTGACAATTTTAAAGTTGATTTTTCTCAGATTAGCCAAGAGGAAATTTTGACCCTTCGTCGCAAGTTGTCCATGGTTTTCCAACAGTTCAACTTATTTGAACGCCGAACAGCCCTTGACAATGTCAAGGAAGGCTTGGTTGTTGTTAAGAAATTATCAGATGAGGAAGCAACCAAAATCGCCAAGGAAGAGTTGGCTAAGGTCGGTCTTTCTGATAAGGAGCAACATTACCCTCGCCATTTGTCAGGTGGGCAAAAGCAACGGGTTGCCCTAGCGCGTGCCCTCGCTATGAAACCAGACGTCTTGCTCTTGGACGAACCAACATCAGCTCTTGATCCAGAATTGGTCGGAGAAGTGGAAAAATCTATTGCAGATGCCGCTAAGTCTGGTCAAACCATGATCTTGGTTAGTCACGATATGTCTTTTGTAGCCCAAGTGGCAGATAAGATTTTGTTCCTAGATAAAGGGAAAATCATCGAGTCTGGCACACCGGATGAAATCATCAATCATCCGAAAGAAGAACGAACAAAAGAATTCTTCGCTAGTTACAAACGGACTTATATTTGATATAATAGTAAAAGGAAAACTCAGTTAGTTGGACTAGCTGAGTTTACTCTTTAAAAAAGATAGAAATGAGAGAGATCATGCTACTGCAACTATTTTCTTTATATTTCGAGAGTTTGATCTTAACGACCATTCTCGTCGTGATTTCTTTAGGAATTTGGATTGGATTGCGAGCTATGTCTGGTGTGGACAAGACAGCCAAGGCCCGTCAAGCCCATCTCTATGATATGATTATGATCGGGGTTTTGGTGATTCCAGTATTATCCTTTGCCATCATGAGTCTCATTTTAGTTTTCAGAGCATAATACTTGCTAAATAAACTTCAAACAGTTAGAATAAAGATAGTTACAACAAGAAAGAAGGAATCGAAATGTACGATACGATTATTATTGGTGCTGGACCTGCGGGAATGACAGCTGCCTTATATGCTGCTCGAAGTAATCTGAAAGTGGCTTTGATTGAAGGTGGTCTGCCAGGCGGGCAAATGAACAACACATCTGATATTGAAAACTATCCAGGTTATGCCAATATCAGTGGACCTGAATTGGCTGAAAAAATGTTTGAACCACTTGAAAATCTTGGAGTGGAGCACCTTTATGGGTTTGTTGAAAAGATTGAAGATCATGCTGACTATAAGAAGGTAATCACTGATGACCAAGTTTATGAAACCCGTACTGTCATCGTGGCAACTGGCTCTAAACACCGTCTTTTAGATGTTCCTGGAGAAGAAGAATTAAATAGCCGAGGCGTTTCCTATTGTGCGGTCTGTGATGGAGCTTTCTTCCGTGACCAAGACTTGCTCGTAGTCGGTGGTGGAGATTCAGCGGTAGAAGAAGCTCTCTTCTTGACACGCTTTGCCAAGTCTGTCACTATTGTTCACCGTCGCGACCAACTTCGTGCCCAAAAGGTTTTGCAAGACCGTGCCTTTGCTAATGAAAAAGTCAACTTTATCTGGGACTCTGTAGTTAAGGAAATCAAAGGTGAAAACCGAGTAGAGTCAGTTGTATTTGAAAATGTAAAAACTGGTCAAGTGACAGAGCAAGCCTTCGGAGGTGTCTTTATCTATGTTGGACTGGACCCTGTTAGTGATTTTGTTAAGGATTTGAATATCCAAGACCAGGCAGGCTGGATCGTAACAGACAATCACATGAAAACTAGCGTTGATGGCATCTTTGCAGTTGGAGATGTTCGCCAGAAAGACCTTCGCCAAGTGACAACAGCAGTTGGAGATGGGGCTATCGCAGGTCAAGAAGCCTACAAGTTTATCACCGAACATAGTTAATACACTTCGAAAATCTCTTCAAACCACGTCAGCTTCGCCTTGCCGTAGGTATGGGTACTGACTTCGTCAGTTCTATCCACAACCTCAAAACAGTGTTTTGAGCTGACTTCGTCAGTCTTATCTACAACCTCAAAGCAGTGCTTTGAGCTGTCTACAGCTAGCTTCCTAGTTTGCTCTTTGATTTTCATTGAGTATAATCATAAAAAAGTTTCCAATCAGATGACTGGAAACTTTTTTATAGTCGGTTTCGGAAAACTTCGTACATGAGAATGGCTGCAGCCACACTGGCATTGAGACTTTGAACATGTCCATTCATAGGAATGGTAATCATTTCATCGACCTGTTTTTTGATGTTGCTCGAGATGCCTTTTCCTTCATTTCCGATGATGAGGGCGATTTTCCCTTTTGTATTCCATTTGTGGCAAGGGGTACCGTTCATATCTGTTCCGAAGGTCCAGAAGCCTTCATCCTTGAGTTTATCCAAAGTTTGACTGAGATTGGTCACTCGAGCAATCGGTACGTGCTCAATAGCCCCAGTAGCCGTTTTGGCAACAACAGGAGTTACACCGACAGCGCGGTGTTTGGGGATAATGACTCCTGAAACATTGGTCGCGTCAGCAGTTCTCAAGATAGAACCTAAGTTGTGAGGATCAGTTAATCCGTCCAGAATCAGAAGCAAAGGATTTTCTTCTTGACGCGTTTTGGCAAGAATGTGATCTAGCTCGCTATAGGCAAATTCGGAAACTCGAAGGACAAATCCTTGATGGACAGCACCTTCGGTCATTTCAGAGAGGGATTTTTTTGAGGTCCAAGAGATGGAGACTTTTTTCTCAGCAGCCAGTTCCTTGACTTTCTCAACATTCTTACCCCTTAGATCTTCTTGGAGGTAGAGTTTGTTTCCAGTGTTTGCAAGGAGGGCTTCAGTAACGGCATGGACGCCATAGACAATATCATTTGTTTTCATGCCTCTATTATAACACAAAACCCCGTCTTGCAACGGGATTTTCTTTATTCCAGAATCAGTAAACCATCTTTAACAGCAAATGGATCTTTTTCATTGATACGATCGTAGAACATGATTCCATTTATATGATCAATTTCATGTTGGACAACGATAGAGTTGTAGCCTTTGAGCTTGATACGGTGTTTTTCGCCGTCCTTGTCAAAGTAATCAACAGTGACACGGGCATGGCGGACAACATAGCCTGGTACGTTACGGTCAACAGATAGGCAACCTTCTCCTTCGCCAAGGGCAGCATCCTGAACAGAGTGGGATACGATTTTCGGATTGTACATAACGGCTTGCAAATCGTAGGCTTCCTCTGGAGTTTTACCTTCTTCCACAATATTTGGCACTAAAACAGCAATGATACGTTTTGAGATATCCAGCTGGGGAGCAGCAAGGCCAACACCACCACGAAGTCCCATTTTCTCAGCCATAACAGGATCCTGAGAATGTTTGAGGAATTGCATCATTTTTTCGCCAAGGATGATATCTTGATCACTCAATGGAAAGGTCACTTCCTCAGCAACCGCACGTAGAGTAGGGTTTCCCTCACGGATAATATCGTTCATATCAATCAAATGAGCAGCTTTTGTAATACGTTCTATAGCAGACATTTTCTCTCCTTTCATTACCTCTACATGATAACACAAAATAGGTCAGAAAGAAAGTCGCAGAAGTTACTAAAAAATAATATAATAAACGGTATTCCTCTTTTGTCTGTGGTATAATAAAAGAAAAGACTTGCATAAGAAAGCAAGGGAGAATGCAGATGGAAAAGCGACAAAAAAGACGGTCTCATGGACCTATTAATGGATTGTTGGAGAGAAGTATTGGGTTCTTTCGGAATTATAAATCCTGGACCAATGCTCAGTTTATTATTGTGTTACTGCTTGCAGTTGCCCTGTCCATGGGAGGGAACTTGTTAGTTCGAGCAGTACAAGGCAACAAGGGAACGAGCCCTAGTAGTCAAACTCTTGATTCTACAAGTACATCTGGTCAGTCCAAGGAAAATGATACTGACGAAAAGACAGCCCGTATCATGGCAAACGGTGATCTTCTTTATCATATCCCTATCTACCGAACAGCTCTAAAAGAAGATGGGACTTATGATTTTCATGAAAATTTTGAGTATGTAAAACCATGGCTCAAGCAAGCGGATTTGGTGATTGGTGACTTTGAAGGAACTGTGAACAAGGACCACTATTTGGCAGGTTATCCTCTTTTTAATGCACCTGGTGAGGTGATGAATGCGATCAAGGATGCAGGCTATCAAGTTCTAGACTTGGCCCACAATCACATCCTAGATTCTCAGATAGAGGGAGTGGTCTCAACGGCTCAAGCTATTGAAAAGGCAGGAATGACGCCTATCGGAGTTTACACAAAGGAACCACGGGACAAGTCTCCACTTGTTATTAAGGAAGTCAATGGTATCAAGGTAGCTCTCTTGGCTTATTCCTATGGCTTTAATGGCATTGAACAATCTATTTCCCAAGAGGACTATAATCGCTATCTTTCTGACTTAAACGAAGAAAAGATGAAGGCAGAAATCGAGCGTGCCGAGAAAGAAGCGGATATCACTGTTGTTATGCCTCAGATGGGAATTGAATACCAGTTGGAACCAACGGAAGAACAAAAGACACTGTATCACAAGATGGTGGACTGGGGAGCCGATATTATCTTTGGAGGGCATCCTCACGTCGTTGAACCTGCCGAAACGGTCGAAAAAGATGGTGACAAAAAACTGATTATCTATTCCATGGGGAATTTCCTTTCAAACCAGCGTATTGAAACCATGCAAGACGAGGAAAATGCCAAGTGGACAGAGCGCGGTGTTCTCATGGATGTGACCATTAAGAAAAAAGATGGAAAGACAAGAATTGAAACCGCCAAAGCGCATCCTACTTGGGTTAATCGAACACCCAAAGGGACTTACTCCCCAGAAGGCTATCCTCTCTTCCTCTATCAGACCTATATCTTGGAGGACTTCATTGAAGGAGGACGTTACCGTGAGCAGTTGGATGAGGCGACCAAGGAACGAATTGACACAGCCTATAAAGAAATGAATGAACATGTAGGGTTGAAGTGGTAGGTACTCGCCCTAAAGGAGACGAGATGACGATTAAATTAATTGCAACAGATATGGATGGAACCTTGCTGGATCCAAGAGGGCAACTGGATTTGCCACGTTTAGAAAAAATTTTAGACCAATTAGATGAACGAGGTATCCGTTTTGTCATTGCGACGGGGAATGAAGTCCATCGGATGAGGCAACTACTAGAACACTTGGCGAGTCGAGTAGTCCTGGTTGTTGCTAACGGTGCGCGGATATTTGAGTATGATACATTACTTCAGGCTCAGACCTGGGATGATGCTATGGTTGACAAGGCTCTCCTTCATTTTAAAGGGAGGGAGTGTCGAGATCAGTTCGTCGTCACCAGCATGAATGGGAGTTTTGTCAAGGAAGGAACTGTTTTTACAGACCTGGAAAAATTTATGACTCCAGAGATGATTGAAAAACTTTACCAAAGGACCAATTTTGTGGATGAGCTAAACTCAGACCTCTTTGGAGGAGTCCTAAAGATGAGCATGGTCGTTGGTGAAGAACGTTCTAGTGCAGTTTTGCAGGAAATCAATGACCTCTTTGATGGTCGTGTAAGAGCTGTTTCTAGCGGTTATGGCTGTATCGATATCCTGCAAGCTGGGGTTCACAAGGCTTGGGGATTGGAAGAATTGCTCAAGCGCTGGGATTTGACATCGGAACAAATCATGGCTTTTGGTGATAGCGAAAATGATGTTGAGATGTTGGAGATGGCTGGAATTGCCTATGCTATGGAAAATGCTGATGATGAGGCCAAGGCAGTTGCAACTGCCCTAGCTCCAGCTAACAGCCAAGGGGGCGTTTATCAGGTCCTAGAAAATTGGTTAGAGAAAGAGGGATAAGGTGGCAGTACAGTTATTAGAAAATTGGCTCCTAAAAGAGCAAGCAAAAATTCAAACCAAGTATCGTGAACTCAATCAGATTTCTCTTTTAGAGCCAGATATGATTTTTATCGGCGATTCGATTGTAGAATACTACCCTTTGCAAGAGTTACTCGGGACTACCAAGACGATTGTTAATCGAGGCATCCGAGGTTACCAGACGGGACTTCTACTAGACAATCTTGATGCCCATCTTTATGGTGATGCTGTCGATCAAATTGTTCTCTTAATTGGGACAAACGATATCGGAAAAGATATTCCCATGAATGAAGCCTTGGATAATCTTGAAGGTGTGATTCAATCGCTTAACCGAGATTATCCGCTGTCACAAATAAAGCTAGTTTCTATTCTGCCAGTCAATGAAGGAGAAGAATACAAGCAGACAGTTTACATTCGTACCAATGAAAAAATCAGAGAATGGAATCAAGCCTATGAGGCTCTAGCCTCCGCCTATATGCAAGTAGATTTTCTACCAATTTATGATAGTTTGACAGATTCAGAAGGACAACTTCAATCAGCCTATACAACGGATGGTCTCCATCTAAGTGTAGCTGGTTATCAAGCCTTATCAGATGCTTTGAAAACGTATCTTTTCTAAAGAATTGGCTTGATTTTGCAATTTTTATGAAGATAGGTTATAATAGTTCTAACATCCTGGGGTCGTTACGGATTCGACAGGCATTATGAGGCATATTTTGCAACCCGTGTGGCGACGTAAACGCTCAGTTAAATATAACTGCAAAAAATAACACTTCTTACGCTCTAGCTGCCTAAAAACCAGCAGGCGTGACCTGATTTGGATTGCTCGTGTTCAATGACAGGTCTTATGATTAGCGAGATACGATCAAGCCTTGTCTAGTGGTTTGATAAGAGATTGATAGACTCGCAGTTCCTAGGCTTGAGTTATGTGTCGAGGGACTGTTAAAACAATACATAACCTATGGTTGTAGACAAATATGTTGGCAGGTGTTTGGACGTGGGTTCGACTCCCACCGGCTCCATCATCAATAGGATTTTTGGGATTATTTCGTCAAATTGTATCCTTTATTGTATCCTATTTGTTTTAGTTTGCTAGTGGAGAATTACTCAAGAGGCTGAAGAGGACGGTTTGCTAAATCGTTAGGTCGGGTAACCGGCGCGGGGGTTCGAATCCCCCATTCTCCGTTAGATGAACCCCGTGTTTTTCTAAACTAATCTACTTGGAGGTGTTCTCCAAGAGTAAATTTTCATAAAGAGGTGAAACATGAAAAAGATTAAGTTACTAAGTATCTTAGCAGTCTCAACAGTTGTCTTGGGTGCATGTTCCGCATTTTCTAATCAGTCATCTGAAGCTTCTTCTGATGACAAGGAGAAAACGGAACAAGTTGAGAAGAAGGATGAAGCAGCGGAAGTTAAAGAGAAAGTTACAAAAGATGCTGAAATTCTCCTAGACTCTGTTCTCACTAGCGACTCTGTACGATTCAAGAAGATTTATGGCGAAACTTATGAAAAATGGACTGATGCCGTTATTGCAGTTCAAACAAGTGAAAAAATTAAAGATGATGGTCTTTCACCTGCATCTACATACTCTGTAAAATGGCATGATGATTTCCCTATTGAAACTCCAGAAGAAACAATTTCAGGTTTCTTGAAAATGAGACGTAGATTATACCAAGACATTGGTTCTTATTCAGTTAAAGATGTGAAAGTAGATGAATCCGGTAATACAGCTACTGTTACTTTTAACTCTAAAAAACTACACTCTAAAGGATTGGCTTCATCTACAAGGGAAGTTCTCACCACTCTAATTGGAGGTGTTGACAACCTAGCTAAGTACAATCAAGCTGGATCAGATGTTGATATTAAACGTTACCAAACCTTGATCTCTTACTGGATCTTCGAGCATCTTTTCAAGAAGGATTTTACTGTCTATACTGACGTAGATCCTAACTTAGCACACACACCATTTACTACTGGAGATTTTGATACTGAAATCAAATTAACCAAGGACAAAGATGGGAACTGGCTTATTTCTCAAGAAGATTACCGTACTCTAGCATCTGAGTTACTTGACAACACAGAAGGGTATGATAAGATTGTACGTAAAAACTCTACGAAGTCGAATGACAAAGAAAAGTCTACAGACAAATCTACTGATAAATCAACAGACAAATCTTCAGATAAGAAAGATAAAAGCAATATCTAATCTTTAGATTTAAAAGAAAAACAAGTAGTCTTAATAAACTACTTGTTTTTTTATGAATTAGGATAGGGCAGGATACAGAAAAATGTGGTGTGGTAGTTAAAGTAACTCAGCCTTTCATTTCTATATATTGTTCTTAGAACGGTAAAAAAAACTGCACCTCAATGCAGTTTTTCTTTTTCTACGGAAGACATGGGATTCGAACCCACGCACGCTGTTACACGCCTACCGCGTTTCCAACACGGCCTCTTAAGCCTCTTGAGTAATCTTCCAATACTTACTCAAATAGTCTACCATAAAGCCACTTATCTTGCAATAAAAATGTTGGAAACAAGAAAAATGATAGAATTTGAAAGAAAATGACAAAAATTGCTTGACTTTGATAGAGATTGTGTTAGAATGAATAGTGTAAACGATAACAGGAGGTGTTTTGGTGTTAAAAACAGAGAGAAAACAATTAATTTTAGAGCAACTTAATCAGCATCAAGTAGTTTCTTTAGAAAAGTTAGTTAGTTTGTTAGAAACGTCAGAATCAACGGTTCGAAGGGATTTGGATGAGTTGGAAGCAGAGAATAAGCTTCGTCGTGTGCATGGTGGAGCAGAATTGCCCCACTCCTTGCAGGAAGAAGAAACCATTCAAGAAAAATCTGTCAAAAACCTTCAGGAAAAGAAATTACTCGCTCAGAAAGCAGCATCTCTTATCAAGGAACAAGATGTTATCTTTATCGATGCTGGAACAACAACTGCTTTTTTGATCAAGGAATTGGTTAATAAGGAGATCACCGTTGTGACCAATTCGATTCACCATGCAGTTCAGCTGGTAGAAAAGCAGATTCCAACTGTCATGGTTGGAGGTAGCGTCAAGATGACGACAGATGCTAGCATCGGGGGCGTTGCTCTTAACCAGATTAACCAATTACACTTTGACCGTGCCTTTATCGGGATGAATGGTGTTGACGATGGTTATTATACGACTCCTGACATGGAGGAGGGAGCTGTTAAGCGGGCTATTTTAGAGAATGCCAAACAGACCTATGTTTTGGTGGATTCATCAAAAATTGGACAAACTTGCTTTGCCAAGGTAGCACCACTCAAACGCGCTATCGTTATCACAAGTCAAGGGCATGAGCTCTTGCAGGCTATTAAGGAGAAAACGGAGGTAATAGAAGTATGATTTATACAGTCACGCTCAATCCATCCATTGACTATATCGTTCGCTTAGACAACGTAGAAGTCGGTAGTGTCAATCGAATGGACAGTGATGATAAGTTTGCTGGTGGGAAAGGAATCAATGTTAGTCGTGTTTTGAAGCGCTTGGGTATTCCCAATACAGCGACCGGATTTATTGGAGGCTTTACTGGTAAATTTATCACAGATACCCTTACAGAGGAAGAAATCGAGACACGTTTTGTCCAAGTAGCAGAAGATACTCGAATCAATGTCAAGATTAAAGCAGACCAAGAAACAGAAATCAACGGGACTGGTCCTAATGTTGAGCCAGCTCAGTTAGAAGAATTGAAAGCTATTTTGTCTAGTCTGACAGCAGATGATACGGTGGTGTTTGCAGGTTCGAGTGCTAAGAACCTAGGCAATGTTATCTATAAGGATTTGATTGCCTTGACACGCCAGACTGGTGCGCAAGTGGTTTGTGACTTTGAAGGTCAGACCTTGATTGATAGTTTGGATTATCAACCACTTTTAGTCAAACCAAACAATCATGAACTTGGTGCTATCTTTGGAGTGAAGCTCGAAAGTTTAGATGAGATAGAGAAACATGCCCGAGAGTTATTGGCTAAAGGTGCTCAAAACGTTATTATCTCAATGGCTGGTGATGGTGCCCTTCTGGTAACATCAGCGGGAACCTACTTTGCTAAACCGATTAAAGGAACCGTGAAAAACTCAGTTGGAGCTGGTGACTCGATGGTTGCTGGATTTACGGGTGAGTTTGTCAAATCAAAAGACGCAGTAGAAGCCTTCAAATGGGGAGTGGCTTGTGGAACAGCAACTACATTTTCAGATGATTTAGCAACTGCAGCATTTATTAAAGAAACTTATGAAAAAGTTGAGGTAGAAAAAAGATGAAAATTCAAGATTTATTGAGAAAAGATGTTATGTTGCTGGATTTGCAGGCAACTGAAAAAACAGCTGTCATTGAAGAAATGATTAAAAGTTTGGTAGATCACGGTTATGTGACAGATTTTGAAACCTTTAAAGAAGGAATCTTAGCGCGTGAAGCTCTAACTTCCACTGGTTTGGGTGACGGAATCGCTATGCCACACAGCAAAAACTCTGCTGTCAAAGAAGCAACCGTTCTCTTTGCTAAGTCAAACAAGGGTGTTGACTATGAGAGCTTGGATGGGCAACCAACAGACCTCTTCTTTATGATTGCAGCTCCAGAAGGTGCCAATGACACTCACTTGGCAGCCTTGGCAGAATTGTCTCAATACTTGATGAAAGACGGATTTGCTGACAAACTTCGTCAAGTAACATCAGCTGATCAAGTTATCGAACTTTTTGACCAAGCTTCAGAAAAAGCTGAGGAGCCTATCCAAGCACCTGCCAATGACTCTGGCGACTTTATCGTAGCTGTTACAGCTTGTACGACAGGGATTGCTCATACTTACATGGCCCAAGAAGCTCTTCAAAAAGTGGCTGCTGAAATGGGTGTTGGGATAAAGGTTGAAACCAACGGTGCCAGCGGTGTTGGAAATCAACTAACTGCAGAAGATATCCGTAAGGCTAAAGCAGTTATCATCGCAGCAGATAAGGCCGTTGAAATGGATCGTTTCGATGGCAAACCATTAATCAATCGTCCGGTTGCTGATGGTATCCGTAAGACGGAAAAGTTGATCAACTTGGCTCTTTCAGGAGATGCTGAAGTTTATCGTGCTGCCAATGGAGCAAAAGCTGCAACAGCAAGCAATGAAAAACAAAGTATCGGTGGTGCTTTCTACAAACACTTGATGAGTGGTGTGTCTCAAATGTTGCCATTCGTTATAGGTGGTGGTATCATGATTGCCCTTGCTTTCTTGATTGACGGAGCTTTTGGTGTGCCACAAGATAGCCTTGGAAATCTTGGTTCCTACCATGAATTGGCTTCTATGTTCATGAAAATTGGTGGCGCGGCCTTCGGCTTGATGCTTCCAGTCTTTGCAGGTTATGTTGCTTATTCTATCGCTGAAAAACCAGGTTTGGTAGCTGGTTTTGTGGCTGGTGCAATTGCCAAAGAAGGTTTTGCCTTTGGAAAAATCCCTTATGCCGCAGGTGGTGAAGCAACTTCAACTCTTGTAGGTGTCTCATCTGGTTTCCTCGGTGCCCTTGTTGGTGGATTTATCGCAGGTGCTTTGGTTCTTGCTATCAAGAAATACGTTAAGGTTCCTCGTTCACTTGAAGGTGCTAAATCAATCCTTCTCTTGCCACTTCTTGGAACAATCTTGACAGGATTTGTTATGTTGGCTGTTAACATCCCGATGGCAGCAATCAACACTGCTATGAATGACTTCCTAGGCGGTCTTGGAGGAGGATCAGCTGTCCTTCTTGGTATTGTTCTTGGTGGTATGATGGCTGTCGATATGGGTGGACCTGTCAATAAAGCAGCCTATGTCTTTGGTACAGGTACGCTTGCAGCGACTGTTTCTTCAGGTGGTTCTGTAGCTATGGCAGCAGTTATGGCGGGAGGAATGGTGCCACCACTTGCTATCTTTGTCGCAACCCTTCTTTTCAAAGATAAATTTACTAAAGAAGAACGTAACTCTGGTTTGACAAACATCATCATGGGCTTGTCATTTATCACTGAGGGAGCAATTCCATTTGGTGCAGCTGACCCAGCTCGTGCGATCCCAAGCTTTATCCTTGGTTCAGCAGTAGCAGGAGGACTCGTTGGTCTTGCAGGTATCAAACTCATGGCACCACACGGAGGAATCTTCGTCATTGCTCTAACTTCAAATGCTCTTCTTTATCTTGCCTTTGTTTTGGTTGGTGCAATTGTAAGTGGTGTGGTTTATGGTTCCCTACGCAAACCACAAGCATAAAAAGTATTAGAATAGAAAGATTGTTACCATTTGGTGCAATCTTTTTCTCTATTCGAAATGGCTGTGAAATATGGTATAATAGAAGAATGGCAAACAAGAATACTACAAAAACAAGACGGAGACCGTCTAAAGCAGAACTTGAAAGAAAACAAGCTATTCAGAGGATGTTGATTTCCTTAGGGATCGCCTTGTTATTGATTATTGCAGCCTTTAAACTCGGTGCAGCAGGTGTCACTCTTTACAATCTCATTCGACTGGTGGTCGGAAGTTTGGCCTATGTGGCTATAGGTGGTCTCCTCATCTATCTTTTTCTTTTTAAATGGATCCGCAAGCAAGAGGGACTTCTGTCAGGATTTCTTTGTATCTTCGCTGGCGTACTCTTAATTTTTGAGGCCTACTTGGTATGGAAATATGGCTTGGAGCAGTCAGTCTTAAAAGGGACCCTGTCTCAAGTTATGACGGACCTGACTGGTATGCGGGTGACTAGCTTCGCTGGTGGAGGCTTGCTTGGTGTCGGACTTTATATTCCCATAGCCTTTCTTTTCTCAAATATCGGGTCGTACTTTATTGGAGTTCTTTTGATTCTAGTTGGGGCACTCTTGGTTAGTCCTTGGTCTATTTACGATGTTGCAGCCTTTATTGGAACTCAGTTCAGATCTTTCATGGAAAAACAGGAACAGAGAAAACAGGAACGCTTCATCAAGAGAGAAGAAGAGAAGGCTCGTCAAGAAGCTGAAGAAGCAGCCAGAATTCAGAGAGAACAAGAAGAACAGGATGCATTACCGCTTCCTCCTGTAGATCCTGAAACGGGAGAAATCTTATCAGAAGTACCAGACTACGATTTCCCACCAATTCCTGAGGAAGAGTGGATCGAACCGGAGATTATCCTCCCTCAAACTGATTTTGACGTTCCAGATGTGGAAGAAGATTTTGAGGATGAAGAGGTGCAGGTTGATTTTTCTACCAAAGAAGCTCTCGAATACAAACTGCCAAGCTTGCAACTCTTTGCGCCAGATAAACCCAAAGATCAGTCCAAGGAAAAGAAGATTGTTCGAGAAAATATCAAAATCCTAGAAGAAACCTTTGCCAGCTTTGGTATCAAGGTGACGGTAGAACGGGCTGAAATTGGGCCATCAGTTACCAAGTATGAAGTCAAGCCAGCAGTTGGTGTACGGGTTAACCGTATTTCCAATCTGGCAGACGACTTAGCGCTGGCTCTGGCAGCCAAGGATGTTCGGATTGAGGCTCCTATTCCTGGTAAATCCTTAGTCGGAATTGAAGTACCCAACTCTGAGATTGCGACCGTTTCCTTCCGTGAACTCTGGGAACAGTCTCAGACTAAACCAGAAAATCTCCTCGAAATTCCTCTGGGTAAGGCTGTCAATGGAACTGCTCGAACCTTTGATCTTTCCAAGATGCCCCACCTACTGGTTGCAGGTTCGACGGGATCAGGGAAATCAGTCGCAGTTAATGGTATTATTGCTAGCATTCTGATGAAAGCAAGACCCGACCAGGTCAAGTTTATGATGGTGGATCCAAAGATGGTTGAGTTATCGGTTTACAATGACATTCCTCATCTCTTGATCCCAGTTGTGACCAATCCACGCAAGGCTAGCAAGGCTCTCCAAAAGGTTGTGGATGAGATGGAAAACCGTTATGAACTCTTTGCTAAGGTTGGAGTGCGAAATATCGCTGGTTACAATGCTAAGGTCGAGGAATTTAATAGCCAATCTGAGTACAAACAAGTACCCCTGCCTTTGATTGTTGTCATTGTGGACGAGTTGGCTGACCTTATGATGGTGGCCAGCAAGGAAGTGGAAGATGCTATCATTCGTCTCGGACAGAAGGCACGTGCTGCAGGGATTCACATGATTCTCGCAACGCAACGTCCATCGGTTGATGTTATCTCTGGTCTTATCAAGGCCAATGTCCCATCTCGTGTGGCATTCGCAGTTTCATCAGGCACAGATTCACGAACCATCTTGGATGAAAATGGAGCTGAAAAATTACTTGGTAGAGGAGATATGCTCTTTAAACCAATTGATGAAAATCACCCAGTCCGTCTACAAGGATCCTTTATCTCAGATGATGATGTCGAACGCATCGTAAACTTCATCAAGGCTCAGGCAGATGCGGACTACGATGATAGCTTTGACCCAGGAGACGTTCCAGATAATGAAGGAGATTTCTCTGACGGTGAAGCTGGTGGCGATCCGCTTTTTGAGGAAGCTAAGGCTCTGGTTATTGAGACGCAGAAAGCTAGTGCTTCTATGATTCAGCGTCGTTTGTCGGTTGGATTTAACCGTGCGACCCGCCTGATGGAAGAGCTCGAAATGGCAGGTGTCATCGGTCCAGCTGAGGGAACCAAACCACGAAAAGTATTGCAACAATAAAAAAATAACTTCTTTCCAAATTTGGAAAGAAGTTATTTTTGTGATTACTGGTTCGTTTTAGTTTCAGAACTCGTCGTATTTGACTGTGTTCCGTTATCGCTTGTTTCTTTATTTGTAGCGGGTGTAGAAGAGTCCTGAGTTGTTGTTTTCTGTTCTTCTTTTTTCTCCTCTTTCTTGTTGGATTGAGAAGTTTCTTCTTGTGGGGTATTTTCTTTAGTAGAAGTGTTGTCCTTGTTAGGTGTAGTATTTTCCTGAGGGGATTCCTTTTGAATTTCCTTGACAACAGTTGTTTGGGTTGTCGTCGGTTCTTTTTTGTTGTTTTTGTTATTATCCATGGCGTTCATGATGGTGATAGTAGCGGTGATGAGACCAAGGATACTACCGATGGTAGCAATCGTTTTTTGAAAGACAGTAAAGCCCTTTTTGATGTGTTCTGTTTTTGGTTTTGATGTTCTACGATAGTTAGACATGATACTCTCCTTTGATTATGATTTATTATACCTCATTTCTTTAAAAAAATCTTAAAAAAAGAGAAAACTCCCTTTCTTGTCGCAGGTCTCTTTTCGTGATACAATAGAAGGAGTGATTTTAGAAAGCGTGAGAAAACATGATCTACTTTGATAATTCGGCGACAACTAAGCCTTACCCTGAAGCACTAGAGACCTACATGCAGGTCGCTTCGAAAATTGTAGGAAATCCGTCTAGCCTCCATCGTTTGGGCGACCAAGCAACACGAATTTTAGATGCTTCCCGGCAGCAAATTGCAGATTTGATTGGCAAGAAGAGCGATGAAATCTTCTTTACCTCTGGTGGAACAGAAGGGGATAACTGGGTCATCAAGGGTGTGGCCTTTGAAAAAGCCCAGTTTGGCAAGCACATCATCGTATCAGCTATTGAGCACCCAGCAGTCAAGGAGTCAGCCCTCTGGCTCAAAGGTCAAGGTTTTGAGGTGGATATTGCCCCAGTTGATAGCAGAGGATTTGTAGATGTTGAGTCTCTAGAGGACCTGATACGACCTGATACGACCCTCGTCTCCATTATGGCAGTTAACAATGAGATTGGCTCTATTCAGCCTATTGAAGCTATATCAAAACTTTTGGCAGACAAGCCGACCATTTCCTTCCACGTTGATGCGGTTCAGGCACTTGCTAAGATTCCGACTGAAAAGTATCTGACTGATCGAGTGGATTTTGCGACCTTTTCGAGTCATAAATTTCATGGTGTTCGAGGAGTTGGCTTTGTTTATATCAAGTCTGGTAAGAAGATTACGCCTCTGTTGACTGGTGGTGGTCAAGAGGGGGACTATCGTTCGACAACTGAAAATGTTGCTGGAATAGCAGCGACAGCCAAGGCTCTCCGTTTGGCTATGGAAAAGCTAGACTTATTTACTGCTAAGACAAGCCAGATGAAGGCAGTCATTCGCCAAGCCCTTCTTGCTTATCCAGATATTTTTGTCTTTTCAGATGAGGATGACTTTGCCCCTCATATCCTGACTTTTGGGATTAAGGGTGTTCGTGGGGAAGTCATCGTTCATGCCTTTGAAGACTATGATATTTTCATTTCTACAACCTCGGCTTGTTCGTCCAAGGCTGGAAAACCTGCGGGGACCTTGATTGCCATGGGAGTGGACAAGGATAAGGCCCAGTCAGCAGTACGCCTTAGCCTAGACCTAGAAAATGATATGAGTCAGGTCGAGCAGTTCTTGACCAAGTTAAAATTAATTTACAATCAAACTAGAAAAGTAAGATAGGAGCATTTATGCAGTATTCAGAAATTATGATTCGCTATGGAGAATTGTCAACCAAGCACAAAAATCGTATGCGTTTCATCAATAAACTTCGTAATAATATTTCGGACGTTTTGTCCATCTATCCTCAAGTTAAGGTAACCGCAGATCGAGACCGTGCCCACGCTTATCTCAATGGAGCTGATTATACAGCAGTAGCAGAATCTCTCAAACAAGTCTTTGGAATTCAAAACTTTTCTCCCGTTTATAAGGTTGAAAAGTCTGTAGAAGTTCTTAAATCAGCTGTCCAAGAGATTATGAAAGCTATCTACAAGGAGGGCATGACCTTTAAAATCACTAGTAAGCGAAGCGACCACAACTTCGAATTGGATAGTCGTGAACTCAATCAAACTCTTGGCGGTGCTGTTTTCGAGGCTATTCCAAACGTGCAAGCTCAGATGAAAAATCCAGATATTAATCTTCAAGTTGAGATTCGTGAGGAGGCTGCCTACCTATCCTATGAAACCTTTCGTGGAGCAGGAGGATTACCTGTGGGAAGTTCTGGTAAAGGCATGCTCATGTTGTCAGGTGGAATTGATTCACCTGTGGCAGGTTATCTAGCTCTCAAACGTGGGGTTGATATTGAAGCCGTTCACTTTGCCAGCCCACCATATACTAGTCCTGGTGCCCTTAAAAAAGCCCACGATTTGACTCGAAAATTGACCAAGTTTGGTGGAAATATCCAATTTATCGAAGTGCCTTTCACTGAGATTCAAGAAGAAATCAAGGCTAAGGCGCCAGAAGCCTACCTCATGACCTTGACCCGTCGTTTTATGATGCGCATTACCGATCGTATCCGTGAGGTACGAAATGGTTTAGTTATCATCAATGGGGAAAGTCTTGGTCAAGTAGCCAGCCAAACCTTGGAAAGCATGCAGACTATCAACGCTGTGACTAGCACTCCAATCATTCGTCCTGTGGTTACGATGGACAAGTTGGAAATCATTGACATTGCGCAGGAAATCGATACCTTTGAAATTTCAATCCAGCCTTTTGAGGACTGCTGTACTATTTTTGCGCCTGACCGTCCCAAGACTAATCCTAAGATAGAGAATGCTGAGCAATATGAAAAACGGATGGATGTCGAAGGTTTGGTTGAGCGAGCAGTGGCAGGGATTATGATCACTAAGATCACACCTCAAGCTGAAAAAGATGCTGTCGATGAGTTAATTGATAATCTCCTCTAATCAGAAAATCCAGAAGAATTTAGAATATTAAATGAAAAAAGTTAGTTATTTATCCTTAAAATGGACAATTACTGACTTTTTTTCTATTTTTATGGTATAATGAGATAAAATTTTGAATATAGAGAGTTTTCTGACAATGAATCATTCCTACTTTTACTTAAAAATGAAAGAACACAAACTCAAGGTTCCTTATACAGGAAAAGAGCGTCGTGTGCGTGTTCTCCTGCCAAAGGATTATGAGAAAGATACAGACCGTTTTTACCCTGTTGTTTACTTTCATGACGGGCAAAATGTCTTTTACAGCAAGGAGTCCTATATCGGACACTCTTGGAAAATTATTCCAGCCATTAAGCGAAACCCTGATATCAGTCGCATGATTGTTGTAGCTATCGACAATGATGGTTTGGGTCGGATGCATGAGTACGCGGCTTGGAAGTTCCAAGAATCTCCTATTCCAGGCCAGCAGTTTGGCGGTAAGGGCGTGGAGTATGCTGAGTTTGTCATGGAGGTGGTCAAGCCTTTTATCGATGAGACCTATCGTACCAAAGCTGATCGCCAGCATACGGCTATGATTGGCTCTTCACTAGGAGGCAATATTACCCAGTTTATCGGACTAGAATACCAAGACCGAATTGGTTGTCTAGGTGTCTTCTCATCTGCTAACTGGCTTCATCAAGAAGCCTTTAACCGCTACATCGAACGCAAGAAATTGTCGCCTGAACAACGTATTTTTATCTATGTTGGAACGGAAGAAGCGGATGATACGGACAAGACTCTGATGGCTGGCAATATCAAGCAAGCCTATATCGACTCATCGCTTCGCTATTATCATGATTTGATTGCTGGTGGAGTAGGCTTGGATAATCTTGTCTTGAAAGTTCAGTCTGGTGCTATCCATAGTGAGATTCCATGGTCGGAAAATCTGCCAGACTGTCTCCGATTTTTTGCAGAGAAATGGTAAGTTAGGAAAGGAGAAAGCCAATGCATATTGAAAACCTTAGCCACTGGAGTGGCCACCTCAACCGTGAAATGTACCTCAACCGTTATGGACATGCTGGGATTCCAGTTGTGGTTTTTGCTTCATCTGGTGGCAGTCACAATGAATACTATGATTTTGGCATGATTGATGCCTGTGCTTCCTTTATCGAAGAAGGCCGTGTCCAATTCTTTACCCTATCCAGTGTGGACAGTGAGAGCTGGCTGGCTACTTGGAAAAATAGTCATGACCAGGCAGAGATGCATCGTGCCTACGAACGCTATGTGATTGAGGAGGCCATTCCTTTTATCAAGCACAAGACAGGTTGGTTTGATGGGATGATGACGACGGGGTGTTCGATGGGAGCCTACCATGCACTCAATTTCTTCCTCCAGCATCCAGATGTCTTTACCAAGGTGATTGCTCTCAGCGGTGTTTATGACGCACGTTTCTTCGTTGGTGATTACTACAATGACGATGCCATTTACCAAAACTCGCCAGTAGATTATATCTGGAATCAGAATGACGGCTGGTTTATTAATCGTTACCGTCAGGCAGAAATCGTCGTTTGTACGGGACTTGGTGCCTGGGAACAAGACGGTCTACCATCTTTCTACAAGCTCAAAGAAGCCTTTTACCAGAAACAAATTCCAGCCTGGTTTGCTGAATGGGGGCACGATGTTGCCCACGACTGGGAATGGTGGCGTAAACAAATGCCCTATTTTCTTGGACACTTGTATCTATAAAAGGAGTTGCCTATGAATTACCTTGTTATTTCTCCCTACTATCCGCAAAACTTCCAACAGTTTTCTATCGAACTAGCTAATAAAGGCATCACAGTCTTGGGAATTGGTCAGGAGCCTTACGAACAACTAGATGAGCCTTTGCGTAATAGCCTAACCGAGTATTTCCGTGTGGACAATCTTGAAAATATAGATGAAGTCAAGCGTGCGGTTGCCTTTCTTTTCTACAAGCATGGTCCTATCGACCGCATCGAGTCCCACAATGAATACTGGCTTGAGCTAGACGCAAGACTCAGAGAACAATTCAATGTCTTTGGTGCCAAACCTGAAGATCTTAAAAAAACCAAGTTTAAGTCTGAGATGAAGAAACTCTTCCAGAAGGCAGGCGTACCTGTTGTACCAGGCGCTGTTATCCAGACAGAAGCAGATGTAGACCAAGCAGTCGAGACGATTGGCCTACCAATGATTGCCAAACCGGATAATGGAGTGGGAGCCGCAGCAACCTTTAAGCTTGAGACAGAAGACGATATCCACCACTTCAAGGAAGAATGGGACCATTCAACCGTTTATTTCTTTGAAAAATTTGTCACTTCCAGTGAAATCTGTACCTTTGACGGACTAGTGGACAAGGATGGTCAGATTGTCTTTTCAACAACCTTTGACTACGCCTATACACCACTTGATCTGATGATTTATAAGATGGACAATTCCTACTATGTCCTCAAGGATATGGATCCCAAACTGCGCAAGTATGGTGAGGCCATTGTCAAAGAATTTGGAATGAGAGAACGCTTTTTCCATATCGAGTTCTTCCGTGACGGGGACGACTACATTGCCATTGAGTACAATAACCGTCCTGCAGGTGGTTTTACCATAGATGTTTATAACTTTGCTCATTCCTTGGATCTCTATCGTGGCTATGCGGCTATTGTCGCAGGAGAAGAGTTTCCAAGATCAGAGTTTGAGCCCCAGTATTGCTTGGCAACTTCACGTCGTGCCAATGTCAACTATGTCTATTCAGAAGAAGACTTGCTTGCCAAGTATAGCCAACAATTCAAGGTCAAAAAAATCATGCCAGCGGCTTTTGCAGAGCTACAAGGGGATTACCTTTATATGCTGACAACTCCAAGCCGTCAAGAGATGGAGCAGATGATTGCAGACTTTGGTAAACGTCAAGACTAATGAAAAGGATGAAAGGAGTTTGACTTCTTTTGTCCTTTTCTTAAAGATAAGTTAAATAAAGCGTTTTCCAGAGATTCTTTTAGAAAATCTGTTGCTAAAAGGCCTAAAAATTGATAGAATAAGGATTGTCTAAAAAAATTGAAGGAGAATCTATCAAATGGATTTTACATGGGCTATTAAATATGCCACAGAATTCTTGGGAACTGCTATTTTGATCATTCTTGGTAATGGTGCAGTTGCTAACGTTGAACTTAAAGGTACGAAAGGTCACCAAAGTGGCTGGCTCGTTATCGCGGTTGGTTACGGTATGGGGGTTATGATCCCAGCCTTGATGTTTGGTAATGTATCAGGAAACCACATCAACCCAGCTTTCACTCTTGGACTTGCAGTTAGTGGTCTTTTCTCTTGGGATCAAGTTCCATTTTACATCCTAGCACAAGTTTTGGGAGCAATCTTTGGTCAAGCTATGGTTGTAGCGACTCACCGTCCTTACTATTTGAAAACAGAAAATCCAAACAACATCTTGGGAACTTTCTCAACTATCTCAAGTTTGGACCATGGAACAAAAGAATCACGTTTTGCAGCTACTGTTAATGGTTTCCTAAATGAGTTTGTAGGTTCATTTGTTCTTTTCTTTGCAGCACTTGGTTTGACTAAAAACTTCTTTGGTGCTGAGGTTCTTCAATACATGAAACAAATGGCTACTCAGGCTGGTCAAACAGTTGATTTAACTGAAATGGCAGTGAAAGCTCAAGTAGCACCTCACACAGCTGCTGGGATCTCAGTTGCGCACTTGGCACTTGGTTTCCTAGTGATGGCCTTGGTAACTTCACTCGGTGGACCTTCTGGGCCTGCTTTGAACCCAGCTCGTGACTTCGGACCACGTCTTCTTCACGAACTCCTTCCAAAATCAGTTCTTGGTCAACACAAGGGTGATTCAAAATGGTGGTATGCATGGGTCCCAGTTGTAGCTCCAATTGCAGCGGCTATTGCAGCAGTAGCAGTATTCAAACTACTTTATCTATAATAAAAGAAACTGGGGGAACCCAGTTTTTTTGCTATAAAATTTTTAAATAAAACAGATATGGCTTGTAAAATATTCGAAAATCCTTTAAAATAAGAGAGTTGGAGGAATTTATGAGTGTGAATGAGATAGTTCGGATCATTCCGACTGTGAAAGTTAATAACCGAAAATTAAATGAAAAATTTTACATTGAAACCTTAGGGATGAAACCCTTGTTAGAAGAGTCTGCCTTTCTCTCCTTGGGAGATCAGACAGCTACTGAAAGATTGATTTTAGAAGAAGCTCCGAGCATGCGAACTCGCAGAGTTGAAGGGCTTAAGAAACTTGCTAGACTCGTGGTAAAAGTTGAGAATCCTTCTGAAATCGAGGGCATTCTTTCACAGATGAAGTCCCTTCCTCGCCTATTTAAAGGAAGCTGTGGTTATGCTTTTGAGATTGTTTCTCCTGAACAGGATGTGATTCTTGTTCATGCGGAAAATCATATTGAAGACTTAGTTCCGCTAGATACGATTCCTGAATTTTATTCAAATAAAAGTATAAAACACCTGAGTCAATTTGAGATTTCTATGGAGTTGCGCTTACCTGAGGGGACGGAGAGTATACTTGCTCCTGAAAAAGTGGGTACAGTTATCACATTTACTCAAGGGCAAGGGCCAGATTTGGCTGTTGAAAACAATGTTACTTGGGACTTGTCTATGCTGAAATTTTTGGTAAAGAATCTAGATTTAACTAGTCTTCGTCAGAAATTTGAAGGCACAGACTATTTTATTCCAAAGTCTGAAAAATTCTTCCTTGGTAAAGATACCAATAACATCGAATTATGGTTTGAAGAAGCATGAAGTGGACAAAAATTCTAAAAAAAATAGAAGATCAAATCGAGGCAGGGGTCTATCCCGGGGCCTCTTTTGCGTATTTTAAGGATGGAGAATGGAGAGAATCCTACCTAGGCTTGAGTGATCCTGAGAAAGGTTTGAAAACAGAGTCAGGGCTAGTCTATGACTTAGCCAGTGTGAGTAAGGTTGTGGGAGTCGGGACAGTCTTGACCTTCTTGTGGCAACAGGGGAAACTAGACATTGATCGACCAGTGACAGATTTTTTATCGGAGTGTGATTATCCTGATATCACTATACGGCAGCTTCTGACCCATGCTACAGATCTGGACCCTTTTATTCCCAATAGGGACCAGTTAGGTTATGAGGAATTAAGAGAAGCCATGTTTCACCTCAATAGACGAAATCAGCCTGCTTTTCTATACTCAGATGTTCACTTTTTACTCTTGGGCTTTCTTTTGGAGAAAATCTTTAACCAAGACTTGGATCAGATTTTAGAAGAACAAGTTTTGAACCCATGGGGGATGAAGGAAACAATGTTTGGTCCCGTTGAGTTTGCTGTACCAACAGTTAGAGGAGTAGCGGCAGGTAGTATCCACGATCCCAAAGCTCGTCTTCTGGGAAAACATGCTGGGAGTGCTGGTTTATTTTCAACTGTTAAGGATTTACAAATCTTTCTGGAACATTACTTGAAAGATGATTTTGCTGAAAACCTAAGTCGAAATTACTCTCCCTTAGATGATAAAGAGCGTTCGCTAGCCTGGAATCTGGAAGGAGACTGGCTTGATCATACGGGCTATACAGGTACCTTCATCATGTGGAATCGAAAGAAACAAGAAGCCGCCATCTTTTTATCCAATCGAACGTATGAGAAGGATGAACGTGCTCAGTGGATAGTCGATCGAAACCAAGTCATGGAAATGATTCGCCAAGAGGAGTAGGGGGAAGAATGTCAAAAACCGTAAAAGGAACTCTATTTACAGTAGTTGCTGGGATTGCTTGGGGCTTGTCTGGAACCAGTGGCCAATACCTGATGGCACACGGGATTTCCGCTCTAGTCTTGACCAATCTGCGGCTCATTATTGCTGGCTTGGCTCTGGTATTTTTAACTTATGCGACCGCAAAGGATAAACTCCTCGCTTTTTTAAAAGACAGGAAAAGCCTATACTCTCTATTGTTATTTGCCTTATTTGGACTTTTCTTAAACCAGTTTGCCTATCTTTCTGCCATTCAGGAAACCAATGCTGGAACGGCGACGGTTCTCCAGTATGTTTGTCCTGTTGGAATCTTGATTTATACTTGTATCAAGGACAAGGTAGCACCGACTCTGGCTGAGATTATTTCAATTGGTTTAGCAATTGGAGGAACTTTTCTTATCGCTACGCATGGGGAACTTGACCAGCTGTCAGTCACACCTGCGGGGCTTTTCTGGGGACTCTTTTCTGCCTTGACCTACGCCCTCTATATTATCCTTCCTATCGCTTTGATTAAGAAGTGGGGAAGTATGTTGGTGATTGGTGTGGGCATGGTTATTTCTGGTGTTGGGGCTATTCCATTCACAGGAGTTTTGTGGGCCAGTATACCGACCAGCTTGGATTTTCTCTTTGCATTTGCTGGCATTATCATCATTGGAACAGTATTTGCCTACACAGCTTTCCTAAAAGGAGCTAGTCTGATAGGCCCTGTTAAGTCTAGTTTATTAGCTTCCATAGAGCCAATTTCAGCTGTTTTCTTTGCCTTTCTGATTATGAAGGAACAGTTTTATGTGATTGATTTTGTCGGTATGGCCATGATTTTACTAGCCGTGACCATTATTTCTTTGAAAGATTTACTGTTGGAAAGTAAGCATAAATAAAAAATCCACTCAACTGAGTGGATTTTTGCTATCTATAAGATTAGTCTTTGTTTTCGTATGGCAAGATCAGATTCAAAATGATACCTGTCATGGCTGATAGGGCAGTACCTGAAAGGGTTACTGGACCGAGTTTAAGGATTGCTCCACCAAGTCCAAGTACCAGCATAGCACTTGCGATGATGAGGTTACGCATTTGACCGAAGTCTACACGTTCTTTGATTAAGACTTTCAAACCATTACTTGCAATAACTCCGTAGAGAAGGATGGACATGCCACCAAGCACAGCATTTGGAATGGTTGAAATCAAGGCAGTGAATTTACCTAGGAAGCTAAGAGCAATGGCGATAAAGGCTGCGTTACGGATAACGGAAACAGAAGCGATACGGGTCATACCGATAACTCCAGTGTTCTCACCGTAGGTAGTATTGGCTGGTCCACCGAGGAAGGCAGATACAGATGTCGCGATACCGTCACCAAGAAGCGTACGGTGAAGTCCTGGTTCTTTCAAGAACTGACGGCCACAGATTTGGCTCAAGACTGTGTGGTCTCCAATGTGTTCAGAGATGGTTACGATAGCGATAGGCAAGATAGCGATTGTTTCAGGACCGAAGTATAGGTTGTATTGCTTGAAGGCTCCACCTGTACTAAATGGCAAGTAGAAACCAGGGATTTCAAACCAGTTGGCTTGAAGGACTGGGGTGAAGTCCACAAGACCAAGAAGAACTGCGAAGATGTATCCACCGATAATGGCAAAGAGGAAAGGAATGATACGAAGGAATCCTTTTCCTTTTGTATTGATGAAGGCAGCAATGAGGAAGGTTACGACAGCAACAAGGGCATTTTTCCAGTTTCCATCAGCTACAAGACCAGCATTGGTCACGGCTGAGCCTGCAAGACCAAGACCGATAACGATAATCATAGGTCCGATAACGATAGGAGGCAAGAGTTTGTCAATCCATTTCGTACCAGCAAAGCGAACACTTGTTGCGACAATGACATAAATCAAACCAGTTAGAATAACCCCTGTTTGAGCAGCAGAGACGTCGCCCCCCATTTCTTTCATAGCAAGGGACATGGCTGTGATAAAGGCGAAGGATGATCCGAGATAGACTGGAACTTTAAAGCCAGTTGAAACCATATAAATCAGGGTTCCGACACCAGATGCAAAGAGGGCAACGGATACAGGCATTCCCAAAATCAAAGGAACTAGGATGGTCGCTCCAAACATAGCAAAAACGTGCTGGAAGCTGAGGAGGATACCTTTCCCAGCTGAAGGACGTTGATCAACGTCTAGTAACAAATCAACAGTTGATTCTTGTTTCATATAAACCTCACTTTTGGGCATCAAAAAAGAGCCCATTATTTTACAGCAACAGGCTCTCAGAGTAAGACTTCTTTAAAGAGAGGGGTATCTCATTAAAGAATTTCATATATTTCTGCGTCTTCGTCACCTCACGGGATGACATTAAAAACCTTTGCTTGTGATAGTATAGCAGAAATTACGAACTTTGTAAACAATTTTTTACTAAAAAAATTAAAGCGGGCGTTTATTGGGCATGCCAGCCTTACGTGGATATTTGTTTGGGGTTTCTTTTTTCTTTTCTACCACAGTGATGTATCGTGGATCTCCATTTGGTAGGGTGTAGCTGAGGTTGTTTTCGACCTTGCTAAAAAGGAGATTGAGAGCATTCTTGGCTTCTAGCAATTCTTCGGGGGCATTGCTGGCCTTGAGTGCCAAGAGTTTTCCACCAACTTTAAGATAGGGAATGGTCAATTCAGATAAGACTTGCATACGTGCAACAGCACGAGCTGTCACCATATCAAAATGAGCACGGAAGTTCTTGTCTTGGGCAAAGTCTTCTGCACGTCCATGATAGAAGTGAACTCCGTCCAAATTCAGCTCTTGGGCCAATAGTTGGAGGAAGTTGATGCGTTTATTTAGCGAATCAATGATGGTTACATCTAACTGAGGATAGAGGATTTTCATAGGAAGACTAGGAAATCCTGCCCCAGCCCCGATATCAAGAAGTTTGATAGTTTCATTTGAAATCAAGCCTTGCAGGATGGGTGCAATCGAATCATAAAAATGTTTGAGATAAACTTCTTCTTTGTCTGTAATAGCGGTCAGGTTAATCTTTTCATTCCACTCGACCAAGAGTTCAAAATAGCGTTCAAATTGTTCTTTTTGCTGGTCCGAAAGTGGAAGATTTTGCTCAGCTAGTAGGCTGTAAAATGTTTCTGGTTTCATAATAGTTTCCTTCTCTAGTATCATCTTATTTTACCATATTCGTTAAAATTTTGATATACTGGTAGTAATCTAAAAGCAGAAAGGAATAAGATTATGACTTGGATTATTCTTGGAGTTTTGGCTCTAATTGTTATTTTTGTGATTGTTAGCTATAACGGTTTGGTGAAAAATCGTATGCAGACCAAGGAGGCTTGGAGTCAGATCGATGTTCAGTTGAAGCGTCGTAATGATCTCCTCCCAAACTTGATTGAAACAGTCAAAGGCTATGCCAAATATGAAGGTTCTACCTTGGAAAAAGTGACAGAACTTCGTAGACAAGTAGCTGCAGCAACCTCACCAGCTGAAGCGATGAAGGCCAGTGATGCTCTTACACGCCAGATTTCTGGTATCTTTGCAGTAGCAGAGAATTACCCAGACTTGAAAGCTAGTGCTAACTTTATCAAATTGCAAGAAGAGTTGACCAATACAGAAAATAAAATTTCTTACTCTCGCCAACTCTACAACAGTGTTGTCAGCAACTACAATGTAAAACTTGAAAGTTTCCCAAGCAACATTATCGCGGGACTATTTGGCTTTAAAGCTGCAGACTTCCTTCAAACACCTGAAGAGGAAAAGGCAGTTCCTAAAGTTGACTTTAGCGGTTTAGGTGACTAAAATGTTGTTTGATCAAATTGCGAGCAATAAACGAAAAACCTGGATTTTGTTGCTGGTTTTCTTCCTACTCTTGGCCTTGGTTGGTTATGCGGTTGGCTATCTCTTCATGCGTTCAGGTCTTGGTGGTATGATAATTGCCTTGATTATCGGTCTTATCTACGCTCTGACCATGATCTTTCAATCGACAGAGATTGTCATGTCTATGAATGGTGCGCGTGAGGTTGATGAGCAAACAGCACCAGACCTCTACCATGTAGTGGAAGATATGGCCATGGTCGCTCAGATTCCCATGCCACGTGTTTTCATCATTGAGGATTCTTCTTTAAATGCCTTTGCAACAGGTTCGAATCCGCAGAATGCAGCAGTCGCAGCAACGTCGGGTCTTCTGGCTATCATGAATCGTGAGGAGCTAGAAGCTGTTATGGGTCATGAAGTCAGTCATATTCGAAACTACGATATCCGCATTTCGACCATTGCTGTCGCCCTTGCTAGTGCTATTACCATGCTATCTAGTATGGCAGGACGGATGATGTGGTGGGGTGGTGCAGGCCGCAGACGGAGTGATAATGATCGCGATGGAAATGGTCTAGAGATTATCATGCTTGTTATCTCTCTCTTAGCCATTGTTCTAGCACCTCTTGCAGCAACCTTGGTACAACTAGCTATCTCTCGTCAGCGAGAATTTCTAGCGGATGCATCCAGTGTGGAGCTGACCCGCAATCCTCAAGGGATGATCAATGCCTTGCGCAAGTTGGACAATAGCGAGCCAATGCATCACCACGTCGACGATGCTAGCAGCGCTCTTTATATCAATGATCCCAAGAAAGGTGGCGGACTACAAAAACTCTTTTACACCCACCCACCTATCTCAGAACGAATTGAGCGTTTGAAACAGATGTAAACAAAATCCAGAGAAGTTTCTCTGGATTTTTGCTTTTAGCATCTCACTTTTAACTTGTCATCTCACAGAAAAATAGTATAATATATGTAATTCTATATAATTGAGGTGAATGATGTATAAGCGCTGGATGACGTTTTTCTTGATTTTGATTTTTATGCCGATTCATTTGAGTATAGCAGAGAAAATCATGCGAGAAAATTCATTAACGTTATCAATCCTTTTTACACTTGTTGAACTTGCATTATTTTTATATGTAGGAAAAAAGTATGACTTGTTTCACATTCGGAAAATCTGCCTAAAAGATATTTTAAAATGTTTTCTATCATACGCCTTGCTTTTCCTATTTTATATTTTGGTCAATTTTTTAGGCCCTACCCAATCAGACACAACTCAAGCTGTGCAAAGTTTTTCACTTTCATGGTCTGTACTTTTTGTGGATCTCTGTGTTTTGGCACCTGTCACGGAAGAAATCTTTATGCGAGGTATGTTACAGGGGATAGTATTTAAGAATACATATTTTGGATTGTTTGCTACATCGCTTCTTTTTGCTTATCTGCATGGTCCCTATACTATTCCTAGCTTTATCACCTATTTAGGTATGGGATTTGCATTTGGGATAAGGTATAAGACTTCTGACAACCTATGGAATTCCATTCTTTTGCATATCCTCAATAATCTGGTTGCATTTTGCTTTTTGTATATGAGATAATACTGCATTAGAATGTTGACGATGCTAGCAGCGCACTTTATATCAATGATCCCAAGAAAGGTGGCGGACTTCAAAAACTCTTTTATACTCACCCACCTATCTCAAAACGAATTGAGCGTTTGAAAAATATGTAAAAAGAATCCAGAAATCGTCTCTGGATTTTTGCTATGTTCAACATTTATAAATCTTGTAAATCAACAACTTCCAAACCATTTTCTGTCAAACGATAAATACTCGTACAGACCTCTTTTAAGAAGCGTCTGTCATGCGAAACAGTGATCAGACCACCGGAATAAGAGGCAAAGAGTTTTCTGATTTCGGGTTGAGAAGTGGGAGAAAAGTTTCGTGTAGGCTCATCCAGAAGGAGAAAGTTTGATTTGCGCAAGACTAAATCTAAAAGTAGGAGTTTACCCTGTTGACCGCCAGATAAGGAGCGGATTTGGTGGTTCATCTCTGGATAACTTAAATTGAGACTGGCTAAGTGAGATTGAATTTTCTGTAATTCCTCTTTTTCCCCAGTTTGGCTGAGATAGGCTACTGGAGATAGATCCAATTGCAGTTTTTTGTGGTAATCTTGTGGCATAAAACCAAGAGAAATTTCTCTTTTGTTGCTTAGGAGTTGTTGTAACTTGCATAACAGAGTTGATTTCCCAACACCATTTGGCCCGATGATACCGATTTTATCTTGGCCACGGACCGTTAGTTGTAACTCCTGAGCTAAAATGCGCTGGCCAATGGACAAATTTTCCTTTTCCAGTTGGACTAAGACTTTAGAAGCCGGTAATGGTTGGATGTCTGAAAAGAAAAGTTGGATTTGCTCCTCTTCAAGTGGCTTTTGTGTCATGGACTGAGCTGTTTTCTCAAAGCGTTTTTCTTGAGAGAGAACAGTTTTCATCTTTTTAGCCAATAGGCGACCGGCAGTACTGTCTTTGGTAGCTCGAAGTGCAGTTTCTACATTTTGCTTGACTCGACGATGCTTTTCCATGGTTTTGTCATAGGCTCTCTGGTCGTTAGCAGCTTGCTGGCTTTGTCTGGCAAAATTAGCCTTTCTCTGGTCACTATAGCTATCGTAGTCTAAATGCTCTACTAGTGTTTCCGCTTCTTTCCGGTGCTTGACCAGTCGTAAGTGGACAATAGTATCTGCCGTCTGAGAAAGAAAGTCTTCATCATGGGAAATGAAAATAACGGTTTGCCTCATCTTTTGTATCTGACTTTTTAGCCAATCAACTGTCTCAAGATCCAGATCATTTGAAGGTTCGTCTAAAAAAAGAATCTCAAGAGGTTTTGCCAACTCATGGATGAGCTGAATTTTCAAAGCTTCGCCACCTGATAGACTGCCAATTTCTTGGTCGCTAGCAAAACGGTCGCTATCAAAGTGCAACTCCTCCGCCAAACGATAAAGAATGCTGTAGTCTAAATCAGCAGAATCCAAAAAGAAGTAATCGTGTAGAGTTCTACTTTTTAGCTCCTCAGGTAACTTTTGGGGAATGTAGGCCAGTGACTGAAGGTCAGACTGGATCTCTCCTTTGATAGTGAAATCAGGCAATGCTTCCCCCATTAAAGCTCGCAGCAAAGTTGATTTGCCATTTCCTTCTTCACCAATAATAGCAACCTTTTCTCCGTCTTGGATAGTCATGGTTAGGTCAGATACAAGATTTCGTAGATATTTGTTTTGTGTGATGGTCAGATGATTGATTTTTATCATATTATTGCCCTTTCTAGAATGTCGATAGTGCATAACAAAAAGCTCTACTTTATCTAGTAGAGCCCAAAGTCACTGTCAAAAACGCCATTATCCATGTCGAAAATCCCATCAACCTAGGTCCGTCTAACCCTATCCAAGTCAAGAGGAGCAGATGGTTAGCTTTCTAGTTTTTTTGATTTTCAAAGAGGATAAAGTACCAGAAAATCTAGTACCAAAAGAGCATGCAAAAAGAGACAAAAACAAGATCTACTAAATAAAGTTTCTTTATTTGATAGACTTAGTTGTTCATGTCTCCCTTACCTCCGAGTATTAGTACCTCTATCCTATACCTTTCAGGAAATTTTGTCAATAGAAAATCCAAAATTTTAAACTCTAAAATCCGAAAACGGGTCCATAAAGAGTCAGTACGTGTTTGACGTGCTCGTAATGAAACTTGTCATAGTTGCGCCAAGCAGTGCGTGCTTGATCGTTTAGTTTTAGGCTCCCCAGTCCGATCAAAAGACTGGTACATTGGTAAAATTTCTCAAGGTCGATTAAGATACTGTTGTCAAGCTTTTCCGCTTTTTTAAGTTCCTTGAGAGTGCTGTTCAGCAGTTCTTGTAGACGGAAATCATCGGCTGTACCCTGTTTGCAACTTTGGTAGCTTTTATTTAACTCGGATAGGAGTTGGTAAGCTTGGTTGATTAGTGCTTTGTCTTCCATATGAGCATCCTCCTTGCTCTGATGTATTCTTGCCTATAGTATAGCACTAAACAGAAAATATGTCATAGTAAATATGTTAAAAAGGAGATTTTAATATCAAAGTTTGGAAGGCTGACTTGTAGCCTTTTCATGGTATAATCAAGTGAGTAAATCTTTATGGAGGAAATATGAAGTTAAATATTCAAGAAATTCGTAAGCAGCCTGAAGGCCTACATTTTGAACAAGCTTTAGACCTGGCATCAGACTTGCGTGCCCGTAATCAAGAAATTTTAGATGTCAAAGATATCCTTGCGGTAGGGAAGGTCCAATACGAAGACCGCATGTATTTCTTAGATTATCAACTATCTTACACCATTGTCCTTGCTTCCAGTCGTAGTATGGAGCCAGTTGAGTTGTCAGAGTCTTATCCAGTGACAGAGGTTTTCATGGAAGGCGCAACCAACCAACTAGATCAGGAAGTTCTTGATGATGACCTGGTCTTGCCTATCGAAAATGGGGAAATCGACCTTGCTGAGAGTGTGTCAGATAATATCTTGCTAAACATTCCAATCAAAGTCTTGACAGCTGAAGAAGAAGCTGGTCAAGGATTTGTTTCAGGTAATGACTGGCAAATCATGACAGAGGAGGAGTACCAAGCTCAACAAGCAGTCAAGAAAGAAGAAAACAGTCCATTTGCTGGCTTGCAAGGACTGTTTGATGGAGACGAATAATGGTCTTGTCAAAAAAACGAGCACGTAAAGTGCTAGAAGAAATCATAGCTCTCTTTCCAGATGCTAAGCCTAGTCTTGATTTTACCAATCACTTTGAACTATTGGTTGCAGTGATGCTGTCAGCCCAGACGACAGATGCTGCAGTCAACAAGGCTACACCAGGTCTCTTTGCTGCTTTTCCAACGCCTCAAGCCATGTCTGTCGCAACTGAAAGTGAAATTGCTTCACACATTTCTCGTCTGGGACTGTATCGAAATAAGGCTAAATTCCTTAAAAAATGTGCCCAACAACTATTAGACGATTTTGACGGCCAAGTACCTCAGACTCGCGAGGAATTAGAAAGCCTAGCAGGTGTTGGTCGCAAAACAGCAAATGTCGTCATGAGTGTTGGCTTTGGGATTCCAGCCTTTGCAGTGGACACTCATGTGGAGCGTATCTGCAAGCATCATGATATTGTCAAGAAATCGGCTACACCCCTCGAAGTAGAAAAACGTGTCATGGACATTCTGCCACCAGAGAAATGGTTGGCAGCCCACCAAGCCATGATATACTTTGGACGGGCTATCTGTCATCCAAAAAATCCAGAATGCGATCACTATCCTCAATTATATGATTTTAGTTCGTTATAAGTGAAAATAATGAATGTTTTTACTTGATTTGAACGGGTCTTTGTGATATAGTAATGACAATAAAATATTCCTTTAAACCTGTCCCGTGAGGCAGACAAGGAGCTGGATTAAGTAGAAGGGTGAAGTCTATACTGTTTGCAGTAGGGCTCGCTTGGCTATACATTCTGAAGTCTCCTTGTTAAGGAGACTTTTCTTTTTGGAGGTTTGTCATGAAGGCAAAAGAAGTTGTAGACGAATTGACCGTCAAACGCGCGATTACTCGAATCACTTACGAGATTATTGAGCGAAACAAAGATTTGAACAAAATCGTTTTGGCTGGTATTAAAACGCGAGGTGTCTTTATTGCTCGTCGTATTCAAGAACGTTTGGAACAGTTAGAATCTCTTTCAGTTCCAGTAGTAGAACTGGACACCAAACCTTTCCGTGACGATGTTAAAAGTGGTGAAGATACTTCTTTAATCTCTGTTGATGTGACAGACCGGGAAGTCATTTTAGTGGACGATGTGCTCTATACAGGTCGTACCATTCGTGCAGCTATTGACAACGTCGTCAGCCATGGTCGCCCTGCTCGTGTGAGTTTAGCAGTTCTAGTGGATCGCGGACATAGAGAACTTCCAATCCGTCCAGACTATGTTGGGAAAAATATTCCAACTAGTCGCTCTGAAGAGATCATCGTAGAGATGGCAGAACTAGATGGACAAGATAGAGTTCTTATTACCGAAGAAGCCTAGATAGCAAAAAGGAGTTAACCATGTCAGAAAATCAACAAGCTTTGCAACATGTGGTCTCTATGGAAGACCTTACTGTAGATCAGGTCATGAAATTGATCAAACGAGGAATCGAATTTAAGAATGGAGCGCAGGCTTCCTATGAGGACCAGCATATCGTTTCCAACCTTTTCTTTGAAAGTTCGACTCGTACGCACAAGTCCTTTGAAGTAGCAGAGATTAAGTTGGGACTGAATCTACTCGATTTCGATGTGAAGACGAGTTCAGTTAACAAGGGTGAAACACTCTATGATACGATCTTGACACTGTCTGCACTTGGAGTGGATGCCTGTGTTATCCGTCACCCAGAAGTCGACTACTACAGAGAGTTGATTGCCAGTCCAACCATTACGACTTCCATTATCAATGGTGGAGATGGTTCAGGGCAACATCCAAGTCAGAGCTTGCTTGATTTGATGACAATATACGAAGAATTTGGCCATTTTGAGGGGCTTAAGGTCGCTATCGCTGGGGATCTGGACCACTCACGTGTAGCCAAATCAAATATGCAAATTTTGAAACGTTTAGGCGCAGAGCTTTACTTTGCAGGTCCTGAGGAATGGAGAAGTCAGGAATTCGCAGACTATGGCCAGTTTGTAAGTATTGACGAGATCATCGATCAGGTGGATGTCATGATGTTCCTTCGCGTCCAGCATGAACGTCATGAAAGTGGAGTGGTCTTTTCAAAAGAAGGCTACCATGCGCAACATGGTTTGACGCAAGAGCGTTATGATCGCTTGAAAGAAAAAGCAATTCTCATGCACCCTGCCCCAGTCAACCGTGATGTCGAAATCGCAGACCATTTAGTTGAAGCGCCAAAATCACGCATTGTCCAACAAATGACCAATGGTGTATTTGTCAGAATGGCAATCTTAGAATCTGTTCTGGCATACAGAAAAGCAAAATAAACACAAGACGTTAAAAGACGCCTGAGAGCGTCCACGAGAGGTGACTATATGACAAAACGACTTCTAGTATTAGAAGATGGCACAGTTTTTGAAGGCAAGGCCTTCGGAGCAGATATTGATGTAACAGGTGAAATCGTCTTTAATACAGGGATGACCGGCTATCAAGAATCCATTACAGACCAGTCTTATAATGGACAAATCTTGACTTTCACATACCCGTTGGTGGGAAACTATGGGATTAACCGTGATGACTACGAATCCATCAGTCCTACCTGTAAGGGAGTAGTAGTTTTTGAAGAAGCGCGTAGAGCCAGCAACTGGCGCAATCAAATGACCTTGGACGAATTCTTGAAAGCCAAGAAAATCCCTGGTATCTCAGGAATTGATACTCGTGCGCTTACAAAGATTATCCGTAAGCATGGTACTATGAGGGCAACCCTTACGCATGTTGGTGATACCATGGACCATATCGCAGACCAGCTCCAAGCAACAGTCTTGCCGACAGATAATATCAAGCAAGTCTCTACTAAGACAGCTTATCCTGCTCCTGGAGTTGGATTGAGTGTCGTTCTGGTAGACTTTGGTCTCAAACATTCCATTTTACGCGAACTTTCGAAACGGAACTGTAACGTGACTGTGGTTCCATACACAACTACAGCAGAAGAAATTCTCCATCTCAACCCTGACGGCGTCATGTTGTCAAACGGTCCAGGAAACCCAGAAGATGTTCCCCAGGCCCTCGATATGATTCGTGGTGTGCAAGGGAAGATTCCAATCTTTGGTATCTGTATGGGGCATCAACTCTTTGCCATGGCAAATGGCGCTAAGACCTATAAGATGAAGTTTGGTCACCGTGGATTTAACCACGCGGTCCGTGAAATTGCAACAGGACGAGTAGACTTTACTAGCCAGAACCATGGTTATGCGGTCAGTCGTGAAGAATTGCCAGAGCACTTGATCATTACCCATGAAGAAATCAATGACAAGTCAGTTGAAGGTGTGCGTCACAGATACCAACCAGGTTTCTCTGTACAATTCCACCCAGACGCAGCTCCTGGGCCACACGACGCTAGCTACCTCTTTGACGAGTTTATCGAGATGATGGAAGCTTTTAAACAAGCCAACTAAGAACGAGTAAGACTCGTCGGAGAATTCATGGAATTGAACACGGACGGAAAGCTCGGAATTTAGAGAAACCAAGGAAGAATTTCTATCCTTGGTTTCCAAAATTCAGTCGCTTTCTTATCGTCCTTTGTATCTTATTTAATGTCGCTCTGTGAGGCGACGAATAGAAAGGCAGGTCGTTTCTTTTAGTCGCTATTGGGCGAACTAAAAACTCCCTGCACTAGATTTTTTATCGAAAATAATCGTTTCTCTAAAAAATCGACGGAGAATTTATTTAATGGCAACCAGAGAGTTGCCGAATAGAAAGGAGAAGATACATTGTTCGCGGAAGTGAACACGCCCTAAGAACTGTGTGAAAAAGATAAACATCGTCTTGACGCTAAAGGCGTCTGCACCGAGTTTCCTATTTTCACTGTGTTCTTTACGGGCTTTGTATCATAAACTATGCCTAAACGTACTGATATTCAAAAAATTATGGTGATTGGTTCTGGTCCGATTATTATTGGTCAGGCTGCTGAGTTTGACTACGCTGGGACCCAGGCCTGCTTGTCTTTGAAAGAGGAAGGCTATGAGGTTGTTTTGGTGAACTCAAACCCTGCAACCATCATGACGGATAAGGAGATCGCTGACAAGGTCTACATCGAACCGATTACACTTGAGTTTGTGACGCGTATTCTCCGTAAGGAACGTCCAGATGCCTTGCTCCCAACTCTTGGAGGTCAGACAGGGCTCAATATGGCGATGGAATTGTCTAAAAATGGTATTTTAGATGAGCTCGGAGTAGAACTTCTCGGGACTAAACTGTCTGCCATCGACCAAGCGGAGGACCGAGATCTCTTTAAACAATTGATGGAAGAGCTTGAGCAACCCATCCCTGAATCTGAAATTGTCAATACAGTAGAAGAAGCAGTTGCCTTTGCAGCGACAATTGGTTACCCAGTCATCGTTCGTCCAGCCTTTACCCTAGGTGGTACTGGTGGTGGTATGTGTGCCAACGAGGAAGAATTGCGTGAAATCGCTGAAAATGGTTTGAAACTGTCACCTGTTACCCAATGTTTGATTGAGCGTTCCATTGCAGGTTTCAAGGAAATCGAGTACGAAGTCATGCGTGACTCGGCTGACAATGCCCTCGTTGTTTGTAACATGGAAAACTTTGACCCGGTTGGGATTCACACAGGTGACTCCATTGTATTTGCACCTGCGCAAACCATGTCAGACTATGAAAACCAAATGCTACGTGACGCGAGCTTGAGCATCATTCGTGCACTCAAGATTGAAGGTGGATGTAATGTTCAGCTAGCACTTGATCCCCATAGCTTTAAGTACTATGTTATCGAAGTAAATCCTCGTGTATCACGTTCTTCTGCTCTTGCATCTAAGGCGACAGGTTATCCGATTGCTAAATTGGCAGCTAAGATTGCCGTCGGTTTGACCTTGGATGAGGTCATCAACCCAGTTACAGGATCAACCTATGCCATGTTTGAGCCAGCCCTCGACTATGTGGTTGCTAAGATTCCTCGTTTCCCATTTGACAAGTTTGAAAAAGGGGAACGTCGTCTTGGTACCCAGATGAAGGCAACTGGAGAAGTTATGGCCATCGGTCGAAACATCGAGGAATCTCTCCTTAAAGCTTGTCGCTCTCTAGAAATTGGTGTCCATCACAATGAAATGCCTGAGCTTGCAGATGTTTCAGATGATGCCTTGATTGAAAAGGTTGTCAAGGCTCAAGATGACCGTCTCTTCTACGTATCAGAAGCTATTCGCCGTGGCTACACACCAGAAGAAATTGCTGAATTGACCAAGATTGATATTTTCTACCTTGATAAACTCTTGCACATCTTTGAAATAGAGCAGGAATTGGGTGCTCATCCACAAGAGCTAGAAGTTTTGAAAACAGCTAAGCTAAATGGATTCTCAGACCGTAAGATTGCTGAACTCTGGAAAACAACAGCTGATCAAGTTCGTCAACTTCGCTTGGAAAACAAGATTGTCCCAGTCTACAAGATGGTCGATACTTGTGCGGCAGAGTTCGACTCTGAAACCCCATATTTTTATTCAACCTATGGATGGGAAAATGAGTCTATCAAGTCTGATAAGGAATCTGTACTAGTCCTAGGTTCAGGTCCAATCCGTATCGGTCAAGGGGTTGAGTTTGACTACGCAACCGTTCACTCTGTTAAGGCCATCCAAGCAGCTGGTTACGAAGCCATCATTATGAACTCAAACCCAGAGACCGTTTCTACAGACTTCTCGGTATCTGACAAGCTCTACTTTGAGCCATTAACTTTTGAAGATGTTATGAATGTTATTGACTTGGAGCAACCAAAAGGGGTTATCGTTCAGTTTGGTGGTCAAACAGCTATCAACCTTGCGGAGCCATTGGCAAAAGCAGGGGTGACTATCCTTGGTACGCAAGTTGCTGACTTGGACCGTGCAGAAGACCGTGACCTCTTCGAACAAGCCCTCAAAGACTTGGATATTCCACAACCTCCTGGACAAACAGCAACCAATGAAGAAGAAGCAGTACTTGCTGCACGTAAAATTGGTTTCCCAGTTCTCGTTCGCCCTTCATATGTTTTGGGTGGACGTGCTATGGAAATCGTGGAAAACGAAGAAGACCTCCGTTCTTACATGCGTACCGCTGTTAAGGCTAGTCCAGATCACCCTGTTCTTGTTGACTCTTACATCGTTGGGCAAGAGTGTGAAGTGGATGCCATCTCAGACGGAGAAAATGTCCTTATCCCTGGTATCATGGAGCATATCGAACGTGCTGGTGTCCACTCAGGTGACTCAATGGCCGTTTACCCACCGCAAACCTTGTCGCAAAAGGTTCAAGAAACCATTACAGACTATACCAAACGTTTAGCGATTGGGCTCAACTGTCTTGGTATGATGAACATCCAGTTTGTTATCAAGGATGAAAAAGTCTACGTTATTGAGGTTAATCCACGTGCCAGCCGTACGGTGCCATTCCTTTCAAAAGTAACCAATATCCCTATGGCTCAAGTAGCGACCAAGCTCATTCTTGGTCAAAACCTTGGAGAACTTGGCTACCAAGATGGACTTTACCCTGAAAGTACTCGCGTTCATATCAAGGCCCCAGTCTTCTCCTTCACCAAGTTAGCTAAGGTAGATAGCTTGCTCGGTCCTGAAATGAAGTCAACAGGGGAAGTCATGGGCTCTGATGCTACTCTAGAAAAAGCTCTCTATAAAGCCTTTGAAGCTTCTTACCTCCATTTGCCAACTTTCGGAAATGTAGTCTTCACCATTGCAGATGATGCCAAAGAAGAAGCCTTGGACTTGGCTCGCCGTTTCCAAAATATCGGTTACGGTATCCTCGCGACAGAAGGAACTGCAGCATTCTTTGCTAGCCATGGACTGCATGCTCAGCCTGTTGGTAAGATTGGTGATGATGAGAAGGATATCCCAAGCTTTGTCCGCAAAGGAAAAATTCAAGCAATCATCAATACTGTCGGAACCAAACGAACTGCTGATGAAGATGGTGAGCAAATCCGCCGTTCAGCCATTGAACACGGTGTGCCACTCTTTACAGCGCTAGACACAGCAAATGCCATGCTTAAGGTGCTAGAAAGCCGTAGCTTTGTCACAGAAGCGATTTAACTAAGAAAAAGAGAAGACTCCAAGTCTTCTCTTTTTTGATGGGGAGTATAAAAGCAATAGGGAATTTCTTGACAAAGATAATGAAAGGGTTTACAATGTTCTAAAAGAAGCAAGGAGGGCCTAAAGATGATTATTTCAACTACGGGGATCGAAGGAAAGAAAATCCTAGAATACAAAGGAATTGTCTTTGGCGAAGTGGTTGCTGGGGTTAATATGTTCAAAGATATGGCGGCTGGTTTCCGTAATATTCTTGGTGGTCGTGCTAGTAGTTATGAAGGCGAATTAACCCAAGCGAGAGAAGAAGCTCTAGCAGAAATGATGGCGCGTGCGAGTGAACGTGGCGCAAATGCTATCATTGGGGTTAAGATGGACTATGAAACCTTAGGTGCTGAGAATGGTATGCTGATGGTTACCTGTAGTGGAACAGCAGTGGTTCTTGAGTCCTGATTTGAAGAAAGAAAAAAGAACAGTCGAAGCTGTTCTTTTTATTCTTATTTGAGACCGTATTTTTTGTTGAAACGATCCACGCGTCCATCTGCTTGAGTGAACTTTTGACGTCCAGTGTAGAATGGGTGTGAGTCTGATGAAATTTCCACACGGATCAATGGGTAAGTTTCGCCTTCGAACTCAACAGTTTCGTTAGAGCGTTTTGTTGAACCGCTAAGGAATTTGTAACCAGTAGTTGTGTCCATGAAGACAACTGGGCGATATTCTGGATGGATATCTTTTTTCATTTTGCAATATTTCCTTTCTGCCATGGTCTCTTTGCGAGCCATAGATTGTTACCTTACTAGTCTATCAGATTCTGGTAAGTTTGGCAAGTCTTTTCCCTGATTTTATTAAAAATATCGATAAAAATCACCCCAGTTTATACTGAGGTGATAGGGAGAAGAATTATTGGTCCGCCTGACTTGGATCTTTTTGTTCTTCTTTCTCTTCATTTTTAAATTCAGTTGATTCTTCTTCAGCTGTTTCTTTTACTGTTTCACTTTCTTCAACAGTCTTATTTTCAGTAGTTTCTTCTTCAGCTAGTTCAGTTTCAACTGGTTCTTCTTTAACAGGTTCTTCATTTTCAGTTTCAGCTTTGACATGAGCTGGTTCTGTAGCTTCTTCTTCTTTTTGCTCGGTTTCCTCTTTAACTGTCTCTGTTTTTGCAGCTGTAGTTTCTTCTTTTTTATGTTCTTGAGTTTCTTTTTTGATTTCCTCTACTGCAGTTTTTACGGTAGTACTTGTTACGCGTCCGACTGTTTGAGCAAAATCTTTTCCTGATTCAGCTAATTCAGCTAATGAGTCTTTTGTGATTTTACCACCTGACATTGCCAAGAGACCAGTCACTACAAGGGCAATACTAGCAAGAAGGGAAAGAATCAAACCAAAACCGATTGAAACGCCGTATCCACCAATATGAGTTACATACTTGTTTATGCTGAATAAATTAACAAGAGTGACGAGAGTCGAAATTGCACCTGCAACAATGACACCAATGGCAAAACCTTTAGGCATTGGTTTATTGACATTATTCAAGCATGTCAGAACAATAGAGACGATAGCCGCGATGATAACAAATCAGCCATCTCCGTTAAAACCGTGCACACTATAGGAGCCAAAAGCACCTGCATTCAAACTAGCCCAGGGTAAGAGTGAACCTAGAATAGCTACTCCAGCAGAAATAAGAATAAACAAACGATTTTTTTCCATAATAAGTCTCCTTTTCTTTTCTTTGGTTTATTATATCATAAAGTGAGTTACAAAGAAACCGTATATTTTCAAGAAAAAAGAATGGGAAAAGGCTAAGAATGAATCTTAGCCTTGATTTGTTCTTGCGACTTCTTGAAGCTTCCCGTATATTTGTTCATTTTCCTCTAAACTATAAGAATTAGCTCCACTTGCTAATGGATGTCCTCCTCCGTCGTGTTCTTTGGCAACCTGATTGATTGGATGGATTTTACTACGTAAACGAACGCGGTAATGTCCGTCAGCTTGCTCGACAAAAATTCCCCAGAGACTGACGCTGTCGATTCTTCCTGGTGCACCGACAATCGCTGCGGTTTCAGCGTCAGTAACATTATACTCTTTCAAGATTTCTTGACTGAGAAGAACACGAGCGGCTCCGTTTTCATCAACTTCTAGATGGTCGTAGATGTAGCCTTGCAGTTTTGCAATCTTATAGCTAATGGTATCCATCTTGCGTGTCAAACTAGCAAAGTTAAAGTTGTACTCTCTCAAGGAAGAAGCGATACGAAGGGTTCGGGCTGAGGTAGAAGGATAAAGGAAACGCCCTGTATCCCCAATGATCCCAGCAAAAAGGAGTTCAGCAGCTTGATCTGACAAGGTTAGTTGAGTATTTTCTGCAAATAGGGCAATCATCTCACTAGCACTGCTTGAACTTGTATCCACCCAAGATAGGTCACCATAGATATCATCGTTTGGATGGTGATCAATTTTGATGGTGAAATCAGCTTGTTCATAGCGTTTATCATCGATACGAGCAGTATTGGCTGTATCGCAGACAATGACAAGAGCTCCTTGGTAGTCACTATCTTGAACAGTATCCATTTCTGCCATCCAAGTCAAAGTCGGTTCATTATAGCCGACAGCTTTGATGGTCTTTTCAGGAAAATGGTGGTTGAGCAAGGCTTTCAAGCCTACCTGACTTCCCAAGGCATCAGGGTCTGGTTTCATATGACGATGAATGATAATGGTATCGTATTCTTTGATTTTCTCTAAAATTTGCTGGCAAATTTCCATAAATAACCTCAATTCTTTCTCATTTCATTGTAGCACAAGAATTTTTATTTTTAAAATGAAAAAGATATGATATAATGGAGAAAGATAAATTGAGGAGGACGATATGGCATTAGCAAAAATTGTATTTGCCAGTATGACCGGTAATACCGAAGAAATTGCAGATATTGTAGCAGATAAATTGCGAGACTTGGGTTTGGATGTCGATGTGGATGAATGTACGACTGTTGACGCTTCAGACTTCTTGGAAGCGGATATCGCAATTGTTGCGACTTATACTTATGGCGATGGAGAATTGCCAGATGAGATGATGGACTTCTACGAAGACCTAGCTGATCTCAACTTGAATGGCAAAATCTACGGAGTGGTCGGTTCAGGAGATACCTTCTACGACGAATTCTGTAAGGCTGTTGATGACTTTGATCGTGTATTTGTCGCGACAGGAGCAGAAAAAGGTTCAGAGTGCGTTAAAGTAGACCTTTCTGCCGAAGAAGAAGATATTGAACGCTTGGAACAATTCGCAGAAGAATTGGCTGCAAAAGTAGGATAAGAATCAAACTGCGCTGACTGGAAGAAGTCAGTGCGTTTTTTTATTAGTTTTTTTGGGATTTTACTAGCCTATTTAGAGGCTTTTTGATACAATAATTCAAATAAAGGAGGAGACTATATGAACTTAGATATTATTCGCCAAGAAATTGATCAAATCGACGACCAAATTGTTAAGCTCTTGGAAGAACGAATGCACTTGGTTGAGGGTGTTGTTGCCTATAAGAAGGCCTCAGGAAAACCTATTTTAGATAGTAAGCGAGAAGAAGTCATTTTTGAAAAGGTAAGGAGTCGTGTAACCAATAAGAGTTACCAAGAAACCATTGTTGCGACTTTTTCAGATATTCTCAAACGTTCGCGTGATTATCAGGAACAAAACATAAAATGAAAAAAGAACAATTCTATCCGCTAGGGATATTTTTAGCTGCTATGTTGGGTGGTCTTGTCCGCTATTTTCTATCTTCTCAGTTGCCAGCCAGTCCTGACTTTCCTTGGGGAACCCTCCTCGTCAATTATCTGGGCATTATCTGCCTGGTCTGTCTGGTGAAAGGCTATCTGGTCAATAAGGGAACTAGTAAAGGCTTGGTTTTGGCGTTGGGTACAGGATTTTGTGGAGGGTTAACAACCTTTTCTAGTCTAATGCTTGATGCCGTGAAACTGCTTGATACCGGGCGTCATCTTAGTTTAGGCATCTACTTATTTTTGAGCATTGGTGGAGGTCTGCTCTTGGCTTATGTTCTAGGGAGGAAGAAATGGTAATCGTTTATCTTGCAATCGCCTGCGGGTTCGGAGCCTTGGTTCGTTATTTCTTTTCCCGCTATAATCAAGCTTCTAAATTGCCCCTAGGAACTCTCATAGCCAATCTTCTCGGCTGTTTTTTGATTGGCTTGCTCTACAACCATGTGGAGTCCAAGGAAATCTATGCTATCCTAGCGACAGGTTTTTGTGGAGGGTTAACGACCTTTTCAACCTTGAATGACGAACTGCAAAAACTATTAAGTGACAAGAAGGTATTTTATAGCTATTTACTCTTAACTTACATAGGCGGTTTTCTAGCGATTTTTTTAGGAATTCTGCTATAAATTTCTTTACTTTTAGGTGGAAATTTGGTAAACTGTATCTTGTGTGTAATGGACGCACAAAAATACAGTTTATCCGCTGAGGAAGGTTCCTCAAGATTGACAAAGATAGGAGAATAAAATGAATCCATTAATCCAAAGCTTGACTGAAGGTCAACTTCGTACAGATATCCCATCATTCCGTCCTGGTGACACTGTTCGTGTACACGCGAAAGTTGTCGAAGGTAACCGTGAACGTATCCAGATTTTTGAAGGTGTTGTTATTGCACGTAAAGGTGCTGGCATCTCAGAAAACTACACAGTTCGTAAAATCTCTAACGGTGTAGGTGTTGAGCGTATCTTCCCAATCCACACTCCACGTGTTGAAAAGATCGAAGTTGTTCGTTACGGTAAAGTACGTCGTGCGAAATTGTACTACTTGCGTGCTCTTCAAGGTAAAGCAGCTCGTATCAAAGAAATCCGTCGTTAATTCGACTAAAAAACTCTGCTCACCCAGCAGGGTTTTTATCTAGCTCCCTTAGTTCAATGGATATAACAACTCCCTCCTAAGGAGTAGTTGCAGGTTCGATTCCTGCAGGGGGCATAGAAACTATTGATTTTTCTGGGTGTTTGAGGTGTTTCGCCCCAAATTCGCCCCTAAATTTCCGAATATCTCTCTTACTTCTGAGTTGCTTTCGTCCTCTAATTCCTTCAACTGATGAGCGTACACCTCAATAGTGATGTTCATATTCTCATGGCCAAGGATTTTAGAGATAGATAGTAGTTCAATGTGTTTTGAAATCAAGAAAGAAGCGTATGTGTGTCTAAGCGAGTGAGCATGGACATTTCTTCCAACGATATATCTTAAGGTCTTATTGACTGCATTGTTTGATATGTTAGAAAAAATACGATTATCTTTATTTTCCAGCCAATGATCTTGTCTGTACTTTTTTAATAATTCAAGAGTTGAGTCGTCAAGCGGTATCTTTCGGATACTGCTTTTTGTTTTTGTAGAGCTGAAATCAAGATTCGTTTTGTAATTCCAGGTCTTATCTACAGAAAGAACCTTGTTATCATAGTCTACACTGTCCCATGTAAGCCCTAAGCATTCAGCGAAACGCATTCCAGTAACTGCGATAAGATAGATCACTGCATAAGATTGAACGTCCATTTTACGCTTTGAAACAGCTATAACTTTCTTGTACTCTTCAACTTCAAGAAATTTGGTTTCTTTCTCAATCCCTTTATGTTGGGATACCGCTTTGGCAAAGGTTGTGAAATCCTTTTGAATGATTTCCTCATGAACTGTCATAGCAACGCATTGCTTAATATGAATATTCAATCTTTCAACTGTTGCTTGAGAATGAGTCTCAGCAAATGTATTTAGGGCTTGCTGGTAGATTGAACTGGTTATGTTTCTTAGCTTTGTATTTGCAAACAGTCGTTTGATAGACTTGCCAGGTTACTGGTGCTAAATTTGGTTTCTTATGGATGGTAGACCACTGGGTGAAGTAGTCGTAAAGGGTAATGTCGTCCGAAACATAAGAGGGAAGAAGTAGTTCTTTCTCTCTTTCGGCTGCTGCTATCTGTGCAGCCTTTTTAGTCAGGAATCCACCCTTTTCAGCCTTTTTATATTTTCCGTCGTGAGATTTATAAGAAATGCGGTATTCCCACTTACCATTCTCTCTTTTTCTGTATGATGCCATTTGATTTTACCTCACTTTTTTGCTAAAATGGGTACAAGAAAACGACCTTTTGAATGGTTGTTTCTTATATTCAAGTTCCTCACACTCAGAGTCGCCAAACTTTGCGAGTGTGGGGATTTTTTATTTTAGATAATTTTTTCGAAGACCATTGTAGCTTGTATACGATCACCACCACCTAGGCCCTTACTTCCACCATTTACAGTGCTTATTGTGTGTAGTCGATATCCTTTGGCTACTTGCTTATTAATAACATTTTCTAACTCAGTCAAATTACCTGAGCCAGTACCAAAAAACTTCTCTTTTAGAGTTACTTGAAGAACAACATAGTTCAATCCACTTGTTCCAGAAGCAGTAGAAAAACTAGCTTCTTGTTTAACATTATCAAAAAATCCCATAAGATTTTACTCCTTTTAAAAATTAAAAATTTTCAACTTGTTTATAAAATTCGGTGCGGACCATAACTTCATCTGTTATAGTCTTCAATTGATATCGCTCCATAAATCGGATGCTATTAAAACTTTCTGCTCCATATGTGGCTATTTCTTCGGCAACTAGATTTTGGATCATATAGCGGTTAGCTTCATTCTCACATAATAGTGGAGCATTTTGGTACAAACTGCGGTAGTGTTCTAGATGTCCGAGTTCGTGAAAAAGAACTTTTCGTCTTTCATCTGGACTTAAATCAGCATTGATATAGACAATTCGGTTAATTTCGTCGTAGAATCCGTTTCTTTGCCATTGTTTAGTGGTAAATTCACGTAAAGTAACTTTATGGAGATCCAATAATTCTTTTTCTGTCATATTTTTCTCGCTAAATTCCTTTACTAATCAGCGTGTTTTTGTTAAAATCAAATTAAAAATAGAGAGGAGGAATTCATATGAAACTAGTTCAAATCCTTTGGGGATATTTGCTGGCGTATTCTATTTTTTCTCTCACTCTTTTCTTTTTAGACAGAGGTATTATTTTCATTACTTTTTTGATTTTTATTCTAGTAGTAAAAATTATCCCTCATCCTGATTCTCATTTGAATCCATTTGCGTTTGGGGTGCGTTTTCGTAAGAAACACTAGGTGAGTCAACAGTGATTTCAAATGCTCTCACATTTCTTAATGATTCTAGTTCTTTGCGAGCTTTTTCTATTTCAACATCTCGCTGTACATCTTTCAGCGTGGCGTCTTTTTCCATAGTTTCAACTTCTACAGTCAGTTTGCGTTCTTCCAATCTGGCTGTTTTTCTTTGTTGCAAGTATGGGAAGAGTCCCTTTACTTTGATGCCTTTGATATCAATATCTCCGAATAAGAGACCAATACCTATTAATCCTGAGTTCAGCATCCAATGATTATCTGATATGAATTGACTGATGGATTGTAGAGTTATATCTCCTGGGCTCTCTACGTTAGAAGTAGCAACGATTTCCTCATTAATTTCAGGATTTTTATATTCATCGATAATAGAATAGAGATTTTTCCACATACTGGATGTAATTGGATGTTTGGTGTTAACTCTCAACTGAAGGTGCAATTTCCCTTCTTTGAAGTAAAGTGGAGATATGAGACCATCGATATATTTTGATAAATCAGTGATATTAAAGATGGTATGATGGACGGTTAGCGTGCTATATAGAAATTTTGGATTTACTTTTCTTCGTGGCACTTCGTTAATCCACTTAACTTCTCGACGTTTGATATCCGTAGACTGTTCGTAGCCATGATTTAGGGTTAGTTGCTCTTTCGGGATATCTTTTTCATAGACATCACTTGTGATTTGTCCAATCAAGAAGTAGTTTGATTTGAATGATGGAACTACGATGTAATCCCCTATACTCATATCTTCAACAAAACTATAGAGGCGTTTAGCGGTAAACGTGATTTGGTGTTTTGACAGATTTTGGTCTTGATATACTCTTGTTATCTGCTGCTTGTAGTGCTCTATAGTTTTTTCTGTCGTAAGGAGTAAGTCACTTGTCTGTAAATCCGATAGCATAACCTGGTTGTGGTGAATAGAGATGAAGTGGTTGTATTTAAAATCATCGTAATATTTTCCACCTTCAGCTCGGACTAACCAATATTTCGCACGACTATTAAACTGGTAAATTTCAATTTGGTTTTTGTGAGACATTTTAATCTTCCTTGCTATTCATATACCCTGAGATGATTCCTCGAATAGCTCTACGATCTTCGTCAGTCAGAGGTTTTCCATCAAATAGCATAGCGTGGTCTATGATTTTATCGATGTCATCTGGTTCATTTACGTGCGAATTCCCAGTAATTGCAGGATTGTCAGTACGACCTAGAAGATAATCAGTGGATACGTTGAAGTAGTCAGCAATCATTGAAACTCGTTCAACATTTGGTGTTGATTTCTTCATGTTATAAATTGTATTTCTGCTAAAACCTAGTTTTTCTTCAAGTTTATTTAATGAAATACCTTGTTTGTCAGCCAATTCTTTTATTTTTTCAAACGTGAAAAACATTGATACATCAACCTTTCTAAGACATGACAAAAAATATTTAATAAATTTACTACAATATATTTTGTAAGCTAAAGAGTTAGCGAAACAGACAACTAAAAAAATAAAAACCTAAAAAACCGATTGCCGTCCGTTTTGAATAGGTAAACCTTACTTTTTAGTAGGTCTTTTCTCTATGCTTTGATTTTAATAAATTTATTTATCAATGTCAAGAAATTCGCTAACTTTTTAGGTAATTTTTTTAAAAAGGAGGTTGGGAAAATGGCAAATGCAAATGTTAAAGTCTCTTATTCACTAATTTGCAAAGACTTGAACGAAGCAATCGATGCAAAAAATAAAATCATCGCCAACACACTTGACGATGAAACTGTTGAGATAAAAATTGAATTCTTACGTAATGTATGAACTGCAAAATCATTCGGAGATGGGGCTATCGTAGATCGCGTAATAAAGCCATGGTCGATTGTCTTATAGCTGTTGCAGGAGAGTCGCTACTATCGCTCTCGTTTACAGTGTAGAACATTGTAGATGCCAAGTTAGCATCAAGTACAAACTTATCTGTATATTTGTGTTTCTTGCTATCAGAGTATGTAATCGTCAGTGTGATACGTTCTTTATAACCTGGTTCTATTGACGATGTAAACTTTTGTCCTGGAGCAATCATATTTCCGATGAGTGAGCCGAAGCGGTGTATTGAGTTCAATGAATCCAATTCTCCATCTATCTGAATATTATCGATATATGCTGGAGTTTTGCCAAAGTTTTTAAAAACATAGGCACGTTGTTGATTTTTAACTGCATAGGCATCCACGTAGACATTAATATAAGGCTTTGCCATATCCTCTGTTGCTTTCTTCGTTTGCCAGAGTGAAATGGTATTTAATATAAAACCTATTATAGCAACAATCACTGTGACATAGAGTGTCCAGATTTGGACATTTTCATTAGTAATTGGCGACATGAAATTCACCTCCTTTCTGCTTTTATTATAGCAAAAAGGAGAGAGATAGAGAGGAGAGAATATGAGCCAACAACATCAAAAATGAATTCAACTTGTCAAAGACAAATTGAATTTAGAAGGAATGACACAAACACACCTTGCTCGTGCTTGTGGAGTCAAGAAGCCTACCATTTCAGAATTGCTGAAGTATGGTAAAGGTAGCGACAGATTAAAAAACCGAGTATGCGATGTCCTAGGCATCGATGAAAGCTGGTTTGATTTAGGAGAGTAGGAGGAGTGAAATGGAAGAAATAAAAATCAGAGAAGATGGTATTTACTTGAACAATCAAAAATTAAAAGGTGTGCAAGCAATCAAAACAAAAAGCACGGCTGAAAACAACTATGCTACTATCTTCTTAAAACTTGTTGCCAAGCTGATTTGAAATGAGATTGGTAATAACTTGTGATGAAATATCTTTAAGGACATCCAATGAAAAAGAACCTACATTCTTTGCTATATCTTTTGTCCGATTCCAATTGTTATCTTGGCGAATATCATTGATGAATTGATGACCATAAGGAGATAAATCTTGAATTGAGAAACCACCAAAAAAATGTTGTACATTGAGAAATAAGCCACTATGTTCGCATTGTCTGACATGGTAGAGGACTTCCTCTTGTGAATATTTTGGAATAAGATTTTCATATAGTTTATCCTCTGAGACATCATTAGAGTATGTTGAATACTCTTCAACAACAAAAAGGATATCACGGACGCAATCAGGATTTAATTTCATTAGAATTACCTCGTTTTTGATTTCATTATACCAAATTTAGAAAGGAAAAATATGATTCATCATTATATAACTCATTATGCAAGCAATGGAAAAGATTACGCCGAAGCATGGATTCAAATCAATATTTTTGGAATGTGCTTTTGTTTATGGAAAAAGCGTACAACCATTGAACGATTGTACGCAAACGAAGATTAGGCTTTCTAATCCCGACGAAGGAGAAAGAATCATTATGTTTTTGTACTCTCAAGATTTAAGTAACTGTACAACGGGCTGAATTAGATCTAACTCTGCAATCGGAACGGAAACGCCCTCTTTTATTTCTTATAGATTAGCTCCCCAGTATGATATAATGTCATTGAGTAGCAATCAGAGAATAAAGGAGACGAAACCATGCTAGCTATTTGTATTGATTCTATAGGTGACAAGTCAGGGACCTATAAGTTGTTAAGAAATTATTCATCCTTGCCTTTTTCTCTGATTCAAACCAGAATAAACAATCACGATACGGTCATGGAAGTGGATATTCTAGATCTGGATGAATTAAAAAAGGTTAGAGAATTAATCGCTCAGTTAACTGCTATTGGAACCATTGTTACCATTAAGGATTCGACCGGTATTATCAGTTTAGAAATACTAAATAATATTATTTCCACCTTTGAAGAGATTGCTATTGAGAGAGAAGAATTAAATGCTCTGATGTTTGAGGAGGAAGAGTGATTTGTTTTGCTAGTTTCTAAAGGTAACTCGTTCGTGACGAATTCAATATTCAAAAAGAACACCCCGGAAGTTAGAGTTTCATCTCTACCTTTTGGGGTGTCGTTTATTTTTTATAGTTAAGCATTTTACAATACCCACGTACGGATAGCATGGGCAACGCCAGATTCATCATTTGATTTGGTGATGTATTTGGCGATTTTTTTGAGTTCTGGATTTCCATTTTCCATAACAACGGGATTTCCAACGACTTCCAGCATGGCGCGGTCATTCTCTTCGTCCCCGATCGCCATAGTTTCATCTTTGGTCAATCCGAGTTTTTCAGCTAGATGGGTAATAGCTGAACCCTTGTCTACATTCTTTTTAAGGAGTTCGAGGTAGAAAGGAGCAGATTTGTTGATGGAGTATCGTTCGTAAAATTCGGCTGGAATCTTTTCAATCGCAGCATCGAGAATTTCTGGTTCATCGATAAACATACACTTAATGATTTCCTTGCCAGCCATTTCTTCAGGAGTACGGTAGAAGATGGGCATGCTGACGAGGGTTGATTCGTGCACCGTGTATTTTCCGATATTGCGATTGGCAGTATAGATACCGTTCTTGGTAATAGCGTGCATGTGAACACCGAGCTTGCGACTTAGAAATTCCATATCCAGATAATCCTCATAGGTCAAGGATTCGCTGATAATCTCATGGCCAGTAGCAGTTTCTTGGACAAGGGCACCGTTGAAGGTTACCACATAGTCACCCTCATCTCTTAACTGCAATTCGTCCAGAAGTTTGGCAACGCCTGCGATAGGACGGCCCGTTGCAATCACGACTTTGACACCGGCTTGTTTGGCATCTTGGATGGCAGAAAAGACTTGAGGAGTGATTTCCTTCTTACTGTTGACTAGGGTACCATCGATATCGACGGCGATTAGTTTAATACTCATATATTTCCTCTATTCGTTCTTATTTGGGGTAAAATGATCGTTCTCAATCAAGTGTAAAAATTGCTGGGTAATGCTTGCGAAGATGCTGTTTTGATCTAACATTTCTTTTGGGAAATAGAAACGATTATCTCCGTGGCGACTGCCAGCAAGGGATTGGACGATAGGGGACAGGCTAGAGAGTTCTGCCAGTTCACCATTTTTCTGTAGAATCTCAATCTGTGTCCGTGGATTTTCAGATTCGGGACGATAGATATCATAAGGGAGGTCAAAATTCTTATGAATGGCAGTGTAGTAGTCGGGGTCAAAACCGATTTCTTCAACCAGTTTTCTCATGGTTGCGAGTTGGTCTTGGTCTTCTTGTGAAAAGGTGATGGATTTAAAGACCTTGCGGTTGACAAAACGTTGCGACAAGTCAGCGAGAATCTTGTCAGGACTGGTCATCCAGAGCTGGAAGTAGGTATTCATCACGCCATCATCTAGAGCCAGATAGTCAGATAGAGTAACTTTCTTTTCAAAAAAAGGTAGCAAATGAGGAGAAGTGCGTGCAAAGAAATCTTTGTCTTCAGGATAGAGTTCCTTAGCGCGTTTGAGGAGATTTTGTAGGAGAACTTCCATGGCTCGTGTTGCTGGGTGGAAATAAACCTGCATATACATCTGGTAGCGGCTGAGAACATAGTCTTCGATGGCATGCATACCATTGCGCTGAAAGGCGATACCATTTTCGATAGGACGAATGACTCGGAGGATGCGTGTCAGGTCAAATTCCCCATAAGATGCTCCTGTAAAATAGGAGTCGCGCAAGAGATAGTCCATACGGTCCGCATCAATTTGGCTAGAAATGAGTTGCACGACCTGCTTGTTAGGATAGGTATGGTCGATGACACTGGCTACCTTTTCTGGGAAATCTGGCGCTACTTGAAGCAGGACTTGGTGAATCTCTGTCTCAGGACTTTGGATGATTTCCTGAGTAATGGCCTCATGATCTGTATCAAAGAGATTTTCAAAAGTATGGGAGTAGGCACCATGCCCGAGGTCATGAAGGAGTGCAGCAGTCATGGTCAAGAGAGACTCAGCAGGATCCCATTCTTCAGGATATTTTTCTTCAAAAATCTCCGTGATACGACGAGCGATCTCATAGACACCCAAACAATGGGAAAAGCGACTGTGCTCCCCACCGTGGAAGGTATAACTGGAAGTCCCTAGCTGTTTGATACGACGCAGACGTTGAAATTCTTTTGTATTGATCAAGTCATAGATGACCTGATTATTGACATGGATATAGTTGTGAACTGGGTCACGGAATACTTTTTCGTTCATATGACCATTATAGCAAAATCCTGCTCTTTTTGGTAAAATAGTAGGACAAGAGACAAGAAAGAGGATTTGATGTGAAGATTCGGATGCGAAATAGGATTCAGCTTGATGAACAGTTGGAAGTCATCGACCAACTCTATGACGTGGAAGTGCGTGAAAAAGGGGATTATAGCTATTTGCTTTTCTATAATGAGGAAAAGGAAAAAGTGGTGCTCAAGTTTCATCAAGAAGAACTGGTGATGAGCCGTTTTTCCACTCCCAAGACCATCATGCGTTTTCTAAAGGATAGTGATAGTTTAGCCTATATTCCGACTCCCATGGGCATGCAGGAGTTTATCATCCAGACCAGTCGTTACGAGGTTGAAGGACAAAAAATCCACGTAGACTATCAACTGCAAAACAAAGAGGGACACCCCTTTGCCAGCTATCAATTAGAAATTACTTGGGGATAAGAAAAAGGTTGGCGAATGCCAACCTTATTTGATATAGAGTTCTTGGTTTTTTAGGATAATTTCTCGAACTGTAGCAAACTTCTTGATTTTTTTAAGCTCTTCAGGATGGGTTACGAGAGTGATCACATAGCCCTCTTTGCCCATGCGACCTGTACGTCCTGCACGGTGGGTATAGGTTTCCATATCTCTAGGGACGTCAAAGTTTACGACACATTCTAGACTATCGATATCAATTCCACGAGCCAGAAGGTCTGTTGCAAGAAGAAGAGTTAGTTGCTTGTTCTTAAACTTTTCCAAGATAACTTTTCTAAACTTGACATTGACATCACTAGCAAGAGAAACAGCCAAGATATCACGATACTGTAGCTTTTCTTCTGCACTTCCTAGATCTGACAAGCTGTTAAAGAAGACCAGACCACGGAAATCCTCAACATGAGCCAGTTTCCGTAGCATATCCACACGATGGCGTTGGTCCACCTGCATGTAGAAGTGTTGAATGTTGTCCAACTTTTGGTCAGAAAGATCAATGGTGCGCGTGTTTGGTGCAATCTTTTCTTGATCAAACTTGGTCGTCGCACTCATATAGATGAGTTGATGGTCACGAGGTGCGTAGTGAGTGATTTTCTCGACAAAGTGAATCTGAGAATCATCGAGCAATTGGTCGAATTCATCCAGAATGATGGTTTCCACATTCATCATCTTGATTTTTTTCAATTTAATCAACTCAAAGATACGGCCAGGAGTTCCGATGAGAATTTCTGGTCCTTTTTTTAGACGTTCAATCTGGCGTTTCTGACTGGAACCTGATAAGAAGAGCTGAGCAGTCAAGCCGATAGCTTCAGCCCACGTTTTACATACGTCAAAAATCTGCCCAGCCAGTTCTGTATTTGGTGCTAGTATCAAGAGTTGTTGGGCTTTTTTCTTTCGTAGTCTGAGAAGACTTGGCAGGAGGTAAGCTAGGGTCTTACCAGTTCCTGTTGGGCTCACTCCTAGGAGGTTTTCTCCAGCAAGTATTGGCTCAAATAGTTGAGTTTGAATGGGGGTAAATTCTTGGAAACCGAGTTGGTCGCTCAATTTCTGCCATTCAGTGGGTAGTTTGGTTTTCATTTTTCTGCCTCAAATCTAATGCCAGCAGTCTGGCGCATAGTATATAGTAGCTCATGAACAGAGCCTGCATCATCCAGCCAGTTCTGGTAACGTGTCTTGTCTGGTTGCTGGATCATGTGTGCAAATGTTGCGACTTCCTCAGTCATCGTATGAGGAGCCTGTTGGATAGGGAGCTGGACTCGATTTCCTTTGTGGTCAGTAAAAATAGCTGAGTGGACATGCTCAATCGTGTTGAGAGTCAAGGTTCCATCTTCTGTGTAGATCTCGCAAGGAAGATTGGAAGTGATGTTTTTTCCAGCCTTGATATGAACTTGAAAGTCAGGGTAGAAGAGCATACCGTCTCCATTTAGGTCAATGCTATTGTCGAGCTGTTGAGCCTGATAGGTCGCGTCCTGAGCTTTTCCAAAGAGGCGAACGGCAGCGTAGAGAGGATAAATCCCCAAGTCCATAAGAGCTCCGCCAGCAAAACGATCTGAAAAGACATTTGGCGTCTGCCCAGCCAACAAGTCCGGCATCTTGGAAGAATACTTGGCATAGTTGAAATCAGCTCCCAATACTTGCTTGTCTGCTAAAAAGTTTTTGATAGTAGTAAAAGCTTCCTCGTGGTAATTACGAGCTGCCTCAAAGATAAAACAGTGGTTTTTCTCAGCTGTTTGTTTCAAATCTAGCCATTCTTGTGGCTGGGTGACAGCTGGCTTTTCAAGAATGACATGCTTGCCAAAAGACAAGGCAGCCTTGGCTTGAACAAAATGCAAGGAGTTTGGACTGGCGATATAAATCACATCAAAGGAAGACTTAAAGAAGTCTTCTAATTGATCAAAGAGTTGGATATCTTGATAACGAGAAGCAAAGGTTGCGGCAGTTTCTAACTTTCTAGAGTAGACAGCAACCAGCTGGTATTGGCCACTGGTATGGGCTGCTTCTATGAAATGATGGCTGATAGCGCCTGTTCCGATAACACCTAATTTCAGCATAGATACTCCTTTTCCGACTTTAAATCTTTCCTTCATTATAACATAGAAAAGAAGGACTATCCAACAGATGGTAAAAATTTTCAAATGGACTACGCTTTTCTCAAAGAAAGTGGTACAATATTGAAATGAGTAAATGAAACTGAAATGGGAGTGAAAATGAGATTATTGCCAATAAGAAAAATATCTCGTCAGTCTAAAAGACTAGCGCTTTTTTTGACCTTTTGTGCAGGATATGTAGATGCCTATACCTTTATCGTGCGAGGGAATACCCTAGTAGCAGGTCAAACTGGGAATGTGGTTTTTCTATCAGTTGAATTAATCCAAGATAATGTTTCAGATGTTAGGGACAAGGTTCTGACTTTACTAGCTTTCATGATGGGGGTCTTTTTACTAACAGTTTATAAGGAAAAATTGAGAATTGTGAAAAAGCCAATTTTGTCCCTGATACCACTTGCAGTCCTGTCCCTAATTATTGGCTTTGTACCGCAAACAGTTGATAATATCTATCTAGTTCCACCTTTAGCCTTTTGTATGGGCTTGGTGACAACAGCCTTTGGAGAAGTGTCGGGTATCGCCTATAATAATGCCTTTATGACTGGGAATATTAAACGAACCATGTTGGCTTTTGGGGATTATTTCCGAACCAAGCATACGCCCTTCCTGCGAGAAGCCTTGATTTTCGTTAGCCTACTTACCAGCTTTGTTCTTGGGGTTGTCTTTTCAGCTTACTTGACGATTTTCTATCATGAAAAGACGATTCTAGGTGTTCCAGTGATGATGAGCATCTTTTACCTTAGTATGCTTTTTGCTTCTTGGAGGAAAAAAGAGAAAGAAAAAGCTTAATTTTGATTGATTTCGCTTGTAAGAAAAAAGAAGATATGCTATACTTGAAGAGTTGACTATGCACAGTCCTGTGCAACCGCACGAACATCGTTGCTCGTCGTATACAAAATTTAAACTTTGTTATACATAGAGCTCATATACTAAGTGGTTCGTCCCACGATGCTAGGCGAGTCTTCACAAAATACGGGGAAACCCTAAAAATCATAGGAGGTGCATAATGAGCACATACGCAATTATCAAAACTGGCGGAAAACAAGTTAAAGTTGAAGTTGGTCAAGCAGTTTACGTTGAAAAATTGAACGTTGAAGCTGGTCAAGAAGTTATTTTTAACGAAGTTGTTCTTGTTGGTGGTGAAAACACTGTTGTCGGAACTCCACTTGTTGCTGGAGCTACTGTAGTTGGAACTGTTGAAAAACAAGGAAAACAAAAGAAAGTTGTTACTTACAAGTACAAACCTAAAAAAGGTAGCCACCGTAAACAAGGTCACCGTCAACCATATACAAAAGTTGTCATCAACGCAATCAACGCTTAATTTTAAGGAGAACACATGATACAGGCAGTCTTTGAGAGAGCCGAAGATGGCGAGCTGAGGAGTGCGGAAATTACTGGACACGCCGAGAGTGGCGAATACGGCTTAGATGTCGTGTGTGCATCGGTTTCTACGCTTGCCATTAACTTTATCAATTCCATTGAGAAATTTGCAGGCTATGAACCAATCCTAGAATTAAACGAAGATGAAGGTGGCTATCTGATGGTGGAAATACCAAAAGATCTTCCTTCACACCAGAGAGAAATGACGCAGTTATTCTTCGAATCATTTTTCTTGGGTATGGCAAACTTATCGGAGGACTCTTCTGAGTTCGTCCAAACCAGAGTTATCACAGAAAACTAACACGGAGGAAAACATTATGTTAAAAATGACTCTTAACAACTTGCAACTTTTCGCCCACAAAAAGGGTGGAGGTTCTACATCAAACGGACGTGATTCACAAGCGAAACGTCTTGGAGCTAAAGCAGCTGACGGACAAACTGTAACAGGTGGATCAATCCTTTACCGTCAACGTGGTACACACATCTATCCAGGTGTAAACGTTGGACGTGGTGGAGACGATACTTTGTTCGCTAAAGTTGAAGGCGTAGTACGCTTTGAACGTAAAGGTCGCGATAAAAAACAAGTTTCTGTTTACCCAATCGCAAAATAAAAAGGTCCAGTGAACCTTTTTATCCCGAGCCTTGAAATGAAAAGGCGAGGAAGCTAGAAGTAGCATTAAATAAGGCTTTCCGAGTTTTCGGAGAGCCTGTTTTTTTGTTTTGGTACCCACGCTGATACCCATATTTTTTAAGTCTTGTGTAGTTGGATTTTATCATGGATATTCTTTTTCCTTTGTGGAAAACTTCTGAATTATGGTATAATGAACAGATAGAGAAGTTGGGGGTAGAAGATGAATATTCAACAATTACGCTATGTTGTGGCTATTGCCAACAGTGGTACTTTTCGTGAAGCTGCTGAAAAGATGTATGTCAGTCAGCCGAGTCTGTCTATTTCTGTGCGCGATTTGGAAAAAGAGTTAGGCTTTAAAATTTTCCGTCGGACGAGTTCGGGAACGTTTTTGACCCGTCGTGGTATGGAATTTTATGAGAAAGCGCAAGAGTTGGTCAAAGGCTTTGATGTTTTTCAAAATCAATATGCCAATCCTGAAGAAGAAAAAGATGAATTCTCTATTGCTAGCCAGCACTATGACTTCTTGCCACCAACGATTACGGTTTTTTCAGAGCGCTATCCTGACTACAAAAATTTCCGTATTTTTGAGTCTACTACAGTTCAAATCCTTGATGAAGTAGCTCAGGGGCACAGTGAGATTGGGATTATCTACCTCAACAATCAAAATCAAAAGGGAATTATGCAACGGATTGAAAAGTTAGGTCTCGAAGTCATTGAGCTGATCCCTTTTCAAACCCACATCTATCTGCGTGAAGGGCATCCTTTAGCACAGAAAGAGGAATTGGTCATGGAGGATTTGGCTGATTTGCCAACCGTTCGCTTTACTCAGGAAAAGGACGAGTACCTATACTATTCAGAGAACTTTGTCGACACCAGCGCGAGCTCCCTAATGTTTAATGTGACGGACCGTGCTACTTTGAATGGTATTTTAGAGCGAACGGATGCATATGCGACTGGATCTGGATTTTTAGACAGTGACAGTGTTAATGGCATCACAGTCATTCGTCTCAAGGATAATCTAGATAACCGCATGGTCTATGTCAAACGGGAAGAAGTGGAGCTTAGTCAAGCTGGGACTCTTTTCGTTGAGGTTATGCAAGAATATTTTGATCAAAAGAGGAAATCATGAAAAAAAGAGGAATAGTGGCAGTCATTGTATTGCTTTTGATTGGGCTGGATCAGTTGGTCAAAAATTATGTTGTCCAACAGATACCACTGGGTGAAGTGCGCTCTTGGATACCCAGTCTCGTTAGCTTGACCTATCTGCAAAATCGTGGGGCAGCTTTTTCTATGTTGCAAGACCAGCAGTGGTTATTTGCTGTCATTACACTGGTCGTCATGGTCGGTGCCATTTGGTATTTACATAAGCACATGGAGGACTCTCTCTGGCAGGTCTTTGGACTGACTTTGATAATCGCGGGAGGTCTAGGCAACTTTATCGACAGAATGAGTCAAGGTTTTGTGGTGGATATGTTTCACCTAGACTTTATCAACTTTGCGATTTTCAATGTGGCTGACAGCTATTTGACAGTTGGTGTCATTGTTTTATTGATTGCAATGCTTAAAGAGGAAGTAAATGGAAATAAAAATTGAAAGAGGCGGACTCCGCTTAGACAAGGCCCTGTCGGACCTGACAGAATTGTCACGCAGTCTCGCTAATGAACAAATCAAGGCTGGACAAGTTTTGGTTAATGGTCAAGTCAAGAAAGCAAAATACACTGTCCAAGAGGGGGATATCGTCACCTACCATGTGCCAGAACCAGAGGTTTTAGAGTATGTTGCCGAGGACCTTCCTCTGGAAATTATCTACCAAGATGAGGACGTCGCCGTTGTCAACAAACCACAGGGTATGGTGGTTCATCCCAGCGCCGGTCATACCAGTGGAACCTTGGTCAATGCCCTCATGTACCATATAAAAGACTTGTCAGGTATCAATGGGGTTCTCCGCCCAGGAATCGTTCACCGCATTGACAAGGACACGTCTGGTCTCCTCATGATTGCGAAAAATGATGAGGCCCACTTAGCACTTGCCCAAGAGCTAAAAGATAAGAAGTCTCTACGTAAATACTGGGCGATTGTTCACGGCAATCTGCCAAATGATCGTGGTGTGATTGAAGCGCCGATTGGTCGGAGTGAAAAAGACCGTAAGAAACAGGCAGTGACTGCTAAAGGAAAGCCGGCAGTGACGCGTTTTCAGGTCTTGGAACGCTTTGGAGATTATAGTTTGCTAGAGTTGCAACTGGAAACAGGACGTACCCACCAAATCCGTGTTCATATGGCTTATATTGGCCATCCAGTCGCTGGTGATGAGGTCTATGGTCCACGCAAAACCTTGAAAGGACATGGACAATTTCTCCATGCTAAGACTCTAGGATTTACCCATCCGAGAACAGGTGAAACCTTGGAGTTCACAGCAGATATTCCAGAAATTTTTAAAGAAACGCTGGAAAGATTGCGTAAAACTGAGAATAGATAAAAGAGTTGAGATTGCTGTCTCAACCTTTTTCATTTCAAGTCTTTTCTATTTTAAAGTATTCATGTTATAATGGATAAATATGAAGAATCGGAGTGAGAATATGAAGTACAAACGAATCGTCTTTAAGGTGGGGACTTCGTCCTTGACAAATGAAGACGGGAGTTTATCAAGAAGTAAAGTAAAGGCAATTACCCAACAATTAGCTATGTTGCATGAAGCTGGACATGAGTTGATTTTGGTGTCATCTGGGGCAGTTGCAGCTGGATTTGGAGCTTTGGGTTTTAAAAAACGTCCGACCAAGATTGCAGATAAGCAGGCTTCGGCTGCAGTAGGACAAGGATTGCTCCTAGAAGAATACACAACCAACCTCCTCATGCGCCAAATCGTCTCTGCGCAAATCTTGCTGACACAGGATGATTTTGTAGATAAACGTCGATATAAGAATGCCCATCAGGCCTTGTCTGTATTGCTTCATCGTGGTGCCATTCCTATCATCAATGAGAACGATAGTGTCGTTATTGATGAGCTCAAGGTGGGGGACAATGATACTCTGAGTGCCCAGGTAGCGGCTATGGTTCAAGCAGACCTTTTGGTTCTCTTGACAGATGTGGACGGTCTCTATACTGGAAATCCCAACTCAGATCCAAGAGCTAAGCGTTTGGAGAAAATAGAGACTATCAATCGTGAGATTATTGATATGGCTGGTGGAGCAGGTTCGTCAAATGGTACTGGGGGTATGCTGACTAAGATTAAGGCGGCTACGATTGCGACGGAGTCAGGGGTACCAGTCTATATCTGCTCGTCCCTGAAATCAGATGCCCTGATTGAGGCAGCGGACGAGACCAAGGATGGTTCTTTCTTTGTTGCGCAAGAGAAAGGCCTTCGTACCCAGAAACAATGGTTGGCTTTTTATGCTCAAAGTCAAGGAACGATTTGGGTAGATGGTGGAGCTGCAGAAGCACTTTCAAAAAATGGGAAAAGTCTCCTTTTATCGGGTGTGGTAGAGGTTGAAGGAAACTTCTCTTACCATGATATTGTCACAGTAGCAGATAAAGAAACAGGTCAATCTCTTGGAAAGGGACGTGTCCAATTTGGTGTCTCAGCCCTAGAAGATATGCTCCGTTCTCAAAAAGCTAAGGGAGTCTTGATTCACCGTGATGACTGGATTGCCATTACTCCTGAAATCCAACTACTTTTTACAGAATTTTAGAGGTAAACTATGGTAAGGATACAAGAACAATTTGAACAGGTACAGGCTGTTAAAAAGTCGATAAACATTGCCAGTGAAACAGTGAAAAACGAAGCCTTGCTAGCTATGGCTGATCACTTATTGGCAGCTACTGAGGAGATTTTAGAGGCAAATGCCCTTGATATGGCAGCAGCCAAAGGGAAGATCTCAGATGTCATGCTGGATCGTCTTTATTTGGATGCGGGACGTATAGAAGCGATGGCAAGAGGGATTCGTGAAGTGGTTGCTTTACCAGATCCTATTGGTGAGGTCCTAGAAACAAGTCAGCTTGAAAATGGCTTGGTTATTACCAAGAAACGTGTGGCCATGGGGGTTATTGGGATTATCTACGAAAGTCGTCCAAATGTGACGTCTGACGCGGCTGCCTTGGCTCTTAAGAGTGGAAATGCGGTCGTTCTTCGTAGTGGTAAAGATGCCTATCAAACTGCCCATGCTATTGTCACAGCCTTGAAGAAGGGCTTGGAGACGACTACTATTCACCCAGATGTGATTCAACTAGTAGAAGATACCAGTCGAGAAAGTAGCTATGCTATGATGAAGGCCAAGGGCTATCTAGACCTTCTCATTCCTCGAGGAGGAGCTGGTTTGATCAATGCCGTGGTTGAAAATGCTATCGTGCCTGTTATTGAGACAGGAACTGGGATTGTCCATGTCTATGTAGATAAGGATGCAGACGAAGACAAGGCTCTAGCCATCATCAACAATGCTAAAACCAGTCGTCCTTCTGTCTGCAATGCTATGGAGGTTCTGCTGGTTCATGAAGACAAGGCAGCAAGCTTCCTTCCTCGTTTGGAGCAAGTTCTGGTTACAAGTCGGAAAGAAGCTGGGCTGGAACCGATTCAATTCCGTTTGGATAGCAAAGCAAGTCACTTTCTTTCAGGTCAAGCAGCTGAGGCCCAAGACTTTGACACCGAGTTTTTGGACTATGTCCTAGCTGTTAAGGTTGTGAGCAGTTTAGAAGAAGCGGTTGCGCATATTGAAGCCCACAGCACCCATCATTCGGATGCCATTGTGACAGAAAATGCTGAAGCTGCAGCTTACTTTACAGATCAAGTGGACTCTGCCGCAGTTTATGTCAATGCCTCAACGCGTTTCACTGATGGAGGCCAGTTTGGTCTGGGATGCGAAATGGGAATTTCTACTCAGAAACTGCACGCGCGTGGTCCAATGGGCTTGAAGGAATTAACTAGCTACAAGTATGTGGTTACTGGTGACGGACAGATAAGGGAGTAAGAGATGAAGATTGGATTTATCGGCTTGGGGAATATGGGAGCTAGCTTGGCCAAGGCTGTCTGGCAGGCCAAGACGGGTGATGACCTTCTCCTTGCCAATCGTAGTCAAGCTAAGGTGGATGCTTTCATCGCCAACTTTGGCGGTCAGGCTTCCAGCAATGAAGAAATTTTTGCAGAAGCAGATGTGATCTTTCTAGGAGTTAAGCCTGCTCAGTTTTCTGAAATCCTTGCTCAATACCAGTCTATCCTTGAAAAAAGAGAGAGCCTTCTTTTGATTTCCATGGCGGCTGGATTGACCTTGGAAAAACTAGCTAGTCTTATCCCAAGTCAACATCGTATCATTCGCATCATGCCCAATACATCAGTTGCTATCGGCCAAGGAGTGATTAGTTATGCCTTGTCTCCTAATTGCAGGGCTGAGGATAGTGAGCTCTTTCGTCAGCTCTTAGCTAAGGCTGGTCTCTTGGTTGAGCTGGGAGATGGCTTAATCGATGCGGCGACAGGTCTTGCAGGTTGTGGACCAGCTTTTGTCTATCTCTTTATCGAGGCTTTGGCAGATGCGGGTGTACAGACAGGATTGCCACGAGAAACGGCTTTAAAAATGGCTGCCCAAACAGTAGTCGGTGCAGGACAAATGGTTCTCGAAAGCCAACAACATCCTGGAGTTTTGAAAGACAAAGTTTGTAGCCCAGGAGGTTCGACTATCGCTGGTGTAGCAAGCCTGGAAGAACATGCCTTTAGAGGCACTGTCATGGATGCAGTTCATCAAGCCTATAAACGAACACAAGAACTAGGTAAATAAGAGGTTGGATGACTTCCAGCCTCTTTTATGGTCGATTGAATAGAGAAGGCGTAAAAAGATTGTCACAAAAACCTATTTTTTTGATAGAATAGAAGGTAGAAAAAAAGAAATGAGTTAGACATGTCAAAAGGATTTTTAGTCTCTCTTGAGGGACCAGAGGGAGCAGGAAAGACCAGTGTTTTAGAGGCTCTACTCCCCATTTTAGAGGAAAAAGGAGTAGAGGTACTGACGACCCGTGAGCCAGGTGGAGTCTTGATTGGGGAGAAGATTCGTCAAGTGATTTTGGACCCCAGCCATACTCAGATGGATCCTAAAACAGAGCTTCTTCTCTATATCGCCAGTCGCAGACAGCACTTGGTGGAAAAAGTTCTGCCTGCTCTTGAAGCTGATAAGTTGGTCATTATGGACCGCTTCATCGATAGTTCCGTTGCTTATCAGGGATTTGGCCGTGGCTTGGATATTGATGCCATTGATTGGCTCAATCACTTTGCGACAGATGGCCTCAAACCCGACTTGACACTTTATTTTGACATCGAAGTGGAAGAAGGGCTGGCTCGTATTGCTGCCAATAGTGATCGCGAGGTCAATCGTTTGGACTTGGAAGGCTTGGACTTGCACAAAAAAGTTCGTCAAGGTTACCTTTCTCTTCTGGACAAAGAAGGAAATCGCATTGTCAAGATTGATGCGAGTCTTCCTTTGGAGCAAGTTGTGGAAACGACCAAGGCTGTCTTATTTGACAGAATGGGCTTGACTAAATGAAACAAGAACAACTAAAGGATTGGCAACCAGAGCAGTTTGACCGCTTTGTCCGTATTCTAGAACAAGACCAGCTCAATCACGCCTATCTTTTTTCAGGTTTCTTTGGAAGCTTGGAAATGGCACAATTTTTGGCTAAGAGCCTCTTTTGTAGGGATAAGGTAGGCATTTTACCATGTGAGAATTGCCGAAACTGCAAGCTAATTGAACAGGAAGAATTTCCTGATGTCACCTTGATTAAACCGGTCAATCAGATCATCAAGACAGAACGGATTCGAGAATTGGTGGCTCAGTTTTCCCAAGCAGGGATAGAAAGCCAGCAACAGGTCTTTATTATCGAGCAGGCGGAAAAAATGCATCCTAACGCAGCTAATTCTCTGCTCAAGGTTATCGAAGAACCCCAGAGTGAAGTTTACATTTTCTTCTTAACTAGCGATGAGGAAAAAATTTTGCCGACAATCCGTAGTCGAACCCAGATTTTCAACTTTAAAAAGCAAGAAGAAAAGCTCATCCATCAATTAGAACAAACAGGTCTGGTCAAGAAAAAAGCGACTCTCTTAGCCCTGTTTAGTCAATCGCGTGCTGAAGCAGAAAAACTGGCAAACCAGGCAAGTTTTTGGACCTTGGTAGATGAGAGTGAACGCCTGCTGACCTGGTTATTAGCTAAGAAAAAAGAAAGTTATCTCCAAGTTGCTAAATTAGCTAGCTTGGCAGATGACAAGGAGAAACAAGATCAGGTCTTGCGAATCCTCGAAGTGCTCTGTGGTCAGGATCTCATGCAAGCAAGGATACGACAGATTTTACAAGATTTGCTAGGAGCTAGAAAAATGTGGCAGGCTAATGTTAGCTTTCAAAATGCCATGGAATATCTGGTTTTGAAAGAAATATAAACTCAATGAAGGATAAAGAAAGGAAAGGGCTGGTTTATGGATAAGAAAGAATTATTTGATGCGCTGGACGATTTTTCCCAACAGTTACTAGTGACTTTGGCCGATGTGGAAGCCATTAAGAAAAATCTCAAGAGCTTGGTAGAGGAAAATACAGCTCTTCGTTTGGAAAATAGTAAGTTGCGCGAACGCTTAGGCGAGGTGGAAGCAGATGCTCCCGTCAAGGCCAAGCATGTTCGTGAAAGCGTCCGTCGAATCTATAAGGACGGGTTTCACGTTTGTAATGATTTTTATGGACAACGCCGAGAACAGGACGAGGAATGTATGTTCTGTGACGAGTTGTTGTACAGGGAGTAGGCATGCAGATTCAAAAAAGTTTTAAGGGGCAATCTCCCTATGGCAAGCTTTACCTAGTGGCAACGCCGATTGGCAATCTAGATGATATGACCTTTCGTGCCATCCAGACCTTGAAAGAGGTGGACTGGATTGCTGCTGAGGACACGCGCAATACGGGTCTTTTGCTCAAGCATTTTGACATTCCGACCAAGCAGATCAGTTTTCACGAGCACAATGCCAAGGAAAAGATTCCTGATTTGATTGGTTTCCTGAAAGCAGGACAGAGTATTGCTCAGGTTTCTGATGCGGGTTTACCTAGCATCTCGGACCCTGGTCATGATTTGGTCAAGGCAGCCATCGAAGAAGAGATTGCTGTTGTCACAGTTCCAGGTGCCTCTGCAGGGATTTCTGCCTTGATTGCTAGCGGATTGGCGCCACAGCCACATATCTTTTACGGTTTCTTACCGAGAAAATCAGGCCAGCAAAAGCAATTTTTCGACTTGAAAAAAGATTATCCAGAAACTCAGATTTTCTATGAATCGCCCCACCGTGTGGCAGATACATTGGAAAATATGCTAGAAGTCTACGGCAATCGCTCGGTAGTCTTGGTTAGAGAATTAACCAAAATCTATGAAGAATACCAACGAGGAAAAATCTCTGAATTGCTAGAAAGCATGGCTGAAACGCCACTCAAGGGCGAATGCCTTCTCATCGTTGAAGGTGCCAGACAGGATGTGGAGGAGAAGGACGAGGAAGACCTGTTCTTAGAAATCAAAGCCCGTATCCAGCAAGGCATGAAGAAAAATCAAGCCATTAAGGAAGTTGCAAAACTCTACCAGTGGAATAAAAGCCAGCTCTACGCTGCCTACCACGATTGGGAAGAAAATCAAGAAAATGACTAAACAGGGAAGTTTGCCTTCTTCCCTTTTTTTGTTATACTAGTAAAAGAAAAATTAGAAAGATTTGTGGGTGTCAAACAATCCAGGGGCTTGTTTGGATATGGACTGATGTTCCACCCAAAGAGGTATTAGTGTCGTGTCTCAATCTTATATCAATGTTATTGGAGCAGGTTTGGCAGGGTCTGAAGCAGCTTACCAAATCGCAGAACGTGGTATTCCAGTTAAACTCTATGAAATGCGTGGTGTCAAATCAACTCCTCAGCACAAAACAGACAATTTTGCTGAGTTAGTTTGTTCCAATTCTCTTCGTGGGGATGCTTTGACAAATGCCGTTGGGCTTCTCAAGGAAGAAATGCGTCGCTTGGGTTCTGTTATCTTGGAATCAGCAGAAGCTACACGTGTTCCTGCAGGCGGAGCCCTTGCGGTGGACCGTGATGGTTTCTCTCAAATGGTGACTGAAAAAGTGGCCAATCACCCCTTGATTGAAGTGGTTCGTGATGAAATTACAGAATTGCCAACTGACGTTATTACGGTTGTCGCTACTGGTCCTTTGACCAGCGATGCCCTAGCTGAGAAGATTCATGCCCTTAATGATGGGGATGGATTCTATTTCTATGACGCGGCGGCGCCGATTATCGATGTCAATACCATCGATATGAGCAAGGTCTATCTCAAGTCTCGTTATGACAAGGGAGAGGCGGCCTACCTCAATGCTCCAATGACCAAGCAAGAGTTTATGGATTTCCATGAAGCCTTGGTCAATGCGGAAGAAGCACCGCTGAATTCGTTTGAAAAAGAAAAGTACTTTGAAGGTTGTATGCCGATCGAAGTCATGGCTAAGCGTGGCATTAAAACCATGCTTTATGGTCCGATGAAGCCAGTCGGTCTGGAGTATCCAGACGATTACACAGGACCTCGTGATGGAGAATTTAAAACTCCTTATGCAGTTGTCCAACTTCGTCAGGACAATGCAGCTGGTAGCCTCTACAATATCGTTGGTTTCCAGACCCACCTCAAATGGGGAGAACAAAAACGTGTCTTCCAAATGATTCCAGGTCTTGAAAATGCGGAGTTTGTTCGTTATGGGGTCATGCATCGCAATTCTTATATGGATTCACCAAATCTTCTTGAACAGACTTACCGTTCTAAGAAACAACCAAACCTTTTCTTTGCTGGTCAAATGACGGGTGTGGAAGGCTATGTTGAGTCAGCAGCATCAGGCTTGGTTGCAGGTATTAACGCTGCTCGTCTCTTCAAGGGAGAAAGCGAGGCTATTTTCCCAGAGACAACAGCGATTGGCAGTCTGGCTCATTACATCACCCATGCGGACAGCAAACACTTCCAGCCCATGAATGTCAACTTCGGTATTATCAAGGAGTTGGAAGGCGAGCGTATCCGTGATAAGAAGGCTCGTTATGAAAAAATTGCAGAGCGTGCTCTTGCTGACTTAGAGGAATTTTTAACTGTCTAATTTTTTTCAAAGAATTGCTCATGATACTATAAAAATCTTAGAAATTATGATAAAATAGGTAGGATGAAAAAAGGAGAGTAAAAATGGCGAACCCCAAGTATAAACGTATTTTAATCAAGTTATCAGGTGAAGCCCTTGCTGGTGAACGTGGCGTAGGGATTGATATCCAAACAGTTCAAAAAATTGCAAAAGAGATTCAAGAAGTTCATAGTCTAGGGATCGAAATTGCCCTTGTTATTGGTGGAGGAAATCTCTGGCGTGGAGAACCTGCTGCAGAAGCAGGAATGGACCGTGTTCAGGCAGATTACACTGGAATGCTTGGGACTGTTATGAATGCTCTTGTAATGGCAGATTCATTGCAACAAGTTGGCGTAGACACGCGTGTGCAAACAGCCATTGCTATGCAACAAGTTGCAGAACCTTATGTACGTGGACGTGCACTTCGTCATCTTGAAAAAGGCCGTATCGTTATCTTTGGTGCCGGAATTGGTTCACCTTACTTCTCAACAGATACAACGGCGGCTCTTCGTGCAGCTGAAATCGAAGCAGATGCCATTCTTATGGCTAAAAACGGTGTCGATGGTGTTTACAATGCCGATCCTAAGAAAGACAAGACAGCCGTTAAGTTTGAAGAATTGACCCACCGTGATGTTATCAACAAAGGTCTTCGTATCATGGACTCAACAGCTTCAACCCTCTCAATGGATAACGACATTGACTTGGTTGTCTTCAATATGAACCAACCAGGTAATATCAAACGTGTCGTATTTGGTGAAAATATCGGAACAACAGTTTCAAACAATATCGAAGAAAAGGAATAGGAAAGATTATGGCTAACGCAATTGTAGAAAAAGCTAAAGAGAGAATGACCCAGTCTCACCAATCACTTGCTCGTGAATTTGGTGGTATCCGTGCAGGACGTGCCAACGCAAGCTTGCTGGACCGTGTCTATGTAGAATACTATGGGGTAGAAACTCCTCTTAATCAAATCGCTTCTATCACTATTCCAGAAGCGCGTGTTTTGTTGGTAACGCCATTTGACAAGTCTTCATTGAAAGACATCGAACGTGCCTTGAACGCTTCTGATCTTGGTATTACACCAGCTAATGACGGCTCTGTGATCCGCTTGGTTATTCCAGCTCTTACAGAAGAAACTCGTCGTGACCTTGCTAAAGAAGTGAAGAAGGTCGGTGAAAATGCTAAAGTGGCTATTCGTAACATCCGTCGTGATGCTATGGACGAAGCTAAGAAACAAGAAAAAGCAAAAGAAATCACTGAAGACGAATTGAAAACTCTTGAAAAAGATATTCAAAAAGTAACAGACGATGCTGTTAAACACATCGACGACATGACTGCCAATAAAGAAAAGGAACTTTTGGAAGTCTAAAAATAAACAGAAAAACTCAGTTGGCATTGCTGGCTGAGTTTTATTCGAAAGAAGGAACTATGAATACAAATCTTGCAAGTTTTATCGTTGGACTTATCATCGATGAAAATGACCGTTTTTACTTTGTGCAAAAGGATGGTCAAACCTATGCACTTGCCAAGGAAGAAGGTCAACATACAGTAGGGGATACGGTCAAAGGTTTTGCCTACACGGATATGAAGCAAAAACTCCGCCTGACAACCATAGAAGTGACTGCAACTCAGGACCAATTTGGTTGGGGAACCGTAACGGAAGTTCGTAAGGACTTGGGTGTTTTTGTTGATACCGGTCTACCTGATAAAGAAATCGTTGTGTCACTCGATATCCTCCCTGAGCTCAAGGAACTCTGGCCTAAGAAAGGTGATAAACTTTACATCCGTCTTGAGGTGGACAAGAAAGATCGAATCTGGGGACTCTTGGCTTATCAGGAAGACTTCCAACGTCTGGCTCGTCCTGCCTACAACAACATGCAGAACCAAAACTGGCCAGCCATTGTTTACCGCCTCAAGCTGTCAGGGACCTTTGTCTATCTGCCAGAGAATAACATGCTTGGTTTTATCCATCCCAGCGAGCGCTACGCAGAGCCACGTTTAGGACAAGTGTTAGATGCGCGTGTTATCGGTTTCCGTGAAGTGGATCGTACCTTGAACCTATCCCTCAAACCACGTTCCTTTGAAATGTTGGAAAATGATGCTCAGATGATTTTGACCTACTTGGAAAGCAATGGCGGATTTATGACCTTGAATGATAAGTCATCCCCTGAGGACATCAAAGCAACCTTTGGTATTTCTAAAGGTCAATTTAAAAAAGCGCTCGGTGGTTTGATGAAGGCTGGTAAAATTAAACAAGACCAGTTTGGTACAGAGTTGATTTAGGTCTTATAGACATGATAAAGAAACTTGAAGAAATGAGTTTAGAGGAACTCTGGCAACTTTTTCCTATTTTTCTAGTAGAGCACAAGTCAGAGTGGAAAGACTGGTATGAATTAGAAAAAGCAAATCTAATAAAAATATTGGGTGCAAATGTTATTAAAAGAATAGAACATATCGGTAGCACTGCTATCCCTAATATTTGGGCCAAAAATATCGTTGATATTCTGTTAGAAGTAGGTAGAAAAGAGGATTTAGCAAGAGTTAGGGATTTATTGGTGAAGAATAGTTGGCTAGTGATGTCAGAGAGTCATAACAGGATTTCGCTAAATAAAGGCTATACAGAGCAGGGATTTGCTGAGAAAGTTTTTCATTTACATTTGCGAATGACGGGAGATCATGACGAGATTTATTTTAGAGATTATCTCTGCCAGCATCCAGATATTGCCCAAGCGTATCAGGAATTAAAACTAAGTTTATGGAAAAAATTTGAACACAATCGAGACGCCTATACTGATGCGAAAACGGATTTTATAAACCACTACGTTTCAGAGGCTAAGTCCAGTAATTTTCAAGAATCAGAAAAGTTTTATCAAAAAAGTCTTGATAGGAGAAAGAATTGAGAAAATCATTTTACACTTGGCTCATGACCGAGCGCAATCCGAAAAGTAATAGTCCAAAAGCCATTTTGGCAGACCTCGCTTTTGAGGAGTCAGCCTTCCCAAAACACACGGATGATTTTGATGAGGTGAGTCGCTTTTTGGAGGAATATGCTAGTTTCTCTTTTAACTTAGGAGACTTTGACGCCATCTGGCAAGAATACTTAGAACACTAGAGACAATGAGATGAGGCTAGTATTTTATTGTTCTCTTTGCTATAATAAAAAGAAATAAACGGATTAGAGAGGTTCTTTATTTGAAGGAACATTCAATAGACATTCAACTGAGTCATCCAGATGACCTGTTTCATCTTTTTGGATCCAACGAGCGCCATCTTCGTTTGATGGAAGAAGAGCTCGATGTAGTGATTCATGCTCGTACGGAGATTGTCCAGGTTTTGGGAGAAGAGACTGCCTGTGAGGAAGCCCGTCAGGTTATCCAAGCCTTGATGGTTTTGGTAAATCGAGGAATGACCGTTGGCACACCAGATGTGGTGACTGCGATTAGCATGGTCAAAAACGATGAGATCGACAAGTTTGTCGCCCTTTACGAAGAAGAAATCATCAAGGATAATACTGGGAAGCCTATCCGTGTCAAAACACTGGGTCAAAAACTTTATGTGGACAGTGTTAAACAGCATGATGTGACCTTTGGAATCGGACCTGCAGGGACAGGGAAGACCTTTCTTGCAGTGACCTTGGCGGTGACGGCCCTTAAACGTGGGCAGGTTAAGCGAATTATCCTAACTCGTCCAGCAGTGGAAGCTGGTGAGAGTCTAGGTTTTCTTCCGGGTGATCTCAAGGAAAAGGTGGATCCTTACCTTCGACCAGTTTATGATGCCTTGTATCAGATTTTAGGAAAAGACCAGACCACCCGTCTCATGGAGCGTGAAATCATAGAAATCGCGCCCCTTGCCTATATGCGTGGACGAACCTTGGATGATGCTTTTGTCATTCTCGATGAGGCGCAAAATACAACCATCATGCAGATGAAGATGTTCTTGACGCGTTTAGGTTTTAATTCTAAGATGATTGTCAATGGAGATATCAGCCAGATTGACCTACCACGGAACGTCAAGTCAGGTTTGATTGATGCCCAAGAAAAGCTCAAGAACATTCACCAAATTGACTTTGTTCATTTTTCAGCCAAGGATGTGGTTCGCCATCCAGTTGTCGCTCAGATTATACGAGCTTATGAACCAGCTCCAGTTAAGGTTGAAGAAAAGAAGGAAGAGACAGAATAACAAAAGAAGAGCAGTTCCATTTGTACTGCTCTTTTTCTTTTTAATGAGTGTCTAGCTTTAAACAAGTTCGTCGATAGACGTGTGAGCTTTATCGAGTCCTTGGGCAACTGGGAGGCTGGTCAAGTAACCTTGATAAGTGGTCACACCTTGACGTAAGCCTTCGTCTTCAGAGATTGCTTGTGCGAATCCTTTGCCAGCCAATGCTTCGATATAAGGAAGAGTGACATTGGTTAGGGCGATGGTTGAAGTGCGAGCAACCGCACCAGGGATATTGGCAACGGCATAGTGGAGAACACCGTGTTTTTCATAAATAGGCTCATCGTGCGTTGTCACACGGTCAGCTGTCTCGATAACGCCACCTTGGTCAACAGCTACGTCAACGATGACAGAGCCTGGACGCATTTGTTTGACCATCTCATCTGTCACCAATTTCGGAGCTTTGGCACCAGGGATGAGAACCGCTCCAATCACCACATCAGCATCTCTCACACTTGCTTCAATGTTGAATGAATTGGACATAAGAGTTTGGATTTGGTTCCCAAAGACTTCCTCTAGCACTGAGAGTCGTTTGGCACTGATATCTAAAATAGTCACTTGAGCACCGAGTCCAAGGGCGATGCGGGCAGCATGTGTCCCGACGACACCACCACCGATGATGGTTACTTTTCCTTTTGGAACACCTGGTACACCACCTAGTAGGACACCAGAACCACCAGCTTGTTTGGTAAGGAAGTGAGCTCCGATTTGAACAGCCATACGACCTGCAACCTCACTCATAGGAACGAGGAGTGGTAGTTGTCCTTGATTATCACGAACAGTTTCATAGGCAATTCCTGTTGTTTTTGCTGCTAACATAGCATCTGCTAATTCTGGAGCAGCGGCCATGTGCAAGTAAGTGAAGAGGAGAAGATCGTCGCGCAAGTATCCGTATTCAGAAGCTAGTGGTTCTTTTACTTTAACGACTAACTCTGCTGCCCAGGTTTCACTAGCAGTAGCGACAATCTCAGCTCCTTGCTTTTGATAGTCAGCATCAGTAAATCCTGAACCAAGGCCAGCATTTTTTTCGATGAGGACACGATGTCCACGAGAAACTAAGCTATGGACACCAGCAGGTGTGAGAGCGACACGGTTTTCGTTATTTTTAATTTCTTTTGGAATTCCGATTAACATAAAGGTTGTCTCCTTATTCTATATCTGGATTCTAATCATAACAATCACAGAGAGAACCAGATCATTTATTGTGATGTACTAATTTTATATAAAAGATGGATAAAAATCAAGAAAAACCGATTGCTAGGGCCTTTATTTTTTGCTAAAATGGTTGAAAATCCTTTCTAAGGAGGGAAAGTATGGAATCAATCTTTTTAAAACTAGCCCAGTATCCAATAGTGGAGACAGAGCGTTTAGTGCTTAGACCTGTAACTTTGGATGATGCAGAAGCTATGTTTGAGTATGCCTCGGACAGAGAAAATACGCGCTACACTTTTCCAACCAATCAAAGCTTGGAAGAAACCAAGAATAACATTGCTCAGTTCTACTTGGCCAATCCCTTAGGACGGTGGGGAATAGAACTAAAAAGCAATGGTCAGTTTATCGGTACCATTGATTTGCACAAGATTGATACTGTTCTTAAGAAGGCAGCTATTGGTTACATTATCAATAAAAAGTATTGGAATCAAGGATTGACAACAGAAGCCAATCGAGCCGTGATTGAGCTGGCTTTTGAGAAGATTGGAATGAATAAGTTAGTTGCTTTACACGATAAGGAAAATCCCGCATCTGGCAAGGTCATGCAGAAATCAGGCATGCGCTTTTCCCATGCAGAACCATACGCTTGTATGGACCAGCACGAAAAAGGACGAATCATCACAAGAGTTCATTATGTCTTGATCAAGGAAGACTATTTTGCAAATAAATAAGCAGTTGAAAAGAAATTTTCGACTGCTTTTTTTCTTTCTCTTGCGAATAACTTAAGAGAGGAGAAAATATGGAAGCAATTATCGAGAAAATCAAAGAGTATAAAATCATTGTCATCTGTGCTTGTTTGGGTTTGGCCTTAGGCGGTTTTTTCCTGCTAAAGCCAAGTTCACAAACATCTGTGAAAGAAACAAATTTGCCGGCTGAAGTTGCTGCTATTTCAAAGGATTCATCGTCTGAAAAAGAAGTGAAGAAGGAAGAAAAGGAAGAGGCTCTGGAACAAGATCAGATTACAGTGGATGTAAAAGGTGCCGTTAAATCGCCCGGGATTTACGATTTGCCAGTAGGAAGTCGGGTCCATGATGCGGTTCAGAAGGCTGGTGGCTTGACAGAGGAGGCAGATAGTAAGTCGCTCAATCTCGCTCAGAAAGTCAGTGACGAGGCTCTGGTCTACGTCCCGAGTAAGGGAGAAGAAGCAACTAGTCAGCAGGCTGCCTCTGGAACGTCTCCTTCGACAAGTAAAGAAAAGAAGGTCAACCTCAATAAAGCTAGTCTGGAAGAACTCAGGCAGGTCAAAGGCTTGGGAGGAAAACGAGCTCAGGATATTATCGACCATCGCGAGGCAAATGGGAAATTCAAGTCGGTAGATGAATTAAAGAAAGTCTCTGGCATTGGGGCTAAGACCATAGAAAAGCTAAAAGATTATGTCACAGTGGATTAAGAATTTCCCTATCCCCCTAATCTATCTGAGTTTTCTGTTACTCTGGCTTTACTACGCCATTTTTGGAGCGTCCTATCTCGCACTGCTAGGTTTTGTTTTTTTGCTAGTCTGTCTCTTTATCCAATTTCCTTGGAAATCGGCTGGTAAAGTACTAGCGATTTGTGGAGCCTTTGGCTTTTGGTTTCTGTTTCAAAACTGGCAACAGACACAAGCTGGTCAAGACTTAGTTGCGTCTGTAGAGAAGGTGAGAATTTTACCAGATACTATTAAGGTCAATGGAGATAGTCTGTCCTTTCGTGGCAAGGCTGACGGACGCACTTTCCAAGTTTACTATAAACTCCAGTCCGAGGAGGAGAAAGAGCAATTTCAAGCCTTGACAGAGCTCTATGAGATAGAACTAGAAGGAAAACTTTCCGAGCCAGAAGGCCAGAGAAATTTTGGTGGATTTGACTACCAAGCCTATCTGAAAACTCAGGGGATTTACCAGACACTGACTATCAAGAGCATCCAGTCACTTAAAAAGGTTAGCAGTTGGGATATAGGTGAAAATTTGTCGGCTTTACGTCGAAAGGCTGTAGTTTGGATCAAGACGCACTTTCCAGACCCTATGCGCAACTATATGACAGGGCTTCTTTTTGGACATCTGGATACGGACTTCGAGGAGATGAATGAGCTCTATTCTAGTCTAGGAATTATCCACCTTTTTGCCTTGTCAGGTATGCAGGTAGGATTTTTTATGGATGGGTTTAAGAAGCTCCTTTTGCGATTGGGCTTGACTCAAGAAAAGTTGAAGTGGCTGACCTATCCTTTTTCCCTTATCTATGCAGGTCTGACAGGATTCTCAGCTTCGGTCATTCGCAGTCTCTTGCAAAAGTTACTGGCCCAACATGGTGTTAAGGGTTTGGATAATTTTGCCTTAACGGTTCTTGTCCTCTTTATCATCATGCCCAACTTTTTCCTGACAGCAGGAGGTGTCTTGTCCTGCGCTTACGCCTTTATCTTGACCATGACTAGTAAAGAAGGGGAGGGGCTCAAGGCTGTTGCTAGAGAAAGTCTGGTCATTTCCTTGGGAATATTGCCCATTTTGTCCTTTTATTTTGCAGAATTTCAGCCTTGGTCCATCCTTTTGACCTTTGTCTTTTCTTTCTTGTTTGACTTGGTTTTCTTACCGCTTTTGTCTATCTTATTCATTCTGTCTTTTGTTTACCCAGTCACTCAGCTTAACCTTATCTTTGAGTGGTTGGAGAGCATCATTCGCTTGGTATCGCAGATGGCAAGTAGACCCTTGGTCTTTGGACAACCCAACGCATGGCTTTTGATTCTTCTCTTAGTTTCATTGGCCTTGGTCTATGACTTTAGGAAAAATGTCAAAAGACTAGCAGGATTCAGTCTCTTTATCGTAGGGCTCTTTTTCATAACCAAGCATCCACTTGAAAATGAAATCACCATGCTGGATGTAGGGCAGGGAGAAAGCATTTTTCTAAGGGATGTAACTGGTAAAACCATTCTCATAGATGTCGGTGGAAAGGCAGAATCCGACAAAAAAATCCAAGCTTGGCAGCAAAAGTCGACAACCAGCAATGCCCAGAGGACTTTGATTCCCTATCTTAAAAGTCGAGGAGTAGATAAGATTGATCAGCTGGTTTTGACCAACACTGATAAAGAACATGTCGGAGATTTGCTAGAGCTGACCAAGGCTTTCCATGTAGGGGAGATTTTAGTATCAAAAGGAAGTTTGACACAGAAAGAATTTGTGGCAGAACTACAAGCTACTCAAACCAAGGTACGCAGTGTGACAGCAGGGGAGAATTTTCCGATTTTTGGCAGTTACTTAGAAGTCCTATCTCCAGGGAAGATTGGAGATGGGAATCGTGATGATTCTCTCCTTCTTTATGGAAAACTCTTGGATAAGCACTTTCTCTTCACTGGAAACTTGAAAGAGAAGGGAGAGAAGGATCTTCTAAAGCAATACCCTGATTTAGAGGTGGATATCTTGAAAGCAGGTCAACATGGTTCAAAGACTTCATCTAGTCAAGCTTTTTTAGAGAAGCTCAAACCGCACATTACTCTCATTTCAGTTGGAAAGAGAAATCGTGCCAAACTTCCCCATCAGGAAACCTTGACACGATTAGAAACTATCAAGAGTAAGATTTACCGAACAGACCAGCAAGGAGCCATTCGCTTTAAAGGATGGAATAGTTGGCGAATGGAAACAGTGCGATAAAATAGATAAACTTTTTTGAAAAAATAACTTTTTATCTTGACAAGGAATAGAAAACTTGGTATCATATAAAAGTTGAGAAAAGCAGAAGTGAGAGCTTCTCGCCTTGTGACATCAAGTTGCCTGGCCCTACGGATGAAAAGTTTCTAAGAAACGCTATCATAACGTGCGGGCTTGTATCATTACGGGCCCGCTCTTGTTTTTCTCTAATAATAAAAAAGAGGTGAAAACCATAGCAAAGCAAGACTTATTCATCAATGATGAAATTCGTGTACGTGAAGTTCGCTTGATTGGTCTTGAGGGAGAACAGCTAGGTATCAAGCCACTCAGCGAAGCGCAAGCATTGGCTGATAGTGCAAATGTTGACTTAGTATTGATTCAACCCCAAGCAAAACCGCCTGTTGCTAAAATTATGGACTACGGTAAGTTCAAATTTGAGTATCAGAAAAAGCAAAAAGAACAACGTAAAAAACAAAGTGTTGTTACGGTGAAAGAAGTTCGTCTGAGTCCAACGATTGACAAGGGTGACTTTGACACAAAACTTCGCAATGCACGCAAGTTCCTTGAAAAAGGAAATAAAGTTAAGGTATCCATTCGCTTTAAAGGGCGTATGATCACCCATAAAGAGATTGGTGCAAAAGTTTTAGCCGAGTTTGCTGAAGCAACACAAGATATTGCGATCATCGAACAACGAGCTAAGATGGATGGACGCCAAATGTTCATGCAGTTGGCGCCAGCAACTGACAAAAAATAAGTGTCAGAAAGTTAAATAAAGGAGAAAAAATCATGCCAAAACAAAAAACACACCGCGCATCAGCTAAACGTTTCAAACGTACAGGTTCTGGTGGACTTAAACGTTTCCGTGCTTACACTTCTCACCGTTTCCACGGAAAAACTAAGAAACAACGTCGTCATCTTCGTAAAGCATCTATGGTGCATTCAGGAGATTTCAAACGTATCAAAGCAATGCTTACTCGCTTGAAATAATAGCCTAACAGTAAGTAAACAATTCTAGGAAATATTTGGAGGAAATAAAACATGGCACGTGTTAAAGGTGGCGTTGTATCACGCAAACGTCGTAAACGTATTCTTAAATTAGCAAAAGGTTACTATGGAGCTAAACACATCTTGTTCCGTACTGCAAAAGAACAAGTAATGAACTCTTACTACTATGCATACCGTGACCGTCGTCAGAAAAAACGTGACTTCCGTAAATTGTGGATCACTCGTATCAATGCGGCAGCTCGTTTGAACGGACTTTCATACTCACAATTGATGCATGGTTTGAAATTGGCTGAAATCGAAGTTAACCGTAAAATGCTTGCTGACTTGGCTGTTAACGATGCAGCAGCTTTCACAGCTCTTGCAGATGCAGCTAAAGCAAAACTTGGTAAATAATAATTAACTGTTTCATTCTTACTCTCGTAGTTTTTATCGCAGGAGTAGGGTGAAACTTTTTTATTTACCATAAATGATTTTCTATTTTAAAGAGTAAATCACAGATTTTTTCAAAGAAAATAGGATATTTCTTGTATAATAGGAATATCTAAAAAGATTTGGAGTTAGAAGAAGATGATAGTAGGTATTGATTTAGGGACGACTAATTCATTAGTAGGGGTATATCAAGATGGCCAGGTCAAGCTGATTCCCAATGCTTTTGGTGAGTATTTGACTCCATCTGTTGTGGCTTTAGATGACAATGATGAGATTATAGTTGGAAAAATTGCCAAGGAACGCTTGGTGACCCACCCAGATAAGACGATTTCTCAGTTCAAGCGTTTTATGGGGACTAAGCATGAATTAACGTTAGGAAATCGAGCATATAAGGCTGAAGAATTAAGCTCTTTTATCATTCGAAAGTTGGTAGATGATGCAGAGACCCATCTTGGAGAAAAGGTCGAGGAAGTGATTGTCAGTGTACCAGCCTATTTCAATGATGCTCAACGCTATGCGACCAAACTAGCAGGGAAATTTGCAGGCGTTCAGATTGATCGGATTATCAATGAACCCTCTGCAGCGGCTCTTGCTAAAAGATCTATGGTAAACCAAGAAGATCAATCTTTTATTGTGGTCGATTTTGGCGGTGGGACTCTTGATATTTCAGTTGTAGAGCTTTTTGATAACATTGTCGAAATCATGTCAATTGCAGGGGACAATCGTTTGGGAGGAGAAGATTTTACTGCGGCTATTGCTGAGGAATTTTTAGTCTCCAATCAATTAACCAAGGATACGATTTCCCGAGAATTTTATAGCAAAATTCTGGTACAGGCTGAAAAGACTAAGCTGGAACTTAATGATAAAGAAGAAGTGAAGATGACAGTTCTGGACCAAGATCAGGAATACACTCTAGACTTGAGCTACCAGCGTTTTTATGAGCTTTGTCAACCTCTGCTAGCCCGTGTTAAGGCCGTTTTGGACCGTGCCTTGATGGATGCACGTTATAGCTATGTATCATCTGATAACTTTGTTCTTGTTGGGGGGACTTCGAAACTCCGCTTGGTTCAGGACTTTATATCCTACTGTATCAATCAAGTGGTGCAGGTTTCGGATGATCCTGATCGGATGATTGCGAGAGGTTGTGCCCTTTTAGCAGGAATAAAAGAACGGAAGGGTGAGATACGTGATTTGTTGCTGTCTGATATTTGTCCTTTTACACTAGGGATTGAGATAGTTGGAGATCGTTTTTCGCCGATTATCGAGCGAAATTCCACCCTACCTGCTTCACGCATTGAGCAGTATTATACTGCTGAATTGGGACAGAGCCAAGTCAAGATAAAGGTCTATCAAGGTGAGATGATGAAGGCATCACAAAACCTGTTTCTAGGTGAATTAGAAGTTCCCGTACCTGTGAATACTCGCGAAAAAGAAAGTTTAACAGTTCGTTTTACCTATGATTTAAATGGAATTTTGGATGTCGAAGTGAAAATTGATTCCACACAGGAAGTCTTTAGTCATGTTATTCTCCAAGATAGCATTACCCTGACAGAAAAGGAAATCAAGGTTAAGCAAGCAGAATTGTCTCGCTATAAGATCAATGCTCAAGAAACAGAGGTTTACCGATTCTTGATGGAGAAAGCAAATCGTCTTTACAGTATGCTTTTAGGAAGAAGAAGGGAAGAACTGATGGCATCAACTAGACAATTTGAAGAAGAAGTAAAGCAAGCTTCTATGTACCACCTACCTAAACTCTATCAATCATTTTCAAACTACCTAGAGTTCCTAGAGCGAGGACTGTAAAAGAGGAGACGTTATGAATATATGGGAAACTTTAGGGATAGAGCCAACGACTGATGTCAAGCTTATTAGAAGGCGTTATGCTGAACTAGTTCGGCTCTATCACCCAGAAGACCAACCAGAAATTTACCAAGAAATTGTTGAAGCATACCAAAAAGCCTTGACTTATGCGAGGTCTAGAAAAACGAGACTAGAAAATAGTCTAAGAAAAGCGAGTGACTCTCAAAAAGCTACTGAACTGGAAGAAGAGGCAAATGGAAAGCCTAACTCTAGTCTCAACTTTGAAAACTTGACTGAAGAAACGAAAATTGAGAACGAAGAGTCTGAAACATCAAGTCTTGATTTCAGTGATTATCAGCAATCAACTGATAAAACCAGCGATTCCTTTAACTTTGAAACTTTTAAAGCAGAAGAGGATGAGCCAAATTCCACCCTTGACTTTAGTAGTTATAATGAAGCAGCCTATTTAATTCGAAATGCGATTGAAAGTATTGTTGGGAATGATGACTATAACCAAGAGGAACAAGAGCATCTATGGCGTCAGTTCTTTAGTCAATATCAGTATGATATGGATATTGTTCAATCCGTTTTAGAGGAAATGGATGTTTATATTTTCAACAAATCGGAGCAATTTTCTATCGTCATTCCTTTGCTGGAATACTATGTACCTGACTTTCGATACTGGGGATATTACTATAAACTCAAGTACTGGCAAGTTAAAAGAGATATAGCAGAAGAGGAAGGAAGTTCACTTGAAAGCGCACAAGAAGCCACTGAACAATTCTCTTATTCCTATCAACTTTGCCAAGAAATTTTTCAAGATTCTAACAAAGCAAATCAATTAAGTTCTTGGATAGAGTTTTTCAAGCACCCCTATTTGGCCTTTATGGTCTTGGATCAAGTAAATCAGAATCGTCAAATAATCAAAAGCGTTCCTGTTTTAACCTATATCCTTGAAAAAAACCGACAAGTCATGTATGAAGAGGATTATCCACTCTTGGATGACTTAGCTGATTACATAGAGCAAGTAAAAGAGGAGCTGGGAGAAAACGTTGACTTTAGTCACTACGCTCTAGATAATCCAGATGAAGTTGAGGCAGCCTTTTATGAGTTGCTCCATGCCTACTATGAAGACGAGTATAAACTGTTACGTGATTGGCAGTATCTTTTTGAATCAGTCAAAGATCACACGCTCCTACTTGATTTGTTAGAAAAGGTGGACGTCTATCCTTTAACCAATGGAAAAGTGTTAGCTCTCGTTCTTCAATTTGTAGAGCGTTACAGTGATGAGGAAGCAAATCCATATCTGAAAAAGCTTCATTTCTGGAAGAGTGTCCAGTCTTATCCTTCAGTGGTAGAGGAGTACGCACTAGATAAAAAAGAAAATTTTGACTACTGGTACAATGAAGGTTATCTCTATATTGATAAGCTCACCAAGAGTGATGAAGATATCAATGATTGGGAGAAGTGGAAAAGCTACTTTAAAGGAAGACCACGCATTCTAACGGTTTTGCTTCAACAGATCTATAAGGAGTACCATCGGTTTACAGACGGGGAGCTCTTGAGATATGTTTTAACTCCTTTTCCGACCTCTAAAATGGCTAGCCAAATGATGACGGAAGAGACAGACCAGAAACTAGAAGAGATGACAGCCTATGCCTATGAACTTTGTCATCCAAAGGCCAAGTTATCTTATTCGGATTGGAAAAAAAGACAGGTCCTTAAAAATAAGTTTCTTAAGATATTCTTTAGCCTCTTTACGATTGTGAGTCTGATACTCAGTGTTCTAGAGGAACCTGGTTATAATTCTTGGGTCCATGCTGGTATGTTGTCTCTCTTTTACGTCTATATGCTAAAACTAAGGCAAACACCAATTGAGGAAGGAGTGACAGCTAGGGGTTCAAAACGAAAATTCTACCACAGTCCCCATCCATGGTTCCTATTCATCTTGTTATTGCTCCTCGTCACTCCATTCTTACCGTTTGGTCTTATTGGGGCCCTTATTTTCATTTCATTTTTCTGTCTTATCGATGGCTTCCAGGTGAGTCAAGGGCTGAAGTGGGATTATTCTTTGGATAAGCTGATTCCTATCGGTATCTTTCTTTCTTCTGGCTTCTTATCCGCTTTGGTAAATCGAAGCCAGATCATTTCCGGAGTTGCAATGATGTACTTCCATATTTTTGCAATCCTTGTGATTTGCTTGTCATTTACAAGATTTAGTCCCGGGTTTCCACCATCATTGAAAAAAATTCTCCTTCCAGCAATCTTGGGAATTCTACTCTTTCAAATGTTGCCTTACATTCATAACCGTTTAGACATCTTTAATCCGTATATTCTACGAAATGAGACTCTGACCATAACAGTTGTCCTCTTGTTAAATGGAATTGCCTTGTCTTATTTTACAAAGGAACAAGGCTTCATGATTGGTGTAAAGAAGGTCTTTATGATTTATGGATTGCAAATCTTTATTTTCCTAAGAAGACTGTTCCGGATTCTATTTGCACCTATACCTGATTTTAGCAAAGTTTATTTTGAAAAAGACCTGTTAATCTTGAATAGCGAATTTGCTTTCTACTTCCTCGAGGGACTCTTTTTCCTTATCCTGCTTTTCCTTATTGGCAATATACGCAAGGAAAATCGGAAAAATTCTGTATAGAATGAAATCACAGAGAAGAGGACTCTAGTTCAAGTTCCTAGTAAATTTTTCTGAATAAAGGTATAATGGAACTAATCAAATGAAAGAGGTAATGAAAATGGCTTCAAAAATGCTACACACTTGCTTGCGAGTAGAAAACCTTGAAAAATCAATCGCATTCTATCAAGATGCTTTTGGTTTTAAAGAGTTGCGTCGCAAGGATTTCCCAGATTATGCTTTCACGATTGTCTATCTAGGACTTGATGGTGATGACTACGAGTTGGAATTGACCTATAACTATGACCACGGCCCCTATGTGGTAGGAGATGGCTTTGCCCATATCGCCCTCAGTACACCTGATCTTGAGGCACTTCATCAAGAACATAGCGCGAAAGGCTATGAGGTTACAGAGCCAAAAGGCCTACCTGGAATCCCACCAAACTATTACTTTGTCAAGGATCCTGATGGCTACAAAGTCGAAGTGATTCGTGAAAAATAATCCAGTACAGTCAAGTAGAATGTTCGTTTTCTACTTGACTTTTTTACTTTGAAAGAGTATACTAATACAAATTTAACCTTTAAGGGGAGTCCAGAGAGACTCACAAGGTGTCAGATAAAAGGAATAGGGAACTCTCTGTGGAGACTTTTTAGGTGTGCGCATGAATTCTGTCCTATCTCGACTGAGACCTTGCAATAGCAAGGTCTTTTCTTTATCTGGTCCCCTTAAAATTTAAGGAGGAAAAGTCATGAATCCCACATGTAAGAAGCGTATGGGTGCGATTCGTTTGGAAACCATGAAAGTGGTTGCACAGGAGGAAATTGCGCCAGCAATCTTTGAATTAGTCCTAGAAGGAGAAATGGTTGAAGCCATGCGAGCAGGCCAATTTCTCCATCTGCGCGTGCCTGACGATGCCCATCTCTTGCGTCGTCCTATTTCAATCTCATCTATTGACAAGGCAAACAAGCAGTGTCGCCTCATTTATCGGATTGAAGGTGCTGGGACCGCTATTTTTTCAACATTAAGTCAGGGTGATACACTTGATGTGATGGGACCTCAGGGAAATGGTTTTGACTTGTCTGACCTTGACGATCAGAGCAAAGTTCTCCTCGTTGGTGGTGGGATTGGTGTTCCACCCTTGCTCGAAGTAGCCAAGGAATTGCATGCGCGTGGGGTGAAAGTAGTGACAGTCCTCGGTTTTGCCAACAAGGATGCTGTTATTCTCGAAACCGAATTGGCCCAATATGGGCAGGTCTTTGTAACGACAGATGATGGTTCTTATGGCATTAAGGGAAATGTGTCAGTCGTCATCAATGATTTAGACAGTCAATTTGATGCTGTTTACTCATGTGGAGCTCCAGGAATGATGAAGTACATCAATCAAAGATTTCATGACCACCCAAGAGCCTATCTATCTCTAGAATCTCGTATGGCTTGCGGGATGGGGGCCTGCTATGCCTGCGTTCTAAAAGTGCCAGAAAGTGAGACGGTTAGCCAACGCGTCTGTGAAGATGGTCCTGTTTTCCGCACAGGAACAGTTGTATTATAAGGAGAAAGTCATGACTACAAATCGCTTACAAGTTTCTCTACCAGGCTTGGACTTGAAAAACCCCATCATACCAGCATCAGGCTGTTTTGGTTTTGGTCAGGAGTATGCCAAGTACTATGATTTAGATCTTTTAGGCTCCATTATGATCAAGGCGACGACACTTGAACCCCGTTTTGGCAATCCAACTCCCAGAGTAGCTGAGACACCTGCTGGTATGCTCAATGCAATCGGCTTGCAAAATCCTGGTTTAGAAGCTGTTTTAGCTGAGAAATTGCCTTGGTTGGAAAGAGAGTATCCTACGCTTCCTATCATTGCAAATGTTGCAGGCTTTTCAAAACAAGAGTACGCTGCTGTTTCTCGTGGAATTTCCAAGGCAGCTAATGTAAAAGCAATTGAGCTCAATATCTCTTGTCCGAATGTGGATCACGGCAATCACGGACTTTTGATTGGGCAAGACCCTGATCTAGCTTATGAAGTGGTAAAAGCGGCTGTGGAAGCCTCTGATGTACCAGTTTATGTTAAGTTAACCCCTAGTGTAACGGATGTTGTCACTATTGCTAAAGCCGCAGAAGATGCAGGAGCAAGTGGCTTAACCATGATCAATACCCTTGTCGGTATGCGCTTTGACCTCAAAACTCGCAAACCAATCTTAGCCAATGGAACGGGTGGGATGTCTGGTCCAGCAGTTTTTCCAGTAGCCCTCAAACTCATCCGACAAGTCGCCCAAACAACTGACCTGCCCATCATTGGAATGGGGGGAGTGGATTCTGCTGACGCAGCGTTAGAAATGTATCTGGCTGGTGCCTCTGCCATCGGAGTTGGAACAGCCAACTTTACCAATCCTTATGCCTGTCCTGATATCATCGAACATCTACCAAAAGTCATGGATAAATATGGCATTAGCAGTTTGGAAGATCTCCGTCAGGAAGTCAAAGGCAGTCTGAGATAAGCTAGGTCTTCCTTATCGTCAACAAGAAACAGAATCTTCATCAATTTGTAATATTTCCGTCTATTAACTATGTTACAATAGGGATTAGAAAACGTTATTGGAGCATTTAAATGAAACGATGGGAAGTGGCCCTAGTAAGTGCTAGCTTATTGGGGTGTTTTTTTACTGTAGTGGAGACAGCAAAAGCAGAAGAGGGAACGTGGCAAGGAAAGACCTACCTCAAAGCAGATGGGAAACTAGCAACCAAGCAATGGCTTTTTGACCAAACGCATCAGAAGTGGTTTTATCTTAAAGATGATGGTCAACGTGCGGAAAACGGTTGGTTGACTGTTGCTGGCAAGGACTACTATTTTGATGCTAATGGATTTTTGGCTACAAATACTTGGGTCAACCAATATTATGTCAATTCTAGTGGTGCCAAGGTTAAGGACCAGTGGCTTTTTGACCAAGAAGGACAGAGTTGGCTTTACCTCAAGGCTGATGGTCAGAGAGCCAAAAACGAGTGGATTAGTCAAGGGCAGGAAAAATATTACCTGAAAGAAGATGGCAAGATGGCCAAAGATGAGTGGATCACTCAAGGTAAAGACCAGTACTATGTCAATTCTCAAGGGAAAATCTTAAAAAATACCTGGCATGGCTCTCACTACCTATCTGATAAAGGAAATAAGGTAAAACAGGCTTGGATCTATGATGCTAATTATAGCAGTTGGTTCTACCTGAAAGCGGATGGCAACTACGCAGAAAACGGTTGGCAAACAGTTAAAGGGAAAGATTATTACTTCAAACAGGGTGGTTATCTGGCTACAAATACCTGGCTTGGAAAATCTTATGTAACTTCAAGTGGCCATAAGGCGAAAACAAGCTGGATTTTCGATAAGAACTACGAATCATGGTTCTATCTCAATGCCGAAGGCGACTATGTTGAAAAAGGCTGGCAAACAATTGATGGAAAAGATTACCATTTCAAATCAGGTGGCTATCTTTCTACAGAAAGTTGGATTGACCGCTTCTATGTTGCTAAGAGTGGTGCCAAACTAAAATCAGAGTGGTTCTTTGATAAAAATTACCAGTCTTGGTTCTACCTGAAAGAGGACGGAACCTATGCTGAAAAAGGTTGGAAAACTATTAAAGGCAAGGATTACCATTTCAAATCAGGCGGCTACCTTTCTACAGAAACTTGGATTGACCGCAGTTACGTGACAAGTAGTGGAGCAAAAGCAGGAAAGGGCTGGCTCTTTGATAAGAAATATAACTCTTGGTTCTACATCAAGGCTGATGGAAATTACACCAACAAAGAATGGGTCTGGGATAATGGCTACTATTATCTCAAATCAGGTGGCTATATGGCTTCAAATGAGTGGGTTTGGTACAAGAATAACTGGTTCTATCTCAAGTCGAATGGGAAGATGGCAGAAAAAGAGCTGATTTATGATTCAGTTAACCAAGCTTGGTACTATCTCAAATCAGGCGGCTATATGGCACAAAATGAAACTGTAGATGGTCATACCTTGGATGCCTCTGGTAAGTGGCATGTTGCGGATAAAACCAAGTATTACAAAGTTAAACCAATCACTGCCTATGTCTATAGTGCATCTGGAGAAATTTTGAGTTACATTAACCAAGGAAGCATCGTTTCACTGGATAGCTCGACCCGCAAAGGAGGCAGACTTGCAGTTTCGATTTCTGGCTTGTCTGGCTATATGAATCAAAGTGATTTGACAGCAGTGGATGAAGGAAGCGAGTTTATCCCACATTATACTAGTGATGGGAAATTCCTCTACCATGAACTCTCTCCTTACACGAGTATCAAAGTAGCTCCACACACATCTGCTATGGTTATTGGTAAGAAGTACTACTCGACTGATGGTGAGCATTTTGATGGCTTTACGGTTAAAAATCCTTTCCTCTATAAAAACTTGAGAGAGCCAAGTAATTATAGTGCAGCTGAGTTGAATAAAATTTACTCCATGATGAACTTGCAGGATAGTCCTCTAGCAGGTAAAGGAGCGACTTTCAAAGAAGCTGAGGAACGTTACGGTGTCAATGCCCTTTACTTGATGGCCCATAGTGCCCTTGAAAGTGCTTGGGGTCGCAGTCAAATTGCCAGAGATAAGAACAACTTCTTTGGTATTGCGGCTTATGATACGAGCCCTTATCTCTCAGCCAAGAGCTTTGATAATGTGGATAAAGGAATTCTAGGAGCTGCCAAGTGGATTCGTGAGAATTACATTGACTACGGCAGAGACCACCTTGGAAACAAGGCGACCGGAATGAATGTTCGCTATGCTTCTGATCCTTACTGGGGTGAGAAAATAGCCAGCATCATGATGACCATCAATAGTAGACTTGGTGGGAAAGACTAATCAAAAAAATCAACGGTAATTACTGCAAAGTGGTTATCGTTTTTTTAATAGACAATGAGTTGATTGAATAGCTTTACAAACTTGAAATTTATCAAATAACATATTAAAATATAAAAAAATTATTTATAATTCAAGGAGTTTAAAATGAAGAAATCAATGATGGTCGGGCTTATCATTTTTATTGCTTTAGGTTTGGCAACAGGATACTATTTCTTATCTTATGCGCCTCATCAAGCTGCTGTAACTAAGTTTGAAGATGTAGTAAAGGATTTAAATGAAAAGAATAAAGAAGTTGAAGATCAAATAGCTGAGGCTGAAAAGGTTATTGAGAATAATGAAGAACCTCTTGATTCTAAGACATTGGAAGAATTGAAATCAACTATAAAGGATAGCAAAGATTCACTTCGTAAAATACCAGATATTGAAAAACAAACTGAGCAAATTGAAAAGCAAATTGAAGAATTAAGTCAACCATTAGATTATAGTGAAACAAAAAAGAATTTATCTGACAAACAGACTCATTATCAAAATAGCATTCTTCAATTAAAACAAATTACAAATCCTTCAAGTTCTTTTATTGAAGAAAGGCTCAAAGAAATTGAATCAATTACTGGAGTACAATCTGTTACGGAGGATAATGACCCTAATAAAAAATTGAATAAACAAGGTGGGTATACAGCGTCTGTATATTTTGTTGACAATCAAGTGACTGAATCTGTAGAAGGCTCAGATATTGTTCAGAAAGGCAATGATGTTGGAGGAAATATAGAGGTTTATAAGACAAAAGAAGATGCAGAAAAACGCAATACTTATATCAGTGCTTTTGATGGAACTGCTTTAAATCCAGGATCACACTATGTTTATGGAACTGTATTAATTCGCACTTCTCACCATTTAACAGGAACGCAACAGAAAGAACTGACCGAGAAAATCTACAATAAATTGATTGAACTAAAATAATAAAAAATTGGATAGCTATTAGTTTTATTGAAGTAAGATACAGTCAAAAAGCCGTTGGAAAACGGTTTTTTGTTATAATTAAATGAAGAATGTAGAATTGAAGGAGAACATCATGACTTTTGAAGAAATCCTGCCTGGATTAAAGGCTAAGAAAAAATATGTACGAACTGGTTGGGGAGGGGCTGAAAACTATGTCCAACTCTTTGACACTATCGAACAAAACGGGGTTGCACTTGAAGTGACGCCTTATTTCCTCATCAACGTGTCTGGGGAGGGAGAAGGTTTTTCCATGTGGAGCCCGACACCTTGTGATGTTTTGGCGACGGATTGGGTAGAAGTGTATGACTAGACGTGTATTGATTACGGGAGTAAGTTCAGGGATTGGTCTGGCTCAAGCTCGACTCTTTTTAGAGAAGGGTTATCAAGTTTATGGTGTGGACCAAGGTGAAAATCCACTCTTACAGGGTGATTTCCACTTTTTACAGAGAGATTTGACCTTGGACTTGGAGCCAATTTTTGATTGGTGTCCTTATGTGGATGTTTTGTGCAATACTGCAGGAGTTTTGGATGATTACAAACCACTTTTGGAACAATCAGCCCAGGAAATTCAAGAGATTTTTGAAATCAACTATATGACTCCTGTTGAGTTGACTCGTTATTATTTGACGCAAATGCTGGAAAATAAAAAAGGAATCATTATCAATATGTGTTCGATTGCTTCAAGTCTAGCTGGCGGAGGTGGTCACGCCTATACCTCGTCTAAGCACGCCTTAGCTGGCTTTACCAAGCAGTTGGCTCTAGACTATGCTGAGGCTGGGATTCAGGTATTTGGAATTGCTCCAGGGGCAGTCAAGACAGCTATGACCGCTGCGGACTTTGAACCAGGTGGCTTAGCTGACTGGGTAGCTAGTGAAACGCCAATCAAGCGCTGGATTGAGCCAGAGGAAGTAGCAGAGATTAGCCTTTTCTTAGCAAGTGGAAAAGCGAGCTCCATGCAAGGACAAATCCTGACCATTGATGGTGGTTGGTCGTTGAAGTAGGAGGAGTTGGATGGAAATCAAAAAACACTTTGGAGTCTATGCTGTTTGCTTTGAAAACGGGAAATTACTCTGCATTGAAAAAATGAGAGGCCCTTATCAACATCGTTATGATCTACCTGGTGGTAGTCAGCAACTTGGTGAAGGATTGACGGAAACGCTGATTAGAGAAGTTATGGAAGAGACAGGATTTACTGTTAGAAGCTACTTCAATCCTCGAATCTACGATGTTTTCGTCAGGGAAGAGTTAAAAAATTTTATGGTTCACCATATCATGGCATTTTATGATATTGAGGTCAACGAGAAGGAACCTCAGGTTACGATTTCGGAAGCTGTCTCTGATGGTGCGAATGATTCACTCGGATATATTTGGATGGATATTCAGAAAATCACAGAAGAAAATGCATCACCATTAGTCTTGAAGGTCAAGTCTGAATTATTAGGATTTCCAGAGCTGGACAAGACCTTGTATATGAATTGGAAGGTGAATGATGAGAAACCAACTTGTCCTTAGTGGCGAACAAATTGTTGAAAAAGTTTACCCTCAATTATTGCATCATGTTGGTATGATTCGTGGGGAATATTTGTTGAGAGAGCTTAATCAAAACATCCTATTAGCAAGTTGTCAGCAATTTGTAAAAGATTATCTAGACACCATTTGCTCCTTGTACTCAGATGAAGAGGTTTGGTATCGTTTTTCAGAGTTAACAAATACAGAAGCTAATTGTTTAGAGGGAACTAAAGAGCATTTTGATGAAAATCATTCCTTGTTTGGATATAGAGGAACTAGGCGTTTGCTGGCGTGTCCTGATGAATTTCAGGCTGAGGCACATGTCGTTACAGAAGTTTATCAAACAAATCCCAATTTGTCTGTTATTTTTCCTTTTGTCAATAATTCTGAGCAGTTAAAGCAAGCTATTAGAGTATTGCGTGAGCATGGTTTTACTGGAAAAGTCGGTACAATGATTGAATTACCGTCAGCTTATTTTGACTTGGACAGGATACTGGAAACTGGTATTTCAAAGATTATAGTTGGAATGAATGATTTGACTTCTTTTGTTTTTGCGACTGTGAGAAACAGTCAATGGCATGATATGGAAAGTCCAATAATGTTAGATATGCTGAGAGATATGCAGGATAAAGCAAGGATGAAAAAGATTAACTTTGCTGTAGCAGGCTATCTGAATCCTTCTTTCATACAAAAAATGAATCAGACGGGTATCAAGTGTATTATCCACTACAGTTCTATTCCAGAGATTTTTGATTTAGAGATTGACCATCCAGACCACCTCAAACGTGTAAAAGAATTAAGTAAAAAATTACAAAGGAGCAACCCATGACGCCGCAAGAAATGTGGAATGCATACAAGCAAATTAACCCCTCTATCGGAGATGAGATAGATGCCTGGGCTTTTGGAGTGGAAGCCGATACCTTGGCAGGTTTGGTTTTAAAAGGCGAAAAGACAGCAACCGCCTCAGCCTACGACCTCTACGCACTAGAAGACGAACCTCTTCCACAAAAAGGGACCTTCGATGTTATTTTAGACAGTCAAAATCAGGCTGTCTGTATTGTCGAAATTACCAAGGTCTCCGTTCAGCCTTTCAATCAAGTTTCTGCAGACCACGCCTACAAGGAAGGGGAGGGAGACAAATCTTTAGCCTATTGGCGTCAGGTTCATGAGGACTTTTTCACCGAGTGGATGAGGGAAGCCGGACTGACTTTTACCCCTGACAGCAAGGTTGTTTTAGAAGAATTTCGCAAAGTCTACCCACTCTAGACTGCAGAAGGAAGAAAGTTTTGGAAATCACCGTCCAATCCTTTTTTCTTAAGCAAAACATGATATAATAAGTTTGTTTGAAGAAGAGTAAAACTCTTAAACTTAGAATAGGAGAAAACTATGCAAGCAGTTGAACATTTTATTACCCAATTTGTTCCTGAACACTATGATTTATTTTTGGACTTGAGTCGTGAGACCAAGACCTTTTCTGGGAAGGTGACCATCACTGGTCAAGCCAAAACTGACCGTATTTCCCTTCACCAAAAGGACTTGGAAATCGCTTCTGTAGAAGTTGCGGGTCAAGCTCGTCCATTTACAGTTGATCATGAAAATGAAGCCCTGCATATCGAATTGGCTGAGGCTGGTCAAGTTGAAGTGGTCATCGCCTTTTCAGGAAAAATCACAGACAACATGACAGGGATTTACCCTTCTTACTACACAGTGGATGGTGTCAAGAAGGAAGTCTTGTCTACGCAGTTTGAAAGCCATTTTGCGCGTGAAGCCTTCCCATGTGTGGATGAGCCAGAAGCCAAAGCAACCTTTGATCTCGCTCTTCGCTTTGACCAAGCAGCAGGTGAGTTGGCCTTGTCAAACATGCCTGAGATTGATGTGGATAACCGCAAGGAAACAGGTATTTGGAAGTTTGAGACAACACCTCGTATGTCTTCTTACTTGTTGGCCTTTGTAGCTGGTGACTTGCAAGGGGTTACTGCTAAAACTAAGAATGGTACCCTCGTAGGTGTCTATTCAACCAAAGCTCACCCATTATCAAACCTTGATTTCTCATTGGACATTGCCGTTCGCTCAATCGAGTTTTACGAAGATTACTACGGAGTTAAGTACCCAATCCCTCAATCTCTTCATATCGCCCTCCCTGACTTCTCAGCAGGTGCTATGGAAAACTGGGGTCTGGTAACCTACCGTGAAGTTTACTTGGTTGTGGATGAGAACTCAACCTTTGCTAGCCGTCAACAAGTTGCCCTAGTTGTAGCACATGAGTTGGCTCACCAATGGTTTGGGAATCTCGTGACTATGAAATGGTGGGATGACCTTTGGCTTAATGAAAGCTTCGCTAACATGATGGAATACGTCTGTGTGGATGCCATCGAGCCAAGTTGGAATATCTTTGAAGATTTCCAAACAGGTGGAGTACCTCTCGCTCTTGAACGTGATGCGACGGATGGCGTTCAGTCTGTTCATGTTGAAGTTAAACACCCAGACGAAATCAATACACTATTTGATGGCGCTATCGTCTATGCCAAAGGAAGTCGTCTCATGCACATGCTTCGTCGTTGGCTCGGCGATGCTGATTTTGCTAAGGGCTTGCATGCCTACTTTGAAAAGCACCAATATGGAAATACCATTGGTCGTGACCTTTGGAATGCCCTTGGACAAGCATCAGGTCGTGATGTTGCAGCTTTCATGGATTCTTGGTTGGAGCAACCTGGTTATCCAGTTCTCACTGTCAAAGTTGAAAATGATGTCTTGAAGATTTCACAAAAACAATTCTTTATCGGTGAGCACGAGGACAAGAACCGTCTCTGGGTGGTGCCACTCAACAGCAACTGGAAAGGCTTGCCAGATACACTCGAAACTGAAAGTATTGAAATCCCTGGCTACGCCGCTCTTCTTGCTGAAAATAAAGGAGCTCTTCGTCTCAACACTGAAAATACAGCCCACTACATTACCGACTATCAAGGAGACTTGTTAGAAGCTGTTCTTGCTGAGCTAGAGACACTTGATAACACAAGCAAACTGCAAATCGTCCAAGAACGTCGTTTGCTTGCTGAAGCAGGGCACATTTCTTACGCTGACTTGCTCCCAGTCCTTGATAAACTTGCTAAGGAAGAGTCTTACCTTGTAGTTTCAGCTGTTTCTCAAGTGATTTCTGCCCTTGAGCGCTTTATCGATGAAGGAACAGAAACTGAGAAATCCTTTAACAGTCTGGTTGCTAAATTAGCTCGTCACAACTATGCCCGTCTTGGTTTTGAAGCCAAAGATGGGGAATCGGATGAAGACGAATTGGTTCGTCAGTTGACTATTTCCATGATGATTCGCTCAAATGATGCAGAAGCTAGTCAAGTTGCTAGCCAAATCTTTGTAGCTCATAAGGAGAATCTTGCAGGCCTTCCAGCAGCCATCCGTGCTCAAGTTCTCATCAATGAGATGAAACACCATGAGACCAAGGACTTGGTCGCAACTTATCTGGACCTCTACACTCATGCCACAGATGCTGTCTTCAAACGTCAGCTGTCAGCGGCTCTTGCCTACAGTACAGATGCTGACAATATCCAAACCTCGATTCGTTCATGGAAGGATAAATTTGTAGTGAAACCACAAGACTTGTCTGCTTGGTATTACCAGTTCCTTGCTCATCAAACAACTCAAGAAACTGTTTGGGTATGGGCGCGTGAAAACTGGGATTGGATTAAGGCGGCTCTTGGTGGAGACATGAGCTTTGATAGCTTTGTTATCCTTCCTGCTCATGTGTTTAAGACAGAGCAACGCTTGGCGGAATACAAGGCCTTCTTTGAGCCCCAACTCTCTGACCTCGCTCTTAGCCGTAATATCGGTATGGGAATCAAGGAAATTGCAGCGCGTGTTGACTTGATTAATCGTGAAAAAGCAGCAGTCGAAGCTGTTGTAGCCCAATATGCTAAAGCTTAATTCATTCGAAAAGTAAATAAAAAACTCAACTTTCTCCCTTAAAGTAAGAGAGAGTTGAGTTTTTTTTAAGGCAATTTTGGTATAATAATCATAACAAGGAGGAGTTTCTGATGATAAAAATCTTATTAGTAGAAGATGACCTAGGTCTGTCAAACTCAGTATTTGACTTTTTAGATGATTTTGCAGATGTCATGCAGGTCTTTGATGGAGAAGAGGGTCTCTACGAAGCAGAAAGTGGCGTTTATGACTTGATTTTGCTTGACCTGATGTTGCCGGAAAAAAATGGTTTCCAAGTCTTGAAAGAGTTGCGAGAAAAAGGAATCACGACACCAGTCCTTATCATGACTGCCAAAGAGAGTTTGGATGACAAGGGACATGGTTTTGAGTTGGGAGCGGATGACTATCTCACCAAACCTTTCTACCTAGAAGAACTCAAAATGCGGATTCAAGCCCTTCTCAAGCGTTCAGGTAAGTTTAATGAAAACACCTTGACCTATGGGGATGTTGTCGTCAACCTTTCAACGAATGAAGTGAAGGTGGAAGACACGCCTGTGGAACTGCTCGGAAAAGAGTTTGAGTTGTTGGTTTACTTCCTTCAAAATCAAAATGTTATTCTTCCCAAGACACAAATTTTTGACCGTCTATGGGGATTTGATAGCGATACGACGATTTCCGTTGTAGAAGTCTATGTCTCAAAAGTTCGTAAGAAATTGAAGGGGACAGCCTTTGCTGAAAATCTTCAAACCTTGCGTAGTGTCGGGTATATTTTAAAAGATGTTCAATAAACTAAAAAAAACATGGTATGCGGATGATTTTAGCTATTTCATTCGAAACTTTGGAGTGTTCACCTTGATTTTCTCTGCTATGACCTTGATTATCCTTCAGGTCATGCATTCGAGTCTCTACACCTCTGTAGATGAAAAACTCCAAGCTCTTAGTAGTAGTCCCCAAGCGGTTATCCAGTTAGCCCTTAATCGGGCAACCGAAGAAGTCAAGGATATCCAACCCGCAACAGCGGATGCCAACAAGGCTGAAATCAAGCCCAATGTTAGCTCCAATACAGAAGTTTTGCTTTTTGACAAGGATTTTAACCAACTCTTACTGGGCAATCGCTTTTTAGGCTTGGATAAGATCAAGCTGGACAAGAAAGAATTGAATCATATTCGTCAAATCCAAGTCGTCAATAGCTATGGTCAGGAAGAAACCTATCGAATGGTCTTGATGGAAACCAACTCTTCCTCCGTATCAAGCAATGTCAAATATGCAGCGGTTCTAATCAATACCAGCCAGCTTGAGCAAATCAGCCAAAATCACGAGCATTTAATTGTTGTAGTCATGGCTAGTTTCTGGCTCCTGTCTTTAATTGCCAGTGTTTACCTGGCACGTGTCAGTGTCAAACCGCTACTGGAAAGCATGCAAAAGCAGAAGTCCTTTGTTGAAAATGCGAGTCACGAACTGAGAACGCCTTTGGCCGTTTTACAAAATCGTTTAGAGAATCTCTTTCGAAAACCAGAGGCAACAATCATGGAATCCAGCGAAAGTATTGCTTCCAGTCTTGAAGAAGTTCGCAACATGCGTTTCCTTACAACCAACCTTCTCAATTTAGCACGTCGAGATGATGGAATCAAACCAGAAATAGCAGAAGTTTCTCCACAATTCTTTAAAACAACCTTTGCCAACTATGAGTTGATTGCTTATGAAAATGATCGTGTTTTCAACTATGAAAATCGAATTTACCGTCCATTCATGACCGATCAGTTGCTCTTAAAACAACTCATGACTATCTTGTTTGATAATGCCATCAAGTATACTGAAGAAGATGGCAAGATTGAGTTTGTAGTTCATGCTACAGATCGCCACCTCTATCTTACAGTGACGGATAATGGAATTGGAATCTCAGCTGCCGATAAGAAGAAAATCTTTGACCGTTTTTATCGTGTAGACAAGGCAAGAACCCGTCAGAAAGGTGGTTTCGGCCTGGGACTATCTTTGGCCAAGCAAATCGTAGATGCCTTACGAGGAACGATTACCGTAAAAGATAACAAACCTAGAGGAACAATTTTTGAAGTTAAGATTGCCATCCAATCTCCTTCAAAACGAAAGAATAAATAAAAAAGACAGTTAGATAACTGTCTTTTTAGATAACTAGAAAAGAGGTTGGTAGTAGTACCAACCTTTATTTTGAAAGTTTTCGTTTCATTATCTTTCTTTGAAGTTGTAAAAGTGCGAAGCTTGTTGCCATAGCAGCGATAAATGATAAAGCTGTATTAAATTTTAAGGCTAAAAAGATAAAGCTAAAAAGCACCATAAAAATACAAAAACAAGCAATATTTACAAAAAATAAAATCTCTTTTAGGTTAGGGCCGACTGGGGCTTCTGGTGTATAATCTTGATAAAGCGGAGTTTGATTCGATTCGGGAGCTTGTTCAAACTCATAAGCTTCTAGTTTTCTTGCGGACATGATTCTCTCCTTAACAGTACATAACTATTTTATCATTTTTTATGCAGAGAATTATTACAGAATTGTTACAAAATAACTAAAGTCTCTTATCATTATCTAAGTCACTCTTCTTGACACCTACAAGGGAAAATGGTAGCATGGATGTTACACTTAAAACAGATGACCTGACTTTCTCTTTTATAAATATACTGAGAAAGGTAAGGATAACTTATATAAATTGATAGCAAGCTGAGGCTTTTTCCTAAGATGATTTGTTGAGTTGCTACCTGGATACTTTTGAAGAGTATTGGTAGGAGTTGTTTTGAATGGATGGAAGGACAGCGATTCTGTCTATTGGTCTGGGTGGCTTTTAAACTACCTCTGGGAAATGTTAAAGGAGATAAGCATGTATCTTGCTATCAAAGAAATAGTACGAAACAAACTTCGATATAGTTTGATTCTAACTACCATTTTTCTTATCGCTTTTATGGTCTTTTTTATGACCAGTCTAGCTCTTGGTCTTGTGCGAAACAACCGAGCAGCTATTGATAACTGGCAAGCAACGGGTGTCGTTTTATCTGACTACGCAAATGATAATTTGACGGCATCTTTTATTCCTGAAAAGGACTACAAGGATAAGAGTTCTGAAGAGGCTGCTCCACTGGGCTATATGTTTGCTGTAACCAATCTAGTCGATGGTAGTGAAAAGGTCAATGTTTCCATCTTTGCTCAAGACTGGGACGCTTTTATCTCTCCTAGTTTGACGGAGGGTCGTTATCCTGAAGGAGATGATGAGGTTGTCGTGGATCAGTCTTTTGAGAACTATGGGATGAAGCTAGGTGATGCCATTCAGCTCAATGGAAGCGATTCAAGTTACAAGATCGTAGGCTTGACTCAAGGAAATAAATTTTTCACTGAGCCTGTTGTCTTTACGAGTCTGACAACTTATTGGACCTTACAAGGAACCTTGAAAGCCAATCGTTCCATCTCTGCCTTGGTATTGAAAAATGATATAGAAGTGGCTGGTGATGGACTGAAACAGATTTCCATTCCAAAAATGATTTCGAAAATTCCTGGTTACACACCACAGGTGAATGTATTTTCAGGGATGATTCTTGCTATGATTGTTATCACAGGCTTGATTGTGGGTATTTTTGTTTATATCATTACCATCCAAAAACTAGGACTTTATGGAATAATGCGGGCTCAAGGGATACAGATCAAAACCATTGTATGGTCTCTATTCTGTCAAATCTTCCTCCTAGCTGGTATGGGGATTGCTTTAGCCTTGCTGGCAATCGGAGGAGTGATTTTAGTCTTACCAGCTACCTTCTTTTTCTACCCAAGCTGGATAGCTTACTCTGTCCTAAGCTTGGTAATTTCCTTGATGGCCCTTCTAGGTGGTGTCATTTCACTTCCACGCTTGCTAAAGGTGGACCCGATTACTGCAATTGCAGAGTGATAAGGAGAATAGTATGACAGCATTGATTGAAATGACTCAAGTGACAAAAACTTACGGGGAAGGAAAGATGAAAGTCGTAGCCCTGCATGAGACGAATTTTCAGCTAAATGCTGGAGAGTTCGTGGCTATCGTTGGACCTTCGGGATCTGGAAAGACGACCTTTCTTACAACTCTTGGACAACTTCAGGAAGCATCGAGTGGAAAGATTCTAGTAAAGGGGAAGGAAACAGGCAGTTTGACGGAGAAGGAAAAAACAGACCTCCGTTTTAGAGAGTTTGGCTTCATTCTCCAGGCTTCAAACTTAATTCCTTTTCTAACGGTCAAGGAACAGCTGGACTTGATAGACAGACTGGATAAGGGAAAAAATAGTAAAAGTGACCGAAAAGAGCTCTTTAAGTTGTTGGATTTGGAAAAAGTACAAGATCAGTATCCCAAGGCCCTATCGGGTGGCGAACGTCAGCGTGCGGCAATAGCTAGAGCGCTCTATAACAATCCAAGCATCGTACTTGCAGATGAGCCGACAGCCAGTCTGGACACCGAGCGTGCCTATCAAGTAACAGAGATGTTGGCTGCCATTGCCCACGAACAAGGTAGAGGAGTTGTCATGATTACACATGATACACGCCTTCTTGATAAGGTTGACCGTATTTATGTTATGAATGATGGCCACCTAGTTGAAAAAACACATGCATAAAATAGAGTGAATGGTACAAGTTACTGTTCACTTTTTGATTGGGAAAAATAGAAATAAGTTTAACTTTTTGTGAAACTCTCGGTACCCATAGCTGATTTTTGAGAAATGTGGTATAATTTTTCTTATGGAAAAGATTATCATTACAGCAACTGCTGAAAGTATTGAACAAGTTGAACAGTTACTAGAAGCTGGCGTAGACCGTATCTACGTCGGTGAGAAAGATTTTGGCCTTCGTCTGCCAACAACCTTTAGCTATGAAGAGTTGCGCACCATCGCTAAGCTCGTTCATGATGGGGGTAAGGAGTTGATCGTTGCAGTCAACGCCCTCATGCACCAAGATATGATGGACCGAATCAAGCCTTTTCTAGACTTCTTGGAAGAAATCAAGACAGACTACATCACAGTTGGGGATGCAGGTGTCTTTTATGTGGTCAACCGTGATGGTTATTCCTTTAAGACCATCTACGATGCTTCAACCATGGTGACAAGCAGCCGTCAGATTAACTTCTGGGGCCAAAAGGCTGGCGCATCTGAGGCGGTTTTGGCGCGTGAAATTCCATCTGCTGAGCTCTTCAAGATGCCCGAGATTTTGGAAATTCCTGCTGAAGTATTGGTTTATGGCGCCAGTGTCATTCACCATTCTAAGCGTCCGCTCTTACAAAACTACTATAACTTTACGCATATTGATGATGAAAAGACACGTAAGCGTGACCTCTTCTTGGCAGAACCAAGTGACCCAGAGAGCCATTATTCCATCTTTGAAGACAATCATGGTACCCACATCTTTGCAAATAACGACCTTGATTTGATGACTAAATTGACAGAATTGGTGGAGCATGGTTTTACCCATTGGAAGCTAGAAGGACTCTACACACCAGGTCAAAACTTTGTTGAGATTGCTAAACTCTTTATCCAAGCACGTAGCTTGATCCAAGAGGGCAAATTCAGCCATGACCAAGCCTTCTTGTTAGATGAGGAAGTGCGCAAGTTACACCCTAAAAACCGTTTTCTCGATACTGGATTCTATGATTACGATCCTGATATGGTTAAATAGGACACCAAAACCCGAAATAAAAATGTTCGGGTTTTTCCAGTGTATCCATGAAATAAAAACGGATACATGTTATAATAAAAATAGCTCTTTAATGGAGGTGTTTGAGTGGAAAATCTGAAGAAAATGGCAGGTATAAAGGCTGCTGAGTTTGTTAAGGATGGCATGGTAGTCGGACTCGGTACTGGATCAACTGCCTACTATTTCGTAGAAGAAATCGGTCGTCGGATTAAGGAAGAAGGTTTGCAGATTACTGCTGTAACGACTTCCAGTGTTACTAGTAAACAGGCCGAAGGTCTTAATATCCCGCTCAAGTCGATTGATCAAGTGGACTTTGTCGATGTGACAGTCGATGGAGCGGATGAAGTAGATAGCCAGTTCAACGGGATCAAAGGTGGTGGTGGTGCCCTTCTGATGGAGAAGGTTGTCGCAACGCCCTCAAAAGAATACATTTGGGTGGTTGACGAAAGCAAACTGGTGGAGAAACTAGGTGCTTTTAAATTGCCAGTAGAAGTGGTTCAGTATGGTGCAGAACAGGTCTTTCGTTGGTTTGAGCGAGCTGGCTACAAACCAAGTTTCCGTGAAAAAGACGGCCAACGTTTTGTGACTGATATGCAGAATTTTATCATTGACCTAGCCTTGGATGTCATTGAAGATCCAATTGCCTTCGGACAAGAATTGGACCATGTCGTTGGTGTCGTAGAGCACGGCTTGTTCAACCAAATGGTGGATAAGGTCATCGTTGCTGGACGAGACGGGGTTCAGATTTTAACTTCAACAAAAGCAAACTAATCAACATAATAAGGAGATACACTATGTCAAAATTTAATCGGATTCACTTGGTGGTACTGGATTCCGTGGGAATCGGTGCTGCGCCAGATGCCAATAACTTTGTTAATGCAGGGGTTCCAGACGGAGCTTCTGACACACTGGGACACATTTCAAAAACAGTTGGTTTGAATGTGCCAAACATGGCTAAAATCGGCCTAGGAAATATTCCACGTGAAACTCCTCTAAAGACTGTACCAGCTGAAAGCAATCCAACAGGTTATGCAACAAAATTGGAAGAAGTTTCCCTTGGTAAGGATACCATGACTGGTCACTGGGAAATCATGGGACTTAACATTACAGAGCCTTTCGATACTTTCTGGAACGGATTCCCAGAAGAAATTTTGACAAAAATTGAAGAATTCTCAGGACGCAAGGTCATTCGTGAAGCTAACAAACCGTATTCAGGAACAGCTGTTATAGATGACTTTGGACCACGTCAAATGGAAACTGGCGAGTTGATTATCTATACTTCAGCTGACCCTGTTTTGCAGATTGCTGCCCACGAAGACATCATTCCTTTAGATGAATTGTATCGTATTTGTGAATACGCTCGTTCGATTACCCTTGAGCGTCCTGCCCTACTAGGTCGTATCATTGCCCGTCCATATGTTGGTGAACCAGGTAACTTCACTCGTACAGCAAATCGTCGTGACTTGGCCGTTTCTCCATTTGCACCGACTGTTCTCGATAAACTCAATGAAGCTGGTATCGATACTTACGCTGTTGGTAAAATCAACGATATCTTTAACGGAGCTGGTATCAATCATGACATGGGGCACAACAAGTCAAACAGCCACGGAATTGATACATTATTGAAGACCATTGGACTTGCTGAATTTGAAAAAGGATTCTCATTTACTAACTTGGTAGACTTTGATGCTCTTTACGGCCACCGCCGCAATGCTCATGGTTACCGTGATTGCTTGCATGAGTTTGATGAACGCTTGCCTGAAATTATTGCTGCCATGAGAGAGAATGACCTTCTCTTGATTACTGCGGACCACGGAAATGACCCAACTTATGCAGGAACAGACCACACTCGTGAATATATTCCATTGTTGGCCTATAGTCCTTCCTTTAAAGGAAATGGTCTCATTCCTGTCGGACATTTTGCAGATATCTCAGCAACAGTTGCGGATAACTTTGGTGTTGAAACAGCCATGATTGGGGAAAGTTTCTTAGATAAATTGGTATAAGATGACGCGCTATGCTTTACTTGTTCGGGGAATTAATGTCGGTGGGAAAAATAAGGTTGTCATGGCGCAACTTCGTCAAGAATTGACAGAGTTGGGACTGGGAAAGGTTGAAACCTACATCAACAGTGGCAACATTTTCTTTACTTCGACAGACCCCAAAGCCCGATTGGTTGAAAAGTTAGAGGCTTTCTTTGAAGTTCATTATCCATTTATTCAGAACTTTTCCTTGCTGAGTCAGAAAGACTATGAAGCAGAGCTGGAAAATCTGCCAGATTGGTGGACCAAAGACCTAGCTCGAAAAGATGTGCTCTTCTACACGGAGAGCTTGGATGTGGATCAAGTGCTCGAGAAAGTGGACAGTTTGGAACTGAAAGATGAAGTGGTTCATTTTGGAAGACTTGGGATTTTCTGGGGGAAATTCTCTGAGGAATCCTACTATGCAACTGCCTATCATAAGTACTTGCTCAAGATGCCTTTTTATCGCAACATCACCATTCGCAATGCTAAAACTTTTGACAAAATCGGTCAAATGCTAAAAAATAATAAAGGAGACACAGAATGACATTTTTAGATAAGATCAAAGAAACAGCTGCTTTCCTGAAAGAAAAGGGTATCCAAGCGCCTGAGTTTGGTTTAATCCTTGGATCAGGTCTGGGAGAATTGGCAGAAGAAATCGAAAATCCTGTTGTAGTAGACTATGCAGATATTCCAAACTGGGGCCGTTCGACAGTAGTCGGTCACGCTGGTAAATTGGTATATGGAGAACTTGCAGGTCGCAAGGTCTTGGCTCTTCAAGGTCGGTTCCATTTCTATGAAGGAAATCCTCTTGAAGTCGTGACTTTCCCAGTACGTGTGATGAAAGTTCTTGGATGTGAAGGTGTCATTGTAACCAATGCAGCTGGAGGTATTGGATTTGGTCCTGGTACTTTGATGGCTATCTCAGACCATATCAATATGACGGGGCAGAACCCATTGATGGGTGAAAACTTGGATGATTTTGGTCCACGTTTCCCTGATATGTCTAAAGCCTACACACCAGAATATCATGCTACTGCCCATGAAGTGGCTAAGAAACTTGGTATCAAGCTTGATGAAGGTGTCTATATTGGTGTAACAGGTCCGACTTATGAAACCCCAGCAGAAATTCGCGCCTATAAGACACTGGGAGCAGATGCAGTTGGTATGTCCACTGTTCCTGAAGTTATTGTGGCCGCTCACTCAGGCTTGAAAGTTCTCGGTATTTCATGTATCACTAACCATGCTGCTGGTTTCCAAGAAGAACTCAACCACGAGGAAGTTGTGGAAGTGACAGAGCGTGTTAAAGGTGACTTCAAAGGCTTGCTTAAAGCGATTCTTGCTGAATTGTAATCATGTTAATAGAATTGAGGAGTATTTTTCGAAAAATCCCTTATAATTTTAGATTATTCATAGCAGTAATTCTGCAAGGAATAGTTTCGGGTTTATCTGGTATATTTCTCCATTATCTTTTAGAGATGGTGGAGGGGCTAGCTTTTGGTCAGTCAGAGCATCATAATGGATTTTTGACCGATGGAGTTTCCTCCTCACGGATAGGACTAAGTTTAATAATCGTGGGTCTTAGCTCGTCCTTAGTCTGGTACTTCTTGCAAAAAGGGTCGAAGATTTATTCCATCAAAGCTCAGATGAAGGATGAGACTTCACAATACAAGCTTCATTTTTTAAGACAGCTATTTCATTCAATTTGGCAGATTATTGCAGTTGGAGGGGGAGCGCCTATTGGCAAAGAAGCTGCGCCACGAGAGATTGGAACCCTATTTGCAGGGCCAATTGGAAAAATATGTATACTGTCTATGAAGGATCGCATCTTTCTCCTTGCTTGTGGTGCTGGTGCTGGTTTAGCGGCTGTCTATCAGGTTCCATTAACAAGTGTTTTCTTCGTTTTTGAGACTCTAGGAATTACATTATCTATCAAGCGATTTGTCTTTGTCGGTTTGACTACCTATGTGTCAACCTATATAGCAGGATTGGTTATTTCAGATCATGCTCTCTACCAGATTCCAGCTATTGCATGGTCATTAAAGGAAGTGTGGGTTATTCCCTTATTAATTCTTTTCTTAACCCCACTAGCTTGGCTTTTTGGTCGCTTAAGTAAAGAAGTGTCTTCAAACAGAATAAAAGATAAACGAATACTTCTCACATTGCCTACAGCTTTTCTTTTTCTTGCTGGATTGGCAAGTTATTTTCCACATCTACTTGGCAATGGACGCATGATGGCTCAGGAAGTTTTAAATGGTAGCGATGGCAAAACAGTGCTTCTCATGTTTATCCTAAAAGCAGTGGTCGTTCTTATTATTCTGTGGGCAGGGGCTTATGGTGGTACACTTACGCCATCTTTTGCCTTGGGGATGGCTGGAGCCGCTCTCTTGGGCATGATTCTAGGTTTGGACAGCCAGCCAACCGTTTTACTTTTGGGATCGGTTTGCTTTTTATCTGTGACTTTGAGGGCGCCCATTTCTGCAACTGGATTAGTTATAGGTTTCACTGGGCTAGGTTTAGATTCTCTTCCGTATCTCTTAGTAACGGCTTTCCTAGCTTATGGTTTTGCACAAGTGTTAGACCGTTTTCCTTGGGCTAGTATACTGTGTAAGATGTCAAAGGATAAAGTAATTAGGTAGCAAATACCCGTTTCTTCTAATCAAGGATTTATCTTAAAAGATTAAAAACTATTGTCAGTTTATCAATAACTGTTTTAAATAAAAATGTAGTAGGCTTATCGGAGTCATGATTGAATACGATTTTTCCAAGCTATGAAATATAAAAATAAATAAAGAAAGGTAGAGCAAGGTGTTCTAATTTGAACACGAGCGGAAAACTCGGAAAATAGATAATCTGACTGAGAAATCAGGATTTCTCGTCAGATTCCTAATTTTCAGTCGTTTTCTTGTCGCTCTTTGTATCATAAATTATGTCTATCCATATTGCTGCTCAGCAGGGTGAAATTGCTGATAAAATTCTTCTTCCTGGGGATCCTCTTCGTGCTAAGTTTATTGCGGAGAATTTCCTTGAAGATGCTGTTTGTTTTAACGAAGTACGTAACATGTTTGGTTACACTGGTACTTATAAGGGTCACCGTGTATCTGTCATGGGAACTGGGATGGGGATGCCGTCCATTTCGATTTATGCGCGTGAGTTGATTGTGGACTACGGTGTGAAAAAATTGATCCGTGTGGGAACTGCGGGTTCATTAAATGAAGATGTTCACATTCGTGAATTGGTCTTGGCGCAAGCAGCTGCGACTAACTCAAACATCATCCGCAACGACTGGCCACAGTATGATTTTCCACAAATCGCTAGCTTTGATTTGCTAGACAAGGCCTACCATATTGCAAAAGAACACGGTATGACCACCCACGTTGGGAACGTCTTGTCATCAGATGTCTTTTACTCAAACTACTTTGAAAAGAACATCGAGCTTGGTAAATGGGGAGTTAAGGCTGTGGAAATGGAAGCAGCAGCCCTTTACTATCTCGCTGCCCAACACCACGTTGATGCTCTTGCAATCATGACCATTTCTGATAGCTTGGTCAATCCAGATGAAGACACCACTGCAGAAGAACGCCAAAACACCTTCACTGATATGATGAAGGTTGGTTTGGAAACTTTGATTGCAGAGTAAACATCGTATTACTTTGAGATAAGGTTATTTCTAAGATTGATTCAAATGCTTTAATCTCAAATATATCAGAAATGATAAAGAAAGAGTTGAAAATCAGATTGCTGGAGCTATTGGTTTTCAACTTTTTTAGAACCCAGCTTAAGGAGAAATGTGATGGATAAAATTGAACAATTACAAGACTTGATAGATCAAAGCCAACGGATTGTTTTCTTTGGAGGGGCAGGAGTGTCAACAGAGTCTAATATCCCAGATTTTCGTAGTTCAGATGGTGTTTATAGTCATCAGTTAGGTCGTCATTTTACGGCAGAGCAACTCGTTTCTCGGACCATGTTTGAGCGCTATCCAGAAGATTTTTTTGACTTTTATAAGAAGTACCTGATTTATCCAGAAGCCAAACCTAATGCTGCTCATACTTATCTAGCTGCTTTGGAAAAGACAGGTAAGCTAAAGGCTGTTGTGACACAAAATATCGATAGTCTTCATGAAATGGCTGGCTCCCAAAAAGTCTTTAAATTGCATGGGAGCGCGGACCTGAATTACTGCCTAGGTTGTCAACGTTTCTATGACTTAACTGCTTTTCTGGCCCTTGAGGGACTTGTTCCCCACTGCTTAGACTGTGGCAAGGTGGTCAAGCCTGACGTGACCTTGTATGAAGAATCACTTGACATGGATGTCTTTAGCCAAGCTGCACAAGCTATTCGGCAAGCAGACTTGCTGATTATTGGTGGGACTTCCTTGGTTGTTTATCCTGCAGCTAGCCTAGTAAACTATTTTTCTGGGACAAATCTGGTCCTTATCAATAAAACCAGTATTCCACAAGACAGCCAAGCTACATTGGTCATTGAAGGCAAGATTGGGGAAGTCTTTTCGAAATTGAGACTATAAAAGAATTTTAGAAGATAGCAACAAAACCTTGTTACTTGAAAGAGAAAACTATTTCATTTATTGACCAAAATCTTGCTCTTTGAGAGTTATTAAAAACTGGCTGGGAAAATCAAAACACCTTCACCGATATGATGAAGGTTGGTTTGGAAACCTTGATTGCAGAGTAAAATGTAAAAGAAAATCCTGATTTCAAGTGAGATCAGGATTTTTTCATGGATACGATTTTTTCTGGGTCTGGTGTAACGCGGAGGGTCTTTTGTCCTGTGTAGGTTACAAAGCCAGGTTTTCCACCAGTTGGTTTGTTGAGTTTCTTGACTTCAATCATATCCACCTGCACGAGATTTGACAAGCGCCCTTTGGAGAAATAGGCAGCCAGTTCCGCCGCATCTGTCTTGACTTCGTCAGAAGGATTGAGATTTCCTGAGATAACGACATGGCTTCCAGGGATGTCCTTGGCATGGAACCAGAGTTCTTCTTTGCGGGCCATTTTAAAGGTCAATTCCTCATTTTGCAGGTTGTTTCGTCCAACATAGATAATGGTTTTGCCATCGCTCGCTAGATACTGTTCTGGTTTTTTGCGTTTCTGGATTTTTTCGCGTTGGCGTCTTCTAATAAAGCCTGTTTGGATCAATTCTTCACGGATTTCAGCGATTTCCTCCAGCCCAGCTTGATTGAGAACAGTCTCAACACTTTCTAGATAGAGAATGGTTGCCTTGGTTTCCTCAATCAGCTCAGTAAGGTATTTGACAGCTTCTTTGAGTTTCTGGTAACGTTTAAAATAGCGTTGAGCATTCTGACTGGGAGTCAGGGCCTTATCAAGAGCAATGGTGATAGGTTGATTGGTGTAGTAGTTATCCAAGGTAACCTGATCTTGGTCATTAGGTACTTGGTGAAGGAAGGTTGTCAACAATTCCCCCTTTTGGCGAAATTCCTCAGCATTATCTGTCGCCAGTAATTCTTTTTTTTGTTTTTTGAGTTTGTGGCGATTTTTCTGAAGTTCATTTTCAACACGGCGAATGAGTTCGCTAGCTTGCTGTTTGACGCGGTCGCGCTCGGCTTTATCCTTATAATAGGTATCTAAGAGATCCGAAAGACTGGCAAAAGGCTCTCCTATACGATTGGCAAAAGGAATTGGACTGAAGGAAGTCTCCGTCAGGTAAGGCTTAGTTTTTTGTCCGAAAAAGTTACGGAAGGTAGAAAGTTTATCACGAACCAAAAGCCTTTCCAATTCATTTGCTGTATCGCGTCCCAGACCTTGAAAGAGACTTTGAAGATTTTTTGCAGTTAGTTCTTGGGTTTGCAAGATTTCAAAGAGTTTTTCATCCTTGATAGTAAAAGGGTTGCGGGATTCGGTGCTTGGTGGAGCGATATAGCTTGACCCTGGGAGCAAGGTGCGGTAGCTATTTTGTGAAAAGCCGACGTGTTTGATGACTTCGAGGATTTTATGGCTACTTTTATCCACGAGGAGAATATTACTGTGTTTGCCCATAATCTCGATAATGAGAGTCGCTTGAATATGATCTCCAATCTCGTTTTTATTGGAAACCGTGATTTCCACAATACGGTCATTTTCCACTTGCTCGATCGACTCAATTACGGCGCCTTGTAAATATTTCCTCAACACCATGATAAAGGTAGAAGGCTGGGCAGGATTTTCAAAAGTCGTTTGGGTCAGCTGAATGCGTCCAAAAACGGGATGAGCAGAGAGGAGCAAGCGATGGCTTTGGCGATTACTGCGGATTTGCAAGACCAATTCTTGTTCAAAAGGTTGATTGATTTTCTGGATGCGACCATTGACTAACTCTCTTCGCAATTCCTCAATCATGTGGTGTAAAAAAAATCCGTCAAATGACATCGTTCTCTCCTTGTGATTGTATTCCATAGTATTATATCAAAAAGGTAGAATAAAATCATGGAAATATGGTATAATAAAGCCAAGTAAAGAGAATCGAGAAGTACATGTATATTGAAATGGTAGATGAAACTGGTCAAGTTTCACAAGAAATCTTGCACCAAACCCAAGAAATTTTGGAATTCGCAGCCCAAAAAATAGGAAAAGAAGACAAGGAGATGGCAGTTACTTTTGTGACCAATGAGCGTAGCCATGAACTCAACCTCGAGTACCGTGATACAGATCGCCCGACAGATGTCATTAGCCTTGAATATAAACCAGAATTGGACATTTCCTTTGATGAGGAAGATCTGCTTGAAAATCCTGAATTAGCAGAAATGATGTCTGAGTTCGATGCCTATATTGGGGAACTGTTCATCTCTATCGATAAAGCGCATGAGCAGGCTGAGGATTACGGTCACAGCTTTGAGCGTGAGATGGGCTTCTTGGCAGTACACGGCTTTTTACATATCAACGGCTACGATCACTACACTCCGGAAGAAGAAGCGGAGATGTTCGGTTTACAAGAAGAAATTTTGACAGCCTATGGACTCACAAGACAATAAACGAAAATGGAAAAATCGTGACCTGATTTCTAGTTTAGAATTTGCCCTGACAGGCATTCTGACTGCTATCAAGGAAGAACGCAATATGCGAAAGCATGCAGTGACGGCTCTAGTAGTCATCCTTGCAGGTTTTGTTTTTCAGGTGTCACGAATCGAATGGCTCTTTCTCCTAATGAGCATTTTCTTGGTAGTGGCCTTTGAGATTATTAACTCCGCTATCGAAAATGTGGTGGATCTAGCCAGTCACTATCACTTTTCTATGTTGGCAAAGAAAGCCAAGGACATGGCGGCAGGAGCCGTGCTGGTGGTTTCTCTTCTTGCCGCGGTGATTGGTGCACTTATCTTTCTCCCACGCATTTGGGATTTATTATTTTAAAGATTAAGAGGAAATTATGACATTTAAATCAGGATTTGTAGCCATTTTAGGACGTCCCAATGTTGGGAAGTCAACTTTTTTGAATCACGTCATGGGGCAAAAGATTGCTATCATGAGTGACAAGGCGCAAACAACGCGCAATAAAATCATGGGGATTTACACCACGGATAAGGAGCAAATCGTCTTTATCGACACACCTGGGATTCACAAGCCTAAGACGGCTCTTGGAGATTTCATGGTGGAATCTGCCTACAGTACTCTGCGTGAAGTGGATACTGTTCTATTCATGGTGCCAGCTGATGAGCCACGTGGTAAGGGCGACGATATGATTATCGAGCGTCTGAAGGCTGCCAAGGTTCCAGTTATTTTGGTAGTCAATAAGATTGACAAGGTTCACCCAGATCAGCTTTTGGCTCAGATTGATGACTTCCGTAACCAGATGGACTTTAAGGAAATTGTCCCTATCTCAGCCCTTCAAGGAAATAACGTTTCTCGTCTAATTGACATCCTCAGTGAAAATCTTGAGGAAGGTTTCCAGTATTTCCCAGCTGATCAAATCACAGACCATCCAGAGCGTTTCTTGGTTTCTGAAATGATCCGTGAGAAAGTCCTACACCTAACTAGAGAAGAGATTCCCCACTCAGTTGCAGTTGTGGTGGACTCTATGAAGCGTGATGAGGAGACCGACAAGGTTCATATCCGGGCAACCATCATGGTCGAGCGTGATAGTCAAAAAGGTATTATCATCGGTAAAGGTGGCGCCATGCTTAAGAAAATTGGGACCATGGCCCGTCGTGATATCGAACTCATGCTAGGGGACAAGGTTTTCCTAGAAACTTGGGTCAAGGTCAAGAAAAACTGGCGTGATAAAAAGCTAGATTTGGCTGACTTTGGCTACAATGAAAAAGAATACTAAGTAGAGGTGGGCTCATGCCTGCTTCTTGTTTTTACAGAAGGAGGAGTTATGCCTGAATTACCTGAGGTTGAAACGATTCGTCGTGGCTTAGAAAAATTGATTTTGGGAAAGAAGATTTCGAGTGTAGAGATTACTTATCCTAAGATGATCAAGACGGATTTGGACGAGTTTCGAAAGGAAGTGCCTGGTCAAGTAATTGAGTCCATGGGGCGCCGTGGCAAATATCTACTTTTTTACCTAACAGACAAAGTCTTGATTTCGCATCTACGGATGGAGGGCAAGTATTTTTACTATCCAGACCAGGTTCCTGAACGCAAGCACGCCCATGTTTTCTTTCATTTTGAGGATGGTGGCACTCTTGTATATGAGGACGTACGCAAGTTTGGTACTATGGAACTGCTGGCACCCGACCTATTGGATACCTACTTTATTTCTAAGAAACTAGGTCCTGAGCCAAGAGAACAGGACTTTGATTTGCAGGTCTTTCAAGCTACCTTAGCCAAGTCTAAAAAGCCTGTAAAATCCCACCTCCTAGACCAGACCTTGGTCGCTGGTCTTGGAAATATCTATGTGGATGAGGTTCTCTGGCGAGCTCAGGTTCATCCAGCTAGATCTTCCCAGACTTTGACAGCAGAGGAAGCGTCAGCTATTCATGACCAGACCATTGCTGTTTTGGGACAGGCAGTCGAAAAGGGTGGTTCCACCATTCGGACCTATACCAATGCCTTTGGGGAAGATGGAACCATGCAGGATTTTCATCAGGTCTATGATAAGACTGGTCAAGCATGTTCACGCTGTGGCACCATCATTGAGAAATTCCAGCTCGGTGGAAGGGGAACTCATTTTTGTCCTCAGTGTCAAAGGAGGGACTGATGGGGAAAATCATTGGAACCACAGGAGGAATTGCCTCGGGTAAGTCAACTGTGACAAATTTTTTGAGACAGAAAGGTTTTCAAGTGGTGGATGCCGACGCAGTCGTCCATGATCTACAAAAACCTGGGGGTCGCCTATATCAGGTCTTAGTCCAGCATTTTGGTCAGGAAATTATCTTAGAAAATGGAGAACTCAATCGCCCTCTCCTAGCTAGTCTTATCTTTTCAAATCCTGAAGAGCGGGAATGGTCTAAGCAAACACAAGGAGAGATCATTCGTGAGGAACTGGAAGCATTGCGAGATCAGTTAGCTCAGACAGAAGCAATTTTTTTCATGGATATTCCCCTGCTTTTTGAACAGGGATATGCCAACTGGTTTGATGAAACGTGGCTGGTCTATGTTGACTATGATATCCAATTAGAACGTTTCATGAAACGGGATCATCTTTCTAAGGAAGTTGCCGAGTCTCGTCTTTCCGCCCAGTGGTCTTTAGAAGAAAAGAAAAAACTAGCGAGTCGTATATTAGATAATAATGGCAGTCGTGATCAGCTTGTAAGTCAAGTAGTCAAGTTACTTGAAGGAGGCGATAGCTGTGCAAGAGATTAGTTGGAAAGAGAATCTTCGTGTCGCCTGGTTTGGTAGTTTTCTAACTGGGGCCAGTATATCCTTAGTCGTCCCTTTCATGCCTATCTTTGTGGAGCAGTTGGGAATCGAGCAGGATCAAGTTGCTTTCTATGCTGGATTAGCCATCTCAGTTTCAGCTGTTTCCGCAGCTTTAGTTTCTCCAATCTGGGGCATTCTTGCTGACAAGTACGGTCGAAAACCCATGATGATTCGAGCAGGCCTTGCCATGACCATTACTATGGGAGGTTTGGCCTTCGTGCCGAATATCTATTGGCTAATCTTTCTTAGATTACTAAATGGTGTATTTACAGGTTTCGTACCAAATGCGACGGCTTTAATAGCCAGTCAAGTTCCTAAGGATAAGTCTGGCTATGCTTTGGGGACTTTATCAACGGGAGTAGTAGCTGGAACCCTAACGGGTCCCTTTGTTGGGGGCCTGGTTGCTGAAATTTTTGGTATTCGAAATGTTTTTCTGTTGATTGGTGCCTTCTTGTTTTTAGCTGCACTCTTAACCATTTTCTTTATCAAGGAGGATTTTCAGCCAATAGCTAAGGAGAAAGCAATACCAACAAAGGAATTGTTCGCTTCAATCAAGCACTCTCATCTTTTGATTAGTTTATTTTTGACTACCTTTGTCATACAATTTTCAGCTCAATCCATTGGTCCCATTTTGGCTCTCTATGTGCGGGACTTAGGGCAGAACGAAAATCTCCTCTTCATCTCAGGCTTGATTGTATCTAGTATGGGATTTTCTAGTATGATGAGCGCTGGAGTGATGGGAAAGCTTGGTGATAAGCTAGGGAATCATCGACTTCTTATTCTGGCTCAGATGTATTCAGTCATCATCTACATTCTGTGTGCCAGTGCGACCAGTCCTCTTGAACTCGGTTTGTATCGTTTTCTCTTTGGTTTAGGAACGGGTGCTCTGATACCAGGTATCAATGCCTTGCTTAGCAAAATGACTCCCAAAGCTGGCATTTCAAGGATTTTTGCCTTTAACCAAGTCTTTTTCTACCTTGGAGGTGTTGTTGGCCCTATGACTGGTTCAGCAGTCGCGGGGCAATACGGCTACCACTCTGTTTTTTATGCGACGGCTGCTTGTGTGGCTTTCAGTTGTTTATGTAACTTAGTTCAATTTAGATCATTATTAAAAGTAAAGGAAATCTCGTGCGAGTAAAAATTAATCTCAAATGCTCCTCTTGTGGTAGCATGAATTATCTAACTAGTAAGAACTCAAAAACCCATCCAGACAAGATTGAAGTGTTAAAATATTGTCCAAAGGAAAGAAAAGTAACTTTACATCTTGAATCTAAGTAGAATTTATGGTAAAATAATAGGGATTTTAAGGAGTTTGATATGTATAACCTATTATTAACCATTTTATTAGTATTATCTGTTGTGATTGTGATTGCGATTTTCATGCAACCAACCAAGAACCAATCCAGCAATGTATTTGATGCCAGCTCAGGTGATTTGTTTGAACGTAGTAAAGCGCGTGGTTTTGAAGCTGTGATGCAACGTTTGACAGGTATTTTAGTCTTTTTCTGGCTAGCCATTGCCTTAGCATTGACGGTATTATCAAGTAGATAAGAAATGGGCGAGACTAGGTCTTAGCCTATTTTTATTTTGAATGATGTTTACTAAAGTTATCACTCAAAAAATTATAAAAATCTAGAAAGAAAACATGAAAGATAAAATTAAAGAATATTTGCAAGAGAAGGGGCGAGTGACGGTAAATGACCTAGCTCAGGCTCTCGGAAAGGATGGATCCAAGGATTTCCGTGAGTTGATTAAGACCCTGTCTCTGATGGAAAGAAAGCACCAGATTCGATTTGGAGAAGATGGTAGCCTCACCTTGGACCAGAAGAAGAAACATGAAATCACTCTCAAAGGGGTTTTTCATGCCCATAAAAATGGCTTTGGCTTTGTCAGTCTGGAAGGTGAAGAGGACGACCTTTTTGTAGGAAAAAACGATGTCAACTATGCCATTGATGGCGATACCGTTGAGGTCGTCATTAAGAAAGTTGCTGATCGTAATAAGGGAACGGCAGCAGAAGCCAAAATTATTGATATCCTAGAACACAGTTTGACAACCGTTGTCGGGCAAATCGTTCTAGATCAGGAAAAGCCCAAGTATGCTGGCTATATTCGTTCCAAAAATCAAAAAATTAGCCAACCGATCTATGTGAAGAAACCGGCTATCAAGTTGGAAGGTACTGAAGTTCTCAAGGTCTTTATTGACAAATACCCAAGTAAGAAACATGATTTCTTTGTTGCTAGTGTGTTGGACGTGGTGGGACACTCGACTGATGCTGGGATTGATGTCCTTGAAGTTTTGGAATCCATGGATATTGTCTCAGAATTCCCGGAAGCTGCTCTCAAGGAGGCTGAAAGTGTGCCGAATGCTCCATCAGAGAAGGATATGGAAGGTCGTCTTGATTTAAGAGATGAGCTTACTTTTACCATTGACGGAGCGGATGCCAAGGACTTGGACGACGCCGTTCACATCAAGCCTTTGAAAAATGGCAATATGGAACTCGGGGTTCACATCGCGGATGTTTCCTACTATGTGACAGAGGGTTCTGCACTTGACAAGGAAGCCCTTAACCGCGCGACTTCTGTCTATGTAACAGACCGAGTGGTTCCAATGCTTCCAGAGCGTTTATCAAATGGCATCTGCTCTCTCAATCCTCAAGTCGATCGCTTGACCCAGTCTGCCATTATGGAAATTGATAAACATGGTCGTGTAGTCAACTACACCATCACACAAACGGTTATCAAGACTAGTTTTCGTATGACCTATAGCGCTGTCAATGACATCCTAGCTGGCGATGAGGAACAGAGACAAGAGTTTAAGAAAATTGTTCCTAGTATCGAACTCATGGCCAAGCTTCATGAAACTTTAGAAAGCATGCGTGTGAAACGTGGAGCTCTCAATTTTGATACCAGTGAAGCTAAGATTTTAGTGGATAAAAAAGGTAAGCCTGTTGATATCGTTCTTCGTCAGCGTGGTATTGCCGAGCGGATGATCGAGTCCTTCATGTTGATAGCCAACGAAACGGTTGCCGAGCACTTCAGCAAGCTGGACCTACCTTTTATCTATCGGATTCACGAGGAGCCTAAGGCTGAAAAAGTTCAGAAGTTTATTGATTACGCTTCGAGCTTTGGTTTGCGAATTTATGGGACTGCCAGTGAGATTAGCCAGGAGGCACTTCAAGATATCATGCGTGCGGTTGAGGGAGAACCTTATGCGGATGTATTATCCATGATGCTTCTCCGTTCCATGCAACAGGCTCGTTATTCAGAGCATAACCACGGTCACTATGGTCTTGCTGCAGACTATTACACTCACTTCACCAGCCCCATTCGCCGTTATCCTGACCTTCTAGTCCATCGGATGATTCGCGACTATGGGCGTTCTAAGGAAATAGCAGAGCATTTTGAACAAGTGATTCCAGAGATTGCAACCCAGTCTTCCAACCGTGAGCGTCGTGCCATCGAGGCTGAGCGTGAAGTAGAAGCCATGAAAAAGGCTGAGTACATGGAAGAATACGTGGGTGAAGAATATGATGCGGTTGTATCCAGCATCGTTAAGTTTGGTCTTTTTGTCGAATTGCCAAATACAGTCGAAGGCTTGATTCACATTACCAATTTGCCTGAATTTTATCATTTCAATGAGCGGGATTTGACTCTCCGTGGGGAGAAATCGGGCACAACCTTCCGTGTAGGACAGCAGATTCGCATTCGAGTTGAAAGAGCCGATAAGATGACAGGTGAGATTGACTTCTCTTATATCCCAAGTGAGTTTGATGTCATTGAAAAAGGCTTGAAACAAGCTGGTCGCAAAGAAAGAGGTCGTGGTTCAAGTCGTCGTTCAGACAAGAAGGAAGACAAGAGAAAATCAGGGCGCTCAAATGATAAGCACAAGCATTCACAAAAAGATAAAAAGAAAAAAGGCAAGAAACCTTTTTACAAGGAAGTAGCTAAGAAAGGAGCCAAGCATGGCAAAGGGCGAGGGAAAGGTCGTCGCACAAAATAAAAAGGCGCACCACGACTATACAATCGTAGATACGCTAGAGGCAGGAATGGTCCTGACCGGAACGGAAATCAAGAGCGTTCGAGCTGCTCGAATCAATCTCAAGGACGGCTTTGCTCAAGTAAAAAATGGGGAAGTCTGGCTGAGCAATGTTCATATCGCCCCTTACGAAGAGGGCAATATCTGGAACCAGGAACCAGAACGCCGTCGTAAACTCCTGCTCCATAAGAAGCAAATTCAAAAATTGGAACAGGAGACCAAAGGGACAGGAATGACCCTTGTTCCCCTTAAAGTCTATATCAAAGATGGTTATGCTAAACTCCTTTTAGGACTTGCTAAAGGGAAACATGACTATGACAAACGGGAGTCAATCAAACGTCGTGAACAAAACCGCGACATCGCGCGTGTGATGAAAGCTGTCAACCAGCGTTAAGAAGAGGAAGTAAAATGGAAAAATTAATTGCCTATAAACGGATGCCCTTGTGGAATAAACAAACCATGCCTGAAGCTGTCCAGCAAAAGCACAATACTAAAGTCGGCACTTGGGGAAAAATTACTGTGTTGAAAGGGGCTCTCAAGTTTATTGAATTGACTGAAGATGGTGAGGTTCTAGCTGAGCACCTCTTTGAGGCAGGGGCTGACAATCCCATGGCGCAACCGCAAGCCTGGCACCAAGTAGAGGCTGCAACAGACGATGTAGAGTGGTACTTGGAATTTTATTGTAAACCTAAGGATTATTTCCCTAAGAAATACCAGACCAATCCAGTCCATTCAGAGGTCCTAGAGGCTATGCAGACGGTGAAACCAGGAAGAGCCTTGGATTTGGGTTGTGGTCAGGGGCGTAACTCTCTCTTTCTCGCACAGAATGGTTTTGATGTGACAGCTGTGGATCAAAATGAATTGTCCCTTGAAATCTTGCAAAGCATCGTAGAGCAAGAGGATCTAGACATGCCTGTCGGACTATACGATATCAATTCAGCCAGCATTAGCCAAGACTATGATTTCATCGTATCGACAGTTGTTCTGATGTTCCTACAAGCGGACCGCATTCCAGCTATTATCAAAAATATGCAGGAGCACACTACGGTCGGTGGCTATAACCTTATCGTCTGTGCCATGGATACAGAGGATTATCCTTGCTCAGTCAACTTCCCATTCACCTTTAAAGAAGGGGAGTTGGCGGACTACTACAAGGATTGGGAATTCATTAAGTACAATGAAAATCCAGGACACTTGCACCGTCGTGATGAAAATGGTAATCGCATTCAACTACGCTTTGCGACTATGTTAGCCAAAAAAGTAAAATAAACATACACGAAGGTCGGGAAAAAAGAAGGGGAATCAAATAGAAAAATTGCTTCTTTACTTGGAAAAGAGCTCTTTAAACTGTCCATACTGAAATCAAACGTGAGACAGTCTTATTGATTTCAAATAAAAGCGCTGATTCTGTCAATCAGGCTCTAAAATTCATCTTAAAACAGCATTAAATTCTTTCCATCACGACAGATAATTGAACAGGATTCAACCACTTGTCTGATGTGTTTTCTAAGAAACATATCTACTATGCATATCCCTGTTCCTCTTTGGAAAGAAGAACTAATGACAATCACAACAGGCTCATTCATAGATGGTTACATAAATGAACTAAGAAAACGACTCCCAAAGAAGTCGCTTTCATTGAAAATTGGAATAACAACTATCCTAAAAAATGATTGTACTACAAGTCGCTCAGAGAAATTCTTCTTGCTGTCTAACTTGAACTGAACAATTTGATTTGTTCCTAATTTGCTAACGAAAAATGAAAGCGCTTGACAAAATAGTTGTATTGGTTGTAAAATATGAATGATGTGAGAATTTTTGTTTTAAATATACGGAACTGGAATATCGATATAAAAGGAGATAAATATGAAACAAAAAGATAAGTTAAATGTATATGAACGCAGAAGAAGGTTTAGTCTCAGAAAAGTTTCAGGCATTGGGGTAGTGTCTGCAGTTATTGGGATTATTGGCTTTTCTTCACTTCCTCTTGAAACAGCTTCAGCTACTGAAACAGATATTACAGTAAACTATAAATATGCTACTATGGATGAGCTAACAGAAATAGAGAAAAAACTTATTGTAAACGAGTTACCAAAGGATCTTGTAGATGGTTCAGATTTGTTTGTTATCTATCGTAGAGATACTACAAATGATATTTTACCAGATACTGGAAGTAATGCATTGTCCTTGGCTTCTATTATTGGAACAGGTCTACTGTTGGTTGCTTATATCATAAAAAAATCTGGTAACTCAGATAAGAAGATTGTCAAGAGTATTTTGTCAATCTCTTTGGTTGGAGGAGCTTTGACGGTAACAACTGTATCTGCTTTGACTGTTGCTACTTTATCTAACTATAACCATACCGAAATGATAACAGTAGGTACAACTCTCCCAGATGGTAAAGTGAATATTTCTGGATATCGGTTTGTAGGTTACATTGATGGAAAAGATCTAGATATGAATCCAACTACACCTGCAACTTCACTTCCAGCAAAGGAAAATAAAATTCAGGATACTATTGTTCCAACGGATAATCCTGGGAAAGATGCTATTGATGATGGTAGTAGTGGTAAAGTGGAGCCTATTAAACCAATAATGCCACCAAAAGAAGATGAACCAGTTAAGCCTGTAGACCCTAAAGTTATTGATAAAATTATTAAAGTGGATGATTCTGGGAAAACTTTAGAAGATGTCACTGGTTATATAAAAGTTAGCACGAGTCAACCTGTTGAAACACGAGAAGTTCAGAATGGTCAGCCAGTTATAATTCGAACTGTAACTGAAGTTTACAAGAAAGATACTGTATATGAAGAAAAAACAACTGCTGACATTCTTAAGGGAACAAATGTTGTCATCCCATCTACATTAGTGGAAATATTGTCTGAGGAAGTTGTGGAAGATGAGACGCCAGCTAAAACTACCCCAACCCCTGCTAAACAAACAGTTGAAAAAAATTCAGAAATTGAAAATCTAGGAACAGTACCTTCAACAGAATCATCAGTAAGAGAGGATAAAAAAGAAGAAATTCCAGCTCCAGTTGAGACTTCAAGCTCTAGCTTGGAAACTATTGCAGAGTCCACAATAGTTAAAGCCAAAAAAGTTATTCGTACTATACGCTCTACAGAAGACATTCCGTTTGAAGTGGTTGTTAAGAAGGATAGCACTTTAGCTGAAGGTGTGACTAAGGTAGAAACAGAAGGGAAACTTGGGAAGAAAGTTTCTACTAAAAAGATTACCCTAGTGGATAATGTAGAAACTGTACAGGAAACAATCTCAGAAACAAGAGAAGAACCTCAAAATAAAGTTCTTCTGATTGGAACGAAGAAAATAGGAACTCAACCAAACATTAGTGAAGTAGCACCAAGTGCGAACTCAGCTGAGAATCTTGCTACTGATTCCAAAGCTACAACACAAAAAATTCCTAACCCAAGTTACTATACAGTCGAGGTTACTGAATCTGAAAATAAAACAGTCGTCACTGACCGTGAAAAAGTTCGTGAGTTAGTAAAAAATAGAACACCGTTTCTAAATCTTGCTTCACCAGATGAAGGAAAGTTGCTTCAGATCAAGACGATAGAAGTCTATAATAATACAATGCTTGAAGGTCAGCGACAATTACGAGATATTCAAGCTAGTTATGTGACGGTAAATGTTAAGAAAAAACGGGTTCTAAGTAACAAAGAACAACAAACGGAATTAGTAATTAGCAAAGATATACCATTAATTACTAAAGTTTATCATATAGGTACCCCCAAAAATGGGTTGTCTAGGAAAGATGTAGTTGTTTCAGGACACGCATACGATAGTAACAATAATGCACTTGAAGAAAAATCTATATCAGTTTATAAAGATAATAAATTAATTACTGAAGTTAATACTGATTTTGATGGCTATATGTTTGCTCATTTAATCTCTAATCAATCTTATACTTTAAAATCTAAAGACTTCGAAGCTAAAGTCACTGCTCTATCTTATGGTGATCCGATAATTGAAAATATAAAGGGACGTTTTGAATTAGGAAGAAAATATTCAGATGATATGGTGGACTATCATCTAAAAGGCAAGGTAATTTACGTTAATGACGGTCAATATCAGAGCGAAAGTGACGATGGGAAAAAATTAGTACTGTCTAAAGAAATTAATGCCAGAGCAGGTGATATTCTTGTGGTCCCACCATCTAAGATTTATGAGACTTCAAAAGCTATCAAAATCAAATCAATTAGCACTATTAATAATCAATCAGTTATTGAATATAGTGTTCCATCATTGTACGAGGTTGTACAAAATATCAACACAAAAGCTTGGTCATCTAATATTAGTAGTGCTACTTTTATTCCAGCTAAAGGAGTCACTGTAAAAAAAGAATCAAATACAGATACAAGTCTATTTAGAAGTGTCTCTCTTGAAGGATCTTTTTCATCATCAGTCTCATTGTCTGGTAAGAGAAATGATGATAAAAGCATCAAAGGAACGCTATCATTTAATATTGAAGGTAAGGTTTGGTCAGAGGCTGTTGATTTAAATTTCTGGACTCCTAAACTAGATTTTATGAATTTTGATATCAATAATGAATTGAGTTTTACCACAGAAGGTTCTTTAGAATTTAGTGCATCAGAAGAAATAGAGATTCCATTGGGAGAATTGATTTTACCTACACCGGTTACGGGAGTGACAGTACATATCCCTATAAGTCTTAAAACAACTGTTGAAGGGAGTTTAACTGTTTCGGTATCAAGTACATATTCAATTCAAAATTCAATAAAGTTACAAAATTGGGTTCCTGAATTTAAGCGTGCTGTCCATCATACAATGAAAGTGGGAGAAGTAAAAGCTAAAGCTACAGTCCAAAGTGGTCCAGAAATAAAAGTAAAACCCAAAATATTAGGAATAGATACAGTTTCTATTTCTGCTAATGCAGGGTTAGGAATAGAATCTTCGTATTCGAGAACAAGCCTTTCAGTGGAGGATAAGAAAGATCTAATTACTGGAAAAAATGATAAACTTATTACATCAACTATTTCTATAAATGATAAAAAAATTTCCATCGAAGAGTTTGGTTATCTAACCTTAAAGGCTGAATTAGAAATTTTGAAGCAAGCTAAAACTCTTGGATTTAATCTCGAAGGATTCAAGGAATTAAATTATGAATTAACCTTATTTGATGGTAAATTAATATATAAAAAATATGAGCTTGATTTAGGAAATGATTATAAGGTTGAACTAGTTCGCAATCCAGAAGAATTATTTGAAAAACTAACTAAACCATTCATCTTTACTAGTGGTGCCGGAGGATGGTACACAGGAATGTCCATTTCCAAAGATGGTAGTGTCAAAGGAACTTTCCTTGATATGAATCGTGGAGTTACTGGTTCAAATTATCCAAATGGTCAAATGTATCTTTCTAAATTTACAGGTAAATTTAAAAATCTAGTTAAAGTTAATGACTATGAATACAAGATGACTTTAGCTGATTTGGACTATCCTAAGGCGGGAGAAACAAAGATTGTTAATGGTGTGAAAATTGATACAACTGAACCTTATGGAATAGCAAATGCGAAATCTCCTGGAAAAGAATTTATTCTTTATTTACCAGGTCGTCCAGTTAAAGATTTACCAAAAGAAGTTGGTGACTGGATTTATGATTTCAAAAAACGAATGCCGGAGAAGTTAACAAGAGCGGTAATTTTTAATAAAGATAAAGGTTGGGCATTTGTAGAAAGTAATGAGACGATAAGTAAAGTGCCTGTTGATGATGAACTTGCTATTAAAGAAATTATTTACAATGGTCATGTTTATCAATTTTCTAAACTGGTAAAATCTAAAGCTGTTATGAACGCTGACTCTTTGTATGTGCGCCAGTTTAACCCAGGTGAATTAATAGATTATTACAATACATATAAAGGGGATAAAACCTATCAACTGGAAGATGTTATTAAGGCTTTACACGCGCCTGCTAAAAAAGTAAGTGTACCTTTGAAGGATTATACTGAGAAACAATGGCGTAAATTGGCTAATGATAAAAAATTTCCGATAGAATGGTTTTATTCACAGGCAGACAAAGCTTTCTATGAAGTTGCCAAAGGTGGGCGAGGAGGATATGCTTCTCCGCTACATATTGAACCAAGTAACAAATGGGTAGTGTCTGATAATGGCATTGAAGTAAAAACTTATCTTAATGATGGGGTTGCTACACCTTATCAGAAATACCTATTGAAGAAAAATAATAAGAAGTATGATGGTGGAATAAATAAAACGCCATACTATATTTCTAAGGTTACCAGATTATAAGTCTCTTTTCTATCATTTGTCAAATCTATCAAGGCTTTAAAAAATAATGAGATAAGACAGTAACTATTCAAGGTTACTGTCTTATTTTGACACTTGTTTTAATATAAAAAATAGCTCTTTGTCAACTGTAGTGAGTTGAAGAAAATTCATACTTTTCCGAATAGATAAGGTAGAAGGATTTACATATATAAGCATTATAAGTATAATTTAAATTAGAAAGGTGACTATAAATGCCCATTATAGGTAAGGAAATGGTAAAATTAGCTCTTGCAAATGGATGGATTGAAGTACGTAAGAGAGAAAGTCATCATCATTTTAAGAAAGAAGGGATCCCCTATCTTGTCACTATTTCAGTTCATGGTAATGAGGATCTAGGAAAAGGTTTAGAGAGAAAAATATTAAAAGATTTGGGCTTGTAGTAGATTTGGAACAGTGGAGGTGTGTTATGCTAAAATCTTATCCTACTATTTTTCATAGGGAAGGCAAAGGATATTGGGATGAATTCCCTGAATTTGGAGGCGGGACAGAGGGGGCAACTATTGAACTTGCCATGAAAAATGCTCATGAAATGCTTGAAAGTGTGTTAGCTTCTTATATTGACGAAGGACTGGCTTTGCCTGCTCCTAGTGACATTGCTAAGTTGAAAGTCCCTGATGGATTTGTAACTTTGATTCAAGTAAATCCATTGCCTTTTGTGAAAAATAATAAGGCGATTCGAAAGAATGTCACGGTTTCAAAGTGGTTGGTCAGATTGGCAGATCGTGAAAAAGTGAACTATTCTGAAGTATTGACGCAGGCTTTAGAAAGTCGCTTGCAGCTTTAACCGAAAAGGCTGGAATTCCAGTCTTTTTTGCTTCTTTTTCGAATAGAAAAGAAAAGGAGGTAGACCATGTTTGTAGCCAGAGATGTCAAGGGAAAATTGGTGAATGCCCTCGAAAAAGACGTAACAAAGCAGCCCTACACTTGTCCAGCCTGTGGGGGCGGACTACGATTACGTCAGGGACAGAGTATTCGAACGCACTTTGCCCATGAAAGGTTAAGGGATTGTATGGCTATTTTTGAGAATGAAAGTCCAGAACACTTAGGCAACAAAGAGGCCCTTTATCACTGGTCCAAGAAGAACAATCAGGTCGCCTTAGAATATAGTCTGCCCGAGATTCAGCAGATAGCAGATGTTCTCGTCAATGGGAAACTAGCTCTGGAGGTCCAGTGCAGCCCCTTGTCTCAAAAGCTTTTAGGTCATAGAAGTCAAGGCTACCGTAGCCAGGGCTATCAGGTTATCTGGCTACTGGGAGAAAAACTCTGGTTAAAGGAGAGATTAACACAACTTCAAAGGGGATTTCTCTATTTTAGTCAAAATATGGGATTCTATGCTTGGGAACTAGATTTCAAAAAGCAAGTTTTGAGACTCAAATACCTTTTGCATCAGGACCTACGTGGCAAACTTCATTTTCAGATCAAGGAATTTCCCTATGGCCAAGGAAATCTCTTGGAAATTCTACGATTTCCTTATCAAAAACAAAAACTGCCTCGTTTTGCAGTTGTGCAAGACTCCACTATCTGTCACTACATTCGCCAGCAGTTGTACTACCAAACGCCTTACTGGATGAAGAAGCAGGAGGAGGCTTATCAACGAGGAGATAATCTATTAAACCGTCAACTGGACGACTGGTATCCTCAGGTCAGACCGATAGAATCAGGTGATTTTATGCAGATTGAAACGGATTTGACTAGCTATTATAGAAATTTTCAGGCTTACTATCAAAAAAAACCGAAAAATAATTGCCAAAAGCTCTATCCACCAGCCTTTTATCACTTATATTTCTCAAAAAATGTGGTAAAATAGAAAGGATGGAGGAATCTTATGGTATTACAACGACATGAAATAAATGAAAAAGATACATGGGATCTTTCAACAATCTACCCAACAGACCAGGCTTGGGAAGAAGCCTTGAAAGATTTAACTGAAAAAGTACAAACAGCATCTCGATATGAGGGGCATCTCTTGGATAGCGCAGACAGTTTGCTTGAGATTACAGAATTCTCACTTGACTTGGAACGCCAAGTTGAAAAGCTTTATGTCTATGCACATATGAAAAATGACCAGGACACACGTGAAGCCAAGTATCAAGAGTACTATGCTAAGGCAATGACCCTATACAGTCAGTTAGAACAAGCCTTTTCATTCTATGAACCTGAGTTTATGGAGATTAGTGAGGAGCAGTATGCGGCCTTCCTAGAAGCTCAACCAAAACTCCAAGTTTACAAGCACTTTTTTGACAAGCTCTTGCAAAAGAAAGACCATGTTCTTTCGCAACGTGAAGAAGAATTGTTGGCTGGAGCAGGAGAGATCTTTGGCGCAGCTAGTGAAACCTTTGCTATTTTGGACAATGCGGATATTAGCTTCCCATATGTCCTTGATGATGAAGGCAATGAAGTGCAACTCTCACACGGTACTTACATCCGTTTGATGGAGTCTAAAAACCGCGAAGTGCGTCGTGGTGCCTATGAAGCCCTCTATGCGACTTACGAGCAATTCCAACACACTTATGCTAAGACTTTGCAGACAAATGTTAAGGTGCAAAACTACCGTGCCAAAGTTCGAAACTATAAGAGCGCTCGCCATGCAGCCCTCGCAGCAAACTTTGTTCCAGAAAGTGTCTATGACAATTTGGTAGCAGCAGTTCGCAAGCATTTGCCACTTTTGCATCGTTACCTCGAGCTTCGTTCTAAAATCTTGGGGATTTCTGATCTCAAGATGTACGATGTCTACACACCGCTATCTTCAGTAGAATACAGCTTTACCTACGAAGAAGCCTTGAAAAAGGCAGAAGAGGCCTTGGCAGTCTTGGGTGACGACTACTTGAGCCGTGTCAAACGTGCCTTCAGCGAGCGTTGGATTGATGTCTATGAAAACCAAGGCAAGCGTTCTGGTGCCTACTCTGGTGGTTCTTATGATACCAATGCCTTTATGCTTCTCAACTGGCAGGACAATTTAGATAATCTCTTTACCCTTGTCCATGAGACAGGTCACAGTATGCACTCCAGCTATACTCGTGAAACTCAACCTTATGTTTACGGAGATTATTCTATCTTCTTGGCTGAGATTGCCTCAACGACCAATGAAAATATCTTGACGGAGAAATTATTGGAAGAAGTAGAAGACGATGCAACTCGCTTTGCTATCCTCAATAACTTCTTGGACGGTTTCCGTGGAACGGTCTTCCGTCAAACTCAATTCGCTGAGTTTGAACATGCCATCCACCAAGCAGATCAAAATGGAGAAGTCTTGACAAGTGATTTCCTCAATAAACTCTACGCTGACTTGAATCAAGAGTACTATGGACTCAGCAAGGAAGATAATCCTCAAATCCAATACGAGTGGGCACGCATTCCACACTTCTACTATAACTACTATGTATACCAGTATTCAACAGGTTTTGCAGCTGCTTCAGCCTTGGCTGAGAAGATTGTCCATGGTAGTCAAGAAGATCGTAATCGCTATATCGACTACCTCAAGGCAGGGAAGTCAGACTATCCACTCAATGTCATGAGAAAAGCGGGAGTGGACATGGAGAAGGAAGACTATCTCAACGATGCCTTTGCAGTCTTTGAACGTCGCTTGAACGAGTTTGAAGCCCTTGTTGAAAAATTGGGACTAGCTTAAGATGGTAGAGTCTTATAGTAAAAATGCCAATCACAATATGCGACGTCCCGTCGTCAAGGAAGAAATCGTAGAACTCATGCGCCAGCGTCAAAAGCAGCTGACAGGTTCCTTGAAAGAATTGGAGACCTTCGCTCGAAAGGAAAATATTCCGATCATTCCTCATGAAACGGTTGCTTATTTCCGTTTTCTCATGGAAACCATGCAACCTAAGAATATTTTGGAGATTGGAACGGCAATTGGCTTTTCTGCCCTCCTGATGGCGGAGCATGCGCCAGATGCTAAGATTATAACCATCGACCGTAATCCTGAAATGATAGGCTTCGCCAAGGAAAACTTTGCCCAGTTTGATAGTCGCAAGCAAATCACTCTTGTAGAGGGAGATGCAGTCGATGTCTTGTCAACCTTGACTGAAACTTATGATTTTGTCTTTATGGATTCGGCTAAGTCCAAGTACATCGTCTTTCTACCAGAAATCCTCAAGCATTTGGAAGTTGGTGGAGTAGTAGTCTTGGATGATATTTTCCAAGGAGGAGATGTTGCCAAGGACATCATGGAAGTCCGCCGTGGTCAACGAACCATTTACCGTGGTTTACAAAGACTTTTCGAAGCAACTTTGGACAATCCAGGTTTAACAGCAACTTTAGTCCCACTTGGAGACGGCATTCTCATGCTACGAAAGAATCTAGCAGAAGTAGAGCTTCCTGAAAGCGAATGATTTTCAGAAAAATTTAAGAAATTATAGTAAAATAAATAAGGTAACACTTACCGTAAAAGGAGTAAACATGAAGAAAAAACTTATGGCAGGAGCCATCACACTTTTATCAGTAGCAACACTCGCAGCTTGTTCAAACAGTTCTGAAGGAAAAGATTTGATCAGTATGAAGGGCGATGTGATAACGGAACATCAATTCTTTGACGAAGTAAAGAACAATCCAACTGCTCAACAAGTCTTGCTAAATATGACCATCCAAAAAGTATTTGAACAACAATATGGATCAGAGGTAACGGATAAAGATGTGGATGACGCCGTTGCTGAAGAACAAAAGAAATACGGCGATAGCTACAACAGCGTGCTTCAACGTGCAGGTATGACACCTGAGACTCGTAAAGCTCAAATCCGTACTAGCAAATTGGTTGAATTGGCTGTTAAGAAGGCCGCTGAGAGCGAATTGACAGACGAAGCCTACCAAAAAGCTTTTGAGTCTTATACACCAGATGTAACAGCTCAAATCATCCGTATGGACAATGAAGATAAGGCAAAAGAAGTGCTTGAGAAAGCTAAAGCAGAAGGAGCGGATTTTGCCCAGCTTGCTAAAGAATACTCTAACGACGATAAAACAAAAGAAAATGGTGGAGAAATCACTTTTGACTCTGCTTCTACAGAACTTCCAGAACAAGTCAAGAAAGCAGCCTTTGCCTTGGATGTGAACGGAATTTCTGATGTGATTACAGCTACTGGAACACAAGCCTACAGCAGTCAGTTCTACATCATCAAAGTAACGAAGAAAACAGAAAAATCTTCTAATATAGAGGATTACAAAGAAAAATTGAAGACCATCATCTTGACTCAGAAACAAAATGATTCAGCCTTTGTTCAAGGAGTAATTGGTAAAGAATTGCAAGCAGCAAACATCAAGGTTAAAGATCAAGCCTTCCAAAACATCTTCACCCAATACATCGGTGGTGGTGACTCAAGCTCAAGCAGCAGCTCTTCATCTAACTAAGAAAGTAAAAAACAAATCTCTTTTGAGATTTGTTTTTTTATACCTGATACTAGAAAATGAGTAAAATTCGAAGGATTAAAGGATAAGAGTTTTTTTCTTTCTGAAAAAGTGGTATAATAGCAATCAAAACTAGAAAATAAAACGGAATTGGGAACAGAAGTGTCTGTTCCTATTAGAGTGGTGAAATATGAAAATTAGTAAAAGGCACCTACTAAACTATTCCATTTTGATTCCTTACTTCCTTTTGTCGATTTTGGGTCTGATTGTGGTTTATTCGACAACGAGTCCAACCCTGATTGAAGAAGGGAAAAGTGCCTTTCAATTGGTTCGTAACCAGGGAATCTTCTGGATAGCTAGTTTGATTCTGATTGCCTTAATCTACAAATTAAAATTAGGTTTCCTGAGAAATGGACGTCTCATTTTTATCGTAATGATTGTGGAGATGGTTCTTTTAGCTCTGGCGCGTTTGGTTGGTACACCTGTCAATGGAGCTTACGGATGGATTTCTGTAGGACCTGTAACGATTCAGCCAGCTGAATACCTTAAGATTATCATCATCTGGTACCTAGCACATCGATTTTCAAAACAACAAGATGAGATTGCGGTTTATGACTTCCAGGTTTTGACACAGAATCAGTGGCTGCCTCGAGCTTTTAACGACTGGCGTTTTGTTCTGCTAGTTCTGATTGGTAGTTTGGGAATTTTCCCAGACTTGGGAAATGCGACCATCTTGGTCTTAGTGGCGCTCATCATGTATACGGTTAGTGGGATTGCCTATCGTTGGTTCTCGACCATTCTAGCTCTCTTGGCAGGAAGTTCAATGTTAGTCTTGTCTGTCATTCGCTTTGTTGGGGTTGAAAAGTTCTCTCAAATTCCTGTATTTGGTTACGTTGCTAAACGTTTTAGTGCCTTCTTTAATCCCTTTAACGACCTAGCAGGTGCAGGACACCAGCTCGCAAATTCCTACTATGCCATGGTAAATGGAGGCTGGTTCGGACTGGGACTGGGGAATTCTATCGAGAAGCGTGGTTATCTGCCAGAAGCCCATACGGATTTTGTCTTTTCGATTGTCATCGAAGAGTTTGGATTCGTAGGAGCCAGTATGATTTTGGCTTTACTCTTCTTCTTGATTTTGCGAATCATCTTGGTTGGTATTCGAGCAAAGAATCCCTTTAACTCCATGGTTGCTATTGGTGTCGGAGGGATGATCCTTGTTCAGGTCTTTGTCAATATCGGTGGGATTTCTGGGTTGATTCCTTCTACAGGGGTAACCTTCCCCTTCCTTTCACAAGGTGGGAACAGTCTACTGGTATTATCCGTAGCCATCGCGCTTGTACTGAACATTGATGCAAGTGAAAAACGTGCCAAACTTATCAGAGAATACGAGAATCAAACCGATGAAAGTCTGTAAGGATTGTATGGAAAGGAAAGTATATGTCTCTTCAAAAATTAGAAAACTATAGTAATAAAGCAGTCGTCCAAGAAGAAGTCTTGATTCTGACTGAACTATTAGAAGATATCACAAAAAATATGCTGGCGCCAGAAACCTTTGAAAAGATTATCCAGTTGATGGAATTATCAACTAGCGAGAATTATCAAGGGCTCAATGACCTAGTGACTAGTCTTTCGAATGAAGAAATGATTTACATTTCACGCTATTTCTCTATCCTTCCACTTTTGATTAATATCTCTGAGGATGTGGATTTGGCCTATGAAATCAATCACCAAAACAATGTGGACCAAGACTATCTAGGGAAACTATCTACAACGATTAAGATGGTAGCTGAAAAAGAAAATGCAGCTGAAATTTTAGAAAAGTTAAATGTCGTTCCTGTTTTGACTGCCCATCCGACTCAGGTCCAACGTAAGAGTATGCTGGATTTGACCAACCATATCCATAATCTTTTACGTAAGTACCGTGATGTCAAACTAGGTTTGATTAACAAAGAAAAATGGCACACGGATCTCCGTCGTTATATTGAGATTATCATGCAAACGGACATGATTCGTGAGAAGAAATTGAAAGTAACCAACGAAATCACCAACGTGATGGAGTACTATCAAAGTTCTTTCTTGAATGCTGTTCCACGTTTGACGGCTGAGTATAAGAAACTAGCTAAGGAACAAGGTATCGAACTCCAACATCCAAAACCGATTACCATGGGAATGTGGATTGGAGGAGACCGTGATGGCAATCCTTTCGTAACTGCTGAAACCCTCAATAAATCTGCCTTGACCCAGTGTGAAGTCATCATGAATTACTACGATGAGAAGATTTATAACCTCTATCGTGAATTCTCACTCTCAACCAGTATTGTGAATGTCAGCGACAAGGTTCGTGAGATGGCTCTTAAGTCACAGGATAACTCGATTTATCGCGAAAAAGAACTCTATCGTCGTGCCCTCTTTGACATCCAAGCTAAGATGCAGGCAACCAAGACCTATCTTATCGAAGATAAGGATGTTCATCCAAGATATGCTACCGCAGATGAATTCTATCAAGACTTGTTGGCGATTCGCGATTCTCTCCTTGAAAACAAAGGGGAATACCTGATTTCTGGAGAATTTGTCGAATTGATGCAAGCTGTTGAAATCTTTGGCTTCTACCTTGCTTCTATCGATATGCGCCAGGATTCTAGTGTTCACGAAGCCTGTGTGGCTGAATTATTAGCATCAGCAGGTATCAACGACCATTATAGCGACCTTTCTGAAGACGAAAAATGCGCCCTTCTCTTAAAAGAGTTGGAAGAAGACCCTCGTATCCTCTCAGCCACTCATGCTGAAAAGTCAGAACTTCTTGAGAAGGAACTGTCTATCTTTAAAGCTGCCCGCAAGTTGAAGGATAAACTGGGTGAAAATGTCATTCGTCAAACCATTATCTCACATGCAACTAGTGTATCCGATATGCTAGAACTAGCCATCATGCTCAAGGAAGTAGGCTTGGTGGATGCCCAAAAAGCACGAGTTCAGATTGTTCCCCTCTTTGAAACTATTGAGGACTTAGACCATTCGGAAGAAACCATGAGAAGATATTTCTCTCTTCCTTTGGCTAAAAAATGGATTGCTTCAAAAGATAACTATCAGGAAATCATGCTCGGTTACTCTGATAGTAACAAGGACGGTGGTTACCTGTCATCGTGTTGGACTCTCTATAAAGCCCAACAACAACTTACTGCTATCGGTGATGAATTTGGCGTTAAGGTCACTTTCTTCCATGGCCGTGGAGGTACTGTTGGTCGAGGTGGCGGTCCAACTTATGAAGCCATCACATCTCAACCACTCAAGTCTATCAAGGACCGTATCCGTCTGACTGAGCAAGGAGAAGTGATTGGGAATAAATACGGAAACAAAGACGCTGCTTATTACAACCTTGAGATGTTGGTTTCTGCAGCCATTAACCGTATGATTACCAAGAAGAAGAGTGATACCAACACATCAAACCGTTACGAAGCTATTATGGATCAAGTAGTGGATCGCAGCTACGATATCTACCGTGATTTGGTCTTTGGAAATGAACATTTCTATGACTATTTCTTTGAGTCCAGTCCGATTAAGGCTATTTCAAGCATTAATATCGGTTCTCGCCCAGCCGCTCGTAAGACCATCACTGAAATTGGCGGTTTGCGTGCCATTCCTTGGGTCTTCTCATGGTCACAAAGTCGTGTCATGTTCCCTGGATGGTATGGTGTGGGATCAAGCTTTAAAGAGTTTATAGATCAAGATCCAAAGAATATCGAGTTTCTTCGTGATATGTACCAAAACTGGCCTTTCTTCCAATCTTTGCTTTCCAATGTGGATATGGTCTTGTCCAAGTCTAACATGAACATTGCCTTTGAATATGCCAAACTCTGTGAAGATGAAGAAGTGCAAGCTATCTTTTACACTATTTTAGATGAATGGCAATTGACCAAGGACGTAATTTTAGCTATCGAAGGTTATGACGAACTCTTGGCAGAAAACTCTTACCTAAAAGACAGTCTAAACTATCGTATGCCTTACTTTAATATCCTTAACTACATCCAGTTGGAGTTGATTAAACGTCAACGTCGTGGTGAATTGTCAGCAGATGAAGAAAGATTGATTCATACAACCATTAACGGTATTGCAACAGGTTTGCGTAATTCAGGCTGATATTTTCTAAACTTCCTCTTTTTCAAGGGGAAGTTTTTGAATTGTTTAAAAAATTCTAAAAATAGTCTTGACAAGTATTTGAAAAATGATATAATTTAAACGTTCAGAAAGTAATCATTGAAGTTTTTTAGAGAGTCTGTGGTTGGTGGAAACAGATAGATGAAAGTGATGAAAATTGGGCTGAATGTTATAAAGAATTTGAAATCATAAGAATTCGGTGAGCACACCTTACAGTGCAACTCGTGAATGCGAGAAAGAGCGATAGGGATAGTCCCTATAATTGAGGTGGCACCGCGCATCGACGTCCTCACACAAGTTTTTTGTGTGAGGACTTTTTCTATTAGGAGGATGATGATGGAATTTAAACGATGGCATCGCTTGATGATGTGATTTAAAAAGTTAAGATAAAAGAATTAAGGAGAAAGAAAAATGAAAAATAAACGTTTGATTGGAATTATCGCTGGATTAGCAGTATTGGTAGTGGCTAGCTTGATTTATTCATCAATGAACAAGCCAGCAGCTAAGGAAGAGCAAAAGGTCGCTAAGGTTGGTGTTCTTCAGTTTGTTAGTCACCCATCCTTGGACTTGATTTACCAAGGGATTCAAGATGGACTAGCTGAAGAAGGCTATAAGGACGATCAGGTAAAAATCGACTTTATGAACTCTGAAGGAGATCAGAGCAAGGTTGCGACCATGAGTAAACAATTGGTAGCAAATGGAAATGACGTTGTTGTTGGGATTGCAACACCAGCTGCTCAAGGACTTGCTAGTGCTACAAAAGACCTACCTGTTATTATGGCTGCTATTACAGACCCAATCGGTGCTAACTTGGTCAAAGATTTGAAAAAACCAGGTGGCAACATCACAGGGGTGTCAGATCATAACCCAGCTGAACAGCAAGTGGAATTGATTAAAACTTTGACACCAAATGTCAAAACAATCGGAGCTCTCTACTCAAGTAGCGAAGATAACTCAAAATCACAAGTTGAGGAATTCAAGGCTTATGCTGAAAAAGCAGGTTTGAAAGTCGAAACCTTTGCCGTTCCTTCCACTAACGAAATTGCTTCAACTGTTAATGTTATGACCAGCAAGGTCGACGCAATCTGGGTTCCAATTGACAACACCATTGCATCAGCCTTCCCAACAGTTGTATCAAGCAACCAAACAGCTAAAAAACCGATCTACCCAAGTGCTACTGCCATGGTAGAAGCAGGTGGATTAGCATCTGTAGTAGTTGACCAACACGATCTTGGAGTGGCTACTGGTAAGATGATTGCTAAAGTTTTGAAAGGTGAAAAACCAGCTGATACGCCAGTTAATGTCTTCTCAACTGGTAAGTCGGTTATCAATAAAAAACTAGCGCAAGAACTTGGTATCACAATCCCTGAGTCTGTTCTAAAAGAAGCAGGACAAGTGATTGAATAAAGATAAAGGAGGAGTTGGGGACATCTCCTCCCATTTTTACTAAAGAAAGAAATGAGTGAAAGATTATGATAGTATCCATTATTTCTCAGGGGATGGTCTGGGCGATTTTAGGTTTGGGAATCTTTATGACTTTTCGAATTTTGAATTTCCCGGATATGACGACTGAGGGCTCTTTCCCACTAGGGGGAGCAGTAGCTGTAACCTTGATAACACAAGGCGTCAATCCATTTTTAGCGACCTTGGCTGCAGTAGGAGCGGGCTGCCTAGCTGGTATGGCAACAGGTCTCTTATACACCAAAGGTAAAATACCAACTCTCTTATCAGGGATTTTGGTCATGACTTCTTGCCATTCCATCATGCTCATGATTATGGGACGCGCCAATCTGGGTCTTCTTGGAACCAAGCAAATTCAGGATGTCTTGCCTTTCGATTCAGACCTCAATCAACTCCTGACTGGCTTTATCTTTGTTGCCCTTGTTATTGGTCTCATGCTCTTTTTCCTAGATACCAAACTAGGTCAGGCCTACATCGCTACAGGTGACAATCCTGATATGGCTCGTAGCTTTGGTATCAATACAGGTCGTATGGAACTCATGGGCTTGGTTCTTTCAAATGGAATTATCGCGCTTGCAGGGGCCTTGATTGCTCAACAAGAAGGATATGCAGATGTTTCTCGAGGAATTGGAGTGATTGTCGTAGGGCTTGCTAGCTTGATTATTGGTGAGGTTTTGTTCAAGAGTTTGACCCTAGCGGAGCGACTCATGACCATTGTTGTAGGTTCTATCTCTTATCAGTTCCTCGTATGGGGAGTGATTGCTCTTGGATTTAATACAAGTTATCTGCGTTTGTACAGCGCCTTGATTTTGGCAGTTTGTCTTATGATTCCAACCTTCAAAAGCAAATACCTGAAAGGAGTCAAGTTTAGCAAATGACAGCAATTGTAGAATTAAAAAATGCTACCAAAGTCATTACGAATGGCTTTGACGAGGAAAAAATCATTCTAAATGATGTTTCTCTTGAGATTTTTGAACATGATTTCATTACAATACTAGGTGGAAACGGAGCAGGAAAGTCAACGCTTTTTAACACTATTGCAGGTACCCTACCTTTAACAAGTGGAAGTATCCGTATCATGGGCGAGGATGTGACGCATTTTTCACCAGAAAAGCGAGCTAAGTACTTGTCTCGTGTCTTTCAGGATCCTAAAATGGGTACGGCTCCTCGTATGACCGTTGCAGAAAACCTTTTGATTGCCAAGTTTCGTGGTGAGAAGAGAGGGCTCCTGCCTAGAAGACTATCAAGTCATAGAGAAGAGTTTCAGGCTACCATTGAAAAAGTGGGAAATGGCCTTGAAAAACATCTCGACACTCCGATTGAATTTCTATCAGGTGGTCAACGTCAGGCCTTGAGTCTCTTGATGGCAACCTTGAAACGACCAGAGTTGCTCTTGTTGGATGAACACACAGCAGCACTTGACCCCAAGACCAGCGTGGCTTTAATGGCATTAACGGATGAATTTGTCACAAAAGATAAGCTGACTGCCCTCATGATTACCCACCATATGGAAGATGCACTGAAGTATGGAAATCGTCTGATTGTCATGAAAGAAGGTCGTATCATCCAAGATTTGAACAAAGAAGAAAAAGCAAAAATGAAGATTTCAGACTACTATCAATTATTTGAGTAAAGTAGAGAATTTCTCGTCAAAAAATAGAGAAGAAAAACTTAGAAACACGTCAGTGTTTCTGAGTTTTTTATCTTCCCATTCTATCAAGAAAAATAAGGCAAAGAGAATTACGGAAAGTGTATGAAATGGTTTACTTTTTTTCAGAAATAAGCTATACTAGATAACGTGAAACTATGATAAGATGGAGGTATTGTGTATGGTTGACAAACAAGTCATTGAAGAAATCAAAAACAATGCCAACATTGTGGAAATCATAGGTGACGTGATTTCTTTACAAAAGGCTGGACGGAACTATTTAGGGCTCTGTCCTTTTCATGGTGAAAAGACCCCCTCTTTCAACGTTGTTGAAGACAAGCAATTTTACCATTGTTTCGGTTGTGGGCGCTCAGGAGATGTTTTTAAGTTCATCGAAGAATACCAAGGTGTATCCTTTATGGAAGCCGTTCAGCTCTTAGGTGAGCGTGTCGGTATTCAACTAGCTATGCCTATCCAGTCTCGTCCTCAACAGCTTTCTCCTCATCAAGCTCTATATGATATGCATGAAGAAGCAGCACGCTTTTACCATGCAATCCTCATGACGACTAAGATGGGAGAAGAAGCAAGGGCTTATCTCTACAAACGTGGATTGACGGACGATGTCCTGAAGCACTTCCAAATTGGACTAGCTCCAGCCGAGAGAAACTATCTCTACCAACGTTTATCTGGCAAGTTTGAGGAAAAGGATTTATTGGATTCGGGCTTGTTTTATCTGTCAGATAGTAATCAATTTTATGATACTTTTTTTGGTCGGATCATCTTTCCTTTGACCAATGACAAGGGGCAGGTTATTGCATTTTCAGGTCGTATCTGGCAAGAAACGGATAATCAGACTGCCAAGTATAAAAATAGTCGCTCGACTGCAATTTTTAACAAGAGTTACGAATTGTATCATTTGGACAAGGCTAAAAAAGCAACTGGAAAGGTAGCAGAACTCTACTTGATGGAAGGTTTCATGGATGTTATCGCGGCCTACCGTGCTGGTATAGAAAATGCTGTGGCTTCCATGGGGACAGCGCTGAGCAAGGAGCATGTTGATCACCTTAAACGCTTCACCAAAAAGATAGTTCTCAGCTATGATGGTGACAAGGCAGGACAGGCAGCGACAGCCAAAGCTCTGGAAGAATTAAAAGATTTCTCAGTGGAAGTTGTTCGAGTACCTGATACCATGGACCCAGATGAGTATTTGCAAAAGAATTCTGCTGAAGACCTGGCTTACCTTTTAACCAAGACTCGGATTAGTCCTATAGAGTTCTATATTCACCAACTCAAGCCAGAAAATAGTGACAACTTGCAAGCGCAAATCGAGTTCATTGAAAAGATTGCGCCCTTAATCGCCAAAGAAAAGTCTATCACTGCCCAGAATTCTTACATCCACATTCTGGCGGATAACCTACCTTCCTTTGATTACCAGCAGGTGGAACAGATTGTAAATGAAAGTCGGATTGTTCAAAGACAGGAGAGGGTCAAGGAGCATCCTACGCCAGTAGCGATTAGTTTGCCTGTGACGCGGCAACTGACAGCAGTTATGAGAGCGGAGGCTCATCTCCTTTATAGGATGGCTGAGAATCCAGTTGTTTTAAATGACTACCGATTAAGAGAAGATTTTTTCTTTGATACCCCAGAATTTCAGATTCTTTACGAATTATTAAGTGTAGAGGGAGAAATCGGATCAGAGGAACTGTCTCATCAGACTCCTGAGGTTGAAAATGCCTGGTACCATGTTCTTGGTCTAGATTTGCCAGCTGAGATGTCGCCTCAAGAACTTTCTGAAGTCGAAGCGACTCGTAATCGTGCTCTCCTCAGCAAGGATAATTTAAGGATTAAAAAGAAAGTGCAGGAAGCTAGTCATGTAGGAGATACAGACACAGCCTTGGAAGAATTGCAAAGATTGATTTCCCAAAAGAGAAGAATGGAGTAATAATGGCAAAAAAACAAAAAGAAGTAACCACATTTGATGTGCAAGTAGCAGACTTTATCCGTAACCACAAAAAAACAGGAACAGCAACAGACGATGAAATCAACTCAAGTCTGGTGATTCCTTTTACTTTAGATGCAGACGGCATTGAAGACCTTTTGCAACGGATTCAGGATGCTGGAATTTCTATCACAGATAACGAAGGAAATCCAAGTGCGCGTGTTCTTAGTGCAGAAGAAGAACCAGAACTCAGTGATGAGGACTTGATTGGCTCAACCTCTGCCAAGGTTAATGACCCAGTCCGTATGTATTTGAAGGAAATCGGGGTTGTTCCTCTCTTGACCAACGAAGAAGAAAAAGAATTGGCCTTAGCAGTTGAGGCTGGTGATATCGAAGCCAAACAACGTCTTGCCGAAGCCAACCTTCGTTTGGTGGTTTCGATCGCTAAGCGCTACGTAGGGCGTGGCATGCAGTTTCTTGACTTGATTCAAGAAGGAAACATGGGCTTGATGAAGGCCGTTGACAAGTTTGACTATTCAAAAGGTTTTAAGTTTTCTACTTATGCAACTTGGTGGATTCGTCAGGCGATTACCCGTGCCATCGCTGACCAGGCTCGTACTATTCGTATCCCTGTCCACATGGTTGAAACCATTAATAAGCTTGTCCGAGAACAGCGTAATCTCCTTCAAGAATTGGGTCAAGATCCAACTCCTGAACAAATCGCTGAACGTATGGATATGACACCTGACAAGGTGCGTGAAATCTTGAAAATCGCCCAAGAGCCAGTGTCACTTGAAACACCGATTGGTGAAGAGGACGATAGCCATCTTGGGGACTTTATCGAAGACGAAGTGATTGAAAATCCAGTAGACTACACAACTCGTATCGTTTTGCGTGAGCAGTTGGATGAAGTCTTGGATACTCTCACAGACCGTGAAGAAAACGTTCTGCGCCTTCGTTTCGGTTTGGACGATGGGAAAATGCGTACCCTTGAAGATGTTGGTAAAGTCTTTAACGTAACTCGTGAACGTATCCGTCAGATCGAGGCCAAGGCTTTGAGAAAACTACGTCAACCAAGTCGCAGCAAACCGCTTCGTGATTTTATTGAAGATTAAGAGTGAGGATGAACATGGCTTATACAGAAGAGCAAATTGAGGTTATCAAAACCCGCATTTTAAATGCTTTGGAAGAAGTAATTGACCCTGAGTTGGGAATTGATATTGTCAACTTAGGTTTGATTTATGAAATTCGTTTTGATGGTGAGACTGGTCACACTGAAATTGATATGACCTTGACAACTATGGGCTGCCCATTGGCAGATCTCTTGACAGACCAGATTCACGATGCGATGACAGATGTTCCTGAGGTAACCAATACCGAAGTTAAATTGGTCTGGTATCCAGCTTGGACTGTTGAGAAAATGAGTCGCTATGCGCGTATCGCCCTAGGAATTAAATAAACAGCAGAAAAATATGAGAGACGATTGGAAAATAGGATAAATTCCTCCTTTTTCCTCTGGTCTCTCTTTCTTTTGCTGATTTTCTAGAAATAAAATGGTATAATGAAAGGTATGGAAAACGAAAAATTGCGTATTAATATGCTAAGTTCAAGTGAAAAAGTAGCTGGTCAAGGAGTATCAGGAGCTTATCGAGAATTGGTTAGTCTCCTTCACCGTGATGCCAAAGACCAGTTGATTGTTACGGAGAATCTTCCTGTTGAGGCAGATGTAACTCACTTTCATACCATTGATTTCCCTTATTATTTATCTACATTTCAAAAGAAGCGATCTGGGAGAAAAATTGGCTATGTGCATTTTTTGCCTGATACGCTTGAGGGGAGTTTGAAAATTCCATTTTTCTTAAAGGGAATTATCAAACGTTATGTTTTTTCATTTTACAACCGGATGGAACACTTGGTGGTGGTTAATCCCATGTTTATCGAGGATTTGGTGGCAGCTGGTATTCCACGTGAAAAAGTAACTTATATTCCAAACTTTGTAAATAAGGGAAAATGGCATCCACTGCCAGCTGACCAAGTAGCAAAACTTCGTCAGGGAATGGATTTAGCTGAGGATCAGTTTGTTGTTGTTGGTGCGGGTCAGGTTCAGAAACGTAAAGGGATTGATGACTTTATCCGTCTTGCTGAGGAATTGCCAGAAATTACTTTTATCTGGGCTGGGGGTTTTTCATTTGGCGGGATGACAGATGGTTATGAACGCTATAAAAAAATCATGGACAATCCACCTAAAAATCTAATTTTTCCAGGTATTGTTCCTCCAGAGCGAATGCGAGAGCTCTATGCTTTAGCGGATCTCTTCTTGCTACCAAGTTACAATGAACTATTCCCTATGACCATCTTAGAGGCAGCTAGTTGTGAAGCACCGATAATGCTAAGGGATTTAGATTTATACAAGGTCATTCTCGAAGGGAATTATCGTGCTACAAGTGATGTTTCAGAGATGAGAAAAGCTATTCTCGAATACAAAGATCGTCCTGAAAAGTTGAAAGACTTGAAAGAAAAAGCTAGAAAAATTTCTAAAGAGTACTCCGAGGAACATTTACTGGAAATCTGGTTGAAGTTCTATCGGGAGCAGGCGGCTTTGGGCAAAAAGTGAGGTAATTTATGCGAATTGGTTTATTTACAGACACTTATTTTCCTCAGGTTTCTGGGGTTGCGACCAGTATTCGAACCTTAAAGACAGAGCTTGAGAAGCAAGGACATGCAGTTTTTATCTTTACAACAACAGATAAAGATGTGAATCGCTACGAGGATTGGCAAATTATCCGAATACCGAGTGTTCCCTTCTTTGCATTTAAGGATCGACGTTTTGCTTATCGTGGCTTTACAAAGGCGCTTGAAATTGCTAAACAGTATCAGCTAGATATCATTCATACTCAAACAGAGTTTTCACTAGGTTTGTTAGGGATTTGGATTGCGAGAGAGTTAAAAATTCCTGTTATCCATACCTATCATACCCAGTACGAAGATTACGTGCATTATATTGCGAAGGGTATGCTGATTCGTCCAAGTATGGTAAAATATCTGGTACGGGGCTTTCTTCACGATGTTGATGGAGTGATTTGTCCTAGTGAGATCGTTCGGGACCTTCTCTCTAAGTACAAGGTCAAGGTTGAAAAGCGGGTTATTCCAACTGGTATTGAGTTAGCTAAATTTGAACGCCCTGAGATTAAGGAAGAGAATTTAGCTTCCCTTCGATCTAAACTTGGAATAAAAGAAGACGAGAAAATGTTACTGAGTCTTTCTCGTATCTCCTATGAGAAGAATATCCAAGCGGTTCTAGCCGCTTTTGCGCAGGTTTTGAAAGAAGAAGACAAGGTGAAACTGGTTGTTGCTGGTGACGGTCCTTATTTGGACAGTCTGAAAGAACAAGCCGTCCAGTTGCAAATTCAAGATCAGGTGATTTTTACTGGTATGATCGCCCCAAGTGAAACGGCCTTGTACTATAAGGCGGCAGACTTCTTTATCTCTGCATCCACTAGTGAAACCCAAGGGTTGACTTATCTAGAGAGTCTAGCCAGTGGAACACCTGTCATCGCTCATGGCAATCCTTATCTGGATAATCTGATCAGTGACAGGATTTTTGGAACCCTCTACTATGGAGAACAGGACCTTGCAGGTGCCATCTTGGAGGCTTTGATTGCCACTCCAGATATGGATGAGCAAAAGTTGGCTGACAAGTTGTATGAGATTTCAGCTGAGAATTTTGGGAAACGAGTTCATGAGTTTTACCTTGATGCCATTATTTCTAATAATTTTGAACAAGAATTGCTCGATGGAGAACCTATGAGTCAACGTTTTCTAAAAACCATTTTATATCTGCCTCAACAAGCAGTTATCGCCCCGGTAAAAGAATCCAAACGCATTCTGAAGGCATCTAAAAAACAGTTGTCCAGTATGCGAGACTACTGGAAAGATTAACAAAAAGTAAAAAAGGAGAAATAAAAGATGGCGAAAAAATTTATGAGAAGCGGTAAAGATCAAAAAATTGGAGGCGTTTGCGCAGGAGTGGCCCACTATTTTGATATTGATCCGACGATTGTCCGTGTGATTTGGGGAGTTCTAGCCTTTTGTTATGGAGCAGGGGTTCTTGCTTACTTGATTTTGTGGGCAATTGCACCTGTTTCTACAGAATATTAAATTAAAATTATAGAGTGAAAAGGAGAAACTATGGCTTTTGGAGATAACGGTAACCGTAAAAAAACAATGTTTGAAAAGGTGACACTTGTTGTTGTGCTTATCATGTTGTTTGTAACCCTTGCTGGTATCTTTGCAACAGCGCTTGGAGCTTTTAGCAGATTCTAAGCAAGTTGTTTAGATAGAAACAATAACTAATGACTGGGATTTCCCAGCCTTTTTAAAGCGAGAAAAAATATGAGTATGTTTTTAGATACAGCCAAGATTAAAGTCAAGGCTGGTAATGGTGGTGATGGCATGGTTGCCTTTCGCCGTGAAAAATATGTCCCGAATGGTGGTCCTTGGGGTGGTGATGGTGGACGTGGTGGTAACGTCGTTTTCGTAGTAGACGAAGGCTTGCGTACCTTGATGGATTTCCGTTATAACCGTCATTTCAAGGCCGAATCCGGTGAAAAAGGGATGACCAAAGGAATGCATGGGCGTGGTGCAGAAGACCTTCGTGTTCGCGTACCCCAAGGAACGACTGTACGTGATGCTGAGACAGGGAAAGTCATTACAGACTTGATTGAGCACGGTCAAGAGTTTATCGTGGCACATGGCGGTCGTGGTGGTCGTGGAAATATCCGCTTTGCAACACCAAAAAATCCTGCACCTGAAATCTCTGAGAATGGAGAGCCGGGTCAGGAACGTGAGTTGCAACTGGAATTAAAAATCTTGGCGGATGTCGGCTTAGTTGGTTTCCCATCTGTCGGAAAGTCAACTTTACTTAGTGTCATCACTTCAGCTAAGCCAAAAATCGGTGCCTACCACTTTACGACAATTGTTCCTAATTTGGGTATGGTTCGTACGCAGTCAGGTGAGTCCTTTGCTGTTGCAGATCTTCCAGGTTTGATTGAAGGGGCTAGTCAAGGTGTTGGTCTTGGAACCCAGTTTCTCCGTCATATCGAACGCACTCGAGTTATCCTCCATGTCATTGATATGTCAGCTAGTGAAGGACGTGATCCTTACGAAGATTACCTTGCTATCAATAAAGAATTGGAATCCTACAACCTTCGTCTGATGGAACGTCCGCAGATCATCGTGGCTAACAAGATGGACATGCCCGAAAGTCAGGAAAATCTGGAAGCCTTCAAGAAGAAATTGGCAGCTAACTACGACGAGTTTGAAGAACTACCAGCCATCTTCCCGATTTCTGGTCTGACCAAGCAAGGCTTGGCTACCCTTTTGGATGCGACAGCTGAATTGTTAGACAAGACTCCAGAATTCCCAATCTATGATGAATCCGATATGGAAGAAGAGGTTTACTACGGCTTTGACGAGGAAGAAAAAGCCTTTGAAATTAGTCGCGACGATGATGCTACATGGGTACTTTCTGGTGAAAAACTCATGAAACTCTTTAACATGACCAACTTTGACCGTGACGAATCGGTCATGAAGTTTGCTCGTCAGTTACGTGGTATGGGGGTTGACGAAGCCCTTCGTACACGTGGAGCCAAGGATGGAGATTTGGTACGAATCGGCAAATTTGAGTTTGAATTTGTAGACTAGGAGATTGATATGGGAGATAAACCGATATCATTCCGAGACGCAGATGGAAATTTTGTTTCTGCAGCAGACGTATGGAATGAAAAGAAACTAGAAGAATTGTTTAATCGTCTCAATCCCAAACGTGCTCTTAGATTGGCACGTATGAAGAAAGAAGAAACACTTTCAAATGAATAAAAGAATCCCGTGATTTTAAATCACGGGATTTGTTCTATTCGCTAAAGAAAAATGGCGGGGCATATTTTTTAAGATTTTCAAAACATGCTTGTGCTTTTGTAGCATCTTCACAGATGATCATGCAGACATCGTCTCCGCATAGTGTAGCAACAACATCTTTGAAATCAAGGGCATCAATGACAGCTCCAAATGACTGAGCCAAACCTGGAAGAGTCTTTAGAATAACTTGGTGTTGGACAGGACGTAACATGACAAGAGCATCTTCCATATAGTTTTCCAAACGTTTCTCCCATTTAGAAATAGAACCAGTATTTAGAACATAGTAGGACTGGTCTTCTTCCCGAACTTTTGAAAGGTTCATAGTCTTGATATCACGAGATAAGGTTGCTTGTGTGACTTGGATATCATTCTCTGCTAGCAAGGCTTGTAATTCTGCTTGGGTATGAATTTTATTTTTTGAAACGAGGGCGCGGATAAGTTGGTGTCGATGTTCTGATTTGTTCATAAAGTAAGTACTCCTTTTAAAAGGTACAGTAAGCGTGGACTGAACGAAAACGTCAGTCGGGTGGTAGGCGGTATTGTCACGTATGATGATGTCCAAGTCAGTAGTATAAAGAACTAGACGGAGAGAATCTCCTTCTTTTAACTTGTCACTAGTTGGGGGCAGATGAATGATATATCGATCCGTCCATCACCATTGATGTTCTTTAATGACAGTGAATCATCTAATTAGGGTCGCATTCTGTCACGGCTTGTTGTGAATTTCCTCTAAATGTCAATTCACAGAGATTTTCCAACATGTGGTCTAGTAGCGTGTATGATAAATGGTGACACATGTTGATTGGGGGGAGTATCTTTTGTCCAAGATTTATCTAGAGGCTTATTAAAATCTCTTATTTGAACTGGATTTGATACGAAGTTTATGTTTAGTTGGACTGTTCAAGTGGAAATCTTTGGTTACAGGAAGTTCAATAGACAATTTGATTGCCTTTTTCTTGGAATACTTCCATATTGAAAGTCTGGTACATTATACCTTTTGACAAGGTATACTAAGAGTAGACTGTTCAAGATCGACAGTAAGCTGGTAAGCGGTATTGTCGCGTATAGTGATTTCAAAGTCAGTCGTATAGAGGACTAAACGGAGAGTGTCTCCTTCTTTTAACCTGTAAATAGTTGGTTGTAGTTCAAATTGCACATCCATCCATTCATCTACAGTAATATCCTCTACTAGGAGTAAATCTTTCCTATTTTGAAGATTGAGGTAGCCTTTGGTGAGGACACGTTGGGCACTTGGATTGAATGGTAGTTCACAGAGATTTTCAAGCATGTGGTAGCGACCGTTGTCAATGGTTCTAGCACTTAAAACAGCTGGATAAGGCTGTAGATATTTCTTTTGCCCAAGTTCGAGCAGTTGGGCTGATAAGAGCCCCTTGTTTGTACTTGATTTGAGACGAAGTTTCAGCTTGACTCGACCATTTAAATGAATGTCTTGACTTACTGGAAGGTCAATGGTGATCTGATTGGCTTTTCCTTGGTAAAGTTCTGTGTTGAAGGTCTGGTAAGTCTTGCCATAACGCTCAAAATCTTCTTGTTCATAGTGGTTCTGAATCACTTTTTCTTCAGTTCCAAGTGAGAAAGTATGCAATTCATCTTGCTTACCAAAGTCATCAAGACTCTGCCATGTTTGAGGTTCGGTATTGTCTTGCCAGATAACAGTAGGAAGCTGATAGTCTGTTGCAAGTCCTAACAATTTCTTACTTAACAAGGCATTCATGGACTCGCGGAAGTCAATCGACTGCCAGTTATTCATATAAACATGGGCACCATGATGAAAAAAGAGGTGCTTGTTGATATGATCTGGAAGAGCATGAAACATTTGATAAACATGAAGTGGTTTGACATTCCAATCCTGGGAACCATGTGTAAAGACGACCTCAGCTTGAACCTTATGAGCATTGAGTAGATAGTTGCGGTCATGCCAAAACTGATTGTAGTCACCAGTCTTGCGATCTAATTGTTCTTTTACCTTTTCTAAATCCGCTTTGTGGGCTTTATTAGAACGGATATAGTCCCCAGCTAAGAGATTGCGGGAGTAGGTCAATTCAGCAAGTGAGTCAAAATCCTCACCAGGATAACCTCCAGGGCTGGTTACCAGGCCATTTTCCCGATAGTAGTTGTACCAAGAGGAAATACCTGCTTCTGCGATAATCACTTCCAAGCCATCAACTCCAGTGGTCGCAAGACCATTGGACATGGTACCTAGATAAGAAAGGCCAGTTGTGGCAACTTTGCCATTGGACCAATCAGCCTTGACCTCACGCTTGCGCGTGTGGTCCGTAAAGGCACGACAACGACCGTTAAGCCAATCAATGACATTTTTATAGGCTTCAATCTGCTGATAGTCTCCATTGGTCATGAGCCCTTGGGAATCCTTGGTACCAACACCCGAAACATAGAGATTGGCAAATCCTCTTGGGAGGAAGTAATCGTTGAGAGTGTAAGAACTATTGATGTGAGTTAGCTTTTCTTCAGACTCAGAGACGAGTTCGGCTTGACCAAGAGGCTCGACAAAATCAACCTCAGGCTTCTCAAGTTCAATAATATGGGCAGGTTTGACCTCCAAGTCTCCTTCCATCTTGTAGAGAGCCTTGTCGCTGGCTTTGTCGTTGGTCCCTTGGTGATAAGGACTTGCTGTCATAACTGCAGGGATTTGTCCATCATAGCGAGGACGAATAATGCTGACCTTGACTAAATCAGGGAGACCGTCTTTATCAGTATCCACACGACTCTCTACATAGACAACTTCACGAATGACATCATGACTAGAGAAGGTTGCCAAGCTCTTGCCGTTAAAGTAGTGGTAGTGATTGTCTTCTGCAATAAGTCCATCACTAACAAGTTGGTCGATGAGCGTATTTCCCTTTTTGGTTCGAGTATTGAGCAAATGGTAGAGATTTTCAATCAAATCTCCATAAATAACAGGAAATCTAGTTTCTTTACGAAATTTCTCAGCATCCTCAAAGTCAATAAGATAATTGAAGCCTAAAAGTTGAAAAACTACGGTATAGAAAATATCAGCTGTCAGCTCTTTATCAGACTGAAAGAAGGTCAGTAGATCCGTTTCTCTATCTGCAGCTAGGGTAGATAGAGCGTAATCGGTATTAGTATAGGTGAAGAAACTCCAACGAATGAAGTCTTCAAACTGTCTTTTTATAGGCAGTTTAGATGATAGCTTCAAGCCAAGACTCTCTAATTCATCTAATAGTTGAGAACGAGGAGTGGGCAAGTAGCTGAATTGATTAAAACGCATGGCGCTCTCCTTTGAAGTGATAAATTTATTATATCAAAAAAAGAGGAAAAATGGAATAAATAAACTCAAATGAAATAAATTTTAAAAATAGGAATGAACTTTAAGCAAGTTATTATAAAATATTGAATAAATCTTCTAATTAAAAGCCACCTTAAAGATATTTATATGTAAATTTGCATAAGGGATTTTATTTCAATATTCGTCACTTAGCATAAAAATGTCCAAAATTACTATTAAAAATATTATAAGATATAGATATTTTATTCTTCTTAATTTTTATTTTCAAGAAACATAATGGATGAACAGTTGAAAAAATTTCAACAAGGTTTTGAAAGAAAGAGTCTGAGCCAGTTCATTATGGAACTTAAAATGGTATAATAGTACTATATTTAAAGCAAGGAGGAGATGGAATGATTGCACAACTCGATACCAAGACTGTTTACAGTTTTATGGAAAGTGTGGTTTCGATTGAAAAATATGTACATACAGCTAAAGATTATGGCTATTCTCACCTTGCTATCATGGATGTGGATAATCTCTATGGAGCCTATCACTTTTTAGAAGTGACTCGAAAATATGGAATCCAACCTTTAATTGGTCTTGAAATGACCTTGATTATAGACGAAAAGGCGATCTCTTTTCGTTTTCTAGCTCTATCTACTAAAGGTTACCAAGAGTTGATGAAGTTATCTACTTTAAAAATGACTGGACAAAAAAATTGGTCTGACTTTACAAGTCACCTTGAGGATGTTGCTGTTATTGTTCCTTATTTTGATGGAATCGATCAGCTGGATTTAGGTCATGATTATTTTATTGGGGTTAGTCCCGATACTCACCAAGAAGTCTTTACCCAACCCATTCTTCCCCTCTATCGGGTCAACTCCTTTGAGAAAGAAGACATACAGGTTTTGCAAATCTTATCGGCGGTCAAGGATAATGTCAGTCTGAGAGAAGTGGATCTGCATTCACAGCAGGGGATCTTTCTACCAGCCTCAGACTTAGAAGCAAGATTTAAAAATCGCTTTCCACAGGCACTTGCCAATCTTCAAGATTTGATAGAGAATGTTAGCTACCAACTTGATCCAAGTTTAAAACTCCCTCGCTTTAATCCTGAAAGGCCGGCAGTAGAAGAACTTAGAGAGAGGGCTGAGCAAGGCTTGATAGCCAAGGGGTTAACCTCAGTTCTTTATCAAAAGCGACTAAATGAAGAATTGGCTGTTATTCATGATATGGGCTTTGATGACTATTTCCTAGTTGTTTGGGATTTGTTGCGTTTTGGACGTTCCCAAGGTTACTATATGGGAATGGGACGTGGATCTGCTGTAGGTAGTTTGGTGGCCTACTCACTTGATATTACAGGGATTGATCCGGTTGAGAAGAACCTGATTTTCGAGCGCTTTTTAAATCGTGAGCGGTACACCATGCCTGATATTGATATTGACATTCCAGACCTTTATAGACCAGAGTTCATTCGTTATGTTCGTGATCGCTATGGCAGTCAACACGTTGCACAGATTGTCACTTATTCGACCTTTGGAGCAAAACAAGCAATTCGTGATGTTTTCAAACGCTATGGTGTTCCAGAGTACGAATTAACAAATATTACGAAAAAAATCAGTTTCCGAGATACGCTAACGACGGCCTATGAAAAGAATTTGCAATTTAGACAGGTCATCAATAGCAAGATTGAATATCAAAAAGCTTTTGAGATTGCTCGAAAGATTGAAGGGTATCCTCGTCAGACTTCTATCCATGCAGCTGGAGTCGTTATGAGTGACCAAGACCTGACAGACTATATCCCACTCAAATACGGTGAGGATATGCTGATCACCCAGTATGATGCTCATGGTGTTGAAGCCAATGGACTTCTAAAAATGGATTTCCTCGGTTTACGTAACCTTACTTTCGTACAAAAAATGCAGGAATTATTGGCTGAGTCAGAAGGTATTCATCTAAAAATCGAAGAGATTGACTTGGAAGACAAGGCAACTCTGGCCCTCTTTGCTACTGGAAATACCAAGGGGATTTTCCAATTTGAACAACCTGGCGCCATTCGACTCTTGAAACGAGTTCAGCCGCAAGTCTTTGAAGAGGTAGTAGCAACGACATCCCTCAATAGACCAGGTGCTAGTGATTATATTGATAATTTTGTGGCTCGTAAGCATGGCAAAGAAAAGGTGACGGTGTTAGACCCTGCCTTGGAGGACATTCTGTCATCAACCTACGGTATTATGCTCTACCAAGAGCAAGTCATGCAGGTTGCTCAGCGTTTTGGAGGTTTCAGTCTTGGTAAAGCCGACATTCTCAGACGAGCCATGGGTAAGAAAAATGCTAAAGAGATGCATTTGATGAGGGAAGATTTTATCATAGGAGCTATGAAACTTGGGCATACAGAAGAAAAGGCCAACCAAGTTTTTGCAGTGATGGAAAAGTTTGCAGGCTATGGATTCAACCGATCCCACGCTTATGCCTACTCAGCACTGGCATTCCAACTAGCTTATTTCAAGACACATTATCCTGCTATTTTCTTCCAAGTTATGTTGAATTATTCCAGTAGCGATTACATTGTAGATGCTCTGCAGATGGGATTTGATGTAGCGCCTTTAGCCATTAATAGTATTCCCTATCATGATAAAATCACCCAGAAGACAATCTATCTTGGTTTGAAAACCATTAAGGGGATGCCGAGAGATTTGTCTTACTGGATTATTGAAAATCGTCCTTTCTCAAGCATTGAAGATTTTGTCTCACGTCTTCCCAAGAATTACAAGAAACTATCGCTTTTGTCTCCTTTGGTTGAACTGGGGCTCTTTGATGACTTTGATAAAAATCGCCAGAAAATCCTAGTGAACCTACCAAACCTATTTGTTTTTGTTGAGGAGTTGGGTGGTCTCTTTGCAGATGCAAGCTATAGCTGGACTGAGGCGGATGATTTTACGGAAGCAGAGAAATTTTACAAGGAGCAGGAACTAATCGGGGTTGGTATCAGCGCTCATCCCTTGCAAACACTTGCCAAACAGGCCCTTTATCCGACAACGCCCATTGCTACTCTCACTGAGGGGTGTCAAGCAACACTTCTAGTAGAAGTGCAAAAAATAAAAGTCATTCGAACTAAGAAAGGCGAGAATATGGCTTTTCTACAGGTTCACGACAGTAAGTCTAAACTGGATGTGACTGTATTTTCAGATCAGTATCGAAAATTCGCTTCCATTTTATCTGAAGGAAAATTCTACTACATCAATGGCAAAGTTCAATCCCGAGATGGTCGTCTGCAAATGATTGCACAAGATTTGAAAGAAGCAGTGGCGGAACGATTCTGGATTCAAGTTAAAAATCACGACAACGATAAAGAAATTTCAACTATCTTAGAACAACATAAAGGCTCTATTCCTGTTATTATCAGGTATGTTGAGGAAGAAAAGACAATTGTTTCCTCCCAACATTTTGTAAAAAAAGACCCAGTTTTACAGGAAAAATTAGAGGGAATTGTTATGAAAACGATTTATCGCTAAAAATACGGAAAATAGAAGAATTTTCCAATTAAATGTGGTATAATCAGTAAGAATGTTAAAAGAAAAAGGAGCATAACCAAATGAAACGTATTGCTGTTTTAACCAGTGGTGGAGACGCCCCTGGTATGAATGCTGCCATCCGTGCGGTAGTTCGTCAAGCAATCTCAGAAGGAATGGAAGTTTTTGGTATCTATGATGGATACGCTGGTATGGTTGCTGGTGAAATTTATCCACTTGATGCTGCTTCAGTAGGAGACATCATTTCACGTGGTGGTACTTTCCTTCACTCAGCTCGTTACCCTGAGTTTGCACAACTCGAAGGTCAACTTAAAGGGATTGAGCAATTGAAAAAACACGGTATCGAAGGTGTCGTAGTTATCGGTGGTGACGGTTCTTATCACGGAGCTATGCGCTTGACTGAGCATGGATTCCCTGCTATCGGTCTTCCAGGAACAATTGATAATGATATCGTTGGTACGGACTTCACAATCGGATTTGATACTGCAGTTACTACTGCAATGGATGCGATTGATAAGATTCGTGATACATCATCAAGTCACCGTCGTACTTTCGTTGTTGAGGTAATGGGACGTAACGCTGGTGATATCGCTCTTTGGGCAGGTATTGCTACAGGTGCGGATGAAATCATCATCCCTGAAGAAGACTTCAAGATGGAAGATATCGTTGCAAGCATCAAAGCTGGTTATGAATGTGGTAAGAAACACAACATCATTGTTTTGGCTGAGGGAGTTATGTCTGCCGATGAGTTTGGTAAAAAACTCAAGGAAGCTGGAGACACTAGTGACCTTCGTGTAACTGAACTTGGACACATCCAACGTGGTGGATCACCAACCGCTCGTGACCGTGTATTAGCATCACGCATGGGTGCACACGCTGTTAAACTTCTTAAACAAGGAATCGGTGGTGTCGCTGTTGGTATCCGTAACGAGAAAATGGTTGAAAACCCAATTCTTGGAACAGCAGAAGAAGGAGCTTTGTTTAGCCTAACAGCTGATGGTAAGATCGTTGTTAACAACCCACATAAAGCTGATCTTGAACTTTCTGCTTTGAACAAGAGCTTGTCCTAATCAACTTTTATTAATCTAGTAAAATGACCAAAAAGGTCGAATTATATAAAGGAGTCACAAAAAATCATGAACAAACGTGTAAAAATCGTTGCAACCTTGGGTCCTGCGGTAGAAATCCGTGGTGGTAAAAAATTCGGTGATGACGGATACTGGGGAGAAAAACTTGACGTTGAATCATCAGCAAAAAATATTGCGAAATTGATTGAAGCTGGAGCAAACACTTTCCGTTTCAACTTCTCACACGGTGACCACCAAGAACAAGGTGACCGTATGGCAACTGTTAAACTTGCTGAAAAACTTGCAGGTAAAAAAGTAGGTTTCCTTCTTGATACAAAAGGTCCTGAAATCCGTACTGAATTGTTCGAAGGTGAAGCTAAAGAGTACTCATACAAAACTGGTGAAAAAATCCGTGTTGCAACTAAACAAGGAATCAAATCAACTCGTGAAGTGATTGCATTGAACGTTGCTGGTGCTCTTGATATCTATGATGACGTTGAAGTTGGTCGTCAAGTATTGGTTGACGATGGTAAACTTGGTCTTCGCGTTGTAGAAAAAGACGACGCAAGTCGTGAATTCATCGTTGAAGTTGAAAATGACGGAATTATCGCTAAACAAAAAGGTGTAAACATCCCTAACACTAAAATTCCTTTCCCAGCTCTTGCTGAACGTGATAACGCTGATATCCGCTTCGGTCTTGAACAAGGTATCAACTTCATCGCGATCTCATTCGTACGTACTGCTAAAGACGTGAATGAAGTTCGTGCAATCTGTGAAGAAACTGGAAATGGACATGTTCAATTGTTCGCGAAAATCGAAAACCAACAAGGTATCGATAACTTGGATGAGATCATCGAAGCTGCTGATGGTATCATGATCGCTCGTGGTGACATGGGTATCGAAGTACCATTCGAAATGGTTCCAGTTTACCAAAAAATGATCATTACTAAAGTGAATGCTGCTGGTAAAGTTGTTATCACTGCAACAAACATGCTTGAAACAATGACTGAGAAACCACGTGCAACTCGTTCAGAAGTATCAGACGTATTCAACGCTGTTATCGACGGAACTGATGCAACAATGCTTTCAGGAGAGTCTGCAAACGGTAAATACCCACTTGAATCAGTAACAACAATGGCTACAATCGACAAGAACGCTCAAACTCTTCTTAATGAATATGGTCGTTTGAACTCAGATACATTCGAGCGTAACTCTAAGACCGAAGTTATGGCTTCAGCAGTTAAAGATGCTACGAACTCAATGAACATCAAATTGGTTGTTACCCTTACTAAGACTGGTCACACAGCACGTTTGATTTCTAAATACCGTCCAAATGCTGACATTTTGGCAATCACTTTCGATGAATTGACTGAACGTGGATTGATGTTGAACTGGGGTGTTATTCCAGTAACAACTGAACGTCCTTCAAATACTGACGATATGTTTGATCTTGCTGAAAAGATTGCAGTTGAACAAGGCTTGGTTGAATCTGGCGACGATATCGTTATCGTTGCTGGTGTGCCACTTGGAGAAGCTGCTCGTACAAACACAATGCGTATCCGTACAGTACGTTAATCTAACTTTTAAAGCCTATCATATCAAGCTCCAAAGCTTGTGTGATGGGTCTTTTTTTGTGAACAAAAACAAAAAAAGAGGCAGGAAATAATCAAGAGTAATGGGAAAAAACTGAAAATTATGGTATAATAGAATGAAAAGACCTTTTTAGTAAATTTTGAAAGAGTATAACATGAGAAAAATTGTCATCAATGGTGGACGTCCATTGCAAGGTGAGATCACCATTAGTGGTGCTAAAAATAGTGTCGTTGCGCTTATTCCAGCTATTATCTTAGCAGATGATATTGTCACTTTAGATTGTGTTCCAGATATTTCAGACGTTGCTAGTCTTGTCGAAATCATGGAGATCATGGGGGCATCAGTTAAGCGTTATGACGATGTCTTGGAGATTGATCCAAGAGGCGTTCAAAACATTCCAATGCCGTATGGCAAGATTAATAGCTTGCGTGCTTCTTATTATTTTTACGGAAGTCTTTTAGGGCGCTTTGGTGAAGCTACGGTAGGACTTCCTGGTGGATGTGATTTGGGTCCTCGCCCGATTGACCTTCACTTAAAAGCCTTTGAAGCTATGGGGGCTAAGGTGAGCTACGAGGGAGATAATATGAATTTATCTGCCCAAGGTAAGGGTCTTCATGGAGCAAGTATTTACATGGACACCGTCAGCGTTGGTGCAACGATTAACACCATGATTGCCGCGGTCAAAGCAAAGGGACGTACTGTCATTGAAAATGCGGCCCGTGAACCAGAAATCATTGATGTAGCTACCCTTTTGAACAACATGGGGGCCCACATTCGTGGTGCAGGGACAGATATTATCATTATTGATGGTGTTGAGACACTTCACGGGACTCGTCACCAAGTCATTCCAGACCGTATTGAAGCTGGGACTTATATTTCACTTGCTGCTGCGGTTGGTAAAGGAATTCGTATTAACAACGTTCTATATGAACACTTAGAAGGCTTTATCGCTAAACTAGAGGAAATGGGCGTTCGTATGACGGTCTCTGAGGATAGTATCTTCGTTGAAGAGCAGTCAGACTTGAAGGCAATCAATATTAAAACTGCTCCTTATCCTGGTTTTGCAACTGATTTGCAACAACCTATCACGCCACTTTTATTAACAGCTCAAGGCCGTGGGACGATTATTGATACCATTTACGAAAAACGTGTCAACCATGTCTTTGAGTTAGCAAAAATGGATGCGGATATTACGACTACGAATGATCACATTATCTATAAAGGTGGTCGTAACTTACACGGGGCGAGTGTAAAAGCTACAGACTTACGAGCTGGTGCAGCACTTGTTATCGCTGGCTTGATGGCTCAAGGCCAGACCGAAATTACAAATATTGAGTTTATCCTTCGTGGCTACTCAGATATCATTGAAAAATTACGTAGTCTTGGAGCAGATATTACACTCGTCGAAGACTAAAACCATTGAGGTGATTATGAATATTTGGACCAAATTAGCAATGTTTTCTTTCTTTGAAACGGAGCGCTTGTATTTGCGTCCTTTCTTTTTTAGTGACAGTAAAGCCTTTTATGAGATTGCTTCTGATCCAGAAAATCTGCAATTTATTTTTCCCAGCCAAGCAAGTTTAGAGGAGAGTCAATATGCTCTTGCCAACTATTTTATGAAGGCTCCTCTAGGTGTCTGGGCAATTTGTAATCAAGACAATCAGGAAATGATTGGTTCCATCAAATTTGAAAAAATCGACGAAATCAAAAAAGAAGCAGAAATTGGTTACTTCTTAAAGAAAGATTCTTGGTCACAAGGTTTTATGACAGAGGCTGTTAGCAAACTCTGTCAACTTTCCTTTGAAGAATTTGGTTTAAAACAATTATCCATCATCACTCATTTGGAGAATCAAGCTAGTCAAAAAGTAGCCTTAAAATCGGGCTTTAGCCTCGTACGACAGTTTAAGGGGAGCGATCGCTATACACGAAAAATGAGGGACTATCTTGAATTTCGATACATAAAAGGAGAATTCAATGAGTAAACACCAGGAAATTTTGTCTTATCTGGAAGAGTTACCAATTGGGAAGAGAGTTAGTGTTCGTAGTATTTCAAATCACCTAGGTGTTAGTGATGGAACAGCCTATCGGGCTATCAAAGAAGCTGAAAATCGGGGAATTGTTGAGACTCGCCCCCGCAGTGGAACCATACGTGTCAAGTCAAAAAAAGTAGCTATCGAACGGCTAACCTATGCAGAAATCGCAGAAGTGACTAGCTCTGAGGTTTTAGCAGGTCAGGAAGGGTTAGAGAGAGAATTTAGTAAATTTTCTATTGGCGCCATGACTGAGCGGAATATCCTCTCTTATCTCCATGATGGAGGCCTTTTGATTGTAGGTGACCGTACTCGAATTCAACTTTTAGCGCTTGAAAATGAAAATGCAGTCCTTGTAACTGGTGGTTTCCATGTCCAAGATGATGTATTGACTCTTGCCAATAAAAAAGGTATCCCTGTTCTGAGAAGTAAGCATGATACCTTTACAGTTGCAACCATGATTAACAAAGCTCTCTCAAATGTTCAGATTAAAACTGACATTTTAACAGTCGAAAAACTCTATCGTCCGAGTCATGAGTATGGCTTTTTGAGAGAAACGGATACAGTCAAAGACTATCTAGATTTGGTACGTAAGAATAGAAGTAGCCGTTTCCCAGTCATTAACCAACACCAAGTGGTTGTTGGAGTTGTTACCATGCGTGACGCGGGAGATAAGTCACCCAGCACAACGATTGACAAGGTGATGACGCGAAGTATCTTCGTAACGGGTTTGGCAACTAATATTGCCAATGTCAGCCAACGAATGATAGCTGAAGACTTTGAGATGGTTCCCGTTGTTCGAAGTAACCAGACTCTACTTGGGGTCGTAACACGAAGAGATGTCATGGAAAAAATGAGCCGTTCTCAGGTATCAGCATTGCCAACTTTTTCAGAGCAAATTGGGCAAAAACTATCCTATCATCACGATGAAGTCGTCATTACTGTTGAGCCTTTCATGTTGGAGAAAAATGGTGTACTTGCTAATGGTGTCTTGGCTGAAATCCTCAATCATATGACCCAAGACCTTGTTGTCAATAGTGGGCGCAATCTCATCATAGAGCAGATGTTGATTTATTTCTTGCAGGCTGTTCAGATTGATGATACTCTGCGAATTCAGGCTCGCATTATTCATCACACAAGACGCTCTGCTATTATTGATTACGATATTTATCATGGTCATCAGATTGTATCAAAAGCAAATGTTACAGTGAAAATCAATTAGAATCTAGGAGAAAAAATGATAACTTTAAAATCAGCACGTGAAATCGAAGCTATGGACAAGGCTGGTGATTTCCTAGCTAGTATCCATATAGGCTTACGTGATTTGATTAAGCCAGGCGTGGATATGTGGGAAGTAGAAGAGTATGTTCGTCGACGTTGTAAAGAAGAGAATTTCCTTCCTTTACAGATTGGCGTGGATGGGGCAGTCATGGATTACCCCTATGCCACCTGTTGCTCTCTCAACGACGAAGTAGCTCACGCTTTTCCACGTCATTACATCTTGAAAGATGGCGACTTGCTCAAGGTAGACATGGTACTGGGTGGTCCGATTTCCAAATCCGACCTCAATGTGTCAAAACTCAACTTTAATAATGTTGAGCAAATGAAAAAATACACCCAAAGTTATACTGGTGGTTTAGCAGACTCATGTTGGGCTTATGCGGTCGGTACACCGTCTGAAAAAGTGAAGAACTTGATGGACGTAACCAAGGAAGCTATGTACAAAGGGATTGAGCAAGCAGTTGTCGGCAATCGTATCGGTGATATCGGTGCGGCCATTCAAGAATACGCTGAAAGTCGCGGTTATGGCGTAGTGCGTGATTTGGTTGGTCATGGTGTCGGCCCAACTATGCACGAGGAGCCAATGGTCCCTAACTATGGTGTTGCAGGTCGTGGTCTCCGTCTCCGTGAAGGAATGGTGCTGACCATTGAACCCATGATCAATACTGGGGATTGGGAAATTGATACAGATATGAAGACTGGCTGGGCTCATAAAACCATCGATGGCGGCCTATCTTGTCAATATGAACACCAGTTTGTGATTACAAAAGACGGTCCTGTTATCTTGACAAGTCAAGGTGAAGAAGGAACGTATTAAAACGAAAGGAGCTTAGCTCCTTTTTTTGTGTCAAATTTAGTCAAAATAAATAAGCGTAGCAGACTTCTTACAAATTTATTCTTTTGTAGTAAAATAGGATTAGAATTTTGAGAAAGTAGGTAATTCGTTGGAGTCGATTATATTTCTAGTATCCGTTTTTTTAGCAGGTATTCTGTCCTTCTTTTCACCCTGCATCTTTCCTTTGCTACCTGTCTATGCTGGTATTTTACTGGATGATCAGGGGAATTCGAAAAGCTTTCGATTTTTTGGAAGAGACGTTGCATGGTCAGGTTTAATTCGGACCTTGTGCTTTATTGCTGGGATCTCCCTCATTTTCTTTATTTTGGGATTTGGAGCTGGTTTCCTAGGATATATGCTCTATGCTGACTGGTTTCGTTATCTTATGGGAGCAGTCATTATCCTCTTGGGCCTTCACCAGATGGAAATTTTGCATTTCAATAAACTGGAAGTTCAAAAAACAGTCACCTTCAAAAAATCACAGTCGAATCACTATCTGTCAGCCTTCTTGCTTGGAATAACCTTTAGTTTTGGTTGGACCCCTTGTATCGGACCTGTTTTAAGTTCGGTCTTGGCTCTTGCGGCTTCAGGAGGGAATGGTGCTTGGCAAGGAGCTATACTAACCTTAGTGTATACATTGGGAATGGCTCTACCTTTCATCGTTTTGGCCTTGGCTTCGGGCTGGATCATGCCCTACTTTAGTAAATTAAAACCCCATATGATCCTACTAAAGAAAATCGGGGGAGCTTTGATTATTTTGATGGGCTTGTTATTAATGCTAGGGCAGTTAAATGCCTTGTCAGGAATTCTTGGATAAAAGGAGAAAAAGATGAAAAAAGTTATTTTTGCGGGATTGAGCCTCATGTCTCTATTCTTGTTGATTGCCTGTGGCGAAAAAGAAACCAAACAAACGGAAAGTCCAAAACAGCCTGCTGTACAACAAATCGCAGTAGGAAAGGATGCACCAGACTTCACCTTGCAGTCTATGGATGGCAAAGAAGTCAAGTTATCAGACTATAAGGGCAAAAAGGTCTATTTGAAATTCTGGGCTTCTTGGTGTGGTCCTTGTCGAAAGAGTATGCCAGAGTTGATGGAATTAGCTGCAAAACAAGATCGGGACTTTGAAATACTAAGTGTCGTTGCACCAGGACTACAAGGTGAAAAAACAGTTGAAGAGTTTCCAAAATGGTACCAAGAACAAGGCTACAAGGATATACCAGTTCTATATGATACCAAAGCAGCTACCTTCCAAGCCTACCAAATTCGTAGCATTCCAACAGAATACTTGATTGACAGTCAGGGTAAAATTGGAAAAATCCAATTTGGTGCTATTAGCAATGCAGATGCTGAAGCAGCTTTTAAAGAGATGAAATAAATTAAAGAATACGAAAAAATCGCGAAGAATCGCGATTTTTTTATAATTTTTCATTGATAAAGCGGATGAATTGGTTCCACCAAACTTTTAAGAAGAAGGCTTTTTCAACTTTCTTTTCAGAAACCATTTCAAAAGATGGTTTTTCAGAAGTGAGGTAGCCTTGTCCGATCAAATCTTGGTCATCAAAGGTTAGAGTACCGACAACCTTTCCTTCTTCCAAAGGAGCAGTTTCTGATGTTGATTTTGGTGTGAATTGAAGAGCTGATGTAGTTCCGCTTCCAACTCGTTGGACAACAGCAATATCTGATTTAGCAACTGCAGGCACGCTGTCTTCTTTTCCATCAAGGACAGTAACCTTACTATCTTTGTAAGTTTCACCTTTTTTAACAACAGTTTGTAGGCTAAAGTTTGCAGAAATATAATCTAAAAGTGCAGAAGTAGCTGTAAATCGTGCATAAGGATTGCCGTCTTGTTGATCGGCATTTAAAACAACTGTAATGATACGCATCCCTTTTTCGACAGTGGTTCCAACGAAAGAAGCTCCTGCCTTATCAGTTGTTCCTGTCTTTAAACCGTCAATTCCTCCTCGGTAGGCTGGCATCCCCTCCAACATAGAGTTAGTTGAGTGGATTTCAAGCCCAGCAAAAGTAGAAGATGCTTTTTTGGTAATTTCTAAAACCTGCGGATAATCTCGGATGAGGTTACGAGCAACGATGGCAACATCGTAAGCACTAAGTTTATTTTCTTCGTCTTTCTTAGAACCTGGATAGATGTTATCTCCAAGAGTCTCGTTGTTTAATCCAGTTGTGTTTACAATAGTTGCATCCTGGATTCCCCATTCCAAAAGTTTCGCCCTCATTTTGTCAACGAAGTCTTTCTCAGAACCGGCAATCTTTTCTGCTAGCGCAATTGCAGCACTGTTTGCACTGGATACCATTGTAGCCTCTAATAGTTGTTCAACAGTATAATTTCGAGCTTCCATAGGGACGTTACTTGCTTCTGAATTGGTGGTGAGCTGGTATGGATAGTCTGAAATATCAACAGGGGTTGATAGGCTGATGGTTCCTTGTTCCAAGGCCTCATAAACCAAATAGACAGTAACAAGTTTTGTAATAGAAGCAATCTCGACAGGCTGACTCGCATCTTTTTCATAAAGGATTTTTCCTGTTGTTGCTTCAACAGCAATAGCGTGCTTAGCAGCAACATCAAAACTTTGAGCTGAAACAGTAGAGATAGTGCCAAAAGTAAGAAGTGTTAGTAAGGATATAATTATTTTTTTCATATTAGCTTTATTTTATCATAAAGGGAAAAAATATTCTTGCTTTTATGCTGAAGCCTTCGTATCTTTTTTTAGAAATATGGTAAAATAGATAGAAGGAGGATAGTTATGTTCCGTAGAAACAAATTATTTTTTTGGACAGCCGAAATCTTACTATTGACCATTATTTTTTATCTTTGGAGAGAGATGGGGGCCATCATTACTCCCTTTGTCACAGTTATCAATACGATTATGATTCCATTCTTATTGGGGGGATTTTTCTACTACCTGACAAATCCAATCGTAACCTTCTTGGAGAAAAGATGTAAGATCAATCGTTTGATTGGTGTCTTGGTCACTCTTTGCGCCTTGATTGGAGCCATCGTGGTTGGTGTAGTTTATCTCTTACCTATTTTAATCAACCAGCTGACAAGTTTGATTATCTCTAGCCAAAATATCTACAGCAGACTGCAGGATTTGGTTATTGATTTATCAATGAATCCTATTTTCCAAAATATTGATATCCAGAAAACCATTCAACAGTTAAATCTATCCTATGTCGATATTCTCCAAAATATCCTTAATAGCGTTAGCAATAGCTTAGGAAGTGTCCTTTCTGCTTTATTTAGTACAATCCTTATTCTTATTATGACACCAGTCTTCTTGATCTATTTCCTACTGGATGGCAACAAATTTTTACCGATGTTGGAACGAACAGTTCTCAAACATGACAAGCTGAACCTAACTAGTCTCTTGAAAAATTTGAACGCAACTGTAGCAAGATATATCAGTGGAATTGCGATTGATGCTGTCATAATCGGATGTTTGGCCTATGTGGGTTACAGTGTTATTGGTTTGAAGTATGCCTTAGTCTTTGCCATTTTTTCTGGCATTGCCAATCTGATTCCATATGTTGGTCCAAGTATTGGTTTGATTCCGATGATTATTGCAAATGTATTCACCGATCCTCAACGAATGTTAATTGCAGTTGTCTATATGCTGATTATTCAACAGGTTGATGGCAATATTCTCTACCCTCGTATCGTTGGAGGGGTTATGAAAGTTCATCCAATCACCATTTTAGTCCTTCTCTTACTATCAAGTAATATCTATGGTGTGATTGGTATGGTAGTAGCAGTACCTAGCTATTCTATCTTAAAAGAAATTACTAAGTTCTTGGCGAAATTGTATGAAAATCATAAGGAAGCCAAAGAACAAGAAAAAACAGAATCAGTTTAAAAATCAGGGAAACCTGGTTTTTTACTTATATAAATAAGCTTTAAAACTAAAATATCATAGAAAAGAGGATCTTGATAAGAAGCGGAAGAAAGGGATCCCATAAGATTTAGATTAATTAACAAAATATGTGTAAAACACTTGCAATTTAGCTGAAATTTGATAAAATAGTAAGGAAAGTTAGACTGTATTGCCTACTGTCTATCTATAAAATATATTTTATTGGAGGCTTTTACTCAAATGGCAAAAGAAAAATACGATCGTAGTAAACCACACGTTAACATTGGTACTATTGGACACGTTGACCACGGTAAAACTACCCTAACTGCAGCTATCACAACTGTTTTGGCACGTCGCTTGCCTTCATCAGTTAACCAACCTAAAGACTATGCGTCTATCGATGCTGCTCCAGAAGAACGCGAACGCGGTATCACCATCAACACTGCGCACGTTGAGTACGAAACTGAAAAACGTCACTATGCTCACATCGACGCTCCAGGACACGCGGACTACGTTAAAAACATGATCACTGGTGCCGCTCAAATGGACGGAGCTATCCTTGTAGTAGCTTCAACTGACGGACCAATGCCACAAACTCGTGAGCACATCCTTCTTTCACGTCAGGTTGGTGTTAAACACCTTATCGTCTTCATGAACAAGATCGACTTGGTTGACGACGAAGAATTGCTTGAATTGGTTGAAATGGAAATCCGTGACCTCTTGTCAGAATACGACTTCCCAGGTGACGATCTTCCAGTTATCCAAGGTTCAGCTCTTAAAGCTCTTGAAGGTGACTCTAAATACGAAGACATCATCATGGAATTGATGAACACTGTTGACGAGTACATTCCAGAACCAGAACGTGACACTGATAAACCATTGCTTCTTCCAGTCGAGGACGTATTCTCAATCACTGGACGTGGTACAGTTGCTTCAGGACGTATCGACCGTGGTACTGTTCGTGTCAACGACGAAATCGAAATCGTTGGTATCAAAGAAGAAACTTCAAAAGCAGTTGTTACTGGTGTTGAAATGTTCCGTAAACAACTTGACGAAGGTCTTGCTGGAGATAACGTAGGTGTCCTTCTTCGTGGTGTTCAACGTGACGAAATCGAACGTGGACAAGTTATCGCTAAACCAGGTTCAATCAACCCACACACTAAATTCAAAGGTGAAGTCTACATCCTTACTAAAGAAGAAGGTGGACGTCACACTCCATTCTTCAACAACTACCGCCCACAATTCTACTTCCGTACTACTGACGTTACAGGTTCAATCGAACTTCCAGCAGGTACTGAAATGGTAATGCCTGGTGATAACGTGACTATCGACGTTGAGTTGATCCACCCAATCGCCGTAGAACAAGGTACTACATTCTCTATCCGTGAGGGTGGACGTACTGTTGGTTCAGGTATGGTTACAGAAATCGAAGCTTAATTCGATTTAGTTCCCAGAAGAACAATTATTTAAGTCAGACACTAAAAGAATCTTGCTTTGCAAGGTTCTTTTTTTCATTCAAATGATCTTAGAAGGTCTTCTAGTATAGCGATATGATAGATTTTTTGGTATAATAAAGGTTATGGAAATCGAAAAAACCAATCGCATGAATGCGCTTTTTGAATTTTATGCTGCGCTTTTGACAGATAAGCAGATGAATTATATTGAACTCTACTATGCAGATGACTACAGTCTTGCGGAGATTGCTGAAGAGTTCGGTGTTAGTCGCCAAGCTGTTTATGACAATATCAAGCGGACAGAAAAGATTCTGGAAGACTATGAGATGAAATTGCACATGTATTCAGACTACATTGTCCGCAGTCAGATTTTTGATCAGATCTTGGGACGTTATCCAAAGGATAATTTTTTACAGGAGCAGATAGAAATTTTAACAAGCATTGATAATAGAGAATAAGAGGAAGAAAAATGGCATTTGAAAATTTAACAGAACGTTTACAGAACGTCTTTAAAAATCTACGTAAAAAAGGAAAAATTTCTGAGACTGATGTCCAAGAAGCAACCAAAGAGATTCGTTTGGCCTTGCTGGAAGCCGACGTTGCTTTGCCTGTTGTAAAGGACTTTATCAAGAAGGTTCGTGAACGTGCAATCGGACACGAGGTCATTGATACCCTTAATCCAGCACAACAGATTATCAAAATCGTTGATGAGGAATTGACAGCCATTTTAGGATCTGATACAGCTGAAATTATCAAGTCACCAAAGATTCCTACGATTATCATGATGGTTGGTTTGCAGGGGGCTGGTAAAACAACCTTTGCTGGTAAGCTGGCTAACAAACTCAAGAAGGAAGAAAATGCTCGTCCTTTGATGATTGCTGCAGATATTTATCGCCCAGCTGCCATCGATCAGCTGAAAACACTTGGACAACAGATTGATGTACCAGTTTTCGCTCTTGGAACAGAAGTACCAGCTGTTGAGATTGTTCGTCAAGGTTTGGAACAAGCTCAGGCCAACCACAATGACTATGTCTTGATTGATACAGCGGGTCGTTTGCAGATTGATGAACTCTTGATGAATGAGCTTCGTGATGTTAAGGCCTTGGCTCAACCAAACGAAATCCTGCTCGTCATTGATGCCATGATCGGTCAGGAAGCGGCCAATGTCGCCCGTGAGTTTAATGTTCAGTTAGAAGTAACTGGGGTTATTCTTACCAAGATTGATGGGGATACTCGTGGTGGTGCGGCTCTATCTGTTCGCCATATTACTGGAAAACCAATCAAGTTCACTGGTACGGGTGAAAAGATTACAGATATCGAAACCTTCCACCCAGATCGTATGTCTAGCCGTATCCTTGGCATGGGGGATATGCTCACTTTGATTGAGAAAGCTTCTCAGGAATACGATGAGCAAAAAGCCCTTGAAATGGCTGAGAAGATGCGTGAAAACACCTTTGATTTCAATGATTTCATTGATCAATTAGATCAGGTGCAAAACATGGGGCCAATGGAAGATTTGCTCAAGATGATTCCAGGGATGGCTAACAATCCAGCCCTTCAAAATATGAAGGTGGATGAGCGCCAGATTGCGCGTAAACGTGCCATCGTGTCTTCTATGACTCCTGAAGAGCGTGAAAATCCTGATTTGTTAAATCCAAGTCGTCGCCGTCGTATCGCTGCAGGTTCTGGGAATACCTTTGTCGAAGTCAATAAATTCATCAAAGACTTTAATCAGGCCAAACAGCTCATGCAAGGTGTCATGTCTGGGGATATGAACAAGATGATGAAGCAGATGGGGATCAATCCAAATAACCTCCCTAAAAATATGCCAAATATGGGTGGCATGGATATGTCTGCCCTTGAAGGAATGATGGGACAAGGAGGTATGCCTGACTTGTCAGCTCTCGGAGGAGCAGGAATGCCAGATATGAGCCAGATGTTTGGTGGGGGACTCAAGGGTAAAATCGGTGAATTTGCCATGAAACAGTCTATGAAACGCATGGCCAACAAAATGAAAAAAGCGAAGAAGAAGCGTAAATAAAAAAGGAAAGCAGAAGTGCTTTCCTTTTTATATAAAATATGTGCTTTCTATGATTAGGCAATTTTTTTACTCGAAAAATGACTAAATAGAAAGAGTGATTTCAAATCCATGCATCCATTCAGATTTTACCGTGATATCGATTTTTAAAGCATCTGCTAATTGTTTGACCAGATAGAGACCCATGCCTGTTGATTTTTTCCTTGTCTCTCCTGAATCACCTGTAAATCCTTTTTCAAAGATATGAGGGAGGTCGCAAGCTTTAACTCCGCAGCCATTATCCCTAATAATCAGATTTGTGCGCCCCTTATCCTTTGACATAGAAATCTTGAGTTCTGGCTTATCGGAGCTATATTTAATGGAGTTGGCTAGTATTTGAGACAGGATAAATTCAAAACTGCGTTGATCGGTGTAGTAGTTTCCCTGTATATTTTCTAGCTGAATCGTAAAATTCTTTTCTTTAAGCAAGGGAGCAAAGTTTTCCAAAAGATCCTGAATACACTCTTGGAGGTCGACATCTTCAAATAGAAAATCATTTTTTTCACTTTTAACCCTATAATAGAATAGTATCTGTGATACATTTCCTTGGATTTGATTTTTTACATAATCCAACTTAAAAGCTGTATCCTTTGGCAGCTGGTCACTTTGGTTGTCCAAAAGGAGGGAAAGAAGCGATAGAGGGAGTTTGATTTCATGAGCCCATTTTTCAACATAGTCCTCGTACTCGGCTAGTAATGAGTTGAGTTTTCCTATTTCCGTTTGCCTTTGGTAAAGCGCATTTGCGATTTCTTCGATGCTTTCTTTCTCTGAGGCACTTGATAAACGCAATAATTCCAGCTCCGTATCCATCTTAGGATTGTCTATGAAAGCCTTATAAGCAGCTGATTTTTTTCTTTCTTTTTTTATAAGTAGAAATGATAGGATGAAAAAGAGCAGGACTGAAGCTAAGAGATAGAGGAGGATGAGGACTTGAAACTTTCTCACGTCTGAAAGCCAAAGCAGGACAGCTGTAAATAGATCAAATGCTAAAAGAACAAGTAACCAGGGCAGATAGGCAGCCAAATATTTAAGATTCTGTTTCATCTTGCCTTTCCTCTTCCAATTTGTAACCGATGCCTCTGACGGACTTGACTTGAAGGGCAATGCCAGCCTGTTTCATCACCTTTTTGAGCCTTGCAATGTTTACTTGAAGAGCATTTTCATCGATGAACTCAGTTGTGTTCCATAGTTTCATACTTAGTTCTTCTTTTGTGACGACAGGAGCATTAGTAACCAATAAGGTTTCTAACAATTTCCCTTGATTTTGGGGGAGTAAAATCGAGTGTCCATTGATATAAAGGGTATAGGTCTGTCTATCCAGCAGAAAATTATCTTTTTCAAGTAGATTTTGTCTGCCTTCATAGCGTTTCAAGATATTTTCTATACGTGCCAAAAATCTTTCTTTCTTGAAAGGCTTTGTTAAGTACTCGTCTGCCCCTAATTTCAGGGCGTAGATTTCATCCTTTAATTGTTCACGAGAGGTGAGAACCAGTATGGGCACAGAGCGTTTGGACTTGAGATTTTTACAAATTTGAAAACCTGTTTCTCCCGGCAAATTCAAATCCAGTATGATTAGATCCGTATCGTATTGCAGCACTTGCTGGGTTGTATCTTTGAAGTCAGTCAACTTATTAACTTGATAACCCGCTTTCTCTAACAAGATAACAATTTCATCTCGAATCAAGGCTTCATCTTCAATTACCAGAATATGCTTCATATCGGTTCCTCCTTTTCCTATTTTATTCTACCTTATTCATCTCTTTTGGGTTCCATTAAGGACAACAAGTACTTGTTGCTATTTTTCTTTACAATTCTGATATAGACGACTTCAAATCCAGCTAAGAGCAGTACTATCAGCATGGCTGTGATAAATTTCTGCCCCATAACCATTCTTGCGCTAGCGGGCACTATTCCTGTGAGGAGGGAGCTCACTCCGAAGCTACTACTGAGAAGTGCAATGGCTATTGGTAGACCAAAATACCAGTTGATTTGCTTTTCTGACGATTTACAAAGAGTTTCGTAGTTGGCTCCGAGATGGATCAAGGTTTGGTATCGTCTGTAGGATTGTCTTTGTCCCATCAAAAACTGAACGCCAATGATTGTATTAGCGACAACAAGGAAGATGATAGCCAGATAGATAGTGATATAGCTAGCAGAGATAATGTAAAATAATTGTCTTCCCATGTTTTGTATATAACTTTCATAGCCAAGAGAGGTTTGATTCAGCTTTTCATTGGTATCTGAGATAGCTCTCATCAGGCCTTTTTCCTTGACTAGCTCAGGAGCCAAGATACCGCTGACATAGTTCGAATAGTGACCGTCTGTATAGTTCATAAAGACTTCATCTGTGACTATGAGGGCAACAGAGAGGGTGATTTCACGATCCGTTACAATCGGTAAAGACTGTACTTCGCCAATCAATTTTATATCATTTCCCATGACGTTGATTTGAGGATTTGTCTTTAGGACAGAGTTAACCAAGTTCTCATCAGGGAGAAAATCTTTCCCCATATACAAGTAGGCTTCCTTGCTAGTTAATTCTAGAGGAGGGAGATTGGCAGCCTTTCTAAGTTCATTGTATTCGGAAACTGGTATGAGGTGGGAAGTAGTAGACTGTTTAAATCTTTGGAGCAAAATTTCCTTGTTCTTGCTGCCTTTTTGCTTTTTCAACTCATTGATGATCTCTTCGAAGGACACGGACTCGTTTTCTTTTGGTTTCCCGACTTTGATTTGTAGAATCTTTGAGAACTGTGATGCTAGTCCTTCTGCTTCAAGCTCTTTTTTAACTGTATTCACATCAAGATTTTCATCTGATTCTTGCTTGCTATCTCTAAATGTATAATCCAATACGTGGGTTTGATTGCCTGAATTGCCGCTTGCAATGGCAACACCTGCTCCAAAGAGGCACAAGGCAGAGAAGATTAAGAGGGAGCAGATGGCCAGTATAGTTGAGCGCTGGATAACTAATTCCTGAATCTGTCTAAAATTATAGGTATGGAGTTTTCGATTGCTACCAAGATTGACCAGAATGTCTATAAATAAACGCATACCAAAGAAAAGTAGGATAGTTCCAAAAGTTCCCAAGAGAACAGTGAAGCCCATGGTTATAACACTTTCCCACGCTCGTCCACTCATCCCCAAGTAATAGGCTGTTCCGAGAAGCAAGATTCCGAGGACGGAAGCAAGAAGGTATACCCCCTTGGGAAGTAGTTTCTTCATACCAGAAGGAGAATAGGCAAGAAGATCTCCGATTTCCTTATTGGCTGTTTTTGCACTTAAAAGAACAAAGACGACTAATTTAACAGCTAGGAAGCCGATGACTGTATAGACTAGAGCTGTAGTAGATAGAGAAAATTGATGTTCAATAATCCCCAACCCAACAATTTTGGCTGTTATTAGACTAATTAGTTCCGAAATTAAGATGGCAATAGGAAGGCCTATTCCAAGAGCAAGGATGCTGTTTCTCAAATTCTCGAGTAGGAGCAGTAAGAACAGTTTACCTCTCCGCATGCCTAGTGTGAGATAAACACCAAATTCATGTTTTCTCCTTTCCATCTGCATACTGCTTGCGAAGTAGACTAGAAAAAAGAGGATAAAGAGTGTTGCTACATAAAGAATCGGAATCATGCTAAAGAGTTTATTTACAGCGTCACTCTCTATGTGTTTGAGAAAGATCATCACATCTTGATGGGACAAAGAAAGGATGATGTAAAAGGAGATAATAGAAAGAACCATGGAACTGAAGTACAAGCCATTATTTTTTCTATCTCTCTTGCTATTTCTTGAGACTAATTTAGAAAACATTGCCATCACCTCCAGCTAGGGCTGCCATAACCTTTAGTATTCTGTGGTAAAAATCCTCTTGACTTTCTCTTGGATAATCGCGTCGGATTTCATGGAAGAGTTTTCCGTCTTGGATAAACAAGATGCGGTTGCAAAAGCTGGCTGCAACTGAATCGTGAGTCACCATGAGAATGGTGGTTTCTTCCACTTGATTCATTTCGGATAATTTTTGCATCAAAATGGTCGCATTTTTAGAGTCCAAAGCCCCAGTGGGCTCATCCGCAAATACAATCTTAGGGTCTAAAATCAAGGCACGCGCAGCAGCTACCCTTTGCCGTTGACCACCTGATAATTGAGATGGGAACTTATCCAGAAGTTCAGAAATATCTAGATATTGGGAAAGCAATTCTAACCGAACTTTGCTTTCGTTGGCATCGACCTTGTGCAAAGACAAGGGGAGTAAAATATTTTCTTTAGCTGTCAGATTGTCCAAAAGCTCAAAATTTTGAAAGAGATAGCCAATTTCCTTGCCACGATAATCAGATAACTGACTACCTTTTAATTGACCTAAATCTTTTTCTTGCATTTGAATAGAGCCGTCAGTTGGCTTTATGATTGTGGCGAGACAGTTAAGAAGGGTTGTTTTCCCAGAACCGCTACTCCCCATAATTCCTAAGAACTCGCCTTTGACAACTTGAAAAGATATGCCGTTCAAGGCCTTGGTGATATTCGGCTCTTTTCCATAATGCTTTTTTAATGATTCTACTCGTAAAATGGTTTCCATGTGAAACACCTCCATCTTTTGCTACTTTCATTATAGTATGAATCAGAGTAGAATAACACTTACGGATGATGTAAGAAATCTTTATCGCTGACCTCTATGGTCAGTTTATTGGACTTATACTTATTATATTATAGCATGATTTTAAGGATTTAAAAAGAGAAGTAGGGGGTTGTAGGAATTCCTACAATCTTGAAACCATTGAATTTCAAAATTGAAAAAAAGTCCTAGAAATCAACATTTCTAGGACTTTTTAACTTATTAACTCTATTCCCACTCAACGGTTGCAGGTGGTTTACTTGTGATGTCGTAGACGATACGGTTGACGTGGTCAACTTCGTTTACGATACGTACAGAAATCTTTTGAAGGACATCCCAAGGAATTTTGGCAAAGTCAGCTGTCATACCATCAATAGAAGTGATAGCGCGGATGGCAATGGTGTAGTCATATGTACGACCGTCACCCATAACACCTACTGAACGAACGCCTGTGTTGACAGTGAAATATTGCCAGATATCGCGGCCAAGACCAGCTTTAGCGATTTCTTCACGAAGGATAGCATCAGACTCACGGACAGTTTCTAGTTTTTCTTCAGTGATTTCGCCCATGACACGGATAGCAAGTCCTGGCCCTGGGAATGGTTGACGCCATACGATGTGGTCTGGCATACCAAGCTCTGTACCAAGGGCACGAACTTCGTCTTTATAAAGAGTGTTCAATGGTTCAATCAATTCAAACTGCATGTCCTCTGGAAGTCCACCCACGTTGTGGTGAGACTTGATGGTTTGCGCAGTATCCGTACCTGACTCGATCACGTCTGTATAAAGAGTTCCTTGTGCTAGGAATTTCACATCTTTCAGTTTGCTTGCTTCATCATCAAATACATAGACAAACTCGTTACCGATAATCTTCCGTTTTTGTTCAGGATCAGAAACACCTGCCAATTTATCCAAGAAACGTTTGGCAGCGTCTGCTTTGACAATGTTCAAACCAAACTTACCACCAAGCATATCCATAACTTGGTCAGCCTCCCCTTTACGGAGAAGACCGTGGTCTACAAAGATACAGATCAGTTGATCGCCGATGGCTTTTTGGAGAAGAACTCCAACAACAGAAGAGTCAACACCACCTGAAAGACCAAGGAGAACACGTTTGTCTCCAACCTTTTCACGGATTTGTTTGATTTGCATCTCGATAAAGTTGTCCATAGTCCAATCACCTTTGGCACCACAGATATTCAAGGCAAAGTTACGAAGGATATCATAGCCGTGAACTGAATGGCGAACCTCTGGATGGAATTGGATACCGTAGATATGTTTGTCAGGATTTTCAATAGCTGCATAAGGACAGTCAGCAGAAGTTCCAGTACGAACAAAATCAGCAGGAATTTCTGTTACAGCATCGCCATGGCTCATCAAAACAATCTGTTCTTCTGGTGTACCTTCAAAAAGGGCAGAAGGAGTGTGAGTAAGTGGGGATTGACCATACTCGCGGTTACCAGCATCACCTGCAGGAACAACTTTTCCCCCAAGTTTATGAGTTAAAAGTTGCATACCATAGCAGATTCCTAAAATCGGAATACCAAGTTCAAAAATTTCTGGGTCAATATCAAATGATCCCTCTTCATAAACAGAATTTGGTCCACCTGAGAGAATGATCCCTACAGGGTTAATGGCACGAACCTCTGCAGCTGAAATTTTATGGCTTTTTAGCTCTGAAAAAACACCAATTTCACGAATACGGCGTGAAATCAGCTGGTTGTATTGGCTACCATAGTCCAGTACGATGATTTTTTCGACATCTTGCAAATCAGTTGAAATCTTGCTCATCATTTTCCTTTCTCAAAAGAAATATCTTTTTCAATATTCTATCACAAATAGGGGCGAATTACCAACTAAACAAGGCAAAGTTTGACTTTTTCTTAGCAAATACGGTACAATGGAGAAAATAAAGAAAAGAAGTGAGAATCATGTTACCAGCTTATATGAAAATCCACGATCAGATCAAGAAGGATATAGATGAGCATCATTGGAAAATCGGAGAGAGACTTCCAAGTGAGCGAGATTTAGCTGAACAGTTTCAAGTGAGCCGGATGACATTACGCCAGGCTATCTCTCTCTTAGTTGAGGAAGGAGTTTTGGAGCGTCGTGTAGGAAGTGGGACCTTTGTCTCTAGCACTCGTGTCCAAGAAAAAATGCGGGGCACCACTAGTTTTACGGAGATTGTCAAATCCCAAGGGAAAGTTCCTTCTAGTCAGCTGATTTCCTATAGGAGAACCATTCCCAATGAGCAGGAAGTGGCAAAGCTAGGTATTTCACCAACTGAGAATATCATCCGTATGGAGCGAGTTCGGTATGCCGATCAAGTTCCACTAGTCTATGAAGTCGCATCCATTCCTGAAAAATTTATTAAGAATTTTAAAAAAGAAGAAGTAACCAGTCATTTCTTTCAGACCTTGCAAGAACATGGTTACCGAATTGGAAAATCCCAACAGACCATTTATGCGAGATTGGCTAAGGAAAAGATTGCTCACTATCTAGAAGTTGAAAAGGGGCATGCAATTTTAGCCTTGACTCAGGTTTCTTATCTCGATGATGGGACAGCTTTTGAATATGTCAAGAGTCAGTATGTGGGTGAACGTTTTGAATTTTATCTTGAAAACAACTAGTCTAGAAAGGCTAGTTTTTAGTTTCTAAGAAGATTAGAATTGTCAAAACAATTTGTCTAGGCTTGATTTTATTCATTATTTACTATAAAATGAGAAGGAAAAACGTCAAACTTTTATATTGCAAATAGGAGAAAAAATGACAAAAACATTAAAACGTCCTGAGGTTCTTTCACCTGCTGGGACTTTAGAAAAACTGAAAGTAGCTGTTCAATATGGTGCGGACGCAGTCTTCATCGGTGGCCAGGCCTATGGTCTTCGTAGCCGCGCGGGTAACTTCACTTTCGAACAAATGGAAGAAGGAGTACAGTTCGCTGCTAAGTATGGTGCTAAGGTTTATGTAGCTGCTAATATGGTCATGCACGAAGGAAACGAAGAAGGGGCCGGAGAATGGTTCCGTAAATTACGTGATATTGGGATTGCAGCGGTTATCGTGTCTGATCCAGCCTTGATCATGATTGCAGCAACAGAAGCACCAGGACTTGAAATCCACCTTTCAACCCAGGCTAGTGCGACTAACTACGAAACCCTAGAATTCTGGAAAGAACTTGGTTTGACTCGTGTTGTTTTGGCGCGTGAGGTTTCTATGGAAGAATTGGCAGAGATTCGCAAACGTACAGATGTTGAGATTGAAGCCTTCGTTCACGGAGCTATGTGTATTTCATACTCTGGTCGTTGTACTCTTTCTAACCACATGAGTATGCGTGACGCCAACCGTGGTGGATGTTCACAATCTTGCCGTTGGAAATACGACCTTTACGATATGCCCTTCGGTAAGGAACGTAAGAGTCTCAAGGGAGAAATTCCTGAAGAATTCTCTATGTCTGCGGTTGATATGTCTATGATTGATCATATCCCAGATATGATTGAAAATGGTGTGGACAGTCTTAAGATTGAGGGCCGTATGAAGTCTATCCACTATGTTTCAACAGTAACAAACTGCTACAAGGCTGCTGTTGATGCCTATCTTGAGAGCCCTGAAAAGTTTGAAGCTATTAAGCAAGACTTGATTGATGAAATGTGGAAGGTTGCCCAACGTGAGTTGGCTACAGGTTTCTACTACGGAACACCATCTGAAAATGAACAACTGTTCGGAGCTCGTCGTAAGATTCCTGAATACAAGTTTGTTGCAGAAGTAGTAGCCTATGATGAGGCTACACAAACAGCAACTATTCGTCAACGTAATGTTATCAACGAAGGCGACCAAGTTGAGTTCTACGGTCCAGGCTTCCGTCATTTTGAAACTTTTATCGAAGACCTTCACGATGCTAAAGGAAATAAAATCGATCGTGCCCCAAATCCAATGGAACTTTTGACTATCAAGGTTCCTCAACCAGTAGAAGCTGGTGACATGGTACGTGCCCTGAAAGAAGGTCTCATCAATCTTTACAAAGAAGATGGAACAAGCGTCACAGTTCGTGCCTAGATAAGGAAAAAGAATGGTTCAAGCTCAGGGCTTACTAGTAGATCATGAAAGCAGATGTGTTCATTACCATGGTGATAAGGATATCGTAGCCTTACAGTGCTATGAGTGTCAGAAATACTATGCCTGTTATCAGTGTCATAATGAACTGGAGTCGCACATATTTTCTCCCTATCCTTTAAATCTGAAAGAGGATAGACCTATCTTATGTGGCTCCTGTGGGAATACGCTAACCTATGAGGAGTATACAGAGACGGGCACTTGTCCATTTTGTAATGCTGCATTTAATCCAGCTTGTCAAAATCATTACTCAATCTATTTCAGATAAGAACTGACAAAACCGAGTTGTAAAACTCGGTTTTTTTGTTTTCAGAAAACAAGGAAAGGCAGTGAAAGTGGTATGAAAAGAGAATAAAATTTTCTATATAATTGTCTTGAAAATCGTAAAATTGGAAATAAATGATTCGAAACGCTTCCATTACAAGCAAACAGTTGACAAAAGCAAATTTTAGGACTAAACTAGGGATGTAAATTTAATTTAAAAAAGGAGAATTCGTCATGAATTTAACATTTTTCGGACTTTGTCTTGCCTGTATGGGTGTATCTATTGCTGAAGGAATGATTATGAGTAATCTCTTCAAGTCTGCCGCTCGTCAACCTGAAATTATCAACCAATTACGTAGCCTTTTAATTCTTGGTGTTGCCTTTGTAGAAGGTACCTTCTTTGTAACCCTAGCGATGGCATTTGTCATTAAATAGACAACTCTATTTAGAAATGGAGGTGTCAAACCATGGAAGAAAGTTTGAATCCAACCGTTAATATTGGACCAATATCCTTTGATTTGACCCTGCTTGCCATGTCTCTTGTAACTGTTTTGATGGTTTTTGCCTTTGTCTACTGGGCAAGTCGTAAAATGACCATCCGTCCAAAGGGCAAACAAAATGCTCTTGAGATGATTTATGATTTTGTGATTAGTTTTGCCAAACCAAACATTGGAGATTCATACATCAAGGACTATTCCTTGTTCCTATTTTCTCTATTTCTGTTTATCTTGGTTGCCAATAATATTGGTTTAATGGCAAAAGTACAAACAACAAACGGTTATAACTTGTGGACTTCTCCAACAGCCAACCTTGGATACGATTTATCCCTCTCATTATTGATCACTTTGATCGCTCATGTAGAAGGAGTTCGTCGTAGAGGCATTAAAGAATATTTGAGAGCATTTGTTACACCTGGCTTTATGACTCCGATGAACATTTTAGAAGAGTTCACCAATTTTGCCTCTTTGGCGATTCGGATATACGGAAATATTTTTGCCGGTGAGGTTTTAGCAGGATTGCTATTGGCCTTGTCACAACATGCCTTGTATTGGTATCCTTTGGCCTTTATTGCAAACATGTTATGGACAGCATTTTCGATTTTCATTTCATGTATTCAAGCTTATGTATTTACCATGTTGTCATCTATGTACATTGGTAAAAAAATAAATGAAGGGGAAGAGTAAGTAGAGGAGGATTAGAAGATGGATTTAACTATTAGTACCATTATTGGTGACTTTATTCTGATCGCTGGTTCCTTCCTTTTATTGATCTTTTTAGTGAAGAAATATGCTTGGGGAAATATTACCAGTGTCTTAGATGAACGCGCTGAAAAGATTTCTTCAGATATTGATGGTGCCGAGGAAGCCCGTAAAAAGGCAGAGGAGCTTGCTAGCAAACGCGAAGCTGAGTTAGCAGGTAGCCGTACCGAAGCTAAAATGATTATCGAGAATGCAAAGGAAACAGCTGAGAAAAGTAAAGCTGATATTTTGGCTGAAGCTAAACTTGAAGCAGGGCGCTTAAAAGAAAAAGCCAACCAAGAAATTGCTCAAAATAAAGCTGAAGCTTTACAAAGTGTTAAGGGAGATGTGGCAGACTTGACAATCAGTCTAGCTGGAAAAATTATCTCTCAAAACCTTGACGGTCAGGCCCATAAAGAACTCATTGATCAGTATATCGATCAGCTAGGAGAAGCTTAATGGACAAAAAGACTCTAAAGGTAATTGAAAAATACAGCATGCCTTTTGTCCAATTGGTGATTGAAAAAGGAGAAGAAGACTCTATTTTTTCAGACTTGACTCAAATCAAGCAAGTTGCTGAAGAAACTGGCTTACCTACTTTTTTATCTCAAGTGGAGGTAGATGAGTCGGATAAAGAAAAAACAGTTCGTTTTTTCCAAGGTTCTGTGTCACCTTTAATGCAAAACTTTATCGAGGTTCTACTCTACAATCATCGATCCAATCTTTTTTATGATGTGATTGTAGATTGCTTGAATCGTCTTGAAAAAGAAACCAATCGTTTTGAAGTGACTATTTTGTCTGCACATCCTTTGACTGACGAACAGAAAGAACGCCTCCTTCCTCTAATCGAGAAGAAGATGTCTTTAAAGGTTCGCAGTATTAAGGAAAAAATTGACGATAGTTTAATCGGTGGTTTTGTTATTATTGCCAATCACAAGACAATTGATGTGAGTATTAAACAGCAACTTCGTGTTGTTAAAGAAAATTTGAAATAGAAAGTGGTGTTCTTTTGGCAATTAACGCACAAGAAATCAGCGCTTTAATTAAGCAACAAATTGAAAATTTCAAACCCAATTTTGATGTGACTGAAACTGGTGTTGTAACCTATATCGGGGACGGTATTGCGCGTGCCCACGGCCTTGAAAATGCCATGAGCGGAGAGCTCTTGATTTTTGAAAACGGCTCTTATGGTATGGCGCAAAACTTGGAATCAACAGACGTTGGGATTATCATTCTCGGTGACTTCACGGATATCCGTGAAGGAGACACTATCCGTCGTACGGGTAAAATTATGGAAGTTCCTGTCGGTGATAACTTGATTGGACGTGTTGTGGACCCACTTGGTCGTCCCGTTGATGGTCTCGGAGAAATCCATACTGACAAGACTCGTCCAGTAGAAGCACCAGCTCCTGGTGTTATGGAGCGTAAGTCTGTATCAGAACCATTGCAAACAGGTTTGAAAGCTATTGACGCCCTTGTTCCAATCGGTCGTGGCCAACGTGAGCTGATCATCGGTGACCGTCAGACAGGGAAAACCACCATTGCGATTGATACTATCTTGAACCAAAAAGGTCAAGATATGATCTGTATCTATGTAGCGATTGGACAAAAAGAATCAACAGTTCGTACACAAGTAGAAACACTTCGTCAGTACGGTGCCTTGGATTACACAATCGTTGTGACAGCCTCAGCTTCACAACCTTCTCCATTACTCTTCCTTGCTCCATATGCAGGGGTCGCTATGGCAGAAGAATTCATGTACCAAGGGAAGCATGTTTTGATTGTATATGATGATCTTTCAAAACAAGCGGTAGCTTATCGTGAACTTTCTCTCTTGCTTCGTCGTCCACCAGGTCGTGAAGCCTTCCCAGGGGATGTTTTCTACCTCCACAGCCGTTTGCTTGAGCGCTCAGCTAAAGTTTCTGACGAGCTTGGTGGTGGATCAATCACAGCCCTACCATTTATTGAGACGCAAGCAGGAGATATCTCTGCCTATATCGCAACCAACGTGATTTCAATTACAGATGGACAAATCTTCCTTGGAGATGGTCTCTTTAACGCAGGTATTCGCCCAGCTATTGATGCGGGTTCATCTGTATCCCGTGTAGGTGGTTCCGCTCAGATTAAAGCCATGAAGAAGGTTGCTGGTACTCTTCGTATCGACCTTGCTTCATACCGTGAGTTGGAAGCCTTCACTAAGTTTGGTTCTGACTTGGATGCGGCTACTCAAGCTAAGTTGAATCGTGGTCGTCGTACGGTAGAAGTATTGAAACAACCTGTTCACAAGCCTTTGCCTGTTGAGAAACAAGTGACAATCCTGTATGCTTTGACACACGGATTCTTGGATACAGTTCCTGTAAATGACATTGTTCGCTTTGAGGAAGAGTTCCATATCTTCTTTGATGCACAACATCCAGAGATTTTGGAAACCATTCGTAAAACAAAAGACTTGCCAGAAGAAGCAGTCTTGGATGCTGCGATTACCGAGTTCCTCAATCAATCCAGCTTCCAATAAGAATAGAGGTGTCAGATGGCAGTATCTCTAAATGATATTAAAACAAAAATCGCCTCAACCAAGAATACTAGTCAAATCACCAATGCCATGCAAATGGTATCAGCTGCTAAGTTAGGTCGCTCTGAAGAAGCAGCTCGAAACTTTCAAATATACTCTCAAAAGGTTCGTAAACTCTTGACAGATATCCTTCACGGAAATGGAGCTGGTGGTTCAAACAATCCTATGTTGATTAGTCGTCCAGTTAAAAAGACAGGCTATATTGTCATCACTTCAGATCGTGGTTTGGTTGGGGGCTACAATGCTTCCATCCTTAAAACTGTTATGGAGTTGAAAGAAGAATATCATCCAAATGGAGATGACTTTGAAGTCATTTGTATTGGTGGTATGGGAGCTGACTTTTTCAAGACTCGTGGCATTCAACCAATCTATGAATTACGAGGCTTAGCTGACCAACCTAGTTTTGATGAAGTTCGTAAAATTATTTCAAAAACGATTGAAATGTATCAAAATGAACTTTTTGACGAACTCTATGTCTGCTACAATCACCACGTTAATACGCTCACCAGCCAAATGCGTGTGGAGCAAATGCTTCCGATTGTAGACCTCGATCCGAACGAGGCAGACGAGGAGTATAGCTTGACATTTGAGTTGGAAACAAGCCGAGAAGAAATTTTGGAGCAATTGTTGCCACAGTATGCTGAAAGTATGATTTACGGGGCTATTATCGATGCCAAGACAGCTGAAAATGCCGCAGGTATGACAGCTATGCAGACAGCGACTGATAATGCCAAGAAAGTCATCAATGATTTGACAATCCAGTATAACCGTGCCAGACAGGCGGCGATTACACAAGAAATTACAGAAATTGTAGCAGGTGCTAGCGCCTTAGAATAAGGCTTTAGTCCAGCTCGTATGAAAATGAACTTATACTCAATGAAAATCAAAGAGCAAACTAGGAAGCTAGCTGTAGGCTGTACTTGAGTACGGTAAGGCGACGCTGACGTGGTTTGAATTTGATTTTCGAAGAGTATTAGGACCTAGTTGAGCTAGGAACCGACAGTATCTTATATAGAATAGGAGAAGGAGATGAGTTCAGGTAAAATTGCTCAGGTTATCGGACCCGTTGTAGACGTCTTGTTTGCAGCAGGGGAACCACTTCCTGAGATTAATAATGCACTTGTCGTCTACAAGAATGACGAAAGAAAAACAAAAATCGTCCTTGAAGTAGCCTTGGAGTTGGGTGATGGTATGGTCCGTACGATCGCCATGGAATCAACAGATGGTTTGACTCGTGGAATGGAAGTTTTGGACACAGGCCGTCCAATCTCGGTTCCAGTAGGTAAAGAAACTTTGGGACGTGTCTTCAATGTTTTGGGAGATACCATTGACTTGGATGCTCCTTTTGCTGAAGACGCTGAGCGTCAGCCAATTCATAAAAAAGCTCCAACTTTTGATGAATTGTCTACCTCTTCTGAAATTCTTGAAACTGGTATTAAGGTTATCGACCTTCTTGCCCCATACCTTAAAGGGGGGAAAGTCGGACTCTTCGGTGGTGCCGGAGTTGGTAAAACCGTCTTGATCCAAGAATTGATTCACAACATTGCCCAAGAACATGGTGGTATATCCGTATTTACTGGTGTTGGGGAACGTACCCGTGAGGGGAACGACCTCTACTGGGAAATGAAAGAATCAGGCGTTATCGAGAAAACAGCCATGGTATTTGGTCAGATGAATGAACCACCAGGAGCACGTATGCGTGTTGCCCTTACTGGTTTGACCATCGCCGAATACTTCCGTGATGTAGAAGGCCAAGATGTGCTTCTCTTTATCGACAATATTTTCCGTTTCACTCAGGCTGGTTCAGAAGTATCTGCCCTTTTGGGTCGGATGCCTTCAGCCGTTGGTTACCAACCAACACTTGCAACGGAGATGGGTCAATTGCAAGAGCGTATCACGTCAACTAAGAAGGGTTCTGTAACCTCAATCCAGGCTATCTACGTGCCTGCGGATGACTATACTGACCCTGCGCCAGCAACAGCCTTCGCTCACTTGGATTCAACGACTAACTTGGAACGTAAGTTGGTACAGTTGGGGATTTACCCAGCCGTTGACCCACTTGCTTCAAGCTCTCGTGCCTTGGCACCTGAGATTGTTGGTGAGGAGCACTATGCTGTAGCTGCGGAAGTTAAACGTGTTCTTCAACGTTACCATGAATTGCAAGACATCATTGCTATCCTTGGTATGGATGAACTCTCTGATGAAGAAAAAACCTTGGTTGCGCGTGCCCGCCGCATCCAGTTCTTCTTGTCACAAAACTTCAACGTTGCGGAGCAATTTACTGGCCAACCTGGTTCGTATGTACCAGTAGCGGAAACGGTTCGTGGCTTTAAGGAAATCCTTGAAGGGAAATATGACCAGCTACCAGAAGATGCCTTCCGTGGTGTCGGTTCAATCGAAGACGTCATTGCTAAGGCAGAGAAAATGGGATTTTAAGAGGTGACCTATGGCTCAGTTAACTGTCCAGATCGTGACACCAGATGGCCTTGTCTATGATCACCATGCCAGCTTTGTATCAGTGCGAACTCTGGATGGTGAGATGGGGATCTTGCCACGACATGAAAATATGATTGCGGTTTTAGCGGTTGATGAAGTAAAGGTAAAGCGAATCGATGATGATACTCATGTAAACTGGATTGCAGTGAACGGAGGGATTATCGAGATTGCCAATGACATCATTACCATTGTAGCCGACTCAGCAGAGCGTGCTCGTGATATCGATATCAGTCGTGCGGAACGTGCCAAACTTCGCGCCGAACGAGAAATCGAAGAAGCCCATGAAAAGCATTTAATAGACCAAGAACGACGTGCTAAGATTGCTCTTCAACGTGCCATTAACCGTATTAATGTTAGAAATAAACTATAAAAAATGAACTTGAAACTCAAGTTCATTTTTTTATCTTAGTTAGAAAAACTGATGCAAACTGCTTCTGGGACATGGAAGTCGTTAGAAAGCTCTGCAAGACGACCAGTTTCAGGATTGCGCTTAAAGACCGTTGCATTATCAGAATCTTGGTGAACAGCAATCAAAAATTCCTGATCAGGTGTGATATCAAAATCACGTGGTGTTTTACCGTGACTTGGAACAATCTCTAATAATTCCAAACTACCATCAGCGAGGATTGTATAGACTGCAATGGAATCATGGCCTCGGTTGGAAGCATAGAGGTATTTACCATCTTTTGAAAGACGTATAGCAGCAGTGCCGTTAAAGCCCGTATACCCGTCCGGCAAGGTTGAAATAACTTGCATGCGTTCAAATTCACCAACACCATCATAAATCAAGACCTCTATGGTGCTATTCAGTTCGCAGATGAGATAGGCAATCTTATAGTGGTTATGAAAAACGATGTGACGAGCACCTGCTCCAGGCTGGCTTTGATAAGTATTGAGTTTACTTAGTTTGCCTTCTGGACTAACATCATAGGTCGTTACTTCATCTGTACCTAGATCACAGGTGACGAGATACTGGTCAGGTGTTAGATCCGTAAAGTGTACATGTGGGGAAGTTTGGTTTTCATGAGGACCTTGTCCACTATGCTGATCTAGATCCGTTTGGATGAGGCTACCATCCGCTTGACGTTTATAAACTAGAACTTGACCTTTATGATAGTTGGCACCGTACACGAGACTACGCTTTTCATCCACTGCCACATAACAATGAGGAGCGCCATCTTCAACTACATGGTTTAACAAAGCGCCATCGGTCTTGTAAGCAGCGATTCCACCTAAGCCATCCTGACTTCCTACGGTGTATAAGTGTTGTTTCTGGTCAAAGGCAAGGTAGGTCGGACTGGGTTCAGCAGCAAAAAGTTCAAGGTTTGCAAGCTGGCCTGTTTCTGTATCAAAATCTGCCTTGTAAATCCCTTTAGATAAGCGACGAGTGTAAGTTCCAAAATAAACAGTTTCTTTCATGTCCATACCTCTTAATAATGATAAGTTCATTATACCACAAAATAACTGCCATGATGCATCAGTCTTATTTATGTAAGCACTTTAAAAAAGAGTTATTTTAGATTAAAAATGGTATAATGAGAGAATGACAGAAAGGATGTATTTATGGAACATAAAGAGAAACATTTTAGCCTATCCTGGTTCTTCAAGTGGTTTTTAGATAACAAAGCTATCACTGTATTTTTAGTAACCTTGTTACTGGGGTTAAACATTTTCATTCTAAGTAAGATTAGTTTTATTTTTTTACCCGTTTTAGACGTTTTAGGGGTTGTCATGTTGCCAGTTATTTTATCTGGTTTACTTTATTACCTCCTCAATCCGATTGTGGACTGGATGGAGAACCACAAAATCAATCGTGTGCTTGCAATCAGTATTGTTTTTGTCATTATTGGAATTTTTATCATTTGGGGGCTGGCAGTCGCTATTCCAAATCTCCAACGCCAGGTCTTAAACTTTGCAAAGAATGTGCCTAGCTATCTCGAAGATGCTGACCGTGTTATCAATGATCTTATAACCAAACGCTTGCCAGATGATTTTAGACCTCAGTTAGAGCAAGTACTTGCAAATGTTTCTAGTGAAGCAACCATGTGGGCCAGCAAAATCTCTTCTCAAGCTGTTAACTGGGTCAGTTCTTTTATCAGCGGAGCTTCTCAGGTTATTGTAGCGATTATTATCGTACCCTTCATGCTCTTTTATCTTTTGAGAGATGGGAAAGGCTTGCGAGATTACCTAACTAAATTCATCCCAAACAAGTTAAAAGAACCTGTGGGTGAAGTCCTATCAGATGTCAATAAACAACTGTCAAATTATGTTAGAGGACAGGTTACAGTAGCTATTATTGTAGCCATCATGTTTATTATCTTCTTTAAGATTATCGGTCTACGCTACGCTGTCACTCTAGGTGTAACGGCTGGTATTCTAAATCTAGTCCCTTATCTAGGTAGTTTTCTAGCGATGTTGCCTGCTTTGGTTTTGGGCTTGATTGCAGGACCTGTCATGCTATTGAAAGTTGTGATAGTCTTTATCGTAGAACAAACGATTGAAGGGCGCTTCGTTTCACCTCTTATTTTAGGAAGTCAACTCAATATTCATCCTATCAATGTTCTCTTTGTTCTCCTAACTTCAGGTTCTATGTTTGGTATTTGGGGAGTCTTGCTGGGAATCCCTGTCTATGCCTCCGCTAAGGTAGTTATTTCTGCTGTCTTTAACTGGTACAAAAAGGTCAGCGGTTTGTATGAAGAAGAAGGGGAGGAAATCAAGAGTGAACAATAGTCAACGCATGCTCCAGGCTTTGGATGAACAGGATTTAAGTAAAACAGATCAGTATTTTCGTAAAGCACTTGAAACTGATTCGACCGAAGTTCTCTATGAATTAGCAAATTATCTTGAGGGAATTGGCTTTTATCCACAAGCCAAGGAAATCTATCTAAAAATTGTGACAGAATTTCCAGAAGTGAATTTGAACCTAGCAAGCATTGCTAGCGAGGATGGCAATGTTGAAGAAGCCTTTGCTTACCTTGAGGAAATCACACCCGAAAGTGACTGGTATGTATCGGCTTTGGCCTTGAAGGCTGACCTCTATCAGTTGGAAGGATTGACAGATGTAGCGCGTGAAAAGTTACTGGAAGCCCTAAACTACTCAGACGATCCCTTATTAGTTTTTGGTTTGGCTGAGTTGGATAGCGAGTTAGGAAATTATCAGGAAGCCATTCAAGGCTACGCTCAGTTGGACAACCGCTATATTTATGAACAAACGGGTGTCTCAACCTATCAACGAATCGGCTACGCATATGCTCAGTTAGGCAAGTTTGAAGCAGCTACAGAATTTTTAGAAAAGGCTCTAGAGTTAGAATACGATGACCAAACCGCTTTTGAACTGGCCAGTCTATACTTTGATCAAGAAGAGTATCAAAAATCTGTTCTTTACTTTAAGCAGATTGATACCATTTCACCTGATTTTGAAGGATATGAGTATGGTTATAGTCAAGCCTTGCACAAGGAACATCAGGTGGAAGAAGCCCTTCGTATCGCTAAACAGGGTTTGGAGAAAAATCCATTTGAAACTCGGCTCTTGCTAGCGGTCTCTCAATTTTCTTATGAATTGCATGATGCTAAGGCAGCGGAGGACTTTCTCCTTACTGCAAAAGAAGATGCAGAAGATCTTGAGGAGATTTTCCTTCGACTCGCAACCATTTATATGGAACAAGAGCGGTTTGAGGATATTATCGCTCTTCAAAGCCAAGAACCTGAAAACCTTCTGACCAAATGGATGATTGCTCGTTCTTACCAGGAAATCGAGGATTTAGATAAGGCTTATGAGTTCTATCAAGAATTGTCATCTGACCTCAAGGACAATCCAGAGTTTCTGGAGCAATATACTTATCTTTTGCGTGAATTGGGTTATTTCGAAGAAGCTAAGATGCAAGCAGAAGCATATTTAAAACTGATTCCAGATGATGTTCAGATGCAAGAACTCATAGAAACGCTTTAAAAATTCCCTATAATATAAAACTGTATCTCATCACTTTGGATAGATACAGTTTTATATTTTCTGAAAACAATAGAATTTTTCACATATTTTCTCTTGCTAAATTGTTTATTTATGCTATAATAAGAATAATTATTTTTTAGGAGGTGTAGTATGTCTTATATATTCGAGATTTTACCAAGTTTATTGAACGGTGCAAGTATGACTCTTCAAGTCTTTGCTCTGGTCTTAATCTTTTCAATTCCTTTAGGGATTATCATCGCTTTTGCCTTGCAAATCCATTGTAAACCCCTCCATTATCTGATTAATATCTATATATGGGTGATGCGAGGCACTCCCTTGCTCTTGCAATTAATCTTTATCTACTATGTGTTGCCTAGTATTGGCATTCGTTTGGATCGTCTTCCTGAAGCTGTTATCGCCTTTGTGCTCAACTATGCTGCCTACTTTGCAGAAATCTTTCGTGGAGGTATTGAGACTATTCCGAAAGGACAGTACGAGGCTGCAAAAGTGTTGAAGTTTAGTCCAGTTGCGACAGTTCGCTATATCATACTTCCTCAGGTGACAAAGATCGTCTTACCGAGTGTTTTTAATGAAATCATGAGTTTGGTCAAGGATACTTCTTTGGTCTATGCTTTGGGGATTTCAGATTTGATTTTGGCTAGTCGGACAGCAGCCAATCGGGACGCCAGTCTTGTTCCTATGTTTTTAGCTGGAGCGATTTATTTAATTATGATTGGTCTTGTAACCATTGTAGCGAAAAAACTTGAGAAGAAGTACAGTTATTACAGATAGGAGGATTGCTATGTTAGAATTACGAAACATTAACAAGGCCTTTGGTGGCAAACAAATCTTAACCAATTTCAGCCTATCAATTCCTGAAAAGCAAATCCTTGCAATCGTAGGTCCATCAGGAGGCGGAAAGACCACCTTGTTACGTATGCTAGCTGGATTGGAAACCATCGATTCTGGGGAAATCTACTATAACGGCGAATCGCTAGCTATAGATGAACTAGAAAAGCGCAATCTTCTGGGATTTGTTTTCCAAGATTTTCAACTCTTTCCGCATTTGTCAGTTCTAGATAACTTAACCTTGTCGCCCATAAAAACGATGAGTATGGAGAAGGAAGCTGCTGAGAAGAAGGCGCGTGGCTTGTTAGAACAACTTGGGTTAGCTGGGCACGCAGATGCCTTTCCATTCTCACTCTCAGGTGGGCAAAAACAGCGTGTCGCCTTAGCGCGTGCCATGATGATTGATCCTGAAATTATCGGATATGATGAGCCTACATCAGCCTTAGACCCAGAATTGCGTTTAGAAGTAGAAAAACTTATCCTTCAAAATAAAGAGCGTGGGATGACCCAGATTGTTGTGACCCACGATCTTCAGTTTGCGGAAAACATTGCTGATCAGATCCTTAAGGTTGAGCCGAAGTAGGAGGTGCCTATGAAGAAAAAGAAAATTGCCTTTGTAATTACCTTGTTCTTTAGCTTCTTTATGACTGCTTGTACGCAAAAGGTCAGTGATCCGAAGCAGGATAATTGGGCCAAATATCAAAAGCAGGGTAGCATTACTATTGGCTTTGATAATACCTTTGTTCCCATGGGATTTGAGGAAAAGAATGGCCAGTATGCAGGTTTTGATATTGACCTAGTCCAAGCTGTCTCTGAAAAACTAGGAATTCAGATTAAATTTCAACCCATCGACTGGGATATGAAAGAAACCGAACTACAAAATGGTACCATTGATGCCATCTGGAATGGCTATACAGCTACAGATGAACGGAAAGAGAAGGTTGCCTTTACCATTCCTTACATGGAAAATCAACAAGTTTTGGTCTCTAAAAAGTCTCAAAATATTCACTCAGTTCAGGATATGACTGACAAAGTTTTAGGGGCCCAGGCAGGTTCTTCTGGTTATTTAGACTTTGAAGCGCAGCCAGACTTGTTAAAAAGTCAAGTAAAAGACCAGAAGGCAAATCAATACCAAAGTTTCAATGAAGCCTTAATTGATTTGAAAAATGATCGGATTGATGCCTTGTTGATTGACCGTGTTTATGCCAATTACTACCTTCAGTCTGAAGGAATATTAAATGACTACAATGTCTTTTCAGCTGGATTTGAAAGTGAGTCTTTTGCAGTTGGTGTGAGACCTGCTGATAAAACCTTGCTAGCTGCATTGAACAAAGCCTTTATCTCGCTATACCAAGAAGGAAAATTCCAGGAAATTAGTAAAAAATGGTTTGGAGAAGATGTAGCAACCAGTCAAGTTAAAAATCAAGAATAAGAAAAGAGATTGAGTTTACCTCAGTCTCTTTTTGTATCGAAAAATCCTCTGGCAAGTACCAGAGGATAAGAGTCTATTTCATTGTTGGGAAAAGCAAGACATCACGGATAGTGGTTGTATCAGTGAGGAGCATGCAGAGACGGTCGATACCGATACCCAAACCACCTGTTGGTGGCATACCGTATTCAAGAGCCTCAATGTAGTCGTAGTCGATACCTGTAGCTTCATCGTCCCCAAGTTCTTTAGCTTTTGCTTGTGCTTCAAAACGGCTAAGCTGGTCGATTGGATCGTTCAACTCGGTAAAGGCATTACCGTATTCCTTGGTCATAATGAAGAGCTCGAAACGGTCAGTAAAGCGTTCGTCTTCAGGATTTTTCTTAGCAAGTGGAGATACAGCTACTGGATGTCCGTAGACAAAGGTTGGCTGGATCAAGGTTTCTTCAACAAATTCTTCAAAGAAGGCATTGATGATGTGACCGACTTCAGTATAGTGTTTCTCAACTGGAACTTTCTTGTCAGCAGCGATAGCTTTAGCTTCTTCGAAAGTCATGTCTTGCCAGAAATCTACACCAGTAATTTCCTTGATAGCATCCACCATGTGAACACGTTTGAATGGTTCGTTGATTTTAATTTCAGTACCTTGGTAGTTGACTGGGCCATCACCTTTAACAGCTTTTGCAGTGTGTTGGATAATTCCTTCAGTCAAGTCCATGATATCTTGGAAATCTGCATAAGCTTGGTAAACCTCGATAGAAGTAAACTCAGGGTTATGAGTAGCATCCATTCCTTCGTTACGGAAGATACGGCCAATTTCATAGACACGTTCCATACCACCAACGATAAGACGTTTCAAGTGAAGTTCCGTCGCGATACGAAGCACCATGTCAATGTTCTGTGCATTGTGGTGAGTGATAAATGGACGAGCAGCAGCACCACCAGCTTCGTTATGGAGGACAGGTGTTTCTACTTCAAGGAAGCCTTTTTGGTCAAGGTAACGACGGATTTCAGAGATGATTTTTGAACGAGTGACAAAGCGTTCAAAGCTTTCACGATTAGAAATCAAGTCCAGGTAACGTTTACGGTAAATTGTTTCAACGTCAGTCAAACCGTGGAATTTCTCTGGAAGCGGGCGAAGTGCTTTAGACAAGTGTGTGATGTGAGTTGCCTTGATAGAGAGTTCACCCATATCCGTACGCATGACTTCGCCTTCAACACCGAGGAAGTCACCAAGGTCTGCCTTTTTAAAGATTTCGTAGTTTTCTTCACCAACTTCGTCTTTACGGACGTAAATCTGAATTTGTCCTTCACGGTCTTGGAGATGGGCAAAGCCAACTTTTCCTTTTCCACGTTTGGTTACCAAGCGACCTGCGATTGTAGCAGTTTCGTTTAATTCATGTAATTGTTCTTTATCGAGTTCTGCGAATTTGTCTTTTAGTTCTTGAGAGTTAGCAGTACGTTCAAAACGTTTTCCGAAGGGATCGATTCCTTGTTCACGGAGCGCAGCCATTTTTTCACGGCGAACGATCTGCTGGTCATTTAGTTCTTCCATATGTTCTGTAGACATGGGTTCCTCCTAATTTTACTCAAAATTTGATACGATGAGTCATTTTTTGCGATACTCCCATTTTATCATAAATAGCAGAGAAATTCACGGATATTCTTTGAAAACTAAAAAGAACTTGACCGCTGGGATCAAGTTTCATTATTTTCTTTGATAGGAAGTATCATTCCATCTTTCGAGAGTGAAGGATTCAAAATCCTCAGTGTCCAAAATTGTCAAACTAGCATTGGCCAAGCCCCCATCTTTGCGAAGGTGAGCCTCTTTATAACCTAGAAGTGTCCGTAGGCTAGCAGTGAGATTTGCGCCATGACCCACGATCATGATTCTTTCAGCCTTGCTCTCTTTCAGAGATTTGATAAACTGAATAGTCCGCTTGGTAGTACTGTAAAGGGACTCTGCTTCAAACATCTTCGTATCAAACTGAGCCAGATTGGAGCGAAAGGCCTTGATTTGTTGTGGGTAGATGGCATTGAGCGTAGCGATTTTTAATCCCTCTAGTTTTCCAAGTTGCCATTCACGTAGGTCAGGAATGCTCTTTAAAGGACAAGGGGTCTGGAGTTGACTTTGGATAATTTCAGCAGATTTGACTGCTCTGGGTAAATCACTTGAATAAATCGTATCAAAAGGTATTTCCTTGAGATAGTGGCCCAGTTGTTTTAGGACGTCAATGGATTCCGGAAGAAGGGGCGAGTCGCCACTAGCGCCTTGAAAACGTCCTTCAAGATTCCAGAGGGTGCGACCATGACGAACAAAATAGAGTTTCATCAGTTGTTTTCCTCCAAGATGTCAGCAAAATCCGCTTTCACAAAGCTGGCCAAGTCTCGAGGGCGTATGATGATACTATGCCCGACTTCCCCAGCAGAGACGATCATTTGGTCCAAATCCAAAGCAGTCTGATCAATAAAAATTGGATAATTGTGTTTTTGGCGAATGCCGACGGGATTATTTGCCCCATGAATGTAGCCTGTCGTTTTTTCTAAGTCTTTCTGCGGAATCATGCTCACTTTTTTATTGCCAGAAACTTTTGCTAGTTTTTTCTCGGCGAGATGTTCTGTTATGGGAACAATTCCAATAATCGGTCCTGTTTTATCTCCCAAAAGAGCCAAGGTTTTAAAGATTTGGTTTCGGTCGTATTCAGGAGGAAGTTCTCCTTCAAGCGCATTGATTTGAATACCAGTATGGTCAATACCTGCCTTGGTCAAGATTTGTTCGACCAAGGTTTTTTTAATCTTGACTTTTTTTGCCATTATTTATACTTATCCTCCAATTGACTCATCCAGATACCAAGCCAGATACCAAGCGCAAAGAAGAAGGCAACGAGAACATAGCTCACAATGGAAAGTCCAGTGTATTGGATACTTTCAGCATTTCCAGCATTTGGAATCAAAATTAAAAGAGTGCTTGAAAGAACAATGCCGATGATAAAGTGATAAACACGGGAGTGGTAGTTGTTCAAGGCGTGATCCATTAATTTTGAAAAAATGATGAGGGTTGCACCTGCACCAATTCCGATAGGAAGGAAGGTTCCAAATAAATCAAAGGTTTTAAAACCAGTTAGCATAGGAGCATACAGTCCCAAAATCAAGAGTAGATTTGACGGACTTAAACCAGGTACCAAGATACCAAGTGCCAACAGAGCCCCCGCTAAGATGAAGCTAGCGAAACTGGCATTGAGTGAGCCAACAACAAAGTTTAGCGCGTAGAGCCCGACTCCTGAAAGGATAAAGGTGATCCAGAACCAGACTAGGTCAATCTTATCGCGATTAGATTCTCGAGTAGATTCTCTAAGGAGGCTAGGTACTGTACCAATAATAGCTCCTGCAAAACTCCACAAAACATAGACTTGGTAATTTTCTAACAAATACTCTATTGGATAAGAAAACAAACCAATGCCTAGCAACATCCCGATTGCTACTGGGATAAAGTATAGGACATTCTCTTTAAAATCCTTAAAGGGATGAGCCAGAAAAGAAATCATTCGCTCGTAGATACCCAAAATTGCGGCCAGAACTCCTCCAGAAATTCCGGGCAAGATAAATCCAAGGGCAATGACAATTCCTTTAATAACTCGTGTAATCCATGAAAACATAATAAAATCCTCAATTTCATAAAATTCTTCTCTATTCTAACAATTATAACACAGACGGCAAAAAAATGAAAAAACAAGTGAAAAAGTTACGATTTTCACTTGTTTTATGGTCTTAAAAATAGCTTTCTGAAGGTTTCTTCTTTTTCCTTCAAAGTAGAAATCAGGTTAATATCTAAATGATGTTCAAATCCAGCAATTCTTCCTTTTGAAGTATACTGATGGAGGTCATAGTCTAAATCAGTATTAGGCGTGGTTTCAAAGTAACCTGAATCCGTTCCATAGGATGGAATCCAGACAGCAGAGAACTTGTCTGTATTGATACTATGCTCTTGCATGAAATAAACTCCAATATAGATGCCGATGTTTTTAGCACCTAAAGATTCCAGTTTAGCACGAAAGACTTCAACCCCTTCGTTCATATCAGACATTGTTTTTTCTTCCACGTCCAACCAATAGTAACTAGGGTTGTAAGGAGAGGCAGCATTATAGAAAACTTCAGCGGCTTTTTCCATTTCTTCCTTGCTGGGGCTAGCTAGATAGGCATAGACTCCAACTGGGACATTACGCTTTTGAAATTCTGTAATATGACTTTTATAGGCTTTATCGATACCATTGGCATAAGCCGCATCATTTTTTTCAGTATGTTGTGCACCATTATGGACGCGAACAATAACACCTGAAATATTTTGAGACAAGGTATCGTAGTTGATTTCCTCAGGTCTTTGCCAACCAGAAACATCAATAATAGGTTTGTCAAGATTATGCAAGGCCTGATTTTCAACCTGGACAGCATTTGGTTTTGACTTGACGGGATGGTCTTCATAAGTTGGTTTATTGAGGATCAAAATAGCTATAAATATAGTAAATAAAGTAAAAATAATAGCTGGATTAATCTTTTTTCTCATATTTAATTAGTTTAACGTAAATAAATAAAAAAATCAAAGAAAACATCGTAAAAAATGAATATAACAGTCTCTTATCTCTATTTCCTTGTTTGTTTACTCCTTAGAAAATAAATTATGGTATAATAAAAGGGAATTTCTAGAGAAAAGAGAAGATTATGTCAAATTATGCCATTATTTTAGCAGCGGGTAAAGGTACTCGCATGAAATCAGATCTTCCAAAGGTACTTCATAAAGTAGCAGGAATTTCAATGTTAGAACACGTTTTTCGTAGTGTTGGTGCTATTCAACCTGAAAAAACAGTTACTGTAGTGGGTCACAAGGCTGAGTTAGTTGAACAAGTCTTGACTGGACAGACAGACTTTGTAACTCAGTCAGAACAGTTAGGAACTGGGCATGCTGTCATGATGGCAGAGCCAATTTTGAAAAATTGCTCTGGTCATACTTTGGTTATCGCTGGGGATACGCCTCTGATTACGGGTGAAAGCTTGAAAAATCTCTTGGATTTCCATATCAATCACAAAAATGTTGCGACGATCTTGACAGCTGAAGCGGCAAATCCTTTTGGATACGGTCGAATTGTTCGAAACGATAATGCAGAAGTTCTTCGTATTGTTGAGCAGAAGGATGCGACTGATTTTGAAAAACAGATCAAAGAAATCAATACAGGAACTTACGTTTTTGATAACCAACGTCTTTTTGAAGCCCTTAAAAACATCAACACCAACAATGCCCAAGGAGAATACTATATTACTGATGTGATTGGTATTTTCCGTGAGGGTGGTGAGAAGGTTGGTGCCTATACTCTGAAAGACTTTGATGAAAGTCTCGGGGTAAATGACCGTGTAGCTCTTGCGACTGCAGAAGCAGTGATGCGACGCCGTATCAATCAAACTCACATGGTTAACGGAGTCAGCTTTGTCAATCCAGAAGCAACCTACATCGACATTGATGTTGAGATTGCTCCTGAGGTCCAAATCGAAGCCAACGTTACCTTGAAAGGTCAAACGAAGATTGGTGCGGAGACTATTTTAACAAATGGAACTTATATTGTGGATAGTAATATTGGAGCTGGGGCTGTGATAACGAATTCCATGATTGAGGAAAGTACGGTTGCAGACGGCGTGACTGTTGGTCCTTATGCCCATATCCGACCAGGTTCAAGCCTAGCTTCTCAGGTTCATATTGGAAACTTCGTAGAAGTTAAAGGTTCTTCAATCGGTAAAAATACCAAGGCAGGTCATTTAACCTATATCGGAAACAGTGAAGTAGGCAGCCATGTTAACTTTGGTGCTGGTACGATTACAGTAAACTATGACGGTAAAAACAAATATAAGACCGTGATTGGCAACAATGTCTTTGTTGGATCAAATTCAACCATCATCGCCCCTGTAGAACTTGGAGATAATTCTCTGGTTGGAGCGGGTTCAACCATTACCAAGAATGTACCTGCGGATGCTATCGCAGTTGGACGTGGACGACAAGTTAACAAGGATGAGTACGCAAGGCGCTTGCCTCATCATCCTAAGAACCAGTAGGAGTCGATTATGGAATTTGAAGAAAAAACGCTTAGTCGAAAAGAAATCTATCAAGGCCCTATCTTTAAACTGGTGCAAGATCAGGTAGAACTGCCAGAAGGCAAAGGTACTGCCCAACGTGATTTAATTTTTCACAATGGAGCTGTTTGTGTTCTAGCTGTGACAGCTGAGGATAAAATTGTACTCGTTAAGCAATATCGAAAGGCCATCGAGGCTGTTTCTTATGAGATTCCCGCAGGAAAACTGGAAACTGGTGAAAATGCTGATCCAATGGCAGCGGCCCTTCGTGAATTGGAAGAAGAAGTTGCCTACACAGCAAAGTTAGAACTGTTGTACGATTTCTATTCTGCGATTGGTTTTTGTAATGAAAAATTGAAACTCTACCTAGCAAGTGATTTGACTAAGGTAGATAATCCTCGTCCGCAAGACGATGATGAAACCTTGGAGGTTCTAGAAGTGAGTCTAGAGGAGGCCAAGAACCTGATCCAGTCAGGTCATATCTGTGATGCTAAGACTATCATGGCAATCCAGTACTGGGAACTACAAAAGAAATAGAGGAGCAACCTATGGGAAAACCTTTATTAACAGATGAAATGATTGAACGTGCCAATCGTGGTGAGAAAATCTCAGGACCACCTCTTCAAGATGATGAGGAAACCAAAATCCTGCCTACTGCATCACAACATTTTGATTATTCACGTTCTAGAGACCACGGTTTTAGTCAAGATACACTTACAATCGAAGTAGAACCGACGATTCATAAGAGCCGTCGTATTGAGAACACGAAGAGAAATGTTTTTAATTCGAAACTCAATCGCATCTTATTTGCAGTCATCCTACTCTTGATTTTATTAATTTTGGCGATGAAACTCTTGTAATTGAAAGGACATGAAATGAAAATTGGAATCATTGCTGCCATGCCAGAAGAGCTTGTATATCTAACTCAGAATTTGGACAAAACTCAAGAAGTCCAAGTCTTAGGAAATACCTACTATACTGGCACTATTGGCAAGACAGAAGTTGTCCTAGTTCAGAGTGGGATTGGGAAGGTCATGTCGGCTATGAGTGTAGCTGTTCTTGCTGACCATTTTCAAGTAGAAGCCATCATCAATACTGGATCAGCAGGTGCTCTTGCTGAAGGGATTGCTGTTGGAGATGTAGTGATTGCGGATAAACTTGTCTATCATGATGTGGATGTGACTGCTTTTGGCTATGCTTATGGCCAAATGGCTGGTCAACCTCTTTACTTTGAATCCGATAAGAACTTTATCACTAGGATTCAAACAATTTTATCTCAATTAGAGCAGTCTTGGCACCTAGGCTTGATTGCTACAGGAGACAGTTTTATAGCTGGAGATGATAAGATTGCTAGTATCAAATCCCACTTCCCAGATGTTCTAGCTGTTGAGATGGAGGGTGCAGCCATTGCTCAGGCAGCTCAGGCTCTTGACCTACCTTTCCTAGTCATTCGAGCTATGAGTGACAATGCCAATCACGAGGCCTCTATCTCATTTGATGAGTTCATCATTGAAGCTGGACGTCGTTCTGCCCAAGTCTTACTAGCCTTTTTAAAGGCTTTGGATTAAGCGGAAATTTGACAGTTTATCTAGCTTATGATAAGATTTAAATAAAGAAAAGCTAGAAAACGTTTTAGAGGATATTATGAGTATTGAAATGACCGTCAGTGAGATTGCAGAGGTCTTAGGTCTATCTCGTCAAGCAATCAACAATCGTGTCAAAGAACTTCCAGAAGAGGACACGAAAAAAAATGACAAAGGTGTAACTGTAGTTACTCGAAGTGGCTTAATCAAGCTAGAAGAAATCTACAAAAAAACGATTTTTGAAGATGAACCAGTAAGTGATGATGTCAAGCAACGCGAACTGATGGAAATCTTGGTCGATGAGAAGAATGCTGAAATTCTTCGATTGTACGAGCAACTCAAGGCCAAGGACCAGCAGTTGGCAGAAAAAGATGAGCAGATGCGCATCAAAGACCGTCAGATTGCAGAGAAGGACAAACAGTTGGATCAACAGCAACAGTTAACTCTTCAAGCCATGAAGGATCAAGAAACCTTGAAATTAGAGTTGGACCAAGCAAAAGAAGAAGTCCAAGCAACTAAAAAAGGCTTTTTTGCTCGCCTGTTTGGAGGAAAATAAAGAAGCTGTTTGGGTTATTCACTAACCTAATGGCTTCTTTTATTATTTATAGTTAAAATCGAGTCGAAATTGAGGGAAAAATGGAGAAATTACGAGATTATATTGCCTTTGATTTAGAGTTTAATCAACACGATGGAGTTACTTATTTAATTCAAGTATCAGCAGTCCGCTTTCAAGATGGACAAGAAAGTGCTGCTTTTGATTCTTATGTTTATACTACAGCCCCATTGAAGAGTTTTATCAATGGTTTGACTGGGATCACAGCTGAAACATTGAAAGATGCGCCGAAAGTAGAGCAAGTTTTAAAAGATTTTCAGGCCTTTGTTGGCAAATCACCTATCGTTGGCTACAATGCAGCTAAGAGTGATTTACCAATTCTCTTGGAGCACGGTTTGGACTATCGTGACCAGTATAAGGTCGACCTATATGATGAGGCTTTTGAACGCCGTAGTTCTGACCTACACGGCATAGCCAATCTCAAATTGCAAACTGTGGCGAATTTTTTAGGGTTTAAAGGACAATCGCATAATAGTTTAGAAGATGCGCGTATGACAGCGCGTGTCTACGAAGCCTTTTTGGAATCGGATAAAGGAAAGCTATTAATAGAAGACCAGAGTAGTTTTTCTATGAATAATCCTTTCGGTAGCTTAGATTTATCCCAATTTTTAGACTAGGAGTGCCTATGAAACCTGAAAAACCTAAGAAGCTAGGTTTTAGGAAGATATACTATAACCTAGATAAGATTTTATTTCTATTTTTCTTGATATTTATGATGGTAGAGTTTGTCTGGTTGCCATTGAATTCTTGGATTGCAGGGATGTTGCTCAGACAAACAGGCTATTTGTTTATTTCTTACAATAACTTTCTTGCTATTATTCAAGGCTCACCTTTTGTCAGTTTAGCCTTTCTCATCTTAATTGCAATCAATCTCTTGGTTGCTTATTTTCAGATTTGTCTTTTATTCATTGGGGCGCGTCACCTTCTCTACCATGAAAAGAGAACCTTGATTGAGTATAGTCGAAAAGTCTTTCAACAGAGTTTTCTATTTATGAAACGATTCAGTTTCTGTAAAATGGCCTTTGTCTTCTTTTACGTCGCTATGCTTTTTCCTTTCATCAGGAAAATTTTAAAAATCTATTACCTTAATAAGATTATTATTCCAGATTTTATCGTTACCTACCTTGAAGATAAGTATTGGCTAGTTGGTCTGCTGATTCTGTCCTCTGCTTGGATTTTACTCTATATTTCAGTTCGTCTCATGTTTGCTCTTCCCAAGATTCTCTTTGAAAAGAAAACAGTGAGAGAGGGAGTGAAATATAGTCTGCAAAAGACAAAAAAACACGTTATCTTTTATGCTTGGAACTTGCTCCTCATTATCATTAAAACCTACCTCTTTTTCTTTCTACTCTTGATTCCCATATTGTTTGCTCAAGTTGTAATGGATGAATTAACTCATAAAGAATCCCTAGTCCTAGGGGTAATCAATTATGTTTTGATTAAGAACTTCCATTATATGACCTTGACTTATTTTCTCGTTAAATTTGTTTCATTTTTAACTGGTGAAGAACTTGAAATCATGCCAAGAAGAAAGAAAGACCATTTGATGAGATGGGGAGTAATGGGCTGCGCTAGTATCGTTTTTGCTTTAGAGGGTTATATCTATCTTGAGTCTCCTGACACGAGTACCCCTTTGGTTATTTCTCACAGAGGAGTTTCCAATAAAAATGGAGTTCAGAATACAGTCGAGTCGTTAGAGAAAACAGCTCAACTAAAACCAGATTTTATTGAAATGGATATCCAGGAAACCAAGGATGGTCAGTTTGTAATGATGCACGATGCCAATCTCAAAAATTTAACAGGTATTAATGCTGCCCCTCAAGATTTAACACTCGAAGAATTAACCAATATTCAAATCTCGGAAAATGGATATCAGACAAAGATTTCAAGTTTCGACGCTTATCTGGAACGTGCCAATGCATTAAACCAAAAATTACTGATTGAGATTAAAACCAGTAGAAAAGATAGCCCTCAAATGATGGAACATTTCCTTGAAAAATATGGGACGACCATCAAAAAATATGGGCACCAGATTCAATCCCTTGATTACCAAGTGATTGATAAGGTTTTGAATTATGATTCTGAGATTCCGTCCTACTTTATTATGCCTTATAACAGTATCTTCCCAAGAACCAAGGCAACTGGTTACACTATGGAGTACTCAACTTTGGATGAATACTTTGTCAATAAACTCTGGACAACTGATCAGAGACTCTACGTTTGGACCGTAAATGGTTCTGACGCTTTCGATAAAGCTATTCGTCTAGGAGCCAACGGTATGATAACAGATGACCTAGAAATGGTACAGTCACAGGTATTGATGGCTCAGGATGACCCTGAATATACTGATTTGATTCTAAAGAAAGCCATGGGATTTTTTGACTTCTAAGAAAAAAGAGAAACATTCGTTTCTCTTTTTTTATGGATTAGAAAGGCAATTTTCCAGCGAAAGCACCAAGTTTCTTCTTAGTCGTTTCGTCGATTTGGTCTATCGCAGCATTGATAGCTTGAACAGTCATGTCAGATAGAGTTTCGAGGTCTTCAGGGTCAACGACGGCTGGGTTAAAGTTGATGCTTACAACTTTCTTATCACCAGTTAAGGTTGCTTGGACAAGGTCTTGAGCAGATTTTCCAATAAACTCCATAGCAGCAAGTTCTGCTTGACTTTGTTCCATTTGTTTTTGAAGTTTTTGTGCTTGACGCATCATGTTTTGCATATTCATCATAGCGGTTTACAGTTTCCTTTTTCTATTATTTTCCTTTTTATTTTAACAATTTTAGGATTAAAAGTCTAATAATAGTTAATTTTTGAATTATTAAATTTTCTGACAATTTATTGAAAAATGAGAGAAGACATGATATAATGAAACGTAAAATAAATTCAGGATCCCTGAAATGATAGGAGTAAATAATGAAAAAACTAGGTTTCGTTCTTTTATCTTCAGCCTTGCTATTGACTGCTTGTGCTAATAATCAATCTAAGCCAAGCAACACAAGTGATTCCTCTAAGGTAACAGCCTTGTCTGAAGACAAGCAAAAAATGCTTGATAAGACTACTGCTGACTATAAGACTTTTGTACAAGAGCAAATTGATAAACTGTTGACAGATACGGAAGGCTTTGTCAAACTGTTGAAAGAAGGCAAATTAGAAGAGGCTAAGAAGGTTTATCCACTGATTCGTATGTCTTATGAGCGTTCAGAACCGATTGCCGAAAGTTTTGGTGAGTCAGATGTCAAGATTGATTTCCGTTTAGCAGACTATATGGACGAAAACAAGACAGAGGAAGGTTGGTCAGGTTTCCACCGTATCGAGCGTATCCTTTGGGAAGAAAATACAACTAAAGGAACTGAAAGTTATGGCGATCAATTAGTCAATGATATCAAAGAATTGAAGGCTAAGATTGCAACTGTGGATGTGGACTACAAGGTTATGTTGACTGGAGCAGTTGACTTGCTCAATGAAGTAGCGACAAGCAAGATTACAGGTGAGGAAGAAATTTATTCTCACACAGACTTGTATGACTTCCGTGCCAATATTGAAGGTGCTGAGAAGATTTTCCAACTCTTTAAACCTTTACTAGAAAAATCAGATGCTGATTTAGTTAAAGAATTGGAAGCAGATTTCAAGTCTGTTAATAGTTTGCTGGATAAACACATGACAGACAAGGAACACTACAAACTCTATACTGATTTGACAAAAGAAGACACCAAGGAATTGGCTGAAGCCGTGACAAAACTTGGTGAACCTCTATCACAAATGGGCAAGTTTCTTGATGGAGAATAAGTAGTATGACAAAGAAAGACGAAAAGTTTTTTGAAAAGAAAATGGACCGTCGAGAATTTCTAAAAAAAGCAGGAATTGGAGGGGCTGGTTTAGCGCTAGGACTCTCTGGGGCTTCTGCTTTTTTCGCTCCTAAGCTAGGAAGTCAGGAAAAAATCTCGTACGGTAATGAAAAGATTGACTTTTATGGCAAGCATCAAGCTGGGATTAGTACGCCCATGCAAAAAAATATCTATTTTGTCGTTTTGGACTTGCATACGACGGATAAGGATAAGATTATCCAGTTGTTCAAGGATTGGACGGATTATAGTTCCAAGTTGGTCGAGGGGGAATTGGTTAAAAAAGATGGTCAGAATGCCCTCTTGCCACCTAGTGACACTGGAGAAACCGTGGGGCTAAATCCTCATCGTTTAACGCTGACTTTTGGTGTATCTGCTAGTTTCCTGAAAAAGATGAAATTAGAGCAAAAACGTCCTCAACTTTTTAAGGATTTACCTCCCTTCCCAAAAGAGCAACTACGTGAAAAATATACTGGGGGAGATATTGTTATCCAAGCCTGTGCAGATGACGAGCAAGTTGCTTTTCATGCTATTCGCAACCTTATCCGTAAAGGGAGAAATGCGGTGACCCTCCGTTGGAGCCAATCTGGTTTTGCTGCTATTGGAGATCGTCTGGAGACACCACGTAACCTTTTTGGTTTCAAGGATGGAACAGCTAATGTGACCAAAGAGAAGGATTTTGACCGAGTTGTCTGGGCTGATAGCAAGGACTGGATGGAAAATGGATCCTATATGGCCGTTCGCCGCATCCAAATGTTTCTCGATACTTGGGATCGAACCAATCTTGAAGAGCAAGAAAATACCTTTGGTCGCTACAAGGAAAGTGGGGCTCCCTTTGGTAAGAAGAATGAGTTTGATGAAGTGGATTTGAGTCTTTTACCAGATGATTCGCATGTTCGATTAGCCAAAGAGGTAGAGAAACCCCTCTTACGACGATCTTATTCATACTCGGATGGCATTGATGAAAAGACTGGACAATTTGACACAGGTTTACTCTTTATCTCTTTCCAAAAGGATCCAGATCATTTTGTTAAGGTTCAAACCAACCTCGGAGCTACAGACAAGATGAATGAGTATGTAACCCACATCGGTAGTGGTCTTTTTGCCTGCTTTGGTGGAGTAGAGAAAGGAGGCTATATTGGTCAGAAATTATTGGAAGACTAGTATTTGTTTTTTGGCTTTGTCTTTTCTCTTGCTAGCTATCTTTCCTGTTAGTGCGAAGGAAAGTCTGAGTTCTTATTTTGTAAAAATTACGGATGCCTCTCAGGCTATAAAAAATGGAAACCAGACACAAGCTAAGGTTCTAGTTAGAGAAATGGCGACGGATTTTGAAACAGTAGAACATGCTGATTCAGAAGCTGGAAAGCTTGTCAAGGAGAAACTTGCTCTGTCAGGAGAGATCAGTGAAGAAAATCTGACACAGATTTCATCTGCTCTTCTTGCATTTGAGAAAGAGCAAAATCCGGTAGATCTTGTTGCTGAAAAAGAAAAGCTTGTTAGTCGACTAAAACCACGTTTTGAGACTTTGGATAAGGCAATTTCTTCCAAAGACATAGAGCAAATTCGAGAAGCCTATAAAAAGATGAATTCCACTTGGACCATCAATGAAAGTGTGGTTCGTGACAATAGTACGGCCCATTATGGACGTGTTGAAACAGCTATCTCCTTCTTGCGTAGTAGCATAGAAACTGAGCCTACTGATTTTAACTCCATCCAGACTTCCTTTGAGGACTTAAAAAAGGCTATTAATGATTTTGTAACTGGAAAAGAAGTCGCAGAAGCATCCTCTGATTTAAGTCTCAAAGACGGTATTGCCCTTTTGAAGAAGGCTTTGGAACAATTCCAAGCTGGTGACCAAGCATCAGGAGCAGCTAATATGAAGGAATTCATCACTATCTGGCCAACGATTGAGGGTTCTGTTAGCACGACCAATCCTTCCCTCTATACACGAGTTGAAAGTGAAACTCCTGTAATCATGGTCAAGGGAAGTGAGAAGGAATATCAAGAAAAATTAGAAAAACTGATTGCAGATTTATCACAAATTGATACCAGCGCACGTTACAATGCCTTTGATGCTATGCTCATTCTCCTGAGAGAAGGGGTAGAGGCTCTCTTAATCGTCATGGCCTTGGTGACGACCTTGAAAGCAGCCAAGATGCGTAAAGGGCTCAAGTGGGTTTATGGTGGTGCTATCACTGGAATCATGGCTAGTCTCCTTATTGCTTTTATCCTGCAAATTGCCTTTCCAGCAGTGACATCAGGCTCCAATCGTGAAATCATCGAAGGGGCAGTTGGGATTTTTGCGGTAGTGATGATGATTTTGATCGGTATCTGGCTTCACAGTAAATCCTCGGTCAAAAAATGGAATGACTTTATGGATTCCCAGATGAAAACGGTGACCAAGACAGGTTCATTCATTTCCATGTTTGCTCTAAGTTTTCTAGCTGTTTTTCGTGAAGGGGCAGAGACCATTCTTTTTTACGTAGGAATTCTACCGAGAATATCTCGTTTTGAGTTTATCCTAGGAATTTCTCTAGCTTTGTTAGTCTTGCTGATTATTGCATTTCTGATGAACAAGGCGAGTCAATTCTTCCTACCTCATAAGGTCTTCTTCCTACTGACGTGGATGATTTATGCTCTTGCCTTCAAGATGCTAGGTGTTAGCCTACATGCTCTCCAGCTGACCAATATGGCACCTAACCACTTAGTACCAGGTTTCCCTACTATCGACCTATTGGGCATCTATCCAAGTTGGGAAGGTTTAGGAAGTCAGCTAGTCTTTTTGATAATTGTTTTGGCGGTCACATTGAGACAGGGTGAAAAGTAGATGGATACAAAAGAATTGACAATTATTGAACATCTGGTAGAATTTAGAAAGAGATTTATTGTTGTTATAGCCTGCTTTTTTATAGTCTTCTGTGGAGCTTTATTGTTTGCAGATCAGCTTTACTACTATCTAACTCAGTCCTTTAATCAAAAGTTGATTGTATTAGGTCCAAATGATATTTTGTGGATTTATTTTCGCTTAGCGAGCCTAATGTCCTTTACTATTACGCTTCCTTTTACAGTTTATCAGATATGGAGTTTTGTCAAACCAGGGTTGAAAATCGAAGAAGCAAGAGCAATCTTTGCCTATATTCCAGCTAGTTTTATTTGCTTTCTACTTGGCCTAGCCTTTGGTTTCTACTTTGTAACGCCTGCCTTACTTCAAGTGCTTTTAGGGCTCGGGGAAGGATTATTTGAAACTCAATTAACAGCGCAGAACTACTTAGACTTTGTTTTTCAAACAACTATCCCTTTGGCCTTCATCTTTGAATTGCCAGTCATCATCGCTTTTTTAACGACGATTGGCTTGATTGGACCAGGGCTCTTAGTTACCTATAGACGTTATGCCTACTTTATTTTATTGGTACTCGCTGTTATTTTGACACCAGCTGATTTTATTAGTGATCTAGCCATGACAATTCCTTTAATCTCGCTCTATGAGCTTAGTATTGTAATTAGCAAGAGGATAATAAAGAAAAAAATGAAAGGAGAAAAGAATGGGAATCTTACGTGATATCGGTGCTCCAGGATTGATTATCATCGTTCTAGGTGCACTCTTAATCTTTGGACCAAAACGTTTACCGGAACTGGGTGAATCAATTGGTAAAATGCTGTCTGAGTTTAAAAAGGCAGTTAAAGGATCTGGTGAACAAGATCAGGAAAAGTAATCTATTCCATAATCATAGATAAAAACAAGAAAGTTAGGAACTGTAGCTGTGTAGACAAATTTGAACAGTTTCCTAGCTTATTTTTGTATTTAAAAAAATGTGTTTAAGTTTTCTTTAAGGTTTATATTATATTCTAAAGAACTCTATGTTAACCGAACGTTAAACGGAGAATATAGAGGATAATCTATTTTTATTTCTTAGTTTGTTATGAACTTTTCAGATTTAGTTACAAATTGTTCACTTTTTACGATAAATAGTGTCTTAGTTCAACTAAATGGTGCTCTATCTTTTCTTCATGATAAAGATAGATTGTGATATAATAGATGGTAATGAGTTTTTTAGAATAAACAAAGGAGAAAATATATGATCTATGCAGGAATTTTAGCCGGAGGAACTGGCACGCGCATGGGAATCAGTAATTTACCAAAACAATTCTTGGAGTTGGGTGATCGACCTATTTTGATCCACACAATTGAAAAATTCGTCTTAGAACCAAGTATTGAAAAAATTGTGGTTGGAGTTCATGGAGACTGGGTGTCACACGCTGAGGACTTGGTTGACAAGTATCTTTCTCTCCACAAGGACCGCATCATCATTACCAAGGGTGGTGCTGATCGCAATACTAGTATCGAGAAGATTATAGAAGCCATTGATGCCTATCGTCCAATTACTCCAGAAGATATTGTGATTACCCACGACTCAGTTCGTCCCTTCATCACACTTCGCATGATTCAGGACAATATCAAACTCGCCCAAAATCATGATGCGGTTGACACAGTAGTAGAAGCGGTTGATACCATTGTTGAAAGCACCAATGGTCAGTTTATCACGGATATTCCAAATCGTGCTCACCTTTATCAAGGTCAAACACCTCAAACCTTCCGCTGCAAGGATTTCATGGATTTGTATGGTTCCCTATCTGATCAAGAAAAGGAAATCCTGACGGATGCATGTAAGATTTTTGTTATAAAAGGGAAAGACGTTGCCCTAGCTAAAGGGGAATATTCAAACCTTAAAATCACAACTGTGACGGACTTGAAAATCGCGAAAAGCATGATTGAGAAAGACTAAGGCTATGATTAATCAAATTTATCAACTGACCAAACCAAAATTTATCAATGTAAAATACCAAGAAGAGGACATTGATCAGGAAAATCATATCCTGATTCGTCCAAATTATATGGCGGTTTGTCATGCGGATCAACGTTACTATCAAGGGAAGCGTGATCCAAAGATATTGGCTAAAAAACTTCCTATGGCTATGATTCACGAGTCTTGTGGAACTGTTATTTCAGATCCGACTGGGACTTATGAAGTCGGTCAAAAGGTAGTTATGATTCCAAATCAACCGCCTATGCAGAGTGACAAGGAATTCTACGAAAACTACATGACTGGAACCTACTTCCTATCTAGTGGTTATGATGGCTTTATGAGAGAATTTGTCTCTCTACCAAAAGATCGTGTTGTGTCTTATAATGACATTGAGGACACAGTCGCTGCCATTACCGAGTTTGTGAGTGTGGGTATGCATGCCATGGATCGTTTCTTAAATCTTGCCCACAGCAAACGAGAGCGAATCGCTGTTATTGGAGATGGTAGTTTGGCTTTTGTGGTTGCCAATATTATCAATTACACTCTACCAGAAGCAGAGATTATCGTAATTGGCCGCCATTGGGAAAAACTAGAGCTCTTCTCTTTTGCAAAAGAGTGCTACATTACTGATAATATTCCAGAAGATTTGACCTTTGATCATGGATTTGAGTGTTGTGGTGGTGATGGTACAGGCCCAGCTATCAATGATTTGATTCGTTACATTCGACCTCAGGGAACAATTCTCATGATGGGAGTGAGCGAGTACAAGGTTAATATCAATACGCGAGACTCTTTAGAAAAAGGTTTATTATTGGTCGGTTCATCTCGATCTGGACGGATTGATTTTGAAAATGCAATACAGATGATGGAAGTTAAAAAGTTTGCAAATCGTCTGAGAAATATCCTTTATGTTGAAGAACCCGTGAGAGAAATCAAGGACATTCATCGTGTCTTTGCTACAGACCTAAATACTGCTTTCAAAACAGTGTTTAAGTGGGAAGTGTAAGAGAAGGAGGCTAATTGTGGAGAAAATTATCAAAGAAAAAATTTCTTCTTTACTATCTGAAGAAGAGGAAGTCCTCAGCGTTGAACAACTGGGAGGCATGACCAACCAAAACTATTTGGCCAAGACAACCAATAAGCAGTATATCGTTAAATTTTTCGGAAAAGGAACCGAAAAGCTCATCAATCGTCAAGATGAAAAATACAATCTTGAATTGTTGAAAGATTTGGATCTTGATGTCAAGAATTATCTTTTTGATATTGAGTCAGGAATCAAGGTAAATGAGTACATTGATTCTGCCACAACGCTTGATTCCACTTCAATTAAGACCAAATTTGAAAAGATTGCCCCAATTTTACAGACTATTCATGCATCAGGCAAAGAACTAAGAGGAGAATTTGCTCCTTTTGAGGAAATCAGCAAATATGAATCCTTGATTGAGGGAAATATCCCTTACGCCAATTATGAAGCTGTGAGAAAAGAAGTATTCTTGCTAGAGAAAAGATTGGCTGATTTGGGTGTTGACAGAAAGTCTTGTCATATCGATTTGGTTCCAGAAAACTTTATCGAGTCACCTCAAGGCCGCTTGTATTTGATTGACTGGGAATACTCTTCCATGAATGATCCAATGTGGGACTTGGCAGCACTTTTTTTAGAGTCTGAATTTACAAAGCAAGAGGAAGATGCTTTCCTTTCCTACTATGAAAGTGACAAAACGCCTGTGTCACGTGAGAAGATTCGTATCTATAAAATCTTGCAAGATACTATCTGGAGTTTGTGGACAGTGTACAAAGAAGCTCAAGGAGCTGACTTTGGAGATTATGGTATCAACCGTTACCAAAGAGCTGTCGAAGGTTTAACTTATTATGGAGGTTAGGATGAAGAATAAAAATGGTGTTTCTTTTGGTCTGCTCTCTGGTATATTCTGGGGATTAGGTCTAACGATTAGTGCTTATATCTTTTCAATTTTTACAAATCTATCACCCTTTGTGGTGGCAGCGGCACATGACTTTTTGAGTATCTTTATTTTATTAGCTTTTCTCTTAATTAGAGAAGGGAAAGTTCGCTTGTCAATCTTTCTAAATATTCGAAATGTCAGTGTTATTATCGGAGCCTTGCTAGCTGGACCTATAGGAATGCAGGCCAATCTTTACGCGGTTAAGTATATCGGTAGTTCACTTGCGTCTTCAGTATCAGCTATCTATCCAGCAGTTTCTGTTTTACTAGCATTTTTCATTTTGAAACACAAGGTATCTAAGAATACTGTTTTTGGTATTTTATTGATTATCGCTGGTATTATTGCCCAGACTTACAAAGTTGAGCAGGTCAATTCTTTTTATATCGGAATTCTCTGTGCATTAGTTTGTGCCATCGCCTGGGGAAGTGAAAGTGTTCTTAGTTCCTACGCCATGGAAAGTGACTTGAGTGAAATCGAAGCACTATTAATCCGCCAAGTAACCTCATTCTTGTCATACCTTGTCATTGTCCTCTTTTCTCATCATTCATTTGCAGAAGTAGCAGATGGGCAATTGCTCGGTTTGATGTTAGTCTTTGCAGCATGTAATATGATTTCATACTTAGCCTACTATATTGCTATCAACCGTTTACAACCTGCAAAAGCAACTGGATTGAACGTAAGCTATGTCGTATGGACAGTATTGTTCTCAGCAATGCTTTTAGGTACACCACTCGATATGGTGACCATTATTACATCGCTTGTTGTCATGGCTGGTGTTTATATTATTATTAAAGAATAAAGGAGAATAGCGTGAAAGCAATTATCTTGGCAGCGGGGTTGGGAACTCGTCTGCGCCCTATGACTGAAAATACCCCTAAAGCCTTGGTTAAGGTCAACCAAAAACCTTTGGTAGAATACCAAATTGAATTTTTGAAAGAGCGAGGAATTGATGAGATTATCATTGTTGTCGGCTATCTCAAAGAACAATTTGACTACTTAAAAGAAAAATATGGTGTTCGTTTAGTCTTTAATGACAAGTACGCAGATTACAACAATTTTTACTCACTTTATCTCGTTAAAGAAGACTTAGCTAACAGCTATGTCATTGATGCAGATAACTATCTTTTCAAAAATATGTTTAGAAACGATCTTAAACGTTCTACCTATTTCAGTGTTTATCGTGAAGACTGTACAAACGAATGGTTCCTAGTTTATGGTGATGACTATAAGGTTCAAGATATCATTGTTGACAGTAAGGCAGGCCGTATTTTGAGTGGTGTATCATTCTGGGATGCACCAACTGCTGAGAAGATTGTTGACTTTATTGACAAAGCTTATGAAAGTGGAGAATTTGTTGATCTCTACTGGGACAATATGGTTAAAGATAACATTAAAGAACTAGATGTATATGTAGAAGAATTAGAAGGTAATAGCATCTATGAAATCGATAGTGTCAAAGACTATCAAAAACTAGAAGAGATTTTATCTTCTATTAAATAACCAATCCAAAATTAGAAGGCTCAGCCTTCTTTTTTTGTAGTTGAAACGAAGGAGTGTTTGATATTGATTGTATTTATCAAACAAAACACAATTTATAAAAAAATGAACAAAATAAAACAAAAATTATTGACAACGATTTCATATAGTGTTATACTTATAGCATAAAAGTTAATTGAAAGAAGGGAAAATGTTATGGGATTAGATCATTTCTTTGACAAAGACCTCGTGTTTTGCTTAGAAGCGGATAATCAAGAACAACTCTTTGATCAGGTAGCAAGCTTGTTGGAAGAACGAGAAATTGTCACTCCAACTTATCGTGAAGCCTTGATCACGCGTGAAAAGTCATTTCCAACTGGTTTAGATATGGAATTTCTAGGAAAGGATTTGCCAAATGTAGCGATTCCTCATACAGATATTGTTCATAATCTAGCTGAGAAAGTGGTGGTTGTTCGACTAGAAAAACCGGTAACTTTTCACAATATGATTGCTCCTGATAAGGAAGTAGCAGTATCCCTACTCTTCTTTATCATTAACAATTCAAGTTCGAGTCAAACCAATATTCTTGCTCAGTTGATGGACTTCTTTACTGGAAATGGTCACTTAGAAGATCTGGCAAAAATTTCTGAACCAGAAGCTCTCTACACTTACATTTCTGAAGCAACTGCTTAAATCGTATATTAAAATTATTAAATCGGAGGAAATCCTAATGATTAAAATTCTTGCTGCCTGCGGTGCAGGTGTTAACTCAAGTCACCAAATTAAAAGTGCTCTAGAAGAAGAACTTTCAAGCCGTGGGTATGACGTTCACTGTGATGCAGTCATGGTTAAAGATGTGAACGAAGACCTTATGAAAGGTTACGATATCTTTACTCCAATCGCTGCAACAGATCTTGGTTTTGAACCAGGTATTCCAGTAATCGAAGCTGGACCAATCTTGTTCCGTATTCCTGCAATGAGCGCTCCAGTATTTGACAATATTGAAGCAGCTATTAAAGAACACGGATTAAGCTAATTTATTCTTTATCTTGTTAACATTCATATAACTTAGAAAAACGGGAGGAACTATTATGGATGTCATTATCAATCTGGCCAACGATATCTTTAAACCTATCTTGGCTATGGGTGGCCCTATCATCATGCTGATCATTTTGACAGTATTGGCTCTACTTTTTGGAGTGAAATTCTCCAAAGCGCTTGAAGGTGGTATCAAGCTTGCTATCGCCCTTACAGGTATCGGTGCCATCATCGGTATGCTCAACGGAGCTTTCTCAGCTTCACTTGCGAAATTCGTTGAAAATACTGGTATTCAATTGAACATCACCGACGTTGGTTGGGCACCACTTGCTACAATCACTTGGGGATCTGCTTGGACACTTTACTTCTTGCTTGTAATGTTGATTGTCAACGTTGTGATGCTTGCTATGAAGAAAACGGACACACTTGACGTCGATATCTTCGATATCTGGCACTTGTCAATCACTGGTCTTTTGATCAAATGGTATGCTGATAACAACGGTGTAAGCCAAGGGGTTTCACTCTTCATCGCGACAGCAGCAGTAGTACTTGTAGGTATTTTGAAGATCATCAACTCTGACTTGATGAAACCAACTTTCGACGACCTTCTTAACGCACCAAGTTCATCACCAATGACTTCAACACACATGAACTACATGATGAACCCAGTTATCATGGTCTTGGATAAGATCTTTGATAAAGTTTTGCCAGGTCTTGATAAATATGACTTTGACGCTGCAAAATTGAACAAGAAAATCGGTTTCTGGGGATCTAAATTCTTCATCGGTTTCATTCTTGGTATCGTTATTGGTTTGATGGGAACTCCACATCCAGTTGCTGGAGTAGAAGATGCATCTTCATGGGAACTTGTTATTAAAGGTTGGTTGAGCCTTGGTTTGACTGCCGGTGTCTGCTTGGAGCTCTTCTCACTTATCGGATCTTGGTTCATCGCAGCCGTAGAACCACTTTCACAAGGTATCACAAACGTTGCTACTAAACGCCTTCAAGGACGTAAATTCAACATCGGTCTTGACTGGCCTTTCATCGCTGGTCGTGCTGAAATCTGGGCTTGTGCCAACGTACTTGCACCAATCATGTTGATTGAAGCAGTGCTTCTTTCAAACGTAGGAAATGGTATCTTGCCTCTTGCAGGTATCATCGCCATGGGTGTAACTCCAGCTCTCTTGGTTGTTACTCGTGGTAAATTGCTCCGTATGATCATCTTCGGAACACTCTTGTTGCCACTCTTCCTTCTTTCAGGTACTCTTATCGCTCCATTTGCAACTGAACTTGCTAAAGGTGTAGGTGCCTTCCCAGAAGGTGTGAGCCAAACTCAATTGATCACTCACTCAACTCTTGAAGGACCAATCGAAAAACTATTTGGTTGGGCAATCGGTAATGCTACAACAGGTGATATTAAAGCAATCCTTGGTGCAGCAGCCTTCCTTGTATTCTATGTAGGTATCTTTGCTTGGTATAGAAAACAAATGATCAAACGTAACGAAGAATACGCAGCAAATGCTAAATAATTCGCTCCTATAAAATGTAAATTGTGAAAACTAGGTTGTTAATTTCCGACATTGGGAGTGGCAACCTAGTTTTTTATATAAAAATCTAAAAATAGTTGGAGAATATGATGGTAATTGAAATCAAATCAGACCAGTTAACGGTCCAGTTTAAAACCTTAGGTGGCGCCTTGTCGTCAATTAAGGACCGAGATGGCATTGAGTACTTATGGCAAGGAGATGCCACTTACTGGAGTGGACAAGCTCCGGTACTTTTTCCAATCTGCGGCTCTTTAAGAGAAGATACAGCCTTCTACAGTCATGCAGATGGAACGGAGACGAAAGGAAACATTCCTCGTCACGGTTTGGTCCGTAAAAAAGAATTTGAATTAGTTGATCAAACAGAAAACAGTGTAACCTTTGCTATCGAAGATGATGAGAATACTTATCAAAACTATCCTTATCATTTCCGCCTTGAAATCACTTATCTAGTGACTGGCAAGACTGTTCGTACTCAATACAAAGTTTTCAATAAAGAAACTAGCAAGGTCATGCCTTACTTTATTGGTGGTCATCCAGGATTTAACTGTCCTCTGCTAGATGGCGAAACTTATGAAGATTACTATTTAGAGTTTGAGAAGGAAGAGACTTGCTCTGTTCCACGTCCTTTCCCAGAAACAGGAATGTTGGATTTCCGAGATAGAAGTCCATGGTTGGATTCACAAAAGGAAGTGAATCTCAGTTACGATCTGTTTAGTGTTGATGCAGTGACTTTGGATGAGTTGCAATCCAGAACAATTGCCCTTCGTTCTCGTAAGCATGAGAAGGGATTAAAAGTACACTTCCAAGAGTTCTCAAATCTCATCATTTGGTCTACCCTGAATAAAGGTCCTTTCATCGCTTTTGAACCCTGGTCAGGCTTATCAACTTCACTTGAAGAAGGAAATCATTTAGAAGAGAAGAAGAATGTTCGACTCCTAGAACCGGGTCAAGTTGATCAGATTGGTTTTGAGATCGAAATCTTATAATTTTAAAAAACATAACACAAAAACAAACATTTTCTGTTGACTTTTTATGAAAATAGGAGTATATTATGTTTGTAAGCAACAAATGATGTTTGTAACAAACAAATAATCGCTTGTTATATTCTCTTTCGAGGAGAAAGTTTGTTTCCAGGAAATTGATTTCCTGGACTTGGATAAGGTGTTATTCATCTCATTCAATCAAATTTGTCAATAAATTGCTAGAATGCCTTTTGTAAGTAAACTGCTAACTATAAAAGTCTTTACTAGCCTAGAAAAATAAAAAGGAGTAAACAATATGTCTATTGTTATTGGTGCAGATGCTGCAGGTTTGAGATTGAAAGAAGTTGTGAAAGACTTCTTGGAAAAAGAAAACTTCCACGTTGTGGATGTTACAGCTGAAGGTCAAGACTTTGTTGATGTGACTCTTGCTGTTGCTGCAGAAGTAAACAAAGAAGAACAAAACCTTGGTATCGTGATTGACGCTTATGGTGCTGGTCCTTTCATGGTCGCAACTAAAATCAAAGGAATGGTTGCCGCAGAAGTATCTGACGAACGTTCAGCTTATATGACTCGTGGCCACAACAACTCACGTATGATCACTATGGGTGCACAACTTGTTGGTGATGAATTGGCTAAAAATATTACTAAAGGTTTTGTTAACGGTAAATACGACGGTGGTCGTCACCAGATTCGTGTCGATATGTTGAACAAAATGTGCTAATTAGATTACAGTAAGAAAGGTAAGTTAAAAATGAGAATTGCAATCGGATGTGACCACATCGTAACAAATGAAAAAATGGCGGTTTCTGAATTCTTGAAATCAAAAGGACATGAAGTCATTGACTTTGGTACTTACGATCATGCGCGAACACACTACCCAATTTTTGGTAAAAAAGTAGGGGAAGCAGTTGTTAGCGGACAAGCTGACCTTGGGGTATGTATCTGTGGTACAGGTGTTGGTATCAATAATGCTGTTAATAAAGTTCCAGGTGTACGCTCTGCCTTGGTTCGTGATATGACAACAGCACTTTATGCAAAAGAACAATTGAACGCCAATGTTATTGGTTTTGGTGGTAAAATCACTGGTGAACTGCTTATGTGTGATATCATTGAAGCTTTCATCAATGCTGAATACAAACCATCAGAAGAAAACAAAAAATTGATTGCGAAAATTGAGCACGTTGAAACTCACAATGCTCATCAAGCAGATGCAAACTTCTTTACAGAATTCCTTGAAAAATGGGATCGCGGTGAATATCACGACTAAGAGGTGACGCATGATTTTAACAGTCACAATGAATCCATCCATTGATATTTCTTATCCTTTGGATGAATTGAAAATTGACACTGTCAACCGCGTGGTGGACGTGACCAAGACAGCTGGTGGTAAAGGCCTCAATGTTACACGAGTGCTTTCAGAATTTGGTGATTCTGTTGTTGCTACTGGTTTGGTCGGTGGTAAACTTGGAGAGTTTTTAGTAGAGCATATAGACGATAAAGTAACGAAACGTTTCTTCTCCATTCAAGGAGAGACTCGTAACTGTATCGCTATTCTGCACGGAGATAACCAAACAGAAATCCTTGAAAAAGGTCCCGAAGTTCTTGAACAAGAAGGGCAAGATTTCTTGGCTCATTTCGAAAATCTCCTTGATACTGTGGAAGTAGTTGCTATCTCTGGTAGTCTGCCAGCAGGTCTTCCAGTTGACTACTATGCAAGCTTAGTAGAACTTGCTAATCGCACAGGAAAACCAGTTGTTCTAGACTGCTCAGGCGCAGCACTTCAGGCAGTTCTTGAATCACCACATAAACCAACAGTAATCAAACCAAATAACGAAGAATTGTCTCAGCTTCTTGGGAAAGAAGTTTCTGAGGATCTGGATGAATTAAAAGAAGTTCTTCAGGAGCCTTTATTTGCAGGGATTGAGTGGATAATTGTTTCACTTGGTGCAAATGGTGCTTTTGCAAAACACGGTGATACTTTCTACAAGGTAGATATTCCAAGAATTCAGGTAGTTAACCCTGTTGGATCTGGAGATTCTACTGTTGCAGGTATTTCATCAGGTCTTCTTCATAAGGAATCGGATGCAGAACTCCTCATCAAGGCAAATGTCCTTGGTATGCTTAACGCTCAAGAAAAGATGACAGGTCATGTCAATATGGCCAACTATCAAGCTTTATATGATCAATTAATAGTAAAAGAGGTATAAAATGGCTTTAACAGAACAAAAACGTGCACGCTTAGAAAAACTTTCAGATGAAAATGGCATTATCTCAGCTCTTGCCTTTGACCAACGTGGTGCTTTAAAACGCCTCATGGCTCAATTCCAAACAGAAGAGCCAACAGTGGCTCAAATGGAAGAACTTAAAGTCTTGGTTGCAGATGAATTAACAAAATATGCTTCCTCTATGCTTCTTGACCCAGAGTATGGTCTTCCAGCTACAAAAGCGCTTGCTCCAAATGCTGGTCTTCTTCTTGCTTATGAGAAAACGGGTTATGACACAACTAGCACCAAACGCTTGCCTGACTGCTTGGATGTTTGGTCTGCCAAACGCATCAAGGAACAAGGTGCAGATGCTGTCAAGTTCTTGCTTTACTATGACGTAGACAGCTCTGACGAACTCAACCAAGAAAAACAAGCCTACATCGAACGCATCGGTTCAGAGTGTGTGGCAGAAGACATTCCATTCTTCCTTGAAATCTTGGCTTACGATGAAAAAATCGCTGATGCTGGCTCTGCAGAATACGCTAAAGTAAAACCACACAAGGTTATCGGTGCTATGAAGGTCTTCTCAGACCCACGCTTTAACATCGATGTCTTGAAAGTGGAAGTTCCAGTCAACGTCAAATACGTTGAAGGCTTTGGCGATGGTGAAATCGTTCATACACGCGAAGAAGCAGCAGCTTTCTTCAAAGCGCAAGATGAAGCAACTAACTTGCCATACATCTACTTGAGTGCAGGTGTATCAGCCAAACTCTTCCAAGAAACCCTTGTCTTTGCCCACGAATCAGGCGCAAACTTCAACGGCGTTCTTTGTGGACGTGCAACATGGGCTGGATCAGTTGAAGCTTACATCAAAGATGGTGAAGCAGCAGCTCGCGAATGGCTTCGTACAACTGGTTTTGAGAACATCGATGAACTCAACAAAGTTCTTAAAACAACAGCAACTTCATGGAAGGAACGCGTGTAATAAAACCATTAAAGACTGAAATTTTAATACTTACAAAAATCCCCACCAATCGGTGGGGATAGTTTTATGGTTTAGAAAGAATGATTTTGGTTTGTTTCGAAAGTTGGTCGAAGGTTTCTTTGTTCAGTTTGGAATCTGAAACGATGGTATCAATCTCTGAGATATTGTAGAAGGTGTAAAAATCAAACTTATTAAACTTACTGTGGTCTGCCAGTAGATATTTTTTATTGGCATTATTCAAGGCGATTCGTTGTACCTCGCCCTCTTCTTCACTGAAAGTAGCAATTGCCTTATCCTTAATACCATTACAGCTAACAAATGCCTTAGAAAACTGAAGGTTTGTCAAATCCTGCAAGGTGAGTGTCCCCACAAAAGCACCAGTGATAGCGCGATAATTTCCACCAATCAAAATCAAATCTGTTAGTTTTCGTTCGTTTAGGATGAGAAAAACTGGAAGACTGTTTGTTACAACACGAATATTATCGATAGGGAGCTCACGAGCAAAACACTCCAAGGTTGTTCCTGGACCGATAAAAATGGTTTCTCCTTCGTCAATCAAACGACCTGCAAAACGACTAATTTCTTGTTTTTCAGCAATCTGTAATCCTTGTTTTTCAACGTTTGACCGTTCGTTGTTTAAGAGAGAACCTGTACGAAGTTTTTCAGCACCACCATGCACACGGACCAGTAAATCTTTATCTGCCAATTCTTGTAAGTAGCGACGAGCTGTCATATCTGATACATCCAGACGCGTCATGATTTCTTTTACGGTAATGGTTCCTTTAGTATTCACTGTTTCTAAAATACTATCTAGCTTTTCTTGCTTCAGCATCCTTATCACCTCAATTTCTACTATCATTATCTTACCATAAAACGCTCAATATATCAAATAGAAAAAAACAAAATAAAACAAAAAACAAAAATATCATGGTTGTTTTAAACAAACCATGATATTTTGAATGATTGGCCAAATTAGTCTAAACCGTAGTTGTAATCCTCGTCTTGCATGGCTTCAACTTCACCAAGGAGGTAACCATTTCCAACTTGAGAGAAGAAGTCGTGGTTGGAAGTTCCTGTTGAAATTCCGTTCATGACGATAGGATTGACATCATCAGCTGAATCTGGAAAGAGTGGATCTTGTCCTAGGTTCATAAGGGCCTTATTAGCATTGTAACGAAGGAAGGTTTTGACTTCCTCAGTCCAACCAACACCGTCATAGAGACTTTCTGTATAACCTTCTTCGTTCTCATAGAGGGTATAGAGCAGGTCGTACATCCATTCTTTGAGTTTTTCTTGCTCTTCTTCAGGTAATTCATTAAAACCAAGTTGAAATTTGTAACCGATGTAGGTTCCGTGAACAGACTCATCACGGATAATCAACTTGATAATTTCCGCAACGTTGGCTAGTTTGTTGTTACCGAGATAATAGAGCGGTGTAAAGAAACCAGAGTAGAAGAGGAAGGTTTCAAGGAAGACGCTGGCAACCTTCTTTTCAAGAGGCGTACCATTGAGGTATATTTCGTTGATAATTTCTGCTTTTCTTTGTAGGTAAGGGTTGGTGTTAGTCCATTCAAAGATTTCTTCAATTTCAGCCTTTGTGTTCAAGGTAGAAAAGATAGATGAATAAGATTTTGCGTGGACAGATTCCATAAATTGGATGTTGTTAAAAACAGCTTCCTCATGCGGTGTACGGATATCTGAACGAAGAGCTTGAACCCCTGTCTCAGATTGCATGGTATCAAGAAGCGTTAAACCACCAAAGACTTTTCCTACCAAGTCTTTTTCCTTGTTTGATAGTTTTCTCCAGTCGTCAAGGTCATTTGACAAGGGGATACGAGTGTCGAGCCAGAATTGCTCCGTCAACTTTTCCCAAGTTGATTTGTCGATGACATCTTCGATGGCATTCCAGTTAATGGCTTTGTAGTAAGTTTCCATTTTGAAAAATTCTCCTATATATTTTGTTAATGCAAATGCTTTTTAATGATATTTGCGTAATGATGTAAATTTCTCTTTTCGAGTTCTTTTAGAAAAACTTCTAATGGTGGAATATTACTCATATATGGAGAACTATCTGGCCCAGTGTAAAGACCACCACCTGGTCCAGTATAAAGACCACCACCTGGTCCGGTGTAAAGACCGCCACCTGGTCCAGTGTAAAGACCGCCGCCTGGTCCAGTATAAAGACCACCACCTGGCCCAGTGTAAAGACCGCCGCCTGGTCCAGTATAAAGACCACCACCTGGCCCAGTGTAAAGACCACCACCTGGTCCAGTGTAAGCACCACCACCTGGCCCAGTGTAAAGACCACCACCTGGTCCGGTGTAAAGACCACCACCTGGTCCAGTGTATCTATTTCTAACCCACATTAATCCAGTCCTTTCAAATTATGCTTAAATCACACAGCTTTCACATTGGTTAGCGCCAACCTCTCCACCGTCGTCTGTAAAGGTACGGACGTAGTAAATTGACTTGATACCCTTGTTAAAGGCATAGTTACGAAGGATTGACAGGTCACGTGTCGTTTGTTTGTTCTCTTTCTTCCATTCGTAAAGACCTTTTGGAATGTCGCTACGCATGAAGAGAGTGAGTGAAAGTCCTTGGTCCACGTGCTCTGTTGCAGCAGCGTAAACATCAATCACCTTACGCATATCCATGTCGTAAGCAGAAGTGTAGTAAGGGATAGTATCTGTTGACAAACCTGCAGCTGGGTAGTAGATCTTACCGATTTTCTTTTCTTGACGTTCTTCAATGCGTTGCGTAATCGGGTGGATAGAAGCAGAAACATCGTTGATGTAGCTGATAGAACCATTTGGCGCTACAGCAAGGCGGTTTTGGTGATAAAGACCATCTGCTTGAACCTTTTCGCGAAGTTCAGCCCAATCAGCAGCACTTGGAATAAAGACATCTTTGAAGAGTTCTTTAACACGGTCTGATTTTGGAACAAATTCACCAGTTACATACTTGTCGAAGTAGCTTCCGTTAGCATAATCTGATTTTTCAAAGTTGTGGAAGGTGATACCACGTTCGCGGGCGATATTATTTGATTCCACCAAGGTCCAGTAGTTCATAAGCATAAAGTAGATGCTTGTAAATTCAACTGACTCAGGAGATCCGTATTCGATGAGTTGTTGGGCAAGGTAGCTATGAAGCCCCATGGCACCAAGACCAAAGGTGTGAGCCAAACTGTTTCCGTGGTCGATAGTAGGTACAGCTACGATGTGTGAACTATCTGTAACGAAAGTAAGGGCACGAACCATCGCACGGATAGAACGACCAAAGTCAGGTGAGGTCATCATGTTGACCACGTTAGTTGATCCAAGGTTACATGAGACATCTGTTCCCATTTGAAGGAATTCTTGAGCATCGTTGATCAAGCTTGGTTCTTGAACTTGGAGAATCTCAGAACACAAGTTACTCATGATAATCTTTCCATCAACAGGATTCGCACGGTTAGCCGTATCGATGTTGACTACATATGGATAGCCAGATTCTTGTTGCAATTTAGAGATTTCCGTTTCCAAATCACGCGCCTTGATTTTTGTCTTGCGGATTTTTGGATTTGCTACTAATTCATCATATTTTTCAGTGATGTCGATATAGTTGAATGGCACACCGTACTCAAGCTCTACAGAGTAAGGGCTAAAGAGATACATTTCTTCATTTTTACGAGCTAATTCGTAGAATTTATCGGGCACCACAACTCCAAGTGAGAGGGTCTTAACACGAACCTTTTCATCGGCATTTTCTTTCTTAGTTGAAAGGAAGGCGATGATATCTGGGTGAAAGACATTGAGGTAGACAACCCCAGCACCTTGACGCTGACCCAATTGGTTAGAGTAGGAGAAACTGTCTTCGAAGAGTTTCATAACTGGAACGACACCAGAAGCTGCTCCTTCATAACCTTTGATAGGTGCGCCAGCTTCACGAAGGTTGCTTAGAGTAATACCTACACCACCACCGATACGTGAAAGTTGAAGAGCTGAGTTGATAGAACGTCCGATAGAGTTCATGTCATCAGTTACTTGAATCAAGAAACAAGATACCAACTCCCCACGACGAGCACGACCAGCATTCAAGAAGGAAGGAGTAGCTGGTTGATAGCGTTGGTGGATGATTTCATTGGCAATATCAGTCGCAATCGCTTCATCCCCGTCAGCAAAATAAAGCGCGTTAAAGAAGACACGGTCTTCCATACTTTCAAGGTAATATTCACCGTCATTAGTCTTCAAGGCATACTGGTTGTAAAACTTATAGGCAGCCATGAATGATTTGAATTGGAAGTTTTGGTCCTTGATAAATTGATGCAATTCTTCCAAAAACTCTGGACGGTATTTCTTGAGAAATGCAGTTTCGATGTAGTTATGTTCAATAAGGTAGTTGATTTTATCAGTAATTGAATCAAAAACCATGGTATTTGGAACTACATTTTCTTTAAAGAAGGCATCCAAGGCTTCCTTATCTTTATGAAGCATGATTTGTCCATTGACAGGACGGTTGATTTCGTTATTGAGACGGAAGTAAGTTACGTCCTCAAGATGTTTTAATCCCATAAAATTTCCTTTATCTAATTACAAAAGAAAGGCCTCTAAGTTAGCCCTAGAAGCAATCTCTTCTGGATGATGTACTAAGATTATGCTAATTGTTTCAGTTTTCCTGGTTGGAAGCCTGAAAAGACTTCAGTTGGTGTTTGGATAACAGGAGCTGCGCTGAAACCGAGCTCTTTAACTTGATCGATGTACTCTGGTTGCTCGTCGAGATTGATCTCACGATAAGCGACATTGTTGCTGTCCAAGAAACGCTTGGTCATCTTACATTGGACACAGTTGTTTTTAGAATAAACGGTTACCATTTTCGTAACTCCTCTTTCAAAATAGATTACTTTCTTAGTATATCAGAAAAAAAAACTTTGTCAAACTTTTTAAACTAAATCTTGTGCTAAAAAGTTACAGTTTCAAAAACAAAGCACAAGATATAGTGTTTTGTCAGAGTGTAAAATTGGGTTTTCATTGAACTATCAAAGTTTATCAAAACAAAAAAACTATATACTGTATATTGGTAAGATAAATAGAAGATTTTCAGCAAGTTATCAGAAAGGAAATAGAAGAAAGTCCATAAAACACTTGAAAAATAATCTAGAAGGTGATATAATACAGTCTTGTAAGGGTTATCACATATAATCCAAAAAAGAAATAACTAAAGGAGAGTCAAACTATGGCTTCTAAAGATTTCCACGTAGTGGCAGAAACAGGTATTCACGCACGTCCAGCAACATTGTTGGTTCAAACAGCTAGCAAATTTGCTTCAGATATCACTCTTGAATACAAAGGTAAATCAGTAAACCTTAAATCTATCATGGGTGTTATGAGTCTTGGTGTTGGCCAAGGTGCTGACGTTACAATTTCAGCTGAAGGTGCAGATGCTGACGACGCAATCGCTGCTATCACTGAAACTATGGAAAAAGAAGGATTGGCATAAGGAAAATGACAGAAATGCTTAAAGGAATCGCAGCATCTGATGGTGTTGCAGTTGCAAAAGCATATCTACTCGTTCAACCGGATTTGTCATTTGAGACTATTACAGTCGAAGATACAAACGCAGAAGAAGCTCGCCTTGATGCCGCTCTAAAAGCATCACAAGACGAGCTTTCTGTTATTCGTGAGAAAGCAGTAGGTACGCTCGGTGAAGAAGCTGCTCAAGTATTTGACGCTCACTTAATGGTGCTTGCTGACCCAGAAATGATCAGCCAGATTAAAGAAACTATCCGTGCGAAGAAAGTGAATGCAGAAGCAGGTCTGAAAGAAGTAACAGACATGTTTATCACTATCTTTGAAGGTATGGAAGACAACCCATACATGCAAGAACGCGCAGCGGATATCCGCGAGGTGACAAAACGTGTATTGGCTAACCTTCTTGGTAAAAAATTGCCTAACCCAGCTTCTATCAATGAAGAAGTGATTGTGATTGCGCATGACTTGACTCCTTCTGATACAGCTCAATTGGACAAAAACTTTGTAAAAGCTTTTGTAACCAACATTGGTGGACGTACAAGCCACTCAGCTATCATGGCGCGTACGCTTGAAATTGCAGCAGTATTGGGAACAAACAACATCACTGAAATCGTAAAAGACGGTGACATCCTTGCCGTTAATGGTATCACAGGTGAAGTTATTATCAACCCAACTGATGAACAAGCAACAGAATTTAAAGCAGCTGGTGAAGCTTATGCTCAACAGAAAGCTGAATGGGCACTCTTGAAAGACGCTAAAACAGTAACTGCTGATGGCAAACACTTCGAATTGGCTGCCAACATCGGTACTCCAAAAGACGTTGAAGGTGTCAATGACAACGGTGCTGAAGCTGTTGGTCTTTACCGCACAGAGTTCTTGTACATGGATTCTCAAGACTTCCCAACAGAAGACGAGCAGTATGAAGCTTACAAGGCTGTACTTGAAGGAATGAACGGTAAACCTGTTGTCGTTCGTACAATGGATATCGGTGGAGATAAGGAACTTCCTTACTTCGATATGCCTCACGAAATGAACCCATTCCTTGGATTCCGTGCTCTTCGTATCTCTATCTCTGAGACTGGAGATGCTATGTTCCGCACACAAATCCGTGCCCTTCTTCGTGCGTCTGTTCACGGTCAATTGCGTATCATGTTCCCAATGGTTGCGCTCTTGAAAGAATTCCGTGCAGCGAAAGCAGTCTTTGACGAAGAAAAGGCAAACCTTCTTGCTGAAGGTGTTGCAGTTGCAGATAATATCCAAGTTGGTATCATGATCGAGATTCCTGCAGCGGCTATGCTTGCAGACCAATTTGCTAAAGAAGTTGACTTCTTCTCAATTGGTACAAACGACTTGATCCAATACACAATGGCAGCAGACCGTATGAACGAACAAGTTTCATACCTTTACCAACCATACAACCCATCAATCCTACGTTTGATTAACAACGTTATCAAAGCAGCTCATGCTGAAGGTAAATGGGCAGGTATGTGTGGTGAGATGGCTGGTGACCAACAGGCTGTTCCACTTCTTGTCGGAATGGGCTTGGATGAATTCTCTATGTCAGCAACATCCGTACTTCGTACACGTAGCTTGATGAAGAAACTCGATACAGCTAAGATGGAAGAGTACGCAAACCGTGCCCTTACAGAATGCTCAACAATGGAAGAAGTTCTTGAACTTCAAAAAGAATACGTTAATTTTGATTAATCGAAAAGTCCTTGCAACGCAGTTGCAGGGATTTTTTTGATTTTTAAAGTTGGGGAAATGAGAGTTAGAGTTCATGGTTCGTATCTGAAACAATTATCAAAAAGTAAAAAAATAGTAAAAATTACTTAACTGGTTCATAAAATCCTTGACAAGGTGGAAATTTAGGAGTAAACTATTAACCAGTTAAGTAATAGAGAGGAGTTTTTGCAATTTAGAAATGAATTGCAACTAGAAATATCAAATAGAAAGAGAGTTTCGATGAAAATTAATAAGAAATACCTTGCTGGTTCTGCGGCAGCTTTGATTTTAAGTGTTTGTTCTTACGAGTTGGGACTTTATCAAGCCAGAACGGTTAAGGAAAATAATCGTGTTTCCTATATAGATGGAAAACAAGCGACGCAAAAAACGGAGAATTTGACTCCTGATGAAGTTAGCAAGCGTGAAGGAATCAATGCGGAGCAAATCGTCGTCAAGATAACAGACCAAGGCTATGTCACTTCACATGGCGACCACTATCATTATTACAATGGTAAGGTTCCTTATGATGCGATTTTTAGTGAAGAATTACTCATGAAAGATTCAAACTATAAGCTAAAAGATGAGGATATTGTCAATGAGGTTAAGGGTGGATATGTTATCAAGGTAGATGGAAAATACTATGTTTACCTTAAGGATGCTGCCCACGCGGATAATGTCCGTACAAAAGAAGAAATCAATCGACAAAAACAAGAGCATAGTCAGCATCGTGAAGGAGGAACTTCAGCAAACGATGGTGCGGTAGCCTTGGCACGTTCACAAGGCCGCTACACCACAGATGATGGTTATATCTTTAATGCTTCTGATATCATAGAGGATACTGGTGATGCTTATATCGTTCCTCATGGCGATCATTACCATTACATTCCTAAGAGTGAGTTATCAGCCAGTGAGTTGGCTGCTGCAGAAGCCTTCCTATCTGGTCGGGGCAATCTGTCAAGTTCAAGAACCTATCGCCGACAAAATAGCGATAACACTCCAAGAACAAACTGGGTACCTTCTGTAAGCAATCCAGGAACTACAAATACTAACACAAGTAACAACAGCAATACTAACAGTCAAGCAAGTCAAAGTGATGACATTGATAGTCTTTTGAAACAGCTCTACAAACTGCCTTTGAGCCAACGACACGTAGAATCTGATGGCCTTGTTTTCGACCCGGCGCAAATCACAAGTCGAACTGCCAGAGGTGTAGCTGTCCCTCATGGTAACCATTACCACTTTATCCCTTATGAACAAATGTCTGAATTGGAAGAACGAATCGCTCGCATCATCCCGCTTCGCTATCGTTCGAACCACTGGGTGCCGGATTCAAGACCAGAACAACCAAGTCCACAACCGACTCCGGAACCTAGTCCAAGCCCGCAACCTGCACCAAATCCTCAACCAGCTCCAAGCAATCCAATTGACGGAAAATTGGTTAAACAGGCGGTTCGAAAAGTAGCTGATGGCTATGTCTTTGAGGAGAATGGAATCTCACGTTATATTCCTGCCAAGGAACTTTCGGCAGAAACAGCAGCAGCCATTGATAGTAAACTAGGCAAGCAAGAAAGTTTAGCTCATAAGCTAGGAGCTAAGAAAAACAACCTCCCATCTGCTAATCGAGGATTTTACAATAAGGTTTATGATTTACTAGCAAGAGTTCATCAAGACTTACTTGATAATAAAGGGCGCCAAGCTGATTTTGACGCTTTGGATAAACTCTTGGAACGTCTCGATGATGCCTCAAGTGATAAAATCAAGTTGGTGGATGATATCCTCGCCTTTCTAGCACCGATTCGTCATCCAGAACGTTTAGGGAAACCAAATGCGCAAATTGCTTATACTGATGATGAGATTCAAGTAGCCAAGTTGGCAGGTAAGTATACAACAGAAGACGGTTATATCTTTGATCCACGTGATATCACAAGTGATGAGGGGGATGCCTATGTAACTCCACATATGACCCATAGTCATTGGATAAAGAAAGATAGTTTGTCTGAAGCTGAAAGAGCGGCAGCCCAGGCTTATGCTAAAGAGAAAGGTTTAACGCCCCCTTCGACAGACCATCAGAATTCAGGAAATACTGAGGCTAAGGGAGCAGAAGCTATCTACAAGCGCGTGAAAGCAGCTAAGAAGGTACCGCTTGATCGTATGCCTTACAATCTCCAACATACTGTGGAAGTCAAAAACGGAAGCTTGATTATACCTCATTATGACCATTACCATAACATCAAATTTGAGTGGTTTGACGAAGGTCTTTATGAGGTTCCTAAGGGGTATTCTTTAGAGGATCTCTTTGCGACTGTGAAGTACTATGTCGAACATCCAAACGAACGTCCGCATTCAGATAGTGGTTGGGGAAATGCAAGTGACCATGTTCAAAGAAACCAAAATGGTCAAGCTGATAACAATCATACGGAAAAACCATCAGTAGAGAAACCTCAGATAGAAAAACCTGAGGAAGAAAAACAGCGCGAAGAGAAGCCGAAGAGTGAGAAACCAGAGTCTCCAAAACCAACTGAGGAGCCAGAAGAAGAATCGCCAGAGGAATCAGAAGAACCTCAGGTTGAAACTGAAAAGGTTGAAGAAAAACTGAGAGAGGCTGAAGATTTACTTGCAAAAATCCAGGATCCAATTATCAAGTCTAATGCCAAAGAAACTCTCACAGGATTAAAAAATAACCTGCTATTTGGTGCCCAAGACAACAATACTATTTTGGCAGAAGCTGAAAAATTATTGGCTTTGTTAAGGGAGAGTAAGTAGTCGTAGCAACATTTTCTAACTCCTAAAAACAGGATAGGAGAGCTAGAAAAGATAAAATCGAAAAATGAGAGCAGAATGTGAGTTCTAGTTCTCATTTTTTTCATGAAAATGTGCAAAATAACTTGACATATAATGTAAATAAAGATAAACTATTTACTAGTTAATTAAATGGTTAAATACTAGTTAAGGAGTAATGATGAAAAAAAGAACGATCCTATTATTGATGGCCAGTTTGTTGGCTCTTGTCTTAGGAGCATGTAGTCAAAAAGAAAAACAAGAAGCAAAAGGGATGAAGATTGTCACAAGTTTTTACCCAGTCTATGCCATGGTCAAAGAGGTATCAGGTAACCTGAATGATGTTCGAATGATTCAGTCAAGTAGTGGAATTCACTCATATGAACCTTCAGCGAATGACATTGCTGCTATTTATGACGCGGATGTCTTTGTCTACCACTCGCATACACTGGAGTCTTGGGCGGGAAGTCTGGATCCAAATTTGAAAAAATCAAAAGTTAAAGTTTTAGAAGCGTCTGAAGGGATGACCTTGGAGCGTGTACCAGGTTTGGAAGATGTAGAAGCTGGTGATGGGATTGATGAAAAAACACTTTACGACCCGCACACTTGGTTAGATCCTGAAAAAGCAGGCGAAGAAGCTCAGATTATCGCTGACAAACTTTCGGAGATTGACAGTGCTAATAAGGAAACGTATCAAAAGAATGCTAAAAACTTTATTACTAAAGCCCAAGAATTGACTAAGAAGTACCAGCCTATTTTTGAAAAAGCAAGTCAAAAGACTTTTGTTACGCAACACACAGCCTTTTCTTACCTGGCTAAACGCTTTGGTTTGAAACAACTTGGTATAGCAGGAATTTCCCCTGAACAAGAGCCGAGTCCGAGACAGTTGACAGAAATCCAAGAATTTGTCAAAACCTATAAGGTTAAAACCATCTTTACTGAGAGCAATGCCTCTTCTAAAGTTGCTGAAACCTTGATCAAATCAACAGGGGTTAGTCTGAAAACACTGAATCCTTTGGAAGCAGACCCCGAAAATGACAAAACTTACTTAGAAAATCTAGAAGAAAATATGAAAGTTCTTGCAGAAGAATTAAAATGAGGAGATGATGAAAATGAAGAAAAAGTATCTTGTGGCGGGATCGGCTTTAGTCCTTTCCCTAAGTCTTTGCATCTATGCACTGAACCAACACCAGGTAGAAGGAAACAAAGATAATAACCGTGTGTCTTATGTTGATGGGAAACAAGACTCTCAAAAAACAGAGACTCAGACACCAGATCAAGTTAGCAAAAAGGAAGATATTCAGGCAGAACAAATTGTCGTGAAAATTACCGATCAAGGTTATGTGACTTCACACGGTGATCATTTCCATTATTACAATGGAAAAGTTCCTTTTGATGCGATTTTCAGTGAAGAACTTTTGATGAAAGATGCCAATTATCAACTGAAAGATGCTGACATTGTCAACGAAATCAAAGGTGGCTACATTATCAAGGTTGATGGCAAGTATTATGTTTACCTTAAGGATGCGGCGCATGCAGATAACGTTCGTACGAAGGACGAAATTGAACGCCAAAAACAAGGTCATACTCACGATGCGCCAACTTCTAACAGTGCTGTGACACTTGCACGATCACAAGGACGCTATACTACCGATGATGGGTACATCTTTAATCCATCTGATATTATAGAAGATACTGGTGATGCTTACATCGTTCCTCACGGTGGACATTACCACTACATTCCTAAGAGTTCTTTGTCTGCTAGCGAATTGGCAGCTGCCCAAGCCTATCTCTCTGGAACTAGAAAACAACCGAGTGTGACTAACTATCGTCCAAGTCAAAATGGAACCAGTCAAACCACTAATCCTAGTCAACAAACCGAAACACCAAGCAAACCAGAAGAGAGCCTTCAGAGTCTATTGCAGCAACTCTATGCTCTTCCAAGTAATCAACGTTATGCAGAATCAGATGGCTTGATTTTTGACCCTGCTAAGATTTCAAGCAGAACACCAAGTGGCGTAGCGATTCCTCACGGAAATCACTATCATTTTATTCCATATACAAAGCTTTCTGCTTTGGAAGAAAAGATTGCGCGTATGATTCCTCTTGCTAGCGACAGTGGAAAACCAGCACCTTTGGAAAAACCAAGCAAACCCGTAGAACATCCTGGGCAGCAAGACCATCATCATGACCAAGACGGTAACCATGGAAGTCTGGATACCAACCACGAAGATCATGACCATGATGGAGAGGAGCAAAACCATCACCACGGTGAAGAACATGATCATGGTTTTGCAGCTGACCATGTTATTAGTGAAGATGAGCAAGGGTTTGTAGTTTCTCATGGAGATCACGCTCATTATTTCTTTAAGAAGGACTTGACTGCAGCCCAAATCAAAGCTGCCCAAGATCACTTGAAAGAAAATCATCAGTCTGAGCCTGTTCAACCACTTGCCAAGACTGTGGAAAGTTTCTCAAGAGATGCTAGCGATGAAGAAAAGATTGCTTACATTTCTAAGACATACGGGGTTCCGCTCGAAGCGATTCGTATTTCAAATGGATTCTTTGTCTTTGGAAATCCGGATCAAGCCTATGATCCAACCCATATCCATCCCTATGCTGTTCGAAAAGAACATGTTCGTATTCCTCTCCAAACTGGGAACCCAGAACTGGATTTCCTAAATGAACTGTATACGACTGCCCTACGTGATGGGGTATCTCCTTATAGTTTGCAAGTAGAAAATGGTAGTTTTGTCATTCCTCACGGAGACCACAATCACTATATCAAGGTCCAAACTAAGGGCTATGAAGTGGCTTTGAAAAACAAGATTCCGGCCCTACAATCGACCTATCAACCTGGGGCATTTGATGAACAAACAGTTCTATCTAAGGTGGATCAACTTTTAGCAGATAGCAGAAGTCTCTACAAAGACCAGCCTATCATGCAGAGACGGGTTGAACTTGCTTTGGGGCAATTCACCGAAAATATGAAAAAATTGGCAACAAACTCAACTGCTGGATACCTAGCAACCTTGGATCTCTTCGATAAACAATACATCCATGTGGATCAAAGTGTGGCACCGGTTGAAACTTCACCTTTAGATAAGAAGTACCAAGCCCTAGTAGATAAGATCAATACACTGGATACGGATACTTATGGCTTGCCTAAGAAAGATCTTTTGGTACATTTGCAGGAAGCAAAACTAGCACAGGATGAGACAGAGTTGGCTGCCATTGAAGCGAAACTTCAGGCCTTGCAAGATTTCCGAGATCGGACAGGAGTCACAACAGTAGAGTACATCAAGTACTTCTACGAACATGTGTCTGATGGTCGTTTGAGAGAAGAACTTCGGAACCGTGTTGCCAAGTTGACATGGGAACTTTACCAGTCACAATCTTTCCTCAAAGCAACCGACTTGAACAAGTTATTCCCAACTATTTACCAAACTAAGCTAGAAGTAGAAGAAGCTCTCAAAGAAGAACCCGTTTCTACAAAAGCTGGTAAGACTATTCTAGATACGGAAAAAGTAGATAGTCAAACTGCTAAGACTGCCATCTATGAATTCCTAAAAGAACTCTACGGTGATTTTATGCCAGAAGAGCGGGTTAGCCAGGTCAAGAAGGAAGAAGTGGATGCTCTCCTATCCAAAGTTGTTCAACTTCTAGCGCGTGTCAAAGAAGACGGTGTCAAACAATCCCTAGCTGAAGAAGCAGCCAATATCAAAGCAGCCGCAGAAAAAGAAAATGCAGACCTTGACGAAGCTAAAACACAACTTGAGGATCTATTAAATCGTATTGCGGCGACTATCCAACGAGAGAAAAAAGAAGCAGAACAAGATCCACAAACAGTGATCATCTACCAAAAACTCTATAATATCTTGCTCTCTCTTCACAAGTACTTAGAGGATAACAAAGGATCCGATGCTGACTTTGAACGTGTTGATGGCCTATTTGATCAACTTGCAGCCAAAAGCAGTGATAAAGAAGGTCTCCTCACTCTAGCTAAAGAAATCATTAGCTTAAACCAGGAACTCCGTTCAAAAGCAAGTGAAACTGATAGCCAATCTAAGTCTGAGAAAGACAGTGAAACAGCTGCTTCTAAACCAACAGAAAAGCAAGCGCAAAGTGAGTCTGAGCCAAGTGCTCAACCAAATGAATAAAAAGAAAGGCGAAGTAGCTGAGCTACCTCGTCTTTTTTAGTCTTTATAAGATACAATGCCAATGATGGTATCCACCGCACGTTCCATAGTCTGAAGACTCACGTATTCAAAACGTCCATGCATGTTTTCACCACCAGCAAAGATATTCGGAGTTGGGATTCCCATAAAGGAAATCTTAGAACCATCTGTTCCACCACGGATTGGTTCGATAATTGGCGTGATACCTAAATCTTCCATAACAGCTTTAGCAATGGTAACAGGAGTCATATCTTTCTCGATGACTTCTTTCATATTGTAGTACTGGTCTGTCAGAGTCAAGGTTACGCGATCATTCCCAAGTTCTTGATTCATCTTGTCAGCAATGTCCTGCATGGCTTCCTTACGAGCTTCAAAGGCATCTTTTTCAAAGTCTCGAATGATATAGCTTGCACGCGCCTCCTCTACACTACCTGATACATCCATAAGATGATAGAAACCTTGGTAACCATCTGTCAGTTCAGGACGATCATTCCCAGGAAGTTGATTATGAAAATCAATCGCTAGCTGAAGGGCATTGACCATCTGACCTTTAGCAGTACCAGGGTGAACATTGCGCCCTTGGAAATGGAGTTCAGCAGCTGCTGCTGAGAAAGTCTCGTACTGAAGTTCACCTAGTGGGCCACCATCAACGGTATAGGCAAAGTCAACGTCAAAATCTTCTGCATCAAACTTGTTAGCACCAATACCGATTTCTTCATCTGGTCCAAAACCAACACGAATCTCACAGTGTTTGATTTCGGGATGAGCAGTCAGATATTCAATAGCAGTCATAATCTCAGCAATCCCTGACTTGTCATCAGCACCCAACAAGGTCCTGCCATCAGTTGTGATAAGCGTTTGGCCATGATATTTTTCAAGACTCTTGAAGTCAGAGGGATCTAGTTTAAATCCAGAATCACCCAAGTCGATAGCTCCCCCATCGTAATTTTCGATGACTTGCGGATTAACTCCCTCAGCATTAAAATCAGCAGTATCCATATGGGAGATGAAGCCAATTTTGCGAGTGAGCTTTGGATCATTAGCTGGTAAGGTTCCAATAGCAAAACCATTTGGTAAGTAGTAGACTTTTTGCAAACCAACACGTTTCATTTCAGGAATAAGAACGTTGGTTGCAAAATCTACCTGACTTTGCGTACTTGGAGTAGTAGTAGAGTGTTCGTCAGATCGCGTATTGACCTTAACGTAGGTCAAGAAACGATCTAAAAGGTTCGGATAAGTCATAAAAACTCCTTTATTTTTCATAAAATAAAGCATACTATTCAGGAAAAAACGATTATGAAATTTCGTGAATTTTGAAAAAATATAATAATTTAAATTCAAAACATTTTCATAGATATTATTGGATTTTTTAGAATAAAATATATGCATTTGTATTTTATGAAATTTTTTTATTCTTTTTTCATTTTACCATAGAATAGTTTGAAAGACAAAGAAGAATCATACTTTTTTATTAATTAACATAATATAAAAATAATCATATTAGTTGACACTGCGTGAAGTTTATTGTACAATAAGCTTGCGAATGTCTAGATTGATATAACAACAGATTCAAAGTATCTTGTTTAAGGAGAATAAAATGAACATTCACTTCGAGTTTAAGAAAGTTCAAATTATTGCGCGCCGTTTAGTTACACTGTTAGCTATTCTCTTTTTGTGTGCTCCGATAAGTCTGTTAAATGCAGATTCTACTACAGAACCTCAGACAAGTCTTCATAAAACGATTACTCCGATATCAGGACAGGATGACAAGTATGAGTTGTCATTGGATATCACTTCCAAACTGGGAACGGAGACCCAAACGGATCCCTTGGATGTTGTTTTAGTAGCAGACCTCTCTGGAAGTATGAATAAAAGAGATGTTCCTTCTTCTACTGGCCGAACAATTACAAGATTGGATGCTTTAAAAAATACCCTTAAAGGAACTCGAGATCGTCAGGGCTTAATTGATACCATTTTATCCAATTCAAATAATCGATTGTCCATGGTAGGTTTTGGTGGAAAAATCGATAATAAGTTTGCGGAACAAGCATGGAATGCCAACTACAGAAAATGGGAGTGGGGGTATCGGTATTGGCCGTATGAAGAGAGAACAGCATTTTATGATGGTGTATCCCCATGGGATGATGCGGAAACAATTTTAAATTGGAATAACGATGCTAGTGGTTCAAAGACTGCAGTCAGTAATATGAGAATTGCTGGTGGTCAATCAATAGGGACTGAATCAGGAATCGGTACAGGAACCAATATTAGCGCGGGTATTCGTATTGCTAATCAATTGATTGATAGTGCAAGACCAAATGCAAAGAAGGTTGTTATTGTTCTATCAGATGGTTTTGCCAATATGTATTACAACGACAGTGGTTATACAGTTTATAACTATAATAATCAAGATGGATCAGAAACGGCGCCTGAATGGTTCTGGAATAATTTAGATGTATCTATCAATAATCTAGCCTATAGTCTTGCTCCAAAACTTGATGGTTTTTATTCCATTAAATTTCGTTATTCAAACAATGTCGACAGTATTACTAGTCTGCAGTATTATATCAGGTACCACAATTCTTCCATTCCTAATGAAATCCTATCCGCAAACAATGAAGACCAGTTACGAGACAATTTCAAAGATATCACTGATAAGATTCTGCCACTGGGGATCCACCACGTGACCATCAAAGATGTTCTTTCTAAGTATGTCCAGCTATTACCGAACGGATCCTCAGAGTTTCGTGTAGTGAAAGAAAAGGATGGAAGTAGTGAAACATTAACTGAGAATCAAGTAACTTTTGATACCAAAACAACTTCAGAAGGATTAGTGGAAGTTGCGGCTAAATTTTCGCCGAATTATTCCTTAGAAGATGGAGCTAGATATGTTCTAAAATTCACTGTTACATCTAGTCAAGAAGCTCTAGATGCTATCGCTGGTGATAAGAAGATAGAGGCTGGTGATGCTGAGGGATCTGATGTCAATAAACTCTACTCCAATAAAGGAGCCAGTGTCACATATTCTTATGGAATAGGCACCTCTCAAACCAAGACCAAAGATTACTCTGACAAACCAACCTTCAAGCCTTCGGATCCATTAACGGTTCCAGTGGAAGTTGAATGGCAGGGTGTGACGGGTGCGAGAACAGTTATAACAGCTAATCAACCAAGTAATGTTGAACTGAAACTGGTTCAAAAGAACAAGAACGGAGGTTCTGATAATCAAGACTATCGAAAGACTAATGTAAATGTTAGAACAAATATCTTTAATGAAACGAGGAACTTTGAAAAAGTTGCTAAAGGATATCAATACGATTTAATAGCACCTGATGTTCCCGCATTTACTAAAGAAATTAAAAATGTTGGTACAGAATCTAGACCATCCTTTAAGGTCGTCTATAAGCAATTACCAAGTCTGACCATCAAAAAAGTGTTGAAATCTGAAAATAACTTGAACAAGGAGTTTAGGATTAAGGTAAAACTAACCTCACCTGATTCTAAACCATTGAATGGAACTTTCGGCGAGATAACTGTTGTGAATGGAGAAGCGGAGATCCGTGTCGAAAAACGGAAACGTTGGAAAGGTGTTCTAAGTTATCTTCCTCGAGGAACACATTACAAGGTTGAAGAAGAAGCGGCATCAACGAATGGTTACCACGTTACATATGAGAATCAAGAAGGAGATTTGAATATAGATGAAACCAGTACAGTAACGAATCACAAGCTTCCGAGTTTATCAGTCACTAAGAAAGTAACGGGAGCCTTTGCCAATCTATTAAAATCCTTTCAAATCACCATTAACTTAAAGGATGCTCAAAATAAACCATTGAATGGGTCCTATAGCGCAACAGTAGATAATCAAAGAACAACCCTACAATTTACTAATGGTAAATCGTCTGTTGATCTTAAGAAAGACCACACCATAAAAATTGATGGACTTCCACTCGGTAGCCATTTCACTATTGAAGAAGAAGCTAGCTCTTCTCGAGGTTATCAGGTTTCCTATGAAAACAAAGAGGGAACTCTTGATTCAGATAAGGCTGCAATAGTCACTAACAATAAAAATAGCGTACCTGAAACCGGAATTGACTTCCTTAGCAGTACACTCGTGTTAGGAATAATCCTTCCTCTAGGAGGAATCTTCTTTACAATTTTACTTGGACACCTTGTGGTGAATAGGAGGAAGTAATGCTACTAAAAAAGAAACATAAGAAACCAGTAACACAAGTCAATCGGGATAAGTCCCCACCGAGTGTATGGGGGGATATCCTCTACTTAGTCAGTAAGCTTCTGATGGTTGGGTTTGTACTGGCCACCCTTTACTTTTTTGTCTTTGGACTATTGAGATACAATGACGATGGCATGAAACCAGCCTTAAAAGATGGCGACTTGGTTGTCTACTATAGGCTAGATAAACGTTATTCTATTGGTGATCTGCTCGTCTATAGTTATAAAGGCAAGGAAAGAGTGGCCCGTGTCATTGCAACCGAAGGAAGTACGATCGATATAAACGAAAATGGTCTCATCATCAACGGTTCTCCTCAACAAGAGCAGGATATCTACAAAGAAACGCTGCTCTATAAGGAAGGGGCTACCTTCCCAATGAAAGTCCCAGCAGGACAACTCTTTGTCCTCGGAGACAATCGAACAACGGCTGTAGACAGTCGTGCTTTTGGAACCATTCCGATACAGGATACCCATGGCAAGGTGGTAACAGTTCTAAGACGACGGGGCTTTTGATGACAATTTATGAAAAAAGAAATTTAAAAATAAAAGGAATAATCATGAAAAAAACATTTTTGAAAAAATTAGTTACTGCAAGTATTGCAGCTGTAACCGCCTTGTCGGTCTTTAGAGGAGTGCCAACATTTGCGGATGAAAACTCTGATGCAACCGCAATGTCTAATGGAGAAACAAATGCACAAGTATCCATTAACAAGGTGTTGAATATTGCAGAAGGAATCACTACACCACTAGCTAACTTTACCTTTACTTTCACTCCGAAAAACGGTAACTCGAATAACGGAGTACCATATGAAACAATCAATGCTTCAAACGGTCAAATAGCAGATAAAACAATTAATTATTCTGAAAGAGATGTTTTGCAACCAAATCAAACTAGTATTAAGAAAGAAACTGGAAATATTTTTGCAAACGTGACTTACACACACGCTGGAGAATATGTCTATACTGTAGCTGAAAAACAAAATGACGGTTGGAGAGCAATTCAAAGAGGTGATGATGCAATTGACTCAATGACATATGATAATCGTAGCTATGAAATGCATGTTATTGTAAAAAATAAATCAACGAGTGGTGTGTATATCTCATCTGTGTACTTTAAACAAGAAACAACAGGGGCCACAGCTAAAGTGAAACCATCTGAAAAAGGGCCTACTTACAAATACGATTTGTTCACAAATATCTATCGTAAAAATGCTGGTAAGATAACAGATCCAAATCACCCCCATCCTAATAATCCGCACCTTGCGAAGTTTAATCCTAAAGTTGACTCATTAGTAATTAAAAAAGTTGTTTCAGGAGGAACTGCAGATAAATCGAAAGATTTCACTTTCAAGCTTACTTTCAAAAAAGCATCTACTGAAGATAGAACATCTATTGTAGGAAAAATCGGGAATGTTTCTAAAACTTTTGAATACGGAAAAGAAACAATAATTACACTACACCATGATCAATCCTTAGTATTTGATACAATCCCAGCAGGTACTCGTTATAAATTGGTTGAAACGGGATCTCAGGGCTATACAGCTTCAGCTGCTTATTGGGAAAATGGAGTATCTAAAACTCAAGCAGGCAGAATTTCAGCTGATTTGACTCAAGATAGTATTTTAGTTGGCGAAAAACGAAATGAAAACACAATCACCAATAGCGTTCAAGACGTTACCCCTACTGGTCTCTTGATTGACAATCTTCCTTTCATCTTGATGATTGGTCTTGGTTTGGCTGGATTTGTTGTTTTGTCTAAAAAACGCAGACAAGCTTAAATAAGTGGTTTAACTTATGAAAATCAAGCGTGAGAAACCAAAAAGGAGTTTGTCTAGGCGTCTGGTCCTTGCTGTAGATGCATTGATGAATCATATCTTGCTCCTCTTGGCAGCCTTAGTCTTTCTCTTTGGTTTCTACGCCCTCTGGGATACCAATCAGGTTTATTCTCAGGCTTCGTCTAGTGAGTATGAAGCCTATAGACCAGTGAGTACCAGTGAGAAAGATGAGCTTGCTAGTTTTTCTGGCTTTCACAAGCTACAGCAAGTCAACCCAGAAGTACTCGGTTGGATCAATGTCTATGGCACCAATATTGACTATCCCTTAGTCCAAGCCAAGGACAATGAAAAGTACCTGAACAAGGATTCAAAGGGAGAATTTGCCGCAACAGGAGCTATTTTCCTTGAGGCTCGAAATGAATCCAAGTTTGAAGACTTTAATACTATCATCTACGGACACCATGTAGAAAATGGGGTTATGTTTGGAGATGTAGCAAAGTTTTCTGATAAGGAGTTTTTTGACCAGCATCGCTACGGTAGTATTTACTATAATGGCGTTGAAAAAGGTCTTGAGATCTTTGAGATGCTCGAGGTGGACGCCTATGACTTTAACATCTACGATCCAGGTATTAATGGAGATGATCGGCGCCAAGAATATATCGATCACTTACTCTCGGTTGCCATCCACAAGCGGGATATTACACTGGGGCCGAATGACCATATCATCCTCCTCAGTACCTGTTTCCTAGACGTTACAAATGGAAGACATATCGTAGTTGCCAAGATTACGGATACGGTTCCAAAGAACACCTTCCATACGAAAAAATCAAAACCATTCCCTTACAGTGTCTTTGATGATTCGTCGCTCGGACGATTTCTCTCATCGATTCCTTTGTGGATATGGTACATCATCTTATTTATCTTGCTCTTGTTATTGATCTTCTTGCTCATCATCCTCTACTTGATCTTGCGACGAAGAAGAGAAGCAAAAGAAGAGGCAGATAGTATTTCTGACTAAACTACTGATAAAAGAGAAAGGGACAGTCTCTCTTGCTCTTTTATTTTCAAGGCTAGAAAGGAGAAAGAAGTGAATATTAAAATGTCTACGAGTCGCAAAGCCATAAAGGTCATTCTATCCCTCTTTTTAGCTTTTTTCTGTCTTTTTACCGGTGATAGGGTCCTTGCGAGCGACTACGATCACTATAATCCCATTGAAAAAGATGCGAGCAGTACTGGTTTTGAAACCCTGCAGCACTTGAATAAGGATGTTTGTGGTTGGATTAGCCTTGATGGAACCAAGGTAGACTATCCTCTCTTGCAGAGTCAGGATAATGTTAAATACCTTGACCGCAATGCCTTTGGCGATTATACTGTGTCAGGCTCTATTTTTCTAGACTATCGTTTTAACCCAAACTTTACCGACTTTAACACCATTATCTATGGTCACTCCATGGCCTCTGGTGCCATGTTTGGTGAGATACAAAAGTTTGCGAATCAAGAGTTTTTCGAAAATCACCGTTATGGCTCTATCTACTACAATGGTCGTGAACGTGGTCTTGAGATATTTGGAATTTTAGAAGTGGATGCCTATGACACGGAGATTTATCGAACCCTGAGTTCCAATGACGAGGAACATCAGGCATACTATCAGTATCTGTTAAGCAAAGCCAAGTACAAGCGAGATGTTTCGCTGACTTCAACAGATAAGATTGTTTTATTAAGCACCTGTTTCCTTAACATAACTAATGGACGACATATCCTTTTAGCTAAAATAACGGATGCGCCGGTAAAAGTAGCACAGGATAAGAGTAGAGAAGCAGTAGGAACGCGGTATTTCGATCATGGAATTCCCAGCCATTGGATCTACATCCTAGCCTTTCTACTCCTTATTATCGTCCTCTTACTTCTTTTCCTCATCATCCTAATCATGAGACGAGATAAAAAGACAAAAGACAAAAAGAAATAGTAGACGTCGGAAGCGTTTACTATTTTTTTCTTTCATGATAAAATAGATAGTGAAAATAATAACATAAGGATGATAACATGAAAAAAGCAATATTGATGATGACCTTTGGATCTCCAGAGGAGATTAGTTTTGAAGGAGTGGCAGAATTCTTTACAAACATTCGTCGTGGAGTTAGACCCCAGGATCACGAGATTCAGACTCTCTATGACAACTATGTCCTTATCGGTGGGACACCCTTGCAGCGGATTACACGTGAGGAGGTTGATTTAGTCAAGGAACGTTTAGTTGAGGAGTACGGTATCTACTTTGCCAACAAATTTTCTCGTCCCTTTATTCCAGACGTGATCCAACAGATGGAGGCTGATGGTGTTGAAGAATGTATCTGCTTGATTTTGGAACCTCATTATTCTTTTTACTCAGTCATGGGGTATGAAAAGTTTCTGGAAAGCCAGCAGATCCGATTTTTAGTAATTAAGGACTGGTATCAACAACAGCCTTTGCTGGACTTCTGGACAGATGAGATTAGAAAAATTTTACGAAATGAGGTGGGAGAAGAGTCCTTCAAGGTAATCTTTTCAGCCCACAGTGTTCCCATTTTTGCTTTAGACTATGGAGATCCATATATCGATCAGATTTTCGATAATAGCAAGCTAATCGCTGAACAACTCGACCTAACAGCCGACCAGTATACCAATACTTGGCAGAGCGAAAGCGATATTGGAATCCCTTGGATCAAGCCAGATGTCTTAGAATATTTACGAGAACAAAAGCAACATCCCGAGCATTATATTTTTGTCCCGATTAGTTTTATCAGTGAGCACATCGAAGTCTTGTTTGACAACGATGTTGAATGTTATGAGTTGTGTCAAGAATTAGGTGTCACCTACCATCGCCCACCTATGCCCAATACGGATAGCCGTTTAATTGACGCTTTAGTTGCTACTGTAAGAGCCAATGAACACAAAGAATTCAAAGCTTTTCTCCCAGAAGAAGAAACCTTTGATGAGTTAGCTCCTTCAGCAACTACCAAGGACATCATGGAGGAGACAAACGACCTTCAGATGCCAGAATTTGTGAAAAAGCTCATTGAGAAAAAAGGCCGTGAAAATGTGAAGATGCCTTACTTGATTAAGAAAATGCTCGAAAAGGCTGGGAAGTTACCAAAAGAGTAAAGAAAAAAGGATTTAGCTTTAATCTAGATCCTTTATTTGTCTTATTTTTTCTCAAGAAGAGCTTTGATTTCTTGAAGAACTTCGAGTTCAGTTGGAGCAGCAGGAGCTTCCTCAACCACTTCCTCTTTCTTACGAAGATTTTGAGCTTTTTCAATACCTTTGATAACAAAGAAGAGAACTGTACCCACAACGAGGAAGTTGATAACAGCGCTCAAGAAGCTACCATAACCAACACCATTCCATGAAAGTTCAGCGATACGTTCAACGTTCGCAGCTTTCAAAGCTGGGTTCAAGAGAAGTGGAGTGATGATATCATTAACAAATGAAGTAACGATAGCACCAAATGCAGAGGCAATGATCACACCGACAGCGAGGTCAACGACATTACCACGAAGCAAAAATGCTTTAAGATCCTTTAACATTTTCATAAATTCCTTTCCAAAAATTTCATTCTTATTATAACTTAAAACCGAACGAAATGCAAGTTTAATGTTTTTGAGATGAATTGCCCTTTTTAAAAATATAGATTTTACTGAGAATATAGTTTAAAATAATGATCAATATCTGTGCTAATATGGTCTCGATAGTATTAACTTTATCTATATTATATTTAACAAACTGGCCAATAACATCAGGAAAGGTTGTAACAAAGATATAAGTTAAAAGAAGATCCAGGCCAAGAGTAGAGAGACGGGCTAAGAAAAATTTAACTAGTCGAATTGTCCAATTCTTCCTCTCTTGTTTAAAAACAAATGTATCATTTGTGATAAAGGCAAAAAGAATACCGATAATATTTGCCAGTGCAGTTGCTAGAATTTCCTGATGGCTGATATGATAGATAGCTAAACGTGATAAAATAGATACTAAAGTAGTAGCACCACCAAAAAATAGATAAGAGAGGATTTCGCTATCAAAAAAAGTTTTTATTAGTTTTTTCATGATTTTAGTATAGCATAAAGTCATATATTGTGCTATACTGGTAAGGTTGATTCACTCAACCCTTGGTGCTTAGCTTCTTTCACCAAGCATATTTTACGCGGGAAACCGCCAAAGGAGAAAACATGAAAAAATTAACTGTTCGTGACATGGCAGATATTGCTATTGTTGCTGCTATCTATGTGGTTTTGACCATTACCCCACCACTAAATGCTATTAGCTTCGGTGCTTACCAGTTCCGTATTTCTGAGATGATGAATTTTTTGGCTTTTTACAACCCTAAATATATCATCGGTGTGACGATTGGTTGTATGATTGCTAATTTCTTTAGCTTTGGCCTAATTGATGTCTTTGTCGGCGGGGGATCTACTCTAGTTTTCCTTAGTCTAGGTGTTTGGCTCTTTAGCAAGTATAAGAAAGACTATTTGTTCAATGGTTTGATTCGAAAAGATCATTTCTTATTTTCAATCCTATTCTCTATTTCAATGATTACCATTGCAGCAGAACTTCATATCGTTGCTGAAGCTCCATTCTTTTTCACTTGGTTTTCTACAGGGATTGGAGAGTTTGCATCCCTTATCGTTGGTGCAATCCTAATCGGAAAACTAGGACAGCGAATCGACCTTACAAAATAAGAAGTTTATAAGCTAGATTCTTGCTAGATCTAGCTTTTTTCATTCCAGAAAATTAAAAGAGAGCGCTTGACAAGAGCATAGAACTATAGTATACTTTTTAGGTAAGCTGATTTAGCTCAGTTGGCAGAGCACATCCATGGTAAGGATGAGGTCGCCGGTTCAATCCCGGCAATTAGCATTAGATAGACAAGAAAACTCTTGATATTCGAGAGTTTTTTATATTTCCCCCGCATTAGCCTTGACAAAGTCAGCAAAGCATAGTAGAATAAAACCTGCGATGAGTCGATAGGTAGTCTTCGGACTGCTATTGAGCATAAGGAGGTCATAACGCAGGAGCGGACCTTGATGAGTTGTGTGAACCTGCTCATCACATGAAGATGCCTCTTAGTCCCTAGTCAATGGCTAGGGATTTTTTATTTTCAGAAAATATAACCCAAAAATGCTTTTCAATTTTTAGAAAAAGTAGTATAATACATCTATTATAGAAATTTTTAGAAAATTCCGAAAGAGGTTATTTATGGGATATACAGTTGCTGTAGTCGGCGCGACAGGTGCTGTCGGAGCTCAGATGATAAAAATGTTGGAAGAATCATCACTTCCTATTGATAAAATTCGTTACCTTGCTTCTGCACGTTCAGCTGGTAAGACTTTGAAATTTAAAGATCAGGAGATTACGATTGAGGAAACAACTGAAACAGCCTTTGAGGGTGTTGATATTGCTCTCTTCTCAGCTGGTGGTTCGACATCTGCTAAGTATGCTCCCTACGCAGTTAAGGCTGGTGCTGTAGTGGTTGATAACACATCTTACTTCCGTCAAAACCCAGATGTACCATTGGTTGTCCCAGAAGTAAATGCTCATGCCTTGGATGCCCACAATGGAATCATTGCCTGCCCGAACTGTTCAACAATCCAAATGATGGTGGCTCTTGAGCCTGTTCGTCAAAAATGGGGCTTGGACCGTATCATCGTTTCAACTTACCAAGCGGTTTCAGGTGCTGGTATGGGAGCGATTCTTGAAACACAACGTGAACTTCGTGAAGTCTTGAATGACGGTGTGAATCCACGTGATTTGCAAGCGGAAATCTTGCCTTCAGGTGGTGATAAGAAACACTATCCAATCGCCTTCAATGCTCTTCCTCAGATCGACTTGTTCACAGACAATGATTACACTTACGAAGAGATGAAGATGACTAAAGAAACTAAGAAAATTATGGAAGATGATAGCATTGCTGTGTCTGCTACATGTGTGCGTATTCCGGTTTTGTCAGCTCACTCTGAGTCTGTTTACATCGAAACAAAAGAAGTTGCGCCAATCGAAGAAGTGAAAGCAGCTATCTCATCCTTCCCAGGTGCAGTTTTGGAGGATGATGTGGCTAACCAAGTTTACCCACAAGCCATCAATGCTGTTGGCTCAAGAGATACCTTTGTCGGTCGTATCCGTAAGGACTTGGATGCTGAAAAAGGAATTCACATGTGGGTTGTTTCAGATAACCTCCTCAAAGGTGCTGCTTGGAACTCTGTACAGATCGCAGAAACGCTTCATGAGCGTGGTTTGGTCCGTCCAACAGCTGAGCTGAAATTTGAATTGAAATAATGGTTTAGGAGTTCGAATGAACTCCTTCTTTGAAATAGAGAGGTGTTTCTCATGTCTTACCAAGATCTAAAAGAATGTAAAATCATTACTGCCTTCATCACTCCTTTCCATGAAGATGGCTCCATCAACTTTGATGCCATTCCAGCCCTTATAGAGCATTTGTTGGATCACCATACAGATGGGATTTTGCTGGCTGGAACGACTGCTGAAAGTCCAACCTTGACCCACGATGAAGAGTTGGAACTCTTTGCTGCTGTACAAAAGGTTGTCAACGGACGTGTTCCTTTGATTGCGGGTATAGGTACCAATGACACACGTGACTCTATCGAGTTTGTCAAAGAAGTTGCAGAATTTGGTGGTTTTGCAGCTGGGCTTGCAATCGTACCTTACTATAACAAACCTTCTCAAGAAGGGATGTATCAGCATTTCAAGGCGATTGCTGATGCCTCAGATTTGCCGATTATCATTTATAACATTCCAGGGCGTGTGGTTGTCGAATTGACTCCTGAGACTATGCTTCGTTTGGCTGACCACCCAAATATCATCGGTGTTAAAGAATGTACTAGCTTGGCTAATATGGCTTACTTGATTGAGCACAAGCCAGAGGAATTTTTGATTTATACTGGTGAAGATGGTGATGCTTTTCATGCTATGAATCTTGGTGCGGACGGGGTTATTTCTGTTGCCTCTCATACAAATGGAGATGAGATGCACGAGATGCTCACTGCCATTGCAGAAAGCGATATGAAAAAAGCAGCAGCTATTCAACGCAAATTCATCCCTAAGGTCAACGCCCTCTTCTCTTATCCAAGTCCTGCTCCAGTTAAGGCTGTTTTGAACTATATGGGATTTGAAGCTGGACCAACTCGATTACCTCTAGTTCCAGCACCAGAAGAAGATGCTAAACGCATTATCAAAGTTGTCGTAGATGGCGACTACGAAGCAACTAAGGCAACTGTAACAGGTGTCCTTAGACCAGATTACTAATAAAGACAATAAAATCCATGAACGCAAGAGCGATCATGGATTTTTCTTATTTTCCTAAACAGAATTGGCTAAAGAGTTGGGTAATGAGTTCATCAGGTGCAGCATCTCCAGTGATTTCTCCGAGAATTTCCCAAGTACGGGTCAAGTCAACTTGGAGAAGGTCGACTGGCATCCCAAGTTCTAGTCCTTCATTAACTGCTTGCAAGCTTTCAACAGCTTTTTCAATCAAGGAAATGTGGCGGGCATTTGACAAGTAAGTGGCGTCTTGCTCAACCAAACCAGCATTCTCAAAGAAAAGGTTGTTGATTCTATCTTCAATCTTATCGATATTTTGATTTTTAAGAACTGAAATACGAATAACATCTTCAGGAAGCTCAGAAGTTTCAATCGCTTCAGGCAGATCAGTCTTGTTAAGAAGAATAATGCGATTAGTGTCTTGACTGATTTCTAGAAGTTGGCAATCTTGGGCGGTTAGCGGTTCACTGGCATTGAGCACTAGTAGAACCAAGTCAGCTTCCTTGAGGGCTTTTTTGGAACGCTCAACACCGATTTGTTCGACGATGTCATCTGTTTCACGGATACCAGCTGTATCAATCAATTTGAGAGGAACACCATTGATATTGATGTATTCTTCAATGACATCACGCGTTGTACCAGCGATATCAGTCACGATAGCCTTGTCTTCACGAAGGAGATTGTTGAGAAGACTGGATTTCCCAACATTGGGACGGCCGATGATAGCTGTTGAAATTCCCTCACGAAGGATTTTACCACGACGAGCTGTTTTAAGGAGATTGGTCAAGAGTTGTTCAAACTCCATAGTTTTCTCACGGACAACTGCAGTAGTAGCTTCCTCAACATCGTCGTACTCAGGATAGTCAATATTGACCTCAACTTGGGCAAGCGTATTGAGGATTTCTTGGCGAGTATTGTTTATGAGATCAGAAAGGGAACCATCTAGTTGTTTGACAGCAATGTTCATAGCCTTGTCTGTCTTGGCACGGATGATGTCCATCACCGCCTCAGCCTGAGTCAGGTCCACACGACCATTGAGGAAGGCGCGCTTGGTAAATTCACCAGGCTCTGCTAACCGAGCTCCTTCACGGATAGCTAGCTGGAGAATTTCATTGGTCACTGCAATCCCACCATGGGTGTTAATTTCGATAATATCTTCACGAGTGAAGGTTCTTGGAGACTTCATGGCTCCAACCATAACCTCGTCCATAACTTTGCCAGTTTGAGGGTCAACGATATGCCCGTAATTAAGCGTGTGGCTAGCAACCTTATTCAGGTCTTTTCCTCTAAAAATCTTTTGGGCAATAGCAAAACTATCTGTTCCGCTCAAGCGGACAATACCAATGGCTCCTTCTCCAAGAGGAGTAGAGATAGCAGCAATGGTATCAAATTCACGTGTAATCATATTTCTTCCTTTAAAACACTTTTCTTGGAAATATCTCCAAGCCTCTTTTCAAATTGTAACAAATTTAAACCATTTCTTCAATGGATGTACTTAGAGATTGAAAAAGCCTAAGCAAATTTGCTTAAGCTTGCTTATTTGGTACGCATTTCACCTTGAGGAAAATATGTTCCTTCAGGCATGTCGTTGATAATGACATGAACAGCAGACTGAGGTGCTCCTGTGTTGCGGACAACTGCTTCAGTAACCTCCTTAGCAAGAGCTTTCTTTTGCTCGAGCGTACGTCCTTCAAACAAATCGATGCGAACAAATGGCATAATAGCTTCCTCCACTAGTTTTTGATTTCTTCTATTTTACCACATTTTGCCGTTTAAAGCTTCAGAAAATTATGATATACTAGAATGTAGCAAAAATTTAGAAATGGACGTGAAATAGAAGCATGGCACAGTTGTATTATCGTTATGGGACTATGAACTCAGGTAAAACGATTGAGATTCTTAAGGTAGCCTATAACTATGAGGAGCAAGGAAAAGGTGTTGTCATCATGACTTCTGCTCTTGATACACGTGATGGTGTTGGTTATGTATCTAGTCGGATTGGTATGAAACGACCAGCTCTTGCGATTGAAGATGATACAGATATCTATGGCTTAATCCGAGATTTGGAAGTAAAACCCTACTGTGTCTTGGTCGATGAGGCCCAGTTTCTCAAGCGTCACCATGTTTACGACCTAGCTCGTGTTGTCGATGAGTTAGACATCCCTGTCATGGCATTTGGTTTGAAGAATGACTTTCGCAATGAACTCTTCGAAGGTTCCAAACATCTCTTACTCTTAGCAGATAAGATTGACGAGATTAAGACCATTTGCCAGTATTGTAAGAAAAAGGCGACCATGGTTCTACGAACTCAAGATGGTGTGCCAGTCTATGATGGCGAACAAATCCAGATCGGTGGCAATGAAACCTATATCTCGGTTTGCCGTAAACATTATTTTGCCCCTGAAATCAATAAGGAGAATAAAGAAAAATGAACATCTATGATCAACTACAAGCTGTAGAAGACCGTTATGAAGAATTAGGAGAATTGCTCAGCGACCCTGATGTGGTATCTGATACCAAACGTTTCATGGAATTGTCCAAAGAAGAGGCTTCAACTCGTGATACAGTAACGGCCTACCGTGAGTACAAACAAGTCCTTCAAAACATCGTTGACGCCGAAGAGATGATTAAGGAATCAGGTGGAGATGCGGACTTGGAGGAAATGGCCAAGCAAGAACTCAAAGATGCTAAGGCTGAAAAAGAAGAGTACGAAGAAAAACTGAAAATCTTGCTCCTTCCAAAGGATCCAAACGATGACAAGAACATCATCCTTGAAATTCGTGGAGCGGCTGGCGGTGATGAAGCAGCACTTTTCGCTGGAGATCTTCTAACTATGTACCAAAAGTATGCGGAAGCCCAAGGTTGGCGCTTTGAAGTCATGGAAGCCTCTATGAACGGTGTCGGTGGATTCAAAGAAGTGGTTGCTATGGTTTCTGGTCAATCCGTTTACTCTAAACTTAAGTATGAGTCTGGTGCCCACCGTGTACAACGTGTCCCAGTGACAGAAAGTCAGGGTCGTGTTCACACCTCTACAGCGACTGTCCTTGTCATGCCAGAGGTCGAAGAAGTAGAGTACGATATTGATCCAAAAGACCTTCGAGTTGATATTTACCACGCATCTGGTGCTGGTGGTCAGAACGTCAACAAGGTTGCGACTGCCGTTCGTATCGTTCACTTGCCAACTAATATCAAGGTTGAGATGCAGGAAGAACGTACCCAGCAGAAGAACCGTGAGAAGGCTATGAAGATTATTCGTGCGCGTGTTGCTGACCATTTTGCACAGATTGCCCAAGATGAGCAAGACGCAGAGCGTAAGTCTACTATCGGTACTGGTGACCGTTCAGAGCGCATCCGTACTTATAATTTTCCACAAAACCGTGTCACAGACCACCGTATTGGCTTGACCCTCCAAAAACTAGATACGATTTTGTCTGGTAAATTAGATGAAGTTGTGGACGCTTTGGTCCTTTACGATCAAACACAGAAATTAGAAGAATTAAACAAATAATGAAATTAGCTCAATTATTTTCAGATTTTGAAGAAGAATTGATAAGACAAGGAGAGGAAGCTGAAAGCCTCTCTTTTGTCTATCGTAGCCTGAAAAAACTCTCTTTTACAGATTTCGTCTTTGCCCTCCAGCAAGAAGCAACAGAGGAAGAAAAACAATTTGTAGAAGAAGTTTACCAGCAGTTAGCGTCCCATAAACCAGCTCAGTATATCATCGGACAGGCAGATTTCTTTGGAATGCAGTTAAAAGTGGATGAGCGGGTTTTGATTCCTCGTCCAGAAACAGAAGAGTTGGTGGAACTCATCCTCACAGAAAATCCTGAGGAAAATCTTAATGTCCTAGATATTGGGACTGGAAGTGGCGCCATAGCTCTTGCATTAGTTAAAAACAGACCAGATTGGTCAGTGACTGCAGCAGATATTTCACAAGATGCACTAGAATTAGCAATGGACAATGCTAAAAATCAAAATCTTAATATATTTTTTAAAAAATCTGATTGTTTTGCAGAAATTTCTGAAAAATATGATATAATTGTATCCAATCCACCCTATATCTCTCGTGAAGATGAGTCAGAGGTCGGTTTGAATGTTTTGCATTCGGAACCTCATCTAGCTCTCTTTGCAGATGAGGATGGCCTAGCTATTTACCGTAGAATTGCGGAAGATGCAAAAGACTATCTCACAGATGGTGGTAAGATTTACCTTGAAATTGGATACAAGCAAGGTCAAGGTGTTCCTGCGCTTTTTAGGAAACATCTTCCTAAAAAACGAGTACGAACACTCAAGGACCAATTTGGTCAAGATAGGATGGTTGTAGTTGATGATGGACAGGATTAGACAAGAGTTGGAAAAGGGCGGAGCTGTTGTTTTGCCTACAGAGACGGTTTACGGCCTATTTGCTAAGGCCTTAGATGAAAAAGCTGTCGACCATGTTTACGAACTCAAACGTCGTCCCAGAGACAAGGCACTTAACCTCAATATCGCCTCTCTAGAGGATATCCTGCACTTTTCTAAGAATCAGCCAACTTATCTACAAAAACTTGTAGAAACCTTTTTACCAGGTCCCTTGACCATTATCCTCGAAGCCAATGACCGAGTTCCCTTTTGGGTCAATTCTGGTCTTGCAACTGTTGGATTTCGGATGCCGAGTCACCCTATTACACTTGATTTGATTCGAGAGACAGGTCCTTTGATTGGGCCGTCTGCCAATATTTCAGGTCAGGCAAGTGGAGTGACCTTTACTCAAATTCTAGAGGATTTTGACCAAGAGGTTCTGGGTCTGGAGGACGACGCTTTTCTAACTGGACAGGATTCGACGATTTTGGATTTGTCTGGAGACAAGGTGAAAATCTTACGCCAGGGGACCATTAAACGAGAAGATATTCTTGCTCAGTTGCCAGAGATTTCTTTTGAGGAGGAATGAGATGCTAAGAGATTTGCAAGAAACAGATGTGAATGCTATATGTGAGATTAACCAAGAGGCTTTGGGCTATTCTTTTAGTCCGGAGGACACAGCTAGTCAACTAGCTAGACTATCTCAGGATTCCCATCATTTCCTACTTGGCTATGAGGATGCAGCCAGCCATGTCCTACTTGGATATGTCCATGCTGAAGCTTATGAATCCCTTTATTCCAAAGCAGGATTTAATATCTTAGGCTTAGCGGTTTCACCTCAAGCACAAGGGCTAGGTATCGGTAAATCCTTGTTGCAAGGGTTGGATCAAGAAGCAAAAAGACGGGGTTATGAGTTTATCCGCTTAAATTCTGCCGATCACCGTCAGGGTGCTCATGCATTTTATGAAAAAGTTGGTTATACTTGTGATAAAGTGCAGAAACGGTTTATTCGCATTCTTTAGTTTATTTTCTTTCTTGTAAAAACAAACTAAAGGACCAGTCACACTAAAAAGGAGAAGACCTATGATTTTTGATAAAGACGATTTTAAAGCATACGATGCTGATCTCTGGAATGCTATTGCCAAAGAAGAAGAACGCCAACAAAACAACATTGAGTTGATTGCTTCGGAAAACGTGGTTTCCAAGGCTGTTATGGCAGCTCAAGGGTCTATCTTGACGAATAAATACGCTGAAGGTTACCCAGGACGCCGTTATTATGGTGGAACGGATGTAGTAGACGTGGTAGAAACTCTAGCTATTGAACGTGCAAAAGAAATTTTCGGTGCTAAATTCGCCAATGTCCAACCTCACTCAGGAAGCCAAGCCAACTGTGCGGCTTACATGGCCTTGATTGAGCCTGGTGATACGGTTATGGGAATGGATTTGGCTGCTGGCGGGCACTTGACCCACGGAGCTCCTGTTAGCTTCTCTGGTCAAACCTACAACTTTGTTTCTTATAGCGTGGATCCTGAAACAGAACTCTTGGACTTTGATGCTATCTTGAAACAAGCCCAAGAAGTAAAACCAAAACTAATCGTAGCGGGTGCTTCAGCCTATTCTCAAATTATCGACTTCTCAAAATTCCGTGAAATCGCAGACGCTGTCGGGGCTAAGCTTATGGTCGATATGGCTCATATCGCTGGTTTGGTTGCAGCTGGTCTTCACCCAAGCCCAGTTCCATACGCTCATATCACAACGACAACGACCCACAAAACCCTTCGTGGGCCTCGTGGTGGTTTGATTTTGACCAATGATGAGGACCTAGCGAAGAAAATCAATTCAGCTATTTTCCCTGGCATCCAAGGTGGACCTTTGGAGCATGTTATTGCTGCCAAGGCTGTGTCATTCAAAGAAGTTTTAGATCCAGCCTTCAAGGAATATGCTGCTAATGTCATCAAAAACAGCAAGGCTATGGCAGCTGTCTTCTTGCAAGACCCTGACTTCCGTATCATTTCTGGCGGGACTGAAAACCACCTCTTCCTAGTCGATGTTACTAAGGTTGTTGAAAACGGAAAAGTGGCTCAAAACTTGCTGGATGAGGTTAATATTACCCTAAATAAAAACTCAATCCCTTACGAAACTTTGTCACCATTCAAGACAAGTGGGATTCGTATCGGAGCAGCAGCCATTACTGCACGTGGATTTGGTGAAGAAGAATGCCGTAAAGTGGCTGAACTCATCATTAAAACTCTTAAGAAAGCAGAAAATGAAGCTGTATTAGAAGAAGTGAGAAGTGAAGTCAAAGCGTTGACAGATGCCTTCCCATTATACGAGGACTAATACTTTTATGGACATTTATATTAAGAAAGCTATTATCCATCAGTTCAGCCCAGATGATACGGAGTTGTTCCTAGCGGATAAGTTTCTCAATATTACTCCAAAAATCGAGGAATACTTGCGCAAAAAAATTGAACGCGTGTATTCGGATGAAGCCAAGACTGGGATTTTCGAGGAAGAAAATCCCTTCTTCAATCACATCGCAGACGATTTGTTGGAGACATCAGTAACCCTGGCTAATCTCTGGAAAGAGGAGTTCAGCATTTCAGAAAATCTCAAGACCAATGACTTGGTTTTTGTTCAGTTTTCTAAAGAAGGTGTAGAGCATTTCGCTTTCTTGCGAATTGCTCTACGGGAAACCTTGACCCACCTTGGAGGAGAAGTTGATAATCCAATCAAGCTGACTCAGAATAACCTGCCGGGATTTGGAACGGGGGCTGATGAGGCCTTGGTCGTCAATCTTCAAAGTCGCAAGTATCACCTGATCGAGAAACGCATCAAGTACAATGGGACTTTTTTGAACTACTTTTCAGAAAATCTCCTAGCTGTCGCTCCTAAGATTTCACCAAAGAAATCTATCAAGGAACTGGAAAAAACAGCCCAGAGAATTGCAGAGTCCTTTAACACAGATGATTTTCAGTTTCAATCCAAGGTCAAATCAGCTATTTTCAACAATCTTGAAGAAAGCAATGAATTGTCACCTGAAAAATTGGCTAATGACCTTTTTGATAACAACCTGACAGCTCGTCTAAGCTTTATCGACCAAGTCAAGGAAGCTGTGCCCGAACCAGTTCAATTTGATGAAATTGATGCCAGTCGTCAGCTCAAGAAATTTGAAAACCAAAAACTTTCCTTGTCAAACGGAATCGAACTCATCGTTCCCAATAATGTTTACCAAGACGCAGAGTCTGTTGAGTTTATCCAAAATGACAATGGAACCTATTCTATCTTAATCAAAAATATCGAGGATATTCAAAGTAAATAATGTTTAAATTTATAAGAAGAATGCTAATGCTAGCAGTCCTTCTTTTTGCTGGATACAAAGCCTATCACATTCGTCAGGATGTAAAGCAAGTCATGACCTACCAACCTATGGTTCGGGAAATCCTTAGTGAAAGAGATACTCCAGCCAATGAAGAGTTGGTGCTCGCCATGATTTATACCGAAACGAAAGGAAAAGAGCGGGACGTTATGCAGTCTAGTGAGTCCGCTAGTGGTACAACCAATACCATTAATGATGATGCCGCTAGTATTCGACAAGGAATTCAAACTCTAACAGATAACCTTTATCTTGCACAAAACAAAGGAGTAGATGTCTGGACAGCCGTTCAAGCCTATAATTTTGGACCTGCCTATATAGACTTTATCGCTCAGAATGGCAAGGAAAATACACTAGCATTAGCCAAACGCTATTCCCGAGAAACGGTCGCTCCTATCCTTGGAAATACCACTGGGAAGACCTACACCTACATCAACCCAATTTCTATCTTTCATGGTGCAGAACTCTATGAAAATGGTGGAAATTATTACTACTCGAGACAGGTACGCTTTAACCTGTATATCACGAAATTCTTTAATTTCTTTTAAGCATCTGGTTTGACCAGATGTTTTTCGCTATAAGCTTTCTTTAAGATTGTTTTATTACCCTAGAAAGGTAAAGGAGGGAATATCCCATGAGAAAGAAATTCTTTCTAACAAGTGCTGCAGTATTGTGGGCTGCAACAGCTATGACGAGTGTCCACGCAGCAACCGATGTTCAAAAAGTAATCGATGAAACCTATGTACAACCTGAATATGTTCTTGGCTCTTCGCTAACTGAAGACCAGAAGAATCAAACTCTTAGCAAACTTGGCTATGACGTATCGAAAGATACCAAAGATATAAAAACCATGACACCTGATATCTATTCGAAAATTATGAATGTGGCTAATGATGCTAGTCTACAGCTCTATTCGTCGGCTAAAATTCAAAAGCTGGGTGACAAATCACCTCTAGAAGTCAAGATTGAAACGCCTGAAAATATCACCAAGGTGACGCAGGATATGTACCGTAACGCAGCAGTGACGCTGGGAGTGGAGCATGCCAAAATCACAGTTGCAGCACCCATTCCAGTTACAGGAGAGAGCGCCCTAGCAGGGATTTACTACTCGTTAGAGGCCAATGGTGCTAAAGTACCGCAAGCCAATAAAGACTTGGCTCAAGAGGAGCTAAAAGCCTTATCAGATATCAATGCTGAAAACAAGGACAAATCAGGCTACGATGCCAATAAACTCAATGTCGCTTTGGCAGATATCAAGGCTGGAATCGCAAAGGCAAAAGAAGCCAAAGGCAATCTGACAGAAGAAGATGTCCGCAAAATCGTTGAAGACACGCTAAAAAACTACAAACTCGATCAGGTTATAACAGGAAACCAGGTCAATATCATCATCAATTTTGCGCTTAATCTCTCAAAGAGTGACATTTTAAACAATGCTGATTTCACTAAAACCCTAAATGACCTCAAGGAAAGTATTGTATCTCAAGCTGGAGATAGTTTTAAAAATATCAACCTCAACTTTGATGCCAATAAAGCGCTAGAAGACGGGGGCAACTTCTTTAGCTCCCTTTGGCAAGCCATTGTCAACTTCTTCAAGAGTTTTGGTGCTTAGGTCATTTCATGATATAATAGATGGTAACAGAAATGTTGCCGTCTTTTTTTGTCGGCTGATAGAAAGTGAAAAATATGTTAAAGAAAAATGATACTGTAGAAGTTGAAATTGTCGATTTGACCCATGAAGGTGCTGGGGTGGCCAAGGTAGAAGGTTTGGTTTTCTTTGTAGAGAATGCTCTACCAACTGAGAAAATCCTCATGCGTGTCCTTAAAGTCAATAAAAAGATTGGCTTTGGGAAGGTTGAAGAATACCTTGTTCAGTCACCTCATCGTAATCTAGACCTTGACCTGGCTTATCTGCGTTCAGGTATCGCTGATTTGGGGCATCTTGCCTATCCAGAGCAGCTCAAGTTTAAAACCAAGCAAGTCAAGGATAGTCTCTACAAAATTGCTGGCATTAGAAATGTAGAGGTCGCTGAGACACTAGGTATGGAACATCCAGTCAAATATCGCAATAAGGCGCAGGTGCCCGTTCGTCGAGTGAATGGTGTCTTGGAAACTGGCTTTTTCCGTAAGAATTCGCATGACCTTATGCCACTCGAAGATTTCTTTATCCAAGATCCAGTGATCGATCAAGTTGTAGTAGTCCTACGTGACTTACTTCGTCGGTATGATTTAAAACCTTATGACGAAAAGGAACAGTCTGGCTTGATTCGGAACCTCGTTGTGCGTCGTGGGCATCATTCAGGACAAATCATGGTTATCTTAGTGACTACACGTCCTAAAATTTTCCGAGTGGAGCAATTGATTGAACAAGTTATCAAGCAGTTCCCAGAGATTGTGTCTGTCATGCAAAATATCAACGACCAGAATACCAATGCGATTTTTGGGAAAGAATGGCGCACTCTTTATGGTCAAGACTATATTACCGATCAGATGTTGGGCAATGACTTCCAAATCGCTGGCCCAGCCTTTTACCAGGTCAATACTCAAATGGCTGAGAAACTTTATCAAACGGCCATTGACTTTGCGGAGTTAAAAGCAGATGATGTGGTGATCGATGCCTATTCGGGTATTGGAACCATTGGTTTATCAGTCGCCAAGCATGTCAAAGAAGTCTACGGTGTTGAAGTGATTCCAGAAGCAGTCGAGAATAGCAAGAAGAATGCTGCATTAAACAATATTACAAATGCTCACTATGTCTGTGACACAGCTGAAAATGCCATGAAGAATTGGCTCAAGGAAGGTATTCAACCAAGTGTTATCCTAGTGGACCCACCACGCAAGGGCTTGACCGAGAGCTTTATCAAAGCAAGCGCCCAAACAGGAGCAGACCGCATCGCTTATATTTCATGTAATGTCGCAACCATGGCGCGTGATATCAAACTCTATCAAGAATTGGGATATGAGTTGAGGAAAGTCCAGCCGGTGGATTTATTTCCGCAGACGCATCATGTTGAGTGTGTGAGTTATTTAGAGAAACGTAGTTAATCCTCAAAAGGTTCCCCAAACCTTTTGAGTTCCACAAACGCATCATGTTGAGGCGGTATCACTGCTTGTACGAGCTGAGGCATCAGCGAAGTAGAAGCAGATGTTCTGCCCATGGGATAGACGTCGTAGAGTAAGGAGTTTACGACTAAATGATACGGTAACTGCGAACCGATGATTGTGTAGCTTTTCTCGTAAAAGCCTAGAAATCTTGGTATGAATCAATTATGAAAAGCCTTGATTGTAAGGCTTTTTTGTGTTTTTATGATAGAATATAGGTAGTTATAATCGAGAGCAACTAAGAAGTAGTAATAATATTATTCATAAAATAATTAAGATAAGGGCGATAAAATGACAGAAATTGACAAAAAGAATTTAAAAAATTATCTTTGTTTTACATTTGGAATTACTTATATATCTTGGGGGCTTCTTGCCATATTTACACAATCTTATATTTTGGGATTAGAGACATTTATAGGAAGAATATTACATATAGTTGGTGCACTTGGACCAGCTATTGCAAGTGGCTTTTATTTGAAAAGGAATAATATAAAATTTAAACATTTTGTATTTACTAAAAGAAAAAGTAGTAGTATTTATTTCATTATTCATTTGTTAGCAATTTTGATACTATTTTCTGTATCTTCCTTAGAATTAAACGGAGTATCCATTTATCTGATGCCACTATTCTTTATTCAATTAATTTTTTTTGGTGGCGGTCACGAAGAATTAGGATGGAGAGGCATACTACAACCCTTACTTGATAAAAAATATACTTATTGGCGATCTAATTTGATTGTAGGATCAATTTGGGGGATTTGGCATCTGCCTTTATGGTTTATAGTTGGAGAAAATCATCAAGGATTTCCTTTTATTTTATTTTTTATATATACATTATTTTTAAGTTTTGTTTTAGGGCTTCTTTACCGTCAAACGAAATCTGTGGGATACTGTATATTATTTCATGCGTTCGCAAATTTTTTAAATCTCTATTTTGTGTTAAAAATTAATCTTATTTTTATTATCATTTTTATTGGTTATTTGATTTATACTATATTGGCGAGTAATAGAATTAGTAAGGGAACAACATTTTAAAATTTAGATCAGGATATCCATTATTGAAAGTAACGATTTGCTAATTAGATGATCTATGTTAGAGAATTATCTATTATAATTTAAAGTGGAGTGATGAATGTCGTTTCTTTTGAAGTGGCGAAAATCTTTCCGTTCCACCGTATCATTCTAAAATGATTTTTACTGCCTTTCGTTTATTAGTATAAAAGAAGAATATTACCACACGTGGAGTGTGTAAATTTATTAGAGAAACGTAGCTAATCCTCAGAATAAAGAAACTAAACTCCATTATTTTAAGATGAAAACCTAAACTGTTTTTAAGGAGGTGTTATATTGATAGAAAGCAGACCTGAGTTTGATAAAATCACATCCTTTGATGAGTTTAATAAATACTACTGGTATCGTGATGAACTTTCACAGATATGCAAGTCATTAGGGCTTGAATATAGAGGGACCAAACAGGAACTTAATGATATTATTGAGCAGTACTTTAAGGGTAATTTGATTAAAAAATCATCAACAAAAAGAAATAAGAAACGAGTAGAAGTTGTTAACTTAAATACGCCCTTACTTGAATGTGGATTCTCCTTTAATGTACACTTTAGAGAATATTTCTCAACTTTAACAGGTGTTTCGCCCTTTAAATTTACTGCTGATATGGCAACTGCTTGGAGAAAAGTAAAAAGCGACAATGATTTGAGTTTTACAATCCAAGATATGCTAAAAGTTTATTATGGAGATTCAGATTATGCAAAGTATGACCATTCGGTGTGTCAATGGAATCAATTTCTAAAGGATTTCAGTGCAGACGAAAATAGTCGTAACTACTCAAACAAGTTAAAAGTAGCTTCTATTCTTTGGAAAGAAGTTAGAAATTCAAGTAATGAAAAAATTTATTCAAAGAATCTTTTGACTGAATATGCTGATAAAATAAAAGACTATTGTAAGTAGAAACGCCATCTCACTTGGTGGCAGAGGCAGCTTATGGTATTCCTTATTGGATAAAGGATAAAACTTATTCTGATTTGGATGAATCCTTAAAGGTGATGGGAAAATAGAATAAAATTATATTAATCTCCGGTACGTCTGATTTCTATTTTTTGAGGTTTCATTATATAATAGCATTATATGTAATGGCTGATGTAGTTACACTAACATTTCTATTTAAAAATTAAGGAGTATTATCAATGAAAAAAGCAATGTTAATTATCAACCCTACCTCTGGTGGGGAGAAGGCTTTGGATTATAAAGAAAAGCTGGAGAGTAAAGCCAAAGATTATTTTGAGCAGGTGGAAACCAAAATTACCGAAAAAGCCTTAGACGCAACACACTTTGCTGAGGAAGCGTCTCGTGAGGAGTACGATGCAGTGGTTGTTTTTGGTGGAGACGGGACTGTCAATGAAGTTATTTCAGGTATTGCTGAGAGAGACTACATTCCTAAGTTAGGGATTATCCCTGGCGGTACTGGTAACCTCATTACGAAACTTTTGGAAATCAATCAAGACATCGATGGCGCGATAGATGAACTCGATTTTAACTTAACCAACAAGATTGATATTGGTAAAGCGAATGATAACTATTTTGGTTATATCTTTAGTATCGGTTCTCTGCCTGAGGCGATTCACAATGTTGAAATCGAGGACAAGACAAAATTTGGTATCCTTGCCTATGCTGTAAATACAATGAAGTCTGTCATGACGGATCAGGTCTTTAACATTAAGATTGAGACAGAAAATGGAAATTATGTTGGTGAAGCTAGTCATGTTTTGGTTCTCTTGACAAATTACTTCGCTGATAAGAAAATCTTTGAAGAAGACAAAGATGGCTATGCCAATATTTTGATTCTAAAAGATGCTTCTATATTCTCTAAATTATCCGTCATTCCTGATTTACTAAAAGGAGATGTTGTCGGCAATGATAATATTGAGTATATCAGAGCGCGTAATATTAAGATCTCTTCAGATAGTGAATTGGAGTCAGATGTTGACGGCGATAAATCGGATAACCTACCTGTTGAAATCAAAGTCCTAGCTCAGCGAGTAGAAGTATTTTCAAAACCGAAAGAGTAGAAGGTAAAAATTAGTTTATCTCTCACAGAGAAATAAAGTTTCATATCAACGATTGGAGGAGGAATGAATTCTCTATTTGATGAATTTCGAACAATTTGTTCTCATTTAAACCAAGTCGGAATCACTCCTACGCTCATGGGGTCTTTGGGTTTTGAATACCGTTCAAATGAAGAATGGCAGCCGTCCGACATTGACATTCATGTTCCTGGAGATCCTAGAGGATGGGAAGCACCTGATCATCTCAGAATTTATGACTGGGACAAGATAATGAAAGTGATGAAAGGCTTAGGCTATGTCTTAATAGATATTCATGAGCATGAATTCCAAAAAGATGGTCTGAGTGTTGAGTTTGGAAGTATTGATTCTTTACCAGATTTTGCAGGGGTTTCGGAATCAGATATAGAGTTGATTCATCTCGAGGACATCACGTTTCGCGTTCCAAGTTTGGAACAGTTTTTAAGTATTTACAAGACTTCTTCCCAAGATTCTTATAGAAATGACCACAATAACAATAAGGATTTTAAAAAGATAGAATGGCTGGAAAGACAGTTGTAAATCATCATTTGAAAAGTAGCTAGTTGTAAGACTGGCTGCTTTTTTATTTCTAGCAACAAACCACTTCAAACTACGGACAAACCTTGCAAATAAAATACGAAAGTAGTATACTAGAATCACAATTATGAAAACGTTTGCGCAACAAGATGAATAAAAGTAAACTAGGAGACAGAACAATGGAATTAACAGCCATTCACCACAGACCAGAGTCGGAGTATGCTTATCTTTATAAAGACAAGACAATGCACATTCGCATCCGGATCAAGAAAGATGATATTGAAAGCATCAACTTACATTATGGAGATCCTTTTATTTTTATAGAGGACCGTTATGAAGATAGTAAGGAGATGAGTAAAGTAACTTCTGATGCTTTGTTTGATTACTGGCAAGCGGAAGTTACGGTTGGCTATGCCCGACTCCAGTATCTTTTTGAACTTAAAGATAAGCAAGGTCAGAGTATTTTGTATGGCGATAAGGGCTGTGTTGAAAACACACTAGAAAATCTTCATTATGAAGGAAATGGATTTAAAATTCCTTATATTCATGAGATTGATGCTTGCCATGTTCCTGACTGGGTGGCCGATACAGTTTGGTATCAGATTTTTCCAGAACGTTTTGCTAATGGGAACCCTGAGATTTCACCTGAAGGTTCACTAGCTTGGGATTCCTCTATCAAACCAAAGACGAGCGATTTCTTTGGAGGTGATTTACAAGGTGTTATTGACCATCTGGATTACTTGCAAGATTTGGGGATTACAGGACTTTATCTCTGTCCGATTTTTGAATCCCCAAGCAATCACAAGTACAATACGACAGATTATTTCGAAATCGACCGTCATTTTGGAGACAAGGAGACCTTCCGTCAACTGGTGAAAGAAGCTCATCAGAGAGGCATGAAGATCATGCTGGACGCTGTTTTCAACCATATTGGGGACAAATCTCCACAATGGCAGGATGTTCTCAAACATGGTGAAGATTCCGTTTACAAAGATTGGTTCCATGTTCAAGAGTTCCCAGTGACCAAGGATAAGCTGGGGAATCCAAGAAAGCTCCCTTATCATACCTTTGCCTTTGCCAGCTATATGCCCAAGCTCAATACGGCCAATCCTCAAGTGAAGGACTATTTGTTGAGCGTTGCGACCTACTGGATTGAAGAGTTTGATATCGATGCTTGGCGTTTGGATGTGGCTAATGAAGTGGTCCACCAATTTTGGAGAGATTTCCGGAAGGCTGTCTTGGCTAAAAAGCCTGAACTTTATATTCTTGGAGAAGTCTGGCATACTTCACAGCCTTGGCTAAATGGCGATGAATTTCACGCAGTCATGAACTATCCACTATCTGATAGCATCAAGGATTATTTCTTACGTGGGACTAAGAAACCTCATCAATTTATCAATGAAATCAATAGCCAGTCCATGTACTATAGACAGCAGATTTCGGAAGTGATGTTCAATCTTTTGGATTCGCATGATACGGAGCGCATTTTGACTACTGCCAAGGGAGATGTTCAACTTGTGAAGTCTGCCCTTGCTTGCCTCTTTTTGCAAAGGGGAACACCGTGTTTCTACTATGGAACTGAGTTGGAGTTAGATGGAGGACCAGATCCAGATTGTCGTCGTGTCATGCCTTGGGAACGTGTATCCGACAGTAATGAGATGCTTCATTTCATGAAGAAATTGATTCAGCTTCGCAAGAGTGTCTCAGATATAATCCAACATGGAACCTATAGTCTGCAAGAAATCAAGACAGATGTGGTATCTCTGGCATGGGATTATGATGGGCAAAAAATCCAAGCTATTTTTAACCAATCAAGTGAAAACTATCTTGTAGGTCGTGATACTATAGCGCTGGCCAGTCATTGCCAAGAATTGGACCAGCAACTGGTGATTTTGCCTAAAGGTTTCGTCATTCAATAAATAATAGGTTTAAAAAGACTGTAATGAATGGGTGATTCGTGCAGTCTTTTTTTGACTTATGTAGTATAATATAGCTAAGTCAACGATTTCTAGATGAACGATTAGTGAATGCTATTTAAAATGAAAAAGAGACTTGTAGTCTAGAAGGAGAATTGCATGAAACGAACGAGAAAAGTAGTAGCCTTGGGACTGTGTTTACCCTTATTACTTGGATTTGCTGCTTGTCAGCAAAATAATACGAGCACTGAAGCTGCAAATCAGGCACAGACCAGTTCAGATAAAGTTCCTTGGACGGCTTCATATACCAATCTAAACAGTCAGGTAAGTTCCGAAGAGGTCAAATCTCTCTTATCAGCGCACTTGGATCCAAATAGTGTTGAGGCATTTTTCAATCTTGTCACAGACTATAATGCGACTGTCGGCTCTACTGGCTTAAGTGGTGATTTTGTCTCCTTTACAAAAACAGAATACGACGTAGAGAAAATCAGCAATCTCTGGAATCAAAAAAAGGGTGACTTTGTCGGGACCAACTGCCGTATCAATAGCTATGCGCTCTTGAAAAATTCAGTCACAATTCCAAAACTTGAAAAGAATGATCAGCTGCTTTTTGTGGATAATGACGCTATTGATAAGGGAAAGGTGTTTGATGCGAAAGACAAGGAAGAGTTTGATATTCTATTTTCTAGGGTGGAGACAGAAGCGACAACGGATGTAAAAGTTCACGCGCAGAAGATGGAGAAATTCTTCTCCCAGTTTCAATTTAATGACAAGGCTCGAATGCTGTCTGTAGTCTTGCATGATAATTTGGATGGAGAGTTTCTTTTTGTCGGGCATGTTGGTATTTTAGTGCCAGCTGATGATGGTTTCTTATTTGTTGAAAAACTGACTTTTGAAGAGCCTTATCAAGCCATCAAATTTGCGACCAAGGAAGACTGTTACAAGTATCTATCCACCAAATATGCGGATTACACAGGTGACGGACTAGCTAAGCCTTTCATCATGGACAATGAAAAGTGGGTTGAAGGGTATTAAGGTAGGCAAAGGTGATGAGATGGAAACAGTAATGGCGCTTTTAGTTGTCATTCTTATCGGATTCTGGGCTGTAAACATTCTCAAGCCTCGTAAGGCAAATAAAAAGGAAAAATTTATAGGCTATATGCAGCGCTATGATATAGATGGTGAGGGCTACCAGTCAGAAGTCTGGGAAGTGACGGAAGATGAGGAGTAGACATATGGAATTACAAGATTTTACGAAACAAGAACAAGAAATGATTAAAAAGGGATTAACTTTTTCTAAACTGAGTGATAAAGAAACTGCTGACAAGATTATCGCGCTGATCCCTCAAGAATACATTAAGCGTATTCCATTTTTTGTTAGAAAACATGCGATTACACGTACGATTAAGAGAATCTCGTTCGAGTATCCAGAGTTATACGCTATAGCTGAACAAGAAGGGCAACTTCCAGAAAAGGAAGCTCAAGAATTACGACAAATTCTTACAAATATTTTCCAAGAGAAAATGAATAAGCATAAGATTAAATAAGCTTTGAGATTTAATAAGATATAGGAGTTGAGTATGGCTATTGATGGCGTTAAAATCATTGACAGTGATCAAGGTTATGATATTTACAATGAAGTAGTCGGTCGCTATAGAGACGGTGAACAGGTGGTGAACATTATAAAGGATATCCTCGATGCGGAGAAAGATTACTGTCAAATAGACTTTTTTTCAGAAATTTATTGGACTGCTCTTGCCTACTCACTGTGGAAGATTGGTCACCTGACAGACGATATCAGAGATAAAACCTTGGAGCTTATCAAAAAAGGTCCCGATCCATTTTGGTTGGAAATAGACTCAAAGGCTTTGAAGCAAAGGCAAAAGGTCTTGGAAAAACTTGCAGTTCAGTTGCTAACTGAAAATCCTAGGCCTCTAAAGGTCCCTAAAGCCAAAACCAAACGCAAACCTTACTTTGAAGAAGGAGATATCCTTGCTGTTAAGTTCGAAGATGAGTATGGTCTTGTCTTTGTATCTATGGTTGAGCAGAGTCCTAGAAAGCTTGAGTACCATCTAGCTTGCACGCGCCTCTTACAAACAAAAAAGCCCACCATCGATGATTTTTTGACCAGTCAAATCTCCTGTAAGATGGACAATACCAAGTTTGCTCTGGATACAGATTGCTGGTTCAATCACAAAGATTTAGGCCAATTATTAGATAATATTGAAAAAATTGGACAGGTGAAGCTTAAACCTTTTAGTCTTTGGATGCTGGCACCTGCCCAAAATTTAGAAGATATTTATGAAGAAATCACTAGAGATAAAGGTTCTTCTGGCCTTCGGTTCATCGAAACCTATAAACTTGTCGATGATATTTTTTCAGTCTAATGTCTATCTGATAAGAGGACAATAAGGGGTGAGTCATTCCCACATGCTATGCTGGGCCCTGACTCCATAGCTATTAATCGAACCATCTGAATTGAACTTTGCTTCAATCCGGTACCTTTTCCAGAGGTCGTAATCTGCTGTTTGGATGGTTAGGATAAAGTTGGTATCTTTATCAGAGACTTTATAATCAGCTGGATTGACTTCAAAGATATTGATTAATTTTCGTGTTTGAAAGTCTTGGAGCTTGAGATTTGCTAGCTTGACATGATTGATGGAAATTTTTTCTAGTTGATTGTTATCCTTAGGCGTTCTGTAATAGGTGATGACACAGTTTTTGAGCTGATCAGTATCTCTTCCTGTAGAAGTAAGGATCATAAAGCCGTAGGACTGCTCATCTCGCTTGACTTCGAGAAGCTGACCGTAGTAGAAGTGGTCGTTTTTGGGATTGGTGATGGAACTATCTGGACTTTTATCTTCGAAGTTAAAACCTTGGTCCAAAAGCTCGGAAGCCTTGCTCTCACCGATAATTACTGTAGTATCTTGAATGGTTACTGGAACAGGTTGAGCCGGAATGCCACTCATCATCATGCAAAACATAAAAACATAACTCGTTAAAAAAGCTGTCCCGATAAAAGCGTTGGTTGATGCATAGACATGACTGTTATGAAAGTTTTTTCTTATAGCCAGTACAACAAATTTGCCAATACTTTTTAAAACCATACTAACAAGTACGATAAAAAATTGTTTTTCAAACATTCATAAATGGCTTGAGGAAAGCTATTACCACAATGGTAGAAGACAGCCAATACGAGTAGATTTACGGTTAAATAGATTAGCAAGAACCAATGAATCTCTTTAAGGGCATTAGCATCAGTTATTTCTTCATAGTCAACGTGAATTCTTCCTTGAACAGCATGGCCAAGTTTATAAATCCATTTGGGAATGTCTTTGCCTTTTTTAACTGCAACTACAAGTCTGATATAGAGGTAGATAGTAAAGGACAAGGATAGAAAGAAAAGAGCATAAAAACCCAAAACAATACTAGTGAACATTACTACTTTCCCCTATTTAACATTCAATAAAACAATTTCTTAGCTCCATTATAGCATTTTCTAGGGAAATAGAACTAGAAATATCCATATGATACTAACTGATTCAAAGGAGTAAAATCATGGGAATGATTGCCAATTATCAATATTTAGCAGATAATGAATTAGAACAAATAAAAGGTCTTTCCAATCAAGAAGATGATTTGTTAGACTTTGCTGAGGATTCCGCTGATAGTCATGATATCTTAATAGATATCGACAAAATGTGGGATGCCTTGGTCTTTGTCTTGACAGGATTTAGTAGTTCAGAATTTTTGGATGACAATCCCTTGAGAGAAGCGGTTTTAGGAGTGACTCCTTTAGAAGAAGTGTCTGAGTACATAGCCTATACGGAAAAAAACAAGATAGCCGAGATCGTAGAAGCTCTAGAAAGTTTTGACATGCACAGAGCCTTGGCGGACTTTAGTATGGAAGCATGCAAGAAGGCAGAGTTATACCCCGATATTTGGGATTATCTTGAAGAAGAGGAAGAAATCAAGGATGATATTCGAACCAGCTTTGTAAAAATGAAAGACTTTTACAAGGAAATCTTAAACCACAAGGGGAATGTCTTAGTGACTATTTGTTAAGGTTTTTATAATCCATTAGAAAGGTAATCCTATGAATCCATATTTACAAAAATACATTACTTTAAAGAAGCAATATATAGCCCAAGAGTGCAATCCACCAAGTGTCTCAGCTCTTTATGAATTAGTTGATGAATTAGCTAAGTCTGATGATTTGGAAGCGAAGAAAGTCTTAGTAGATCTCTATGAGCAATTAGGTCTCTACGCTAGTGCCTATGATTTATTTACCAAAATAATCACTAAGCCAGATCGAAAACAAATTAAAAAATTAGCTCACTTAGCAGAGAGGAGTCAAAGCCATGGAGATCGCTTTGCCCTTCCTCGTCCTCTAAGAAAAGAAGAGAAGAAGCAGAGAACAGAGCTATCACAGTCTTTGCCACATTTTATCTACCATCCAGATCCTCTATCAACGAGAGCTTTTGTAGAGGGAGAAGCCAAGCTTTGTCCATCTTGTGGGAAAGAAAGCAATATATATTATAACTTGATGCCTTATTGTATTGACAACATCAAAAATCTTTGTCCATTTTGTATTGCAAACGGGCTAGCAGCAAAGAAATTCGATGCAGAATTTGTTCAAGATGCTGAGTGTCAGGGTGAATTGGATCCAGAAAAAGACCAGGTGCTTTTTTGCCAGACCCCTGGCTACTCTAGTTGGCAGGGAGAAAATTGGCTTTCTTGTTGTCAGGATTATTGTGCTTATTTGGGTACAGTTGGCACTCGAGAATTAAAGGCCATGGGAATTGCCGAGCAAGTCTTGGCAGACTATGAAGAGCGTGGAGAATATCAAGATATTGAAGAATACTTGGTTAAGGATGGCTCTCTTTGTGGCTACCTTTTTAGATGCCTTCACTGTCAAAAATACCAGATCGGGGTTGATGCTGATTAAATTTTAATGATACAATTACATTAACATACATTCCTTTGTATTCTTTTAATGTCTAATCTCTAATTTAATTTTAGAATATGAAAACTGGTGCATTGTGTCATAGTATACTTTTATTATCTTTTAAATCATCATATGAAGAATAGGAGCTACCAAACCTAGTTCCTATTTTATTATTTAAAGGCAAATTTGAAATAGTTTTTAATTTTTAGATATATTAAAAATACGAACAAAAATTATTTTTTTTAAAAAAACTTTCACAAAATACTTTACAAACTTGTGTAAACATGATATAGTTATAAGGCTTAGAAAATGAGATGATGTTTTCTAGCAAATATAAACCCGAGTAAAAAATGCCTACGGACAGGCAGGGTTGAATGCCGAAGCGTGGTTGAAAAGCCACATTATTGATAGGGTTAAAAGCCTACTTTTATAAGTTGATGTTAGGACGCTTGTCCTAATTCATAAATTTTAGTGTGGTGAAAGCACACGTCATCTTGTGAAACGATCAATAAAGTACGTAATATTTGCTACTAGAGAGTTAGGAAACATCGGGAACAGACATACTCAACAGAAACCAAAATAAACACGTCAGAAGATTGCAGAGCAGGTGAAAACCTGCTCTTTTTTCATAAGTCAACCTTTGGTCGCCCTCATCATTTTGAGGAGCTAAAAATATGGTAAAGGAGTATGTCTTGAAAAAGTTAGATCAAAATCAGGCCCCTATTTATGAAGGTCTGATAAAGCTAAGAAAGAAACGGATTGTTCCCTTTGATGTACCAGGTCACAAACGCGGACGGGGAAATCCAGAACTTGTTGAATTGTTGGGAGAAAAATGTGTTGGCATTGATGTCAATTCTATGAAACCCTTGGATAATTTAGGCCATCCCATTTCGATTATTCGAGACGCAGAGGAGCTGGCTGCGGATGCTTTTGGAGCAGCGCATGCCTTTCTCATGATCGGTGGAACAACTTCATCTGTTCAAACCATGATTCTTTCCACCTGCAAGGCGGGAGATAAGATTATTCTGCCACGTAATGTCCACAAATCTGCTATCAATGCGCTGGTTCTATGTGGCGCCATTCCCATCTATATCGAGATGAGTGTAGATCCTAAAATCGGCATCGCTTTAGGACTTGAAAATGACCGTGTGGCTCAAGCTATAAAGGAACATCCAGATGCCAAGGCTATCCTCATCAACAATCCAACTTACTATGGGATTTGTTCAGACCTCAAGGGTTTAACGGAAATGGCTCATGAAGCAGGCATGCTGGTTTTAGTGGATGAAGCCCATGGAGCTCATTTGCATTTTACAGATAAACTTCCAATTTCTGCTATGGACGCAGGTGCTGATATGGCGGCGGTCTCTATGCATAAGTCTGGTGGGAGTTTGACCCAAAGCTCCATTTTACTTATTGGGGAGCAGATGAACCCTGAGTACGTTCGTCAGATTATCAACCTGACCCAGTCTACATCTGCCTCTTACTTGTTGATGGCTAGTCTAGATATTTCGCGTCGAAACTTAGCCCTTCGTGGTAAAGAGTCGTTTGAGAAAGTCATTGAGCTATCCGAGTATGCTCGTCGTGAAATCAATGCTATCGGTGGCTACTATGCTTACTCTAAAGAGTTAATAGACGGTGTTTCCGTTTGTGATTTTGACGTTACTAAGTTGTCAGTCTACACTCAGGGTATTGGCTTAACCGGTATCGAGGTTTATGACCTCTTACGGGATGAATATGACATTCAGATCGAGTTTGGTGATATCGGCAATATCTTGGCCTATATTTCGATTGGTGACCGTATCCAAGATATCGAGCGCTTGGTTGGTGCTTTGGCTGATATCAAGAGACTCTACTCAAGAGATGGGAAGGACTTGATAGCCGGAGAATATATCCAACCTGAGTTGGTGCTGTCTCCTCAGGAAGCCTTTTACTCAAATAGAAGAAGTTTAACCCTGGACGAATCTATTGGACAAGTCTGTGGAGAATTTGTCATGTGCTACCCTCCAGGGATTCCTATCTTGGCTCCTGGTGAACGAATTACACGAGAAATTGTAGACTATATCCAATTTGCCAAGGAACGTGGTTGTTCCCTCCAAGGGACGGAAGATCCTGAGGTCAATCACATTAACGTCATTAAGAGAAAGGAGAACTAGATGGATTTATGGTTTTCTGAAGTTCATACTCCAGATGTCAAATTGTCCCTGAGAACAGCCAAGCAACTATACGCTGGTAAAAGTGAATGGCAGGATATCGAAGTCTTGGATACGCCAGCTTTTGGAAAAATACTGATTTTAAATGGGCACGTCTTGTTTTCAGATGCAGATGATTTTGTTTACAATGAGATGACCGTACACGTTCCCATGGCTGTCCACCCAAATCCCAAGAAAGTCTTGGTTATTGGGGGTGGTGACGGTGGTGTTGCCCAAGTATTAACCCTCTATCCTGAACTGGAGCAAATCGATATTGTGGAACCAGATGAAATGTTGGTTGAGGTCTGTCGTGAGTATTTCCCAGACTTTGCTGCGGGGCTAGATGATCCTCGTGTTACCATTTACTACCAAAATGGGCTGAGATTTTTGAGAAATTGCGAAGATGATTACGACATTATTATCAACGATGCGACAGATCCATTTGGTCATACGGAAGGGCTCTTTACCAAGGAATTTTACGGAAATAGTTATAGAGCCTTGAAAGAAGACGGTATCATGATTTACCAGCATGGTAGTCCCTTCTTTGACGAAGATGAGTCAGCATGCCGAAGCATGCACCGCAAGGTCAATCAAGCCTTTCCAATTAGCCGGGTTTATCAGGCCCATATCCCAACCAGTCCTGCGGGCTATTGGTTGTTTGGATTTGCATCGAAAAAATACCACCCTGTCAAAGATTTTGACAAGGAAGGCTGGAAAAAACGCCAGCTTTTCACAGAATACTACACTGCAAACTTACACGTGGGAGCCTTTATGTTGCCTAAGTATGTAGAAGACATTTTAGAAGAAGAGGAAGGAAAAAAATGAGTCGTTTACTAGTTATTGGATGTGGGGGCGTTGCCCAAGTTGCTATTTCAAAGATTTGCCAAGATAGCGAAACCTTTAAAGAGATTATGATTGCTAGCCGTACCAAGTCAAAATGTGATGACTTGAAAGCTAAACTAGAAGGCAAAACAAGTACAAAGATTGAGACAGCTGCCCTTGACGCTGACAAGGTTGAAGAAGTGATTGCCTTGATTGAAAGCTACAAGCCAGAAGCCGTTTTGAACGTAGCTTTACCATACCAAGACTTGACCATTATGGATGCTTGTTTAGCGACTGGAGTTCACTATATTGACACAGCTAACTACGAGGCAGAGGATACAGAAGATCCTGAGTGGCGTGCCATCTACGAAAAACGCTGCAAGGAACTTGGTTTTACAGCCTACTTTGATTATTCATGGCAGTGGGCTTATCAAGAGAAATTCAAAGAAGCAGGCCTAACCGCTCTTCTTGGATCTGGTTTTGACCCAGGTGTGACTAGTGTCTTTTCAGCATACGCCCTCAAACATTACTTTGATGAAATCCACTATATCGACATTTTAGACTGTAATGGTGGTGACCACGGTTATCCATTTGCAACAAACTTCAACCCAGAAATCAACTTACGTGAAGTTTCTGCACCAGGTTCTTACTGGGAAGATGGAAAATGGGTAGAAGTTGAAGCTATGTCTATCAAACGTGAGTATGATTTCCCTCAAGTTGGGCAAAAAGACATGTATCTCCTCCACCATGAAGAAATTGAATCATTGGCGAAAAATATCCCTGGTGTTAAACGCATTCGTTTCTTTATGACTTTTGGCCAATCTTATCTAACGCATATGAAATGCTTGGAAAACGTTGGTCTCCTTCGTACAGATACCATTAACTTTAACGGTCAAGAAATCGTACCAATCCAATTCTTGAAAGCCTTGCTTCCAGATCCTGCAAGCCTTGGACCACGTACTGTTGGAAAAACTAATATCGGATGTATCTTTACAGGTATCAAAGATGGCGTTGAAAAGACAATCTACATCTACAATGTTTGCGACCATCAGGAATGCTACGCAGAAGTTGGTTCTCAAGCAATTTCTTACACTACAGGCGTTCCAGCCATGATTGGGACAAAATTAGTTATGAATGGTACGTGGAAACAACCTGGAGTTTACAACCTTGAAGAATTGGATCCAGATCCATTCATGGAAGCTTTGAATGAGTACGGATTGCCATGGGTTGTGGTAGAAAACCCACAAATGGTGGACTAATGAAGCTAGAACATGTACCAACACCAGCTTACGTCATTGACTTAGCAAAATTAGAAGCCAACTGTCGCATTTTACAATATGTACAAGAAGAAGCTGGTTGCAAGGTTTTGCTTGCCCAGAAAGCATATTCCCTCTACAAAACCTATCCCTTGATTAGCCAGTACCTATCTGGTACAACTGCAAGTGGTCTCTATGAGGCCAAGCTAGCTAGAGAAGAATTCCCGGGGGAAGTCCATGTCTTTGCACCTGCTTTCAAGGAATCAGATATGGAAGAGCTACTGCAAATATCGGATCATATTGTTTTTAACTCAGAGAGACAACTACGAAAATATGGTCAACGTTGTCGTGATGCTGGTATCAGTGTGGGTCTTCGCATCAATCCTCAATGTTCAACGCAGGGTGACCACGCGCTTTATGATCCTTGTGCTCCTGGCTCTCGTTTTGGAGTGACTTCAGACAAGATACCAAGTGATTTATTGGATTTAGTGGACGGACTTCATTTTCATACCCTTTGCGAGCAAGGTTCAGATGATTTAGAGACAACTTTGAAAGCAGTAGAAGCGCAGTTTGGTTCTTATTTACATGAGGTAAAATGGCTCAATATGGGTGGTGGACACCACATCACAAGAGAAGACTATGATGTGGATTTACTGATTTCTGAAATTAAGCGTATCCGAGAAACTTACAATCTTGAGGTCTATATCGAGCCGGGTGAAGCTATTGCGCTCAATGCGGGTTATCTAGCAACGGAGGTATTGGATATTGTCGAAAACGGTATGGAGATCTTGGTTTTAGATGCCTCTGCGACCTGCCATATGCCAGATGTACTTGAAATGCCCTATCGTCCACCTTTGAGAAATGGCTTTGATGCAATGGAAAAAGCCCATACTTATAGGCTTTCTTCTAATACCTGTCTGACGGGCGACGTGATTGGAGATTATAGCTTTGAAAATCCAGTCCAAATAGGTGATAGGCTTTATTTTGAAGACATGGCTATTTATTCCTTTGTCAAAAATAATACTTTTAACGGTATTGGCCTCCCAAGTCTCTATCTCATGGACGAGCAAGGTGACTGTAGCTTAGTCAAAGCCTTTGGCTATCAAGATTTTAAAGGGAGATTATCATGATAGAAACTCCGAAAAAAGCAGGCTATCGTATGCCAGCAGAGTACGAACCCCATCATGGCACCCTCATGATATGGCCGACTCGACCAGGTTCATGGCCTTTTCAAGGAAAGGCTGCTAAAAGAGTATTTACTCAGATTATCAAGACCATAGCAGAAGTGGAAAGAGTCTATCTTTTGGTGGAGCAGGACCATCTATCTGAAGCCCAATCCTATCTTGGAGAAAAGGTTGTTTATCTAGATATTCCTACTAATGATGCCTGGGCGCGTGATACAGGTCCGACCATTCTCGTCAATGAAAAAAGAGAAAAGTTGGCAGTAGACTGGTCTTTTAATGCCTGGGGTGGTGCTGTTGATGGTCTTTATCAAGATTATGAAGAGGATGACCAAGTAGCCAGTCGTTTTTCTGAGGCCTTGGAAATGCCTGTTTACGATGTTAAACCTTTTGTACTGGAAGGCGGAGCCATACACAGCGACGGTCAAGGAACCATTCTTGTGACTGAAAGCTGCTTACTCAGTCCTGGTCGCAATCCTCATCTCAGTAAAGAGGAAATCGAAAACACCTTATTAGAGTGCCTTGGCGCTGAAAAAGTTATCTGGCTTCCTTACGGAATTTATCAGGACGAAACCAATGAACACGTTGACAATGTTGCTGCCTTTGTTGGTCCTGCAGAGCTTGTCTTGGCTTGGACAAATGATCAAAATGATCCCCAATATGCCATGTCAGTAGCTGATTTAGAGCTTTTAGAGAAGGAAACGGATGCAAAAGGGCGTCCCTTCACCATTCATAAATTGCCTATCCCTGCAGTTCGACAAGTTGTAACCGAAGAGGATTTGCCAGGCTACATATATGAAGAAGGGGAAGAAGAGCGTTATGCAGGTGAACGTCTTGCAGCTTCCTATGTCAATTTCTATATTGCCAACAAGGCTGTCCTTGTTCCTCAATTTCAAGATAAAAACGACCAAGTGGCCCTAGATATCCTCAGCAAGTGTTTTCCAGACCGTGAAGTGGTAGGAATACCAGCCAGAGATATTTTATTAGGTGGTGGCAATATCCACTGTATCACCCAACAAATCCCAGATTAGGAGAAAAAGATGAGAAATGTTAGAGTTGCAGCGATCCAGATGCAATGTGCCAAGGATGTGGCAACAAATATCCAAACAGCGGAACGTCTAGTACGTCAAGCTACGGAACAAGGCGCACAAATCATCCTCTTGCCAGAGCTGTTTGAACGTCCCTATTTCTGTCAGGAACGCCAGTATGACTACTACCAGTATGCCCAGTCAGTGACAGAAAATACAGCCATTCAGCATTTTAAAGTGCTTGCTAAGGAACTAGAAGTTGTTTTACCGATCAGTTTCTATGAAAAAGATGGCAATGTCTTGTATAACTCAATCGCCGTCATTGATGCAGATGGTGAAGTGCTGGGTGTTTATCGGAAGACCCACATACCAGATGATCATTATTATCAAGAAAAGTTTTATTTTACGCCTGGTAACACTGGCTTCAAGGTCTGGGATACTCGCTACGCCAAGATTGGGATCGGTATCTGTTGGGATCAATGGTTTCCTGAAACAGCCCGTTGTCTTGCGTTGAATGGTGCAGAATTACTCTTTTACCCAACAGCTATTGGTTCAGAGCCAATTTTGGATACAGACAGTTGTGGTCACTGGCAACGTACTATGCAAGGACACGCAGCAGCGAATATTGTTCCAGTCATTGCAGCCAATCGTTATGGTTTGGAGGAAGTCACTCCTAGCGAGGAAAATGGTGGACAAAGTTCCAGTCTTGACTTCTACGGTTCCTCCTTTATGACGGATGAAACAGGAGCTATTCTAGAGCGAGCCGAAAGACAAGGGGAAGCTGTTCTGTTAGCAACTTATGACCTTGATAAGGGAGCAAGTGAACGCCTCAACTGGGGACTGTTTCGTGATAGAAGACCCGAAATGTACCAACGAATTACGGACTAGAAGGTAACTTTCATAATAAACTTTTGATATTCACGCCTGTCTTACAAAAATGTAAGATAGGCTTTTTAAATGTAAGATGGGTGTACGATTATACGCGGAAATGTATGCTATACTCTATGTAGATCAAAAAGAAAGAGGTTTATTATGAAAAAATGGAATGCGACACAGTTGAAGTATCTGATGGCGGCAGTAATGGTTCTAGACCATATTCCGCATATTACCGGAATCGTTTCTCCTTTGTGGGAAGGTATCTTTCACGCCTTGACCCGTTGTGTGGGAGTTTGGTTTGCCTATATGGCTATGGAAGGATTCATCCATACTCGAAATTTGAAAAACTACCTCATCCGCCTCTGGTCTTGGGCGCTTATCATGTTTGCTGGAAATAGCCTTCTCAACGCCCTATTTGTATCCAAAGGAGTAATGGTCACTAATAATATTTTCTTGACTTTGGCCATCGGTGTCACCATGCTTTGGCTTGGTTTTCCCAGAAAAGAGCTGGATAAAAAAGAGAAGTTGTGGCGTCGGATTGGAGTTGCTGGTCTCTTGATTTTCGGTTGTCTTTTTACCGAGGGTGGTATAACCATGCTACCATTTCTCTTGATTAGTTACTCTTGTCGAAATCGCAAGGGATTGCGAAATCTGCTCTATGCCTTTCTGTGGGCCTTCTTGTTAGTGACTTCCATCCAAATTTACGACACTTGGCACCAAACACTAGAAATGATGCTTTACAATTCTGACTGGCTCTTTATCACCGTATTTCCTTTTATAGCCTTGTATAATGGACAGCGAGGACAAGAAACCAGCTGGAGTAAATATTTCTTTTATATTTTCTACCCGACTCATCTATGGATCATAACTTTGATTGCTTATTTGGTTAAATAGATTCAATTTCCATTAGCTCCATCTTACTTAAAATGTGAGAGGAGCTTTTCTGTATCTGGAATTCCTAACAAAACATGTTATAATAGTTTTAGAGAGGACGAGGTTTATGGCGAGCATTCTTGTAATTGAAGATAATAATGAAATCCAGGAAATTTTAAGAACCCTTCTTACAGAGGAACACGAGGTGATCCAAGCATTTTCTGGCACAGAAGGTATCATGCAATTTGACAAAGGTGGCATTGATCTTGTTCTGCTAGATATCATGCTCCCTGGGAAAAATGGTGACCAAGTCTTGCAAGCTATTCGACAAACGAATCAGACTCCGGTCATCATGCTTACTGCTTTAGGTGATAAAAAGCTCATCAGCCAATATCTACTAGACGGTGCCAATGATTATGTAGTAAAACCTTTTGATTTGGACGAAGTCTTTGCCAGAGTCACTGTGCAATTACGCCAAAGTGGTGAACATCAGTCAGGAGATCGAAGAGAAATTGATAACCTCGTGCAAAACTTTAAAAATATCCAATTCGATGCGGATAGTTTTGAAATAAGTAGCACAACTGAAACCATTCGCCTTGCAAAGAAAGAGTGCCAGATTCTTCAAATGTTGCTCCATCATCCTAAAAAAATCTTCACCAAAGAAGAACTCTATGAATTGATTTGGGAAGAAAGTTACCTGCCTGGAGACAATACGCTCAACACTCATCTAAGCAATCTCCGTAAAAAACTGTATCAACTGGATCCAAATCATGAGTACATTGAAACCATTTGGGGAGTTGGTGTTCGATTAAAAGGAGACAAATAATGAATTACATTTTGATATCAATATTACTCCTTACTAACATTATTTTGGCGATTTCTTTGATTCGCTATCATATAGCAATTAGAGATTTAAGCAGACAAATCGAAGAAAAGATTCGCTCTGGTAGCATGAAGAGGATCGGGATAAATTTCTTTTCAAAGATCATTTTGCGTCTACATAACCAAATTGAGAATCTATTTCAAGAAGTGGAGCAAAATCAGCTAATCATGAAGCGTGAAAAACACACCCTGGATATGGCCATCAGCAATATCGCCCATGATATTCGGACACCTTTGACAATCGCTTCAGGATATACTCAGCAACTAATAAAACACCCCGATAATAGTCAGGAAACTTTAAGCAAAATAGCCCATCATCAGGATTTGGTTTCCAAACGGTTGGAGGCACTCCTCGAATACCGTCACTTGATGGAAGGAGCAGTCAAACCGAAACTGGAAGAACTTGATTTATCAACTTTTATAACGAAAAAGACTTTAGCTTATTACGACGTTTTTCAATCTTCACAGATTGTTCTTGATTTTAATGTTGAACCAGGATTGAAAACGGCGACTGATGAGGACTTGCTTGATCGAATTATACAAAACCTTCTTGGAAATGTTCTCAAGCACGGTAAGGAGAAAGCTCGACTTTCTTTGAAAAAGGAAGAAAATAGACTTGTTTTAGAAATTGATAATCTAGTCAAAAAACCTATCAAGAATATAGACAATCTCAGCAATCGTTTTTATTCTGAAAATATGTCAGATACCGAAGAATCCTCTGGTTTAGGTCTCTATATTACTGAGGAATTGGTTCATCTTCTTGGAGCGGAAATGAAGCTAGCCACTGATGGAGAATGGTTTTCGGTCTTTATCTATCTTTAACAGAAGAAACCTCCTCTATATCCTAGAGGAGGTCCTTTTTATAAGCTTTTCTTTTTGAAAATAGTCAGTCCACTGAAAGAGAAGAAAAGTATGACTGTTACGCAAACCGTGATGGTATAGAGAATAGCTTGACTATTAGTAGTCATAGCATAGGCAAAATCTAGAATTAAATATCGTAGAATTTCAATGTCTGGAAAAACAAGCATTGGCATAGAAAGTAGGATAGAGCTGACCAAATAACCAATAAATACCGCTAGATAAGAGTGACTAACATAGAGAATGAAGGAAACGATGGAAAGCCAAGCAAGGAGACAAAGGAATTGAAGGGAAATAGTTATCAATAGATTGCCAATAAATCCATCAGGCATGGTCCCAAATCCATTTAAGATAGTTGCTGGAATAAAGGCAATAACAAGGCTAACGATAAGTTGTAAGAAAGCGATACTAGCAAGTACAAAGGTTTTGGCTAGGAAAAACTCGGTACGAGAAACACCCACTGTTAAATTATTTTTATAGAGTTTGCCGATTAAATCAACTCCAAGAACGAGGCATGCCAGGACGATGCAGAGAAAAACGAGGTTTGAACCATTGCTAGACGCGTTGATAAGAGCTTGGACGCCGTCCCAACCTTTGGTCGGAAATTCTGTTTCAGGTGTAGTATTTACTGACATTAGATGTCCTGTAGCTCCGATAGTAGCACCCATTAACATAAGTGCAAAGAGAATGAACTCTGTAATCCAGAATCCTTTGGAGCGAAAGAGACGGTAAAAATCTGCTTGAATGGTATGTATCATGATTTTTCTCCTATTCTACCAATTGGGTGAAGTATTCTTCTAGGTTTTGACGGGCAAAGTATATCTCATCAATAGCAACATCGGCCAAAGTTAGTTGCTTAAGAATCTGTTTGACATCTTGTTCATTACCAAAGATATGGATTTCATTTTCAGGATTGACAACCTTAAATTGGAGTTGGATTTGTTCTTTCAATACCTGACAAGCTCTTTCTTTATCGCTTGTTTTAAGCACAATATAATCCTCACTCAGTGTTTGAAATTCAGCTTTACTGATTTCACGGATAATCTTACCTTGATCCAGAATACCAAAGCGATTAGCTAAGAGATAGAGTTCTGACAAGATATGGCTAGAGATGAGGATAGTTATTCCTTTTTCTTGATTGAGCCGCTGGATCATGAGACGAAATTCTTTGATCCCAATTGGGTCGAGTCCGTTAATGGGTTCATCAAGAATCAGGAAATCAGGTTTGGATAGAAGGGCAATGGCGATACCAAGTCTTTGTTTCATTCCTAGCGAGAAATCACGAAAGACTTTTTTCCCTGTATCTGACAACCCAACATAGTCCAAGGTCTCATGAATCACCCTATCAGCATTTGGAATATGGCGAACCATACAATAATATTTCAGATTCTGGTATGCTGTTAAGTGATTATGGGCTACAGGTGATTCGATAACAGAACCCACTCGAGATAGAGCCTTGGTCCACTCATTTTCCGATTGACTAGAAAAGAGGGAAATAGTTCCTTTATCCGCAAACAATAATTGTGTAATGATTTTGATAAGAGTAGTTTTACCTGCTCCATTTTTTCCAATTAGACCATAAATATCTCCCTCTTTTATGGTTAGGCTAAGATCTTGAAGAATAGCTTGTTGGCCGAATTGTTTGGTCAGTCCATGAATTTCGAGTACTGTTTTCATGATTTTCTCCTTTTGATTTATTTTTCTAACTTTAGTATAAGCTATAGAAATCAAAGAAACATCAAGTATTTCTAAAGAGTTTCTAAAGTTTTGTGATTCTTAAAAAAACAAAAACCCAGTTGACATGAACTGGGCTTCTCAATTATAAAATATACTTCTCAATCGCACGCGCAATGCCGTCTTCTTCGTTGCTGGCTGTTACAGCATCGGCTAGGGATTTGACATGGTCGCTGGCATTTCCCATAGCAATGCCAAGTCCTGCAAACTGAAGCATTTCGATATCGTTATTGGCATCGCCCATGGCCATAATTTCTGAGGGCTCGATCTTCAAAATCGCTGCTAGTCGAGAAAGAGCAGTAGCCTTGGTCGTTCCAAGGGGCATTGCTTCGTAAATGACAGGCTGCGAACGAACGCCGCTAAATCGTTGGCAGAGCTCCTCAGCAAACCGCTGCTCAAAATCGTCTGTTTGTTCTTCGTTGCCCAAAAACATGCCTTGGAACATACGATACTTGCCACTAGTCGCTTCCTCAAGGGAAATTTCAGTCAGGTCTGAAAAAACAAGTTTGGCATCATTTTGAACGATTTGATTAGGCTTACCACCGAGGACAAAATAATGTTCTTCATCAAAAAGAGTCAACTGGACGTCGCTTTTTTCAGCCAGGTCATAGAGGTATTCAATGTCAGCTGGACTGAGTTCTTGCCAGTCAACTAGACTCCAGTCACTGGTCTGGTGAGTTGAGCAACCGTTATTGACAATGACATACTCATTCTGGAGATCAAGAGCCAGTTTTTTGTAATAAGGAAGAACACCGAAAAGCGGTCGACCCGTACAGAGAACCAATTTGACGCCTTTTTCAATAGCTTTGTGAATAGCAGTGATGTGGGCTTGTGGGATTTCCTTGGCTTCGTTAAGGAGGGTTCCGTCCATATCCAAGGCTAGTAGTTTAATCATAAGACTTCCTTTTCTAGGTGTTATGCTTTTATTATAGCATATTTTGGTTAGAAAGAGGCAGAATCTTCGGTTAAATCATGGTATAATATAGGATAACAACAGAAAATGTAACGAGGCAAAGATGAAACTACTTTATACTGATATTCGGACTTCTTTGACAGAAATCCTAACCAGAGAGGCGGAAGAGCTGGTTGCTGCAGGCAAGCGAGTTTTCTACATCGCCCCCAACTCTCTTTCATTTGAAAAGGAACGTGCTGTGCTGGAATGCTTGTCTCAGCAGGCTTCTTTTGCGATTACTGTCACACGCTTTGCTCAAATGGCTCGTTATCTGGTTTTAAATGACTTGCCTACAAAGACCAGTCTTGATGACATCGGCCTTGGAATGGCCTTTTATAAATGCCTTGCTGAACTCGATCCCAAAGAGTTACGAGTTTTTGGAGCTATTAAACAAGACCCTCAGTTTATCCAGCAGTTGATTGAACTTTATCATGAGATGACAACTGCTCAGATGAGCTTTTTGGACTTGGAAAGTTTGACCGATGAGGACAAGAGAGTAGATTTACTCTTAATTTTCGAGAAAGTAACGGCCTATCTCAATCAAAGCCAGTTGGCTCAGGGAAGTCAGTTGTCCCATTTGATTGAGGCTATTGAGAATGACAAGGTAAGTAGTTATTTCAGTAAACTTGCCTTAGTCATTGACGGATTTACCCGTTTTTCCGCCGAGGAAGAGCATGTGGTGGATCTACTCCATCGTAAAGGTGTTGAGATTGTTATCGGTGCTTATGCAAGTAAGAAAGCTTATACTAGTCCCTTCGCCGAAGGCAATCTCTACCAAGCCAGTGTGGAATTTCTTCATCATTTGGGGGCAAAATACCAAACACCTGCTCAGGATCGTTCTCAGACTCATGTGAAAATAGATAGTTTTGACAAGGCTTCTCGTTTGCTGGAGTCCTCTTATGACTTTTCAGAACTAGCTTTAGATGTCGATGAGAAAGATCGTGAACATCTGCAAATCTGGTCTTGCTTGACGCAAAAAGAAGAGTTGGAATTAGTAGCCCGTAGCATTCGTCAGAAATTACATGACCATCCAGAACTGAGTTACAAGAATTTTCGCATTCTCTTAGGGGATGTGGCTTCTTACCAGTTATCACTGAAAACTATTTTTGACCAGTACCAGATTCCTTTCTATCTTGGTAGAAGTGAATCCATGGCCCATCATCCCTTAACCCAGTATGTGGAGTCTATTTTGCGTTTGAAACGTTACCGTTTCCGTCAGGAGGATTTGATTAATCTCCTCAGAACTGGTCTGTATACTGACCTTAGTCAGGCTGATATTGATGCTTTTGAACAATATCTCCGCTATCTTGGCATCAATGGCTTGCCTGCCTTTCAGCAGACCTTCACCAAATCCCACCATGGAAAGTTTGATTTAGAGCGTTTGAATGCCATTCGATTACGTGTTTTGGAGCCTCTTGAAACCTTATTTACTAGTCGGAAACAGAAGGCTGAAAATCTCTTGCAAAAGTGGAGTATTTTTCTAAAAAATACTGCTTTAAGCAAGCAGATGCATGGTTTAACAGCTACTATGGAAACTCTAGAACAGGAAAGACAAGCTGAAGTTTGGAAGGCTTTCTGCCATGTTTTAGAACAATTTTCGACGGTTTTTGCTGGTTCACAAGTTAGTCTGGAGGATTTCCTAGCCTTGCTTCATTCTGGGATGAGTTTGTCTCAGTATCGCACCATACCAGCAACAGTGGACACCGTTCTGGTGCAGAGTTATGATTTGATTGCACCATTGACTGCTGATTTTGTCTATGCCATCGGGCTGACTCAGGATCATTTACCAAAAATCGCGCAAAACACCAGTCTTTTGACAGATGAAGAAAGACAAAGCCTAAACCAAGTGACTGAAGAGGGAGCGCAATTACTGATTGCAAGCAGTGAGAACCTCAAGAAAAATCGCTACACCATGCTTTCCTTAGTTAATGCTGCCCGTAAACAGTTGGTGTTGTCAGCACCAAGTCTTCTCAATGAAAATGAGAGTAAAGAATCAGCCTATCTTCAAGAGCTGGTCCATTTTGGATTTAGTCGGAAAGAGAAGAGGATAAATCACAAAGGACTGTCTAAGGAAGATGTGGGATCATATCACAGTCTTTTGTCCAGTCTGGTTGCCTATCACCAGCAGGGCGAGACGAGTGATACTGAGCAAGATTTGACCTTTGTCAATGTTCTGGTGCGTGTAATGGGTAAAAAACTAGATCAAAAAGGCCTTACGAATCCAGCTATCCCAACTAGTCCAAGTAGCAAACCATTAGAGAAAGAGACCTTGCAGGCTCTCTATCCAGCTGACAAAGAGTTTTACCTGTCTACCTCTGGTTTGACAGAGTTTTATCGCAATGAATACAGTTATTTCCTCCGTTATGTCTTAGGTTTGCAGGAAGAATTGCGCCTTCGTCCAGATGCCCGCAGTCACGGGAATTTCTTGCACCGTATTTTTGAACGTGCCTTGAAACTGCCTACTGAAAATCCGTTTGACCAGCGTTTGGAGCAAGCTATCCAAGAAACCAGTCAAGAACGCGAATTTGAAGCCATTTATCAAGAAAGTTTGGAAGCCCAGTTTACCAAGGAAGTTCTTCTTGATGTCGCTAGGACCACTGGCCACATCCTACGTCATAATCCAGCCATTGAGACCATTCAGGAAGAGGCAACATTTGGCGGCAGAGACCAAGCCTTTATCCAGTTGGATAATGGTCGCAGAGTCCATGTGCGAGGTAAGGTGGACCGCATTGACCGCTTGAAAGCTGATGGAGCGTTAGGAGTGGTAGACTACAAGTCTAGTTTGACCCAGTTCCAGTTTCCTCATTTCTTTAATGGGCTTAATTCCCAACTGCCAACCTATCTTGCTGCTCTCAAGGGAGAAGGAGAGCAGAACTTTTTCGGCGCTATGTACTTGGAAATGGCTGAGCCTGTCCAATCTCTGTTAGCCGTTAAGAGTTTGGTAGGAGCAGTAGTAGAAGCTAGCAAGTCAATGAAATACCAGGGACTCTTTTTAGAAAAAGAAAGCAGTCACTTGGGCGAATTTTATAACAAAAACAAGGCCAATCAGCTGACAGACGAGGAATTCCAGCTCTTACTAGACTATAATGCCCATCTTTACAAGAAGGCAGCTGAGAAGATTTTACAAGGTAAGTTCGCCATCAATCCATACACAGAGAATGGCAGAAGTATTGCCCCATACGTTCAACAACATCAGGCTATTACTGGCTTTGAAGCAAACTACCATCTAGGTCAAGCTCGTTTTCTAGAGAAGTTAGAGCTAGCTGATGGCAAACGACTGGTCGGAGAAAAACTCAAGCAAGCTTGGTTTGAAAAAATGAGAGAGGAGTTGAATCGATGAAGCCTATTTCCTTTTTAACTGAGGAAGACATTCAAAAATTGCAAGAAGCAGAAGCGAGTTCGAGCAAGGAACAGAATAAAACAGCCGAGCAAATCGAAGCCATTTATACTGCAGGGCAAAATATTCTGGTCTCAGCGTCTGCTGGTTCAGGGAAAACCTTTGTCATGGCAGAGCGCATTCTTGACCAATTAGCACGTGGCGTGGAAATCAGCCAACTCTTTATCTCGACCTTTACCGTCAAGGCTGCTACTGAACTCAAGGAACGCTTGGAGAAAAAAATCAGCCAGCAAATCCAAGAAACCGTTGATGTCGATCTCAAACAACACTTGGGACGCCAGTTGGCAGACCTGCCAAACGCTGCCATCGGAACCATGGACTCCTTCACACAAAAGTTCCTCGGAAAACATGGCTATTTGATTGATATCGCACCGAACTTCCGTATTCTGCAAAATGAAAGTGAACAGTTACTCTTAAAGAATGAAGTTTTTCATCAGGTTTTTGAAGATCATTACCAAGGTGAGAATAAAGAGAAATTTAGTCGTTTGGTCAAGAACTTTGCTGGACGAGGCAAGGATGAACGAGGTCTGCGCCAGCAAGTCTACAAAATCTATGATTTTCTCCAATCCACTAGTAATCCTCAAAAATGGCTTAGTGAATCTTTCCTCAAGGGATTTGAAGAAGCTGATTTTGCTAGTGAAAAAGAAAAACTAACTGAGAAAATCAAGCAGGCGCTTTGGGATTTGGAAATCTTTTTCCGTTATCATCTGGATAATGATGCCAAGGAGTTTCCCAAAGCTACCTATTTAGAAGCTGTTCAACAGGTTCTGGATCAAATTAGCTCCTTAAATCAAGAGTCCGATAGCCAGGTTTATCAAGCAGTGCTTACGCGTGTTGTCGCCATATCGAAAGAAAAAAATGGTAGAGCTCTAGCTAATTCTAGTCGTAAGGCCGATTTGAAGCCACTGGCTGATGCCTACAACGAAGAAAGAAAGGCCCAGTTTGCTAAACTAGGACAACTAGTAGACCAGATAACAATTCTCGACTATCAAGAACGTTATCATTTAGACACATTAGAGCTAGCTAAAACTTTCCAAACATTTATGAGTGATTTTGTGGAGGCTTATCGTGAGCGTAAACGTCAGGAAAATGCCTTTGAATTTGCTGATATCAGCCATTACACCATTGAAATTCTAGAGAAGTTCCCACAAGTTCGTGATGCATATCAGGAGCGATTCCATGAAGTCATGGTCGATGAGTATCAGGATACCAACCACATTCAAGAACGGATGCTGGAGTTGCTGTCGAATGGTCACAATCGCTTTATGGTTGGAGATATCAAGCAGTCTATCTACCGTTTCCGTCAGGCAGATCCGCAGATTTTCAATGAAAAATTCCAACGCTATGCGCAAAATCCTCAAGAAGGCAAGTTGATCCTCCTCAAGGAAAATTTCCGTAGCAGTTCAGAAGTGCTATCAGCAACCAACGATGTTTTTGAACGCCTCATGGACCAAGAAGTCGGCGAAATCAACTATGATAGCATGCACCAGCTTGTTTTTGCCAATACTAAACTAACTCCCAATCCAGACAACAAGGCAGAATTTCTCCTCTACGATAAGGACGACAGCGGACAAGAGGAGGAAGAGAGCCAAACAGAAACAAAACTCACAGGAGAAATGCGCCTAGTCATCAAGGAAATCTTGAAACTTCATCAGGAAAAAGGTGTTGCTTTTAAAGAAATCGCACTTTTGACCTCCAGCCGCAGTCGAAATGATCAGATTCTCCTCGCCCTGTCTGAGTACGGGATTCCAGTTAAAACCGACGGCGAGCAAAACAATTATCTCCAATCCCTAGAAGTACAAGTCATGCTGGATACGCTTCGTGTCATCCACAATCCCCTGCAAGACTATGCTTTAGTTGCTCTGATGAAGTCTCCTATGTTTAGCTTTGACGAGGACGAGTTGGCACGCTTGTCCCTTCAGAAAGTAGAAGATAAGGTCCAAGAAAATCTCTATGAGAAACTGGTCAATGCTCAAAAACAAGTAGCTAGCCAGAAAGATTTAATTCATACAGCTCTAGCGGAAAAATTAAATCAGTTCATGGATATTTTGGCTTCTTGGCGCTTGTATGCCAAAACCCACTCTCTCTATGACTTAATTTGGAAGATTTATAATGACCGTTTTTACTACGATTATGTTGGTGCTTTACCAAACGGTCCTGCTAGACAAGCCAATCTCTATGCTTTAGCTTTGAGAGCAGACCAGTTTGAAAAGAGTAATTTCAAAGGCTTGTCTCGTTTTATTCATATGATTGATCAAGTTTTGGAAGCCCAGCACGATCTAGCAAGCGTGGCTGTCGCACCGCCAAAGGATGCTGTGGAACTTATGACTATTCACAAGAGCAAAGGTCTGGAGTTTCCTTATGTCTTTATCCTCAACATGGATCAGGACTTCAATAAGCAAGACTCGATGTCTGATGTTATTCTCAGTCGTCAAAATGGTCTTGGTGTCAAATACATTGCCAAGGTAGAAACAGGAGCAGTAGAAGCCCACTATCCTAAAACCATTAAACTCTCCATTCCTAGCCTCACTTATATGCAAAATGAAGAAGAGCTGCAACTGGCTAGCTATTCAGAGCAGATGCGTTTGCTGTATGTTGCCATGACACGGGCTGAGAAAAAGCTTTATCTTGTCGGTAAGGGCTCTCGTGAAAAGCTGGAAGCCAAGGAATATCCAGCTGCTGAAAACGAAAAACTAGATAGCAATACCAGACTGCAAGCCAAGAATTTCCAAGATTGGGTTTGGGCGATTAGTAAAGTATTTGCTAGAGACAATCTCAACTTTAGTTATCGTTTCGTTGGTGAAGAACAGTTGACTAGAGAAGCTATTGGCCAGTTGGAAAACAAGAGTCCTCTACAAGATAGTTCTCAAGCAGACAATCGTCAGTCTGAAACGATTAAAGAAGCCCTTGAAATGCTGAAAGAGGTGGAAGTTTATAATACTCTTCACCGCGCAGCCATTGAACTTCCAAGTGTTCAAACCCCAAGCCAAATCAAGAAATTCTACGAACCTGTTATGGATATGGAAGGTGTTGAGATTGCAGGTCAAAGTCAGTCAGTAGACAAGAAAATCAGCTTTGATTTACCAGATTTTTCAACTAAAGAAAGGGTGACAGGAGCTGAGATTGGTAGTGCAACTCACGAACTGATGCAGAGAATCGACCTCAGTCAGCAACCAACACTTGATAACCTGAAAGATACTCTGCACCAAGTTCAAACCAGCCCAGCTGTTAGAGACAAGATCAATCTTTCTAAAATTCTAGCATTCTTTGATACGCCACTCGGTCAGGAGATTCTCGCTAATACTGACTATCTCTATCGTGAGCAACCTTTCTCCATGCTCAAACGCGACCAAAAGAGTCAGGAAGACTTTGTTGTTCGTGGAATTTTGGATGGCTATCTTCTTTATAAGAATCGTATCGTTCTTTTCGACTACAAAACAGACCGTTACGATCAACCAAGTCAACTCATAGACCGCTATCGTAGTCAGTTAGCCCTATATGGAGAAGCCTTATCACGAGCCTATTCGATTGAAAATATTGAGAAATACCTGATTTTACTCGGCAAAGATGAGGTTCAAGTTGTAAAAGTATAATCTAGAAAGGAAACCTCATGCCACTTCCAGTTAGAAAATCCCTACACGATGCGGTTTTACAGGCTTCAAAAGCCGATACTTGGGATCAAGCTACCAAGGAATGGAATGAAGTTTCCTTGATTTTTAATGGCATTGGGCGTAGCAATTGTATCTGCGGAAATGCCATTAAATATGCTTACGAACTCTTTAACAATGTCACAGGACAACGTCTCTTTCCTATCGGCAGTGACTGTGTTCGCCATTTTCATCGATTAAGTCTTGACCAGCAACTAGAAGAGGAAGAAAAACTTCTCAGAAAGCTTGAAAATCTGACTAGAAAAGTTAAGAAAAAGGAAAAAATCAAGGTCAATAAAAGCGATTTTGACGAACGACTTCTAAAATGGTTTTGGGAAAAAGGTGTTTTCAAAGCCAATCGTGGCAATCAATTTGCACCTGAGAAAGATTACCAGCTTTTCCTAGAAGTCTTTCAAGGTGGAAGTTGGACCAAGGCAGAACCAAAGAAGAAGGCGCGTTTGGAAGAAGTCCTTGAAAAGTGTATCAAACCCTTTCTACTTGGAAAGACTGATGATCAACTATACCTTATCAAGCTAGGTAAGGAGAAAATCGACTACGAGCAGCATTTACGGATTCAGGCAGAGAAAGAACGCAAGAAAAGAGATAAAATCGCCAAGCAATACGCTGACAACCTCATTCTTGCTATGGGGCCTGCAGAACGAGCCTATCAAGATTACTTTGGCTTTACAGAAACTCTCACACCAGAAGAACGAAAATGGGAAAAAATTCTTTTTGGAAAGAATAGAGAAGAACGAGCTATCAAGGCTAAACAAAATCAAGAGGAGCTGGAAAAAGACCAGCGTATTGCAAATCAAGATCCTATTGAACGAAAGCAAAAACAAATTTTGCTAATAAATTCTTATTTTCGTGATTTACCAGATGAAAAATCCAGGTTCTCTCGACTCTTGCTGGAGTATCGAAAATATGGTGAAGTGCCCTTTTCAGAAGATTACTTAACTGAGCATCTAATCGATTTTTTCTACAGGATGAAGGCCTTTGAGTTTGAGATTGCTCCAGATCAAGCTGCTGAATTTTTAAAAGAATGTTTAAGAGCTGATTATTTATCCCCAGCGCAAATTCTCTGGAGTGAAACGATTGTCACAAATTGTGTCTGCCCTTTTCTCTCAAGAATAGTCTTATAAGAAAAACACCTATCATTAATATGACTTGATAGGTATTTTTCTCGTACTTTGATATAACAATACATTATTTATGCAAACATTTTTACTATATATACTCATTTTTGTAGACAAAAGCCTATGCAAAGAGGGTTCATTTATGATAGAATAGATGGTAAGAAAGAAAACGTTTTTATCACGTTTTTTTTAGTCGGAAGGGGAATTATTATGGCTACAATTCAATGGTTTCCGGGCCACATGTCTAAGGCTCGGCGACAAGTTCAGGAGAATTTAAAATTTATTGATTTTGTGACGATTTTGGTGGATGCTCGCCTACCTTTATCTAGTCAGAATCCTATGCTAAACAAGATTGTGGGTGATAAACCCAAACTCTTGATCTTAAATAAGGCTGATCTGGCTGATCCAGCAATGACAAAAGAATGGCGTCACTACTTTGAATCACAAGGAATTCAAACTCTGGCAATCAACTCCAAAGAGCAAGTTACCGTAAAAGTTGTGACAGATGCAGCCAAAAAGCTTATGGCTGATAAGATTGCACGCCAGAAAGAACGCGGTATAAAAATTGAAACCTTGCGTACCATGATTATCGGAATTCCAAATGCTGGCAAATCAACCCTGATGAACCGTTTGGCTGGGAAAAAGATTGCGGTGGTCGGCAATAAACCAGGTGTTACCAAGGGGCAACAATGGCTGAAAACCAATAAAGACCTTGAAATTCTAGACACACCAGGGATTCTTTGGCCTAAGTTTGAAGATGATGCTGTCGCACTGAAACTAGCCCTAACTGGAGCTATTAAAGACCAGTTGCTTCCCATGGATGAAGTCACCATTTTTGGTCTCAATTATTTCAAAAAACATTATCCAGATAAGCTAGCTGAACGCTTCAAACAAATGAAAATTGATGAAGAAGCTCCTGTTATCATCATGGATATGACACGTGCCCTCGGTTTCCGAGACGACTACGACCGTTTTTACAGCCTCTTCGTCAAGGAAGTTCGTGATGGAAAACTCGGTAACTATACCTTAGATATATTGGACGACATCGATGACGACGATTAAAGAAATCAGAGAACTTCTTGCTACTGTCCAAGACTTAGACAATCCCCTTTTTCTTGAACTGGAAAAAGATAGCCGAACTGGAGTTCAAAAGGAAATCACCAAGCGAAAAAAAGCCATTCAGGCTGAACTTGAGGAAAATCTTCGTCTAGAAAACATGCTTTCCTATGAAAAAGAACTTTATATACAAGGATTAAGCTTAATAGCAGGCGTTGACGAGGTCGGCCGTGGTCCTCTTGCTGGACCTGTAGTCGCTGCAGCGGTAATCTTGCCTAAAAATTGTAAAATCAGAGGCCTCAATGATAGTAAAAAAATCCCCAAAAAGAAACATTTGGAAATTTTTCAAGCCGTTCAAGACCAAGCTCTGGCAGTCGGCATTGGAATTATGGATAATCAAGTTATTGACCAAGTCAATATCTATGAAGCAACCAAGCTTGCTATGATAGAAGCAATCTCTCAGCTCAGTCCCCAACCTGAGCACCTCTTGATTGATGCCATGCAGCTTGATTTACCGATTTCCCAAACAGCCATCATCAAGGGAGATGCCAACTCGCTCTCTATCGCAGCTGCATCCATAGTTGCCAAAGTGACAAGGGATAATCTAATGAAGGATTATGACAACCAGTATCCTGGATATGATTTCGCTGCCAATGCTGGATATGGAACGGCAAAACACTTAGAAGGTCTTGATAAACTAGGAGTCACCCCAATTCATCGAACCAGTTTTGAACCGATAAAATCACTAGTCGCAGCAAACAAAGAAAGTTAAGTTGGAGGAAATGATTATGGAAAAACAGTCAGAAATACTCCGTTCCAAGAAAGAATTTGCCTTTGCTTCAAGTACCATATTATCCCAAGTTGGGCGGGGAATCATCGTCGGGCTAGTTGTCGGGCTAATCGTTGGATCTTTTCGTTTCTTAATTGAAAAGGGCTTCCACCTAATACAAGGCCTCTATCAAGATCAAGCGCACCTAGTGCGCAATCTTTTTGTCCTTGTTTTATTTTACATACTCATCTGCTGGCTCAGTGCGAAACTAACTCGGTCAGAGAAAGATATCAAAGGCTCAGGAATCCCACAAGTTGAGGCCGAATTAAAAGGACTCATGTCGCTTAATTGGTGGAGTGTTCTCTGGAAGAAATATGTTTTAGGCACCCTAGCAATTGCCAGCGGACTCATGCTAGGTAGGGAAGGCCCGAGTATTCAACTTGGAGCAGTTGGAGGTAAGGGAATTGCTAAATGGCTCAAATCGAGTCCAGTTGAGGAACGTTCCTTAATTGCTAGTGGAGCAGCCGCTGGTTTAGCTGCAGCTTTTAACGCCCCAATAGCAGGCCTTCTCTTTGTAGTAGAAGAAGTCTATCATCACTTTTCAAGATTTTTCTGGGTTTCCACTCTAGCAGCCAGTATTGTAGCAAACTTTGTCTCACTACTCATATTTGGCCTAACACCCGTACTAGATATGCCGGACAATATTCCTCTCATGACCCTAGACCAGTATTGGATTTACCTGGTTATGGGAGTTTTTCTCGGGCTTTCTGGTTTTCTCTATGAGAAAGCGGTACTCAATGTTGGTCAAATTTATGAATGGCTTGGTCAAAAAATCCATTTGGATAAAGCTTATTATCCAATCCTAGCATTTATCCTTATCATACCAGTCGGAATTTTCTTACCTCAAATTCTCGGTGGTGGGAATCAAATCGTTCTTTCTTTAACTGAGCAACACTTTAGTTTTCAAGTCTTACTTGCCTACTTCCTCATTCGTTTTATTTGGAGTATGATGAGTTATGGTAGTGGACTACCAGGTGGAATTTTCCTACCAATTCTGGCCCTTGGTTCCTTACTTGGTGCCCTAATTGGCGTCATTTGTGTTAATCTTGGACTTATCAGTCAGGAACAATTTCCAATATTTATCATTTTAGGAATGAGTGGCTACTTTGGAGCAATATCCAAGGCCCCCCTAACAGCCATGATCCTTGTAACCGAAATGGTTGGTGACATCCGAAATCTCATGCCTCTCGGACTTGTTACCTTGGTAGCCTACATTATCATGGATTTACTAAAGGGTGCCCCAGTATACGAGGCCATGCTTGAGAAAATGCTGCCAGAAGAAGTGACAGACGACGGAGAAGTAACTCTTATCGAAATCCCTGTTTCAGATAGAATAGCTGGAAAACAAGTCCATGAACTCAACTTACCACAAAATGTACTCATCACCACCCAAGTCCATAATGGTAAAAGCCAAACAGTTAATGGCTCAACCAGGATGTATCTGGGCGATATGATTCATCTAGTTATTCCAAAAAGTGAAATTGGAAAAGTAAAAGATTTATTGTTGTAGATTAAGAATGTATATTACATAATTTTTATTATGTAATATAAAAAGCGTGGAAATTTTGTAGATTCATATCATACACAAAAGACTTGGTTCTTATGAAAAACAGAACCAAGTCTTTGTTTTATTTTAAAAACTTAAATTTTTGTACTTTTCCCTAGACAGTAGATGAACCCTTGGTTTGCTAAATTTAAGGCGTAATGTACACACTCTAAAAAATGTACTTTATTTTAAGGAAAGATAAAGTACATTTTTTGATCTAGCGGCTTAGATATGTAAAATACAATTTCGACCTTTATTAAACTCCTTGTAAGCCTAAAAATCTTGAACAATCAAGGTTTAGGTTTTTGGTAATAGTCATTTTCACTAACACTAAAATGAACATTTGAAAAATTTCCAGTATTCACTTAAATAAAGTACATAATTGAAGATAATTGGCTCTAAAAAAATTTTTGGTTATCAAGGGGCGCAATCAAGAATTTCACCAAACACATATATCATCTTTCCGAAAAACTATAATTTTCTTGAAAAATATATAAGTCTATGCTATACTACTAGTAGACTTAATTATGGAGAAAATAGATGAAACGTGAGATTTTACTGGAACGAATAGACAAACTAAAACAAATCATGCCCTGGTATGTTCTGGAATACTACCAATCAAAGCTTGCTGTCCCATATAGTTTTACAACCTTGTATGAATACCTCAAGGAATACGATCGATTTTTCAGCTGGGTTTTAGAGTCTGGGATTTCAAACGCAGATAAAATGGCCGATATTCCTTTATCGGTCTTGGAAAACATGTCAAAGAAAGATATGGAATCCTTTATCCTATATCTAAGAGAACGACCTTTGCTGAATGCTAATACAACCAAACAGGGCGTTTCACAGACAACTATCAATCGGACCTTGTCAGCACTTTCCAGTCTTTACAAATATTTAACTGAGGAAGTTGAAAACGACCAAGGAGAGCCCTATTTCTATCGTAATGTAATGAAGAAAGTTTCAACCAAGAAAAAGAAAGAAACACTTGCGGCCAGAGCTGAAAACATCAAGCAAAAACTCTTTTTAGGTGATGAAACAGAGGGTTTTCTAACTTATATCGACCAAGAGTACCCTCACCAACTTTCTAATCGAGCTCTCTCATCATTCAATAAAAATAAAGAGCGTGATTTGGCCATTATCGCCCTTCTCTTGGCCTCAGGTGTCCGCTTATCTGAAGCTGTTAATCTGGATCTAAGAGATCTCAATCTCAAAATGATGGTCATTGATGTCACTCGAAAAGGTGGCAAACGTGACTCGGTCAATGTCGCTGCCTTTGCTAAGCCTTACCTAGAGAATTATCTAGCCATTCGAAATCAACGTTATAAGACGGAAAAGACGGATACAGCACTCTTTCTGACCTTATACCGTGGCGTTCCCAATCGTATTGATGCTTCTAGCGTTGAAAAGATGGTTGCTAAGTACTCTGAGGACTTTAAAGTCCGTGTAACTCCCCACAAACTCCGCCATACCTTAGCAACCAGACTCTATGATGCAACTAAATCGCAAGTTTTGGTCAGCCACCAATTAGGACATGCCAGCACGCAAGTCACTGACCTCTATACCCATATCGTAAATGATGAACAAAAGAATGCTTTGGACAGCTTATGATTGTTGCGTAATAATAATTATGTAAATTTAATCTCAAAAAAAGAAGTTGCTAAAATATGCAACTTCTTTTTTCTTTTTATCCCACTACTGCTTCAGCGATTTCTTCACGGCTGATACCAGCAAAGTAGCGTGTGATGTCAATAGTTTCTAGTGCTTTAAGAACATCCTCGCGTTCGTATTTCACTCCACGGAGGACATCTTCTACTGCAGCAACGTCCTCGATACCAAAGAAGTCACCATAAATCTTGATGTCTTGGATTTTTGATTCGAGAACATTGGCAAAGACTTCTACTTTACCACTAGTGAATTTTGTTCCACGACGGATGTTAAATTCAGGTGATTTACCGTAGTTCCAGTCCCAAGTACCAAACTTTGTATCCTTGATACGATTGATTTCCGCCAATTCTTCTTCTGAAAAGACGTATTCAGTCATCTCTGGGTACTCTTTTTTCATGTATTCCAATAGCAAATCACGGAATTCCTCAACTGTGATTTTTTCTGGTAATTCATTGACAATATTGGTTACACGAGCACGGACGGATTTCACACCTTTTGACTCAAATTTGTCTTTTGAAACCTTGAGGGCGTTAGCAAGGACTGACAGATCAACGTCAAAGAGCAAGCAACCGTGGTGCATGATACGTCCATTGATATAGGCTTGGGCATTTCCACAGAATTTCTTACCGTCAATCTCAAGGTCATTACGACCTGTAAATTCAGCTTTAACACCAAGTTGAGCCAAGGTATTGATTACCGGAGTTGAAAAACTCTTAAAGTCAAAGGCGCGGTTTTCATCTTCTTTTGAGATGATCGTGTAGTTGAGGTTATTTAAATCGTGATAAACAGCTCCACCACCACTGATACGGCGGACTACCTCAATACCATTATCTCGAACATAATCACGGTTAATTTCTTCAATAGTATTCTGGTGACGACCAACAATGATAGAAGGTTTGTTAATCCAAAGAAGGAAGATTTGATCCTCATCTAGTAAGTGTTTAAAGGCATATTCTTCCAAGGCGATATTAAAAGCAGTGTCGTTTGAATGATTGATAATATATTTCATGATATCCCTTTATACGATAGAGACTGGAAAACATCTTTCCAGCCTAGTCTATCTTCGTTTTATTTTTTCTTAGGTGAATGGATAGCCATTCCTAGAACATCCGCAAATGCTTCGTACATCACTTCAGAGTAGGTTGGGTGTCCGTGGATAGTCTTCAGCATTTCTTCAACAGTGATTTCCATTTCGATAATGCTTGATGCTTCGTTGATCAATTCTGCGGCTGCAGGACCAATGATGTGCACACCAAGGATTTCTCCGTATTTCTTATCAGCAATAACTTTAACGAAACCTTGAGCCGCATCTGATGCAATGGCACGACCGTTGGCAGCAAAGTTGAATTTACCGATGGCTACATCGTATTTCTCACGTGCTTGTTCTTCAGTCAAACCTACTGCTGCTACTTCAGGAAGAGTATAGATGGCTGCAGGAGTCAAGTTCAATTTGGCAACAGCATGATTTCCTTTGAGGGCATTTTCAGCGGCAACTTCACCCATGCGGAAAGCTGCGTGCGCCAACATCTTAGTACCATTGATATCACCTGGTGCGTAGACTCCTGGAACAGAAGTTTCCATGTATTCGTTGACCTTGATACGTCCACGATCCAATTCAAACTCAACATCGCCAATACCTTCAAGGTCTGGCACACGACCGATTGAAAGAAGAGCTTTGCTTGCGATGATATCGTCTTTTCCTTCAACCTTGATACGAAGTTGACCATTTTCTTCGATGATTTCTTGCAATTTTGTACTTGTTAAGATAGTCATACCTTTGCGTTCCAAAATCAAGCGAAGATTCTTAGAAACTTCCGCATCCATAGCTGGAACGATACGGTCCATCATTTCGATAACAGTTACTTTTGAACCAAATGTCATGAAGGCCTGACCGAGTTCGATACCGACAACACCACCACCGATGATTACGAGGCTTTCTGGAACTTCATTCATTTCAAGGATATCGTCACTTGTCATCACGAGTGATGATTCCATACCAGGAACGTTGATCTTGCTGACTTTTGAACCACCAGCAAGGATGATTTTCTTGGTTTCAAGCAATTCAGAACCATCTACCAAGACATTCTTGTCTTTAGTGATTGTACCAACACCCTTATGAACAGTAACTCCGTAGCTACGAAGAAGACCCGCAACACCACCTACCAAGGTATTGACAACTTTAGATTTAGTTTCTAAAAGTTTGTCCATATCAACAGTGAAGTTTGGATTTTCGATGACGATACCACGGTTTGCTGCATGACCGATGTTTTCGATGATTTCAGCATTGTGAAGGTAGGTCTTGGTTGGAATACAGCCACGGTTCAAGCAGGTTCCACCGAGTTCAGATTTTTCAACAAGGGCAACCTTACCACCAAGTTGGGCAGCTTTAATGGCTGCTACATATCCAGCAGGACCTCCACCAATCACAACGATATCAAAGGCATCATCGCTCTTGCCATCGTCGTTTGAGGCACTAACTGCAGGCGCTGGGCTAGCTTCTGGAGCAGCCGCTCCAGCTGTTGGGATGTTTTCCCCTTCTTCACCAAGGTAACCGATAACTTCCGTTACAGGGACAGTTTCACCATCTCCTTTGAGGATGGCAATCAAGTATCCATCTTCTTCGGCTTCCAATTCCATGCTGACTTTGTCAGTCATGATTTCCAAAAGGATTTCTCCTTCTTTTACAAATTCTCCGACTTTTTTATTCCATTGGACGATTTGTCCTTCTGTCATATCCACGCCGGCTTTTGGCATAATTACTTCTAAGGCCATGTCTTACTTCCTTTATCTATATCTCTAAAAATAAATACTGTATTTTTAAACCAACATTGAGATTGGGTTCTCAATTAAGGTTTTCAAGTCTTTCATAAACTTAGCACCAGCCATACCATCTACAACACGGTGGTCAATGGTTAATCCAAGGCTCATGATAGGGCGAATGACAATCTCACCATTGACAACTACAGGTTTTTCAACTGTTGAGCTAACCCCGAGGATAGCTGAGTTTGGTTGGTTAATAATCGGACCAAAGGACTGAACGCCAAACATTCCCAAGTTACTAATTGTGAAGGTTGAATTTTGCAGTTCGCTTGGAGCCAATTTACCATCCAAGGTACGACCAATTACATCCTTAAAGGCAACAACCAACTCTGACAAACTCATTTTTTCAGCATTATAGACAACAGGTGTCATCAATCCGTTATCCATCCCAACCGCCATCGCAAGGTTGACATAGTTATGAGTGATAATGGTCTTGCCGTCTTCGGTCAATGAAGCGTTGATGTATGGGTGTTTCATCAATGTTTTCACAACAGCGAGTGAAAGAAGGTCTGTTACAGTAGTCTTCTTACCAGTCGCTTCCATAATTGGCTCAAGAACCTTCTTACGAAGGGCCAGCATTTCAGTCATATCAACTTCATAGTTGAGTGTGAAAGTTGGCGCAGTTAGGTAAGATTCAACCATACGTTGCGCGATAACCTTACGCATTGGTGTCATTGGAATACGCTCAATCTCACCATAAGGAGTGATATTGTCTGGAACTTCTTCCACTTTTTCGATTTGAGCAGGAGACTTGATGGTGTCGTTTTCGATATTTTCAGGAAGTAAGGCCAAAACGTCCTTCTTCATGATTTTACCACGGTGACCTGTTCCTTGGATTTCCTGCCAAGCAATGTTATGTTCAAGGGCAATTCGTTTTGCAAGTGGCGAAATGCGAACCACATTTGTGTCTTTATAAGTTTCCACGTCTTCTTTGTGGACACGACCGTTTGCACCTGAGCCAGAAACGTCGTAGAGGTTGATACCTAGATCATCCGCTAACTTTCTAGCCGCAGGAGTCGCTCTTAGCTTGTCATCAGCCATGACCTCTCCAATTCTATTTATGATGCAAAGGGCGTTTAAAAGCGACCGAAAAATAGGAAATCTACGCAGACTTCGATGAAGTCAAGGAGATTTATCTTTTTTCCGAGCTTTTAGCCCGTGCTCTAATTTAAGATATTAAGGACGCAGAGGGCAATGAAAAAATAGGAGATTGACGATGTGTTCGATGAACACAAGAAAATCTATCTTTTTTTTTCGCAGACCTCCGTCCGAATTCAATTACATGATACTAAGGGCGTTTAAAAGCGACCGAAAAATAGGAAATCAACGCAGACTTCGATGAAGCCAAGAAGATTTATCTTTTTTCCGAGCTTTTAGCCCGTGTTCAACTCTACAAGTAACTTGGACACGAAACGTGTCTCAAGTTACTACGGTTACCGCTATTAGGCGGTCAACCTAGTAGACTTACTAAGTCGTTCGTCGAATAGTATCGATTCGACTCCCGCCTGTCGCAACTTTACAAATAACTTAGATACAAAACGTATCTCAAGTTGCTACGGTTACCGCTATTAGGCGGTCAACCTAGTAGACTTACTAAGTCGTTCGTCGAATAGTATCGATTCGACTCCCGCCTGTCGCAACTTTGCAAATAAGTTGGATACGAAATGTATCTCAAGTTGTTAAAGTTAAAAAGAACAATTGTTTACATAATTTATCTTATGTAGTTTTATTCTTTGTTATAGGTTTTACGGATTGCATCTTTGATGCTTTCAACTGTTGGAATCATTGCATTTTCTAGGTTTTGTGCGTAAGGCATTGGCACATCTTCTCCTGCGCAACGGCGGATTGGTGCATCTAGATAGTCAAATGCTTCTGATTCTGAAATAATAGCTGAAATTTCACCGATATAGCCACTTGTTTTGTGGGCGTCGTTGACCAGAACAACCTTACCAGTCTTCTTCACTGAGTTAATGATGATATCCTTATCAAGCGGTACAAGGGTACGTGGGTCAACAATTTCAACCGAAATGCCTTCTTCTGCCAATTCTTCAGCAGCTTGAACCACACGTCGAAGCATTTTTCCGTAAGTAACAACTGTTACATCTGTACCTTGGCGTTTGATTTCCCCAACTCCAAGTGGGATTGTATAGTCTGGATCAACTGGCACTTCCCCTTTTTGGTTAAATTCTGACTTGTACTCAAGAATGATAACTGGGTTGTTATCACGGATAGAAGACTTGAGCAGTCCTTTCATGTCAGCAGGCGTACCAGGCGCCACAACCTTAAGTCCAGGAATGTGAGTAAACCAAGACTCTAGGGATTGCGAGTGCTGAGCCGCAGAACCAACTCCGTTACCAGCTGCACAACGGACAGTCATTGGAACCTGACCTTTACCACCAAACATATAACGTGTTTTAGCAGCTTGGTTGACGATATTGTCCATGGCAATAACCGAGAAGTCCATGAAGGTCATATCGACGATTGGACGAAGTCCCGTCATGGCTGCTCCCGCTGCCGCTCCAGAGATAGCAGCTTCAGAAATCGGACAGTCACGGACACGTTCTGGGCCAAATTCTTCAAGCATTCCAACAGAAGTTCCGAAGTCTCCTCCGAAGACACCGACGTCTTCTCCCATCAAGAACACATTTTCATCGCGACGCATTTCCTCAGACATAGCAAGGATAATGGTGTCACGGAAGGACATTGTTTTTGTTTCCATTTTTATCTCTTTCTCCTTAGTCTGCGTAAATATCTTCAAATGCGGATTCAAGCGGTGGGAATGGGCTTTCCTCAGCAAATTTAACAGAAGCTTCTACTGCTTCCTTGACTTGTGCTTGGATTTCTTCCAATTCTTCAGCGCTAGCAATGTTATTTTCAATAAGGTAATTGCGGAAGTTTTCAATTGGGTCTTTTTGTTTCCACAATTCCACTTCTTCGCGAGTACGATATTTACCAGGGTCTGATGATGAGTGACCAAGCCAGCGGTAAGTGACACTTTCAATCAATACTGGACCATTGCCACCACGAACATGGTCTACGGCTTTCTTAAATCCTTCATAAACGTCGATGACGTTGTTTCCATCTTCAATAAACATTCCAGGAATTCCATAAGCTGCGCTACGGTGATGAATATGTTCTACATTGGTCATTTTTTTGATGTCCGCAGAGATTCCATAACCGTTGTTAATGCAATAGAAAATGACTGGAAGGTTCCAGATAGAAGCCATGTTCACTGCTTCGTGGAAGACACCTTCGTTGGTCGCGCCATCTCCAAAGAAGCAAACGACGATTTTTCCAGTGTTTTGCATTTGCTGACTGAGGGCTGCACCAACAGCGATTCCCATACCACCACCTACGATACCATTGGCACCGAGGTTACCAGCATCAAGGTCAGCAATATGCATGGAACCACCTTTTCCTTTACAGGTTCCAGTGTATTTCCCAAGGATTTCAGCCATCATTCCGTTGAGGTCAATTCCTTTGGCAATAGCCTGCCCATGGCCACGGTGGTTTGAGGTGATCAAATCATCTGGATTGAGGGCCAGCATCGCTCCGACGTTAGCAGCTTCTTCTCCGACAGAAAAGTGAGTCATACCGGGAACTTTCCCCTTTTTCACTAACTGAGCGATTTTTAAGTCCATGCGACGGATTTCTTCCATCTTACGGAACATCTCTAGCAAAAGATTTTTATCTAAAGTTGACATAATCTTGCCTTTCTAACATTGTTCTTACCTTACTATTTTACCTTTTTTAGTATAAGCTGTCAAAGTATTTGTTAAGAAAAATTCACAAAACACAAAAAAGAAATCCCCGACGAAACAGGGTTTTCTTTAATTAGAATATTTTTTTCACAAACTTGTTTTCAATTTATTTTCCAAAAATTAGTTGGTTTTTTTCATGATCGTTTGCAAGCGCCATTGATAGAGGATAGCACTAACGACTAAACTCGCTATTAAACCAATCCAGTAAGAATAGGCTCCCAAAGTTGTTACTTGGTCTAAGAATAAACCTAATGGAATGGACACAGCCCAGTAAGCAATGACTCCAAGATAAAAGGGAACAACCGTGTCCTTGTAACCTCTGAGAATTCCTTGCAAAGGAGCTGCAACAGTGTCAGCTAACTGGAAAAATAGACTATAAGTTAGGAAGGTAGATGTTAGTTTAATGAAGTCTGGATTATTTCCATATAAACTGGCTACGGCATCTCTCAAGATATAGAGAAAGCTTAAGGTAAAACCTGCAAATATCAACGCTATCCAACGACCAATTTTGATATAGGTCTTGGCATCATCAAAACGCTTAGCCCCAACCTCATAAGAAACCACTATTGCCATAGCAGAAGAAATGCTCACTGGAAAGGCATACATGAGAGTTGAGAAGTTCATGGCTGACTGGTGGCTGGCAATAATCATAGACGAAAATTTAGCCATAATCAAACCAACGACTGAAAAAATAATCACCTCAGCAAATACAGTACCACCGATTGGTAAACCCAAACGAATCCCTTCTTTGATCTTCACTAGATCAAGCGGAAATGGTTTTTCCAAATGAAACTCTTTTAACTTTTTCTGCTTTAAAAGAATGATGACAGAGATTCCAAGGAGGCACCAATAAGCTAACGAAGTTCCTAGCCCTGCTCCTGCTCCCCCTAACTCTGGAAACCCAAAGGCACCGTAAATTAACAAATAGTTAAATCCACAATTTAAAGGTAGTAATAAGAGCATGAGATACATAGATAGCTTGGTCAGACCGAGTGAATCAAGTAGCGATCGGATAACACTGAAAAGCAGCAAGGGAATAATTCCGATAGACAAGTACCAAAGATAAGAAACCGAAACAGCTGCCACTTGATTTTCTAAGCCGATATGATTTAAGACAGGGGGCGCTAAGAATACTACCATGCTAAGCAAGACCAAAGACAGTCCGAAAGCCAAGTAGATAAATTGGTAAAAATCCGATGCTACTTCTTCCTTTTTACCTCGTCCAAGATGATGGCCTATGATTGGAACCATAGCCGAAACAATCCCTGTCAAAAAAGTAAAGAAAGGATTCCATAGACTCGTTGCAGTTGAAACGCCAGCCAAGTCCATGGTATTGTACTGCCCCGTCATGGTTGTATCGACAAAAGAGGCAGAATAATTGGCAAACTGATAAATCAGGATAGGAAAAAATATCTTAAGAAATAAAATAAACTTATCTTTAAATTGATGGGTTCGATACATATACGCTCTCTATTCTTATAGTTTATAGAGCAGAATCCCATCTAGTTTTGGTAGACAATTTGTCCCTTGCAGATGGTATATTTGACCTGCCCTTTTAGGGTTTCACCGATAAATGGTGAATTTGCTGCTTTTGAAGCAAAATGGGAGTCCACAAGGCGGTCAACCTTAGCGTCAAAGATAGTGATATCCGCTGGACCATTCTCAGCCAAGTAACCTGCTTCAAAGTTGTAAAGTTTGGCTGGATTAACAGTCATTTTTTCAAGCAATTCCATCAAGCTTAGCTCGCCAGCATCTACTAAATAAGTCAAACCAAGAGAAAGAGAGGTTTCTAAGCCAGTCATACCAGATGGCGCTTTGGTGATATCTTCTACATTTTTCTCATCTGCATGGTGAGGCGCGTGGTCCGTTGCGATAACTGTGATAACACCTGACTTGAGACCTTCGATAACGGCTCGACGGTCTGATTCCAAACGAAGCGGAGGATTCATTTTGGCATTGCTTCCTTGTGTCAAAAGGAGAGCTTCCGTCTTAGAGAAATGCTGTGGAGCTACTTCTGCTGTGACTTGTGCTCCCAAACCTTGAGCGAATTCCACTACCTTGACACTTTCTTCCTTAGACAAATGCTGGATATGAACATGAGCCTTGGTTGCATAGGCAATCATAACATCACGCGCAATCATGGCGTATTCTGCCACCCCTGTCGCACCACAAATATGGAAATGTTCTTTAGCAATATTTTCGTTAAACCCAAGAATGCCGTTCAAACCTGGATCTTCCTCGTGAAGGCTGATAAAGGTATTGAGTTTTTTGGCTTCTTCCATGGCTTCCTTAACCACCTTGCTGCTTTCAAGTGGAATACCGTCATCTGAGAAACCAACCGCACCTGCTTCTAAAAGCGCCTTAAAGTCAGTCAAATCTTGGCCATTAAAATTCTTAGTAATGGTCGCAACCGTCTTGACATTGATTTGTTCCTTGGCAGCAGATTGGAGAACTTCTTGAAGAGTCTCTACATCCGAAATGGTTGGACTGGTATTAGCCATCATGACAACTGTTGTAAAACCACCCGCTGCTGCAGCTAGGGCACCGGTATGAATATCTTCCTTGTGGGTTTGACCTGGTTCACGGAAATGAACATGGATATCGACCAAGCCAGGAGCAACTACTAGACCAGTAGCATCAATTAGCTCTGCTCCTTCTTCCTTAATTTCAGGCGCAATTTTGACAATTTTTCCATCTTCGACCAAAACATCACAGACTTGATCCAAACCAGACTTGGGATCCATTACACGACCATTTTTGATTAGTAGCATCTGCTTTCTCCTTTATTCATAGAAATCAACTTGGGTATCCAACAATTTATCCCCATCATAAACAAACTTAGCTGAAAAGAAGGGTTTATCCTCTAAGAGCCACTCAACAAAGGTGTGGTCACCTTCCCAAGTCGGCTTGCTTAAGACCTCATCATAGGGAACCCATTCTAAGGTTCCTTCATTGCAGTCAATCAACTCACCCTCAAACTCTGTAACCTTAAAAACATAAGTGTACCAGTCTAAATCTGGCGTAAATTCAGGAAAAGTGATAACGCCTTTTAGCACAGGCTTGGCTTTTAGACCTGTTTCTTCGAGGATTTCACGCGCCGCGCATTCCTGAGGCGTCTCTCCTCGCTCTAGCTTACCACCCACACCAATCCATTTGCCAGCATGGACATCATTGGGCTTTTTATTGCGATGGAGCATGAGTAGTTCTTTTCCGTTATCAATGTAGCAAATCGTCGCTAACTGAGGCATATTTTCTCCTTATCTAAGCCAATCGATTGGCTCTTGTCCTGTCTCTCTTAAGAATGCATTAGCCTTTGAAAAAGGCTTGGAACCCCAAAATCCTCTATAAACCGATAACGGACTAGGATGGGCTGATTCGATAATCAAGTGGTGAGGATTGGTAACCAAGGCCTTCTTCTTGCGTGCATAAGCACCCCAGAGCACAAAGACTACAGGTCTGTCTAGATTATTGACAACCTGAATCACAGCATCCGTAAAAGGCTCCCAAATCTGCCCAGCATGACCATTGGCCTGACCAGCAGGAACCGTCAAGCAAGCATTGAGAAGTAAGACTCCTTGCTCAGCCCAAGACGTTAAATCATGGGACTTCTTAGCTCCGATGTCATCTGACAATTCTTTCAAGATATTTTGCAAGGACGGTGGCGCTGGAATAGCATCAGGTACAGAAAAACTCAAACCCTGCGCTTGACCTGGCCCGTGATAAGGGTCTTGCCCTAGAATCACCACCTTAACTCCTTCAAGCGGTGTAGTCAATAGAGCCTGAAAAACTTTTTCCTTGGGTGGGTATACAGTTCCCTGAGCATAGACCTGATCCATAAATTGATTGATTTTCCCGAAATACCCCTCAGGTAATTGCTCCTTAATCAAAGCATGCCAAGATGAGTGTTGCATCTTTCTCTCCTTTATCGTATCCATCTAAAAGCACGTCTTAATTCATCCGTACCATTTTTAAAAAAGCATAAACCATGTGCAAGTATGATTTTATCCAGTTTCCAGTTTAACATACGAGAAAAAGAAACCTTTGCCTCTATTTGTCTTCTAAAAAAAGTCATCCTATAATCGATAGGAGTTTGTCCATCAGGAGCTGTTACACGGGCTAAACGATAGATTTTTCTTCGGATTGGACTAGCTATCTTTTCCGGTTCAAAATTCTCTATAAGGTCCGTTACAATGAGTGTTTTAGTCGATTTATGAAAAAACACCACTTCTTCAATAACAGAACTTCCCTTAAAAATAAGCTGATCAATCTCATCAGACCATAGGTAAGGAGCCTTATCTGTTAAGGGAGCATCGAATACCACCTTGACATTCTGACTTTTCGCTCTCTCTTCAACTCCTGGACTAGACCATGTTTGCGCATGAGGATATCTTTTTTTCCAATCTGCAATATAGGCGTAGTGAATCTTATTTGGAGAAATCAGGTAAGCGACTCTTCCCAAAGCGTCCAGTTCAGTAAAGAGCTCCTCATTTGGCGCAATAGGAGAATGAATCCAGAGTTTTCCATCCTTTAACTTTATCACCGTCATACGTGTCTGAAAAGGTAGTTTGAAGACCTTCATATCCATTTGAATCAAATCACCGTCTACTATCCAGATATTTTGATCAACTTCCTTTAGTGTATACAATGGTTCATAAAGAGAAAGTTCTGGTCTTGACATCGTTTACTATTCCTTCATTTTTACTGCCTCTATTATAGCAAAAAGTGGCTATGGAAACCACTTTTTACAGTTCTTATATATACTGTTATTCATCCTAGTACTGGACATTAGTATTTACAGTATCAATCAGCTATTAGAAACTTTTCGATTGTATCAATAGCATAGGAAAGTTGATTATTTACTGACATCATCCGTTCAAGATTAGCGTCCATATAGTAGAGCTCAGATAAACCACCCCTAGGGAGAAAGAGTGAATAGTGGATATTCATCTTCTCTCGAGTACTTAGTTCTATATGATTGCTTATGAAATACTTTAACTCTTTTAACGAATTCACTTGAGCATTCACGCCTTCTAACTGATACTGCTCGATGAGGGTTAGTAAGTTGTCAATCTCTTCAATGATTTTAGTTTCCATATCTACACCTCTTAGGAAAAGCACTAGATAGTATCCAAACAATCCAGTAAGTCTTGATAAGAATTGACTTCGTAAGTCGGCTGAGCTTGTGTCTTATTTTCCAGATGATGAGGATTGTACCAGATAGTGTCGATACCAGCATTATTGCCACCTTGAATATCAGCTGTTAGGGAATCTCCAATCATCAGGGTCTTTTCTTTATCAAATCCAGTAATCTGCTGACCAATTTTTTCATAGAATAGTGCATCAGGTTTTTGAGTTTGTAATTGCTCGGAGATGAAAACTTGATTGAAATAGGGAGCCAGACCTGATTGAGCCAAGCGCCCTGTCTGAATGGCAGTGATGCCATTTGTCGCAGCGTACAGTTCATAATCACGCTCAATGAGACTGTCCAAAAGTTCATGAGCTCCCGAAAGGGTTTGTCCCTGCTGGGCTAGAAAAAACTGGTAACGCTGGGCAAGTAAAGTACCGTCTTTCTCCAGTCCAAAATGAGCAAACAAACGTGAAAAGCGCGTGATAACCAGCTCTTGTTTACTGATTTTCTTTTGCTCCAAGTTCTTCCAGAGAGCCTTGTTCATAGGAACGTAATAGTCTTTATAGGCTTGGATATCCGCAACTCCTTCTTCTTTTAGAAGTTGTGTCAGAGCCACATCCTCAGCAGCATCAAAATCAAGCAAGGTGTGGTCAAGATCAAAAAGTAAAAATTTGTAGGGCAATTTGAAGTTTTCCTTTCTGAAAATTCATTAAGAACATTATAGCATAAATGAAAATACGTAAACACAAAACTCTCTAAGAAATCAGAAATCCTTCTTCGAGAGTTATATATATGGTTCTATTGCATCTGGATAGGTTATTAATACTACTCGTCTATTCTTTTTAGTAGAAATTCTATAAAATTATCCGCATAGTATTCTCCATCTTTAAAAACAGGTAATTCATTGGTCAGACCGTCCTGATTTTGAAAATAGAACATGCCATCACCACATTCACAAATAACTAATTGCTCAGAATTACTGAACCCTTCTTTTCGATTCAGCTCGTTTATATAAACAAGATCGCCTCCTACAACAGTATCAAAATCTAATCCATAAATACTAAATATTTCTTCTCCATAAATCTCTCCCCCCATATAATTTTTCAGCCACCACTTATATGTTTCAGGAAAAGTAAAATTTAATCTTTTCTCAGCTTTTATAATCAATTCATCAGAAATCCCCTTTCCAAATGGTGCAAAATCTATACCCTCGCTAGAAGCAATCTTTTTCTTCAATTCAACAATCATCTTTCACCTCATTTTATCATTAAAATCTCTAGTTCTATTTTCCCAATAATTTCCTCTCCATGACTTAAATTCACTACGATTGATCCATTTCCTATCTTACTTATATTTATGATTTCTATTTACACTGAGCAATTCTTTTTGACTATCATTTCCATCTATGCTGAAGTAACTACTGTAAAATAAAAATGTTTTCCATTGCTATCTACATACTGGTTGATATAATCTTTTGCTACAGAAATTGACTGGAGTAAGTCTCTATCATTATCTCTAGGAGAATAATACCAGCTATCATAAGTCAACTCAAGTCCCCGATCTCCTTCTACATAGACATCGCCACCAAGAATCATAAACTTTTTCAACTCTATCCAGTCTATATAGGCCAACATATCTTGATATGTATATGCATAACTTGCAACACCCAATTCTGCTAGCGACTGACCTCTATTTTCAAAATTAAATTTATCTAGTTTCATATGATTGGACTCCTATTTTGCTTTCAATGAGAATAAGTTGGCACTCTCTAATCAGTTCAATGTTTTTATAATATATTTGTAAAATAATAGTTCTCATTTATAATCTCCAAAGTTTGAATTAAACTATTTCATATGATGTCTCTTTTTAAATAATTTTTTTAATATTTATCTCTAAAATCTTATAAATTTTTCAATTCTACTGCAAATATGGATGCAATTTAATTTCTCTATTAGAGTTTTTCGAAAATATTCTAGGTAAATTGTTTCTGAAATACTTTAAATTTTCCAATCGAGTATTTATAAAGAATTTGCAACGATGCAAGCTGTTTTCATTATCAGCAATTTCCATGTTTACTTCAACTTTTAATTCTTCTTTTAAATTGATAGGAGTTAGTAAGAAACTAAAATACCCACTTCCCCCCTCACTATCGTCTCGAAAAATAATCTCTTTCATTTGATGAGGATTTTTTATATATTCATCCATAGCAATATATACCTTGCTCATCTTCTCTTCAAAAATGTAGCATACTTGATAAATTGTTAGATATTTTGTCTCACAATCCAGTCTTATTTCACAAAATCTTTCTGTTTCATCGAACCACTCAGTCCGTAGAATTATATTATCCAAGATATTTCCTCCATTCATTCCCTCTACCCCAACTCCTTGGCTATTCTGCTTTTTTCAAGTTTTCCCTTAGTAATTCGTTTCCATAAAACAAGTGGGTTCAAACTATAAGATAGGCGTACAAGGAAATAATTAACCCATTCGATAAGGGCAAAAAGCTGTATTAGTGTGGCTATAGTAGCCACTTGGAAACTCTGTGTATTCCATACAATAAAAGGAAAGCCTAAAATAAGTAAAACAAGGTCTAGTATTCTGAAACCACCATATAGTTTGGGAACATTTCTACTTCCAAACTGGGGATTCGACAGTCTTCTAATCAAAATTGCCCAATAGATTGAACCTTGAAGCAAAATAAATGTCAGTAAAGACAAAGGATAGAGAGCGGTTACTAGACTATTCCAATCAGTAAGCCGATTTTTCAAAAGGAAAAAACAAAACCAAAAGGATAGGACGGCTGTGAACTCTCCCAAACAGAGGGACACCAACTCTTTTCTAACTTTCTCTTTTTGCATGTTCATTATCTCACCCATCTATCTATCATCCTATATCAGAAAAAAACATTCGAATCAGTTTATAGTCAAGATTTCTCAGAATCAAGGCATTCTAAGCATCGAGCAGCTCTATTACTTTAATATCATTGTAATTCTAAGTTTAGAATTACATTAAAATAAATGTTTTAGGGCTATTCTAAGTCTATGATAGCCTTAAATTTTAATTTTTGAAGGATTCTAAAGCCAGAATAGCTTTAAAATCACGAGAATGAAGCTATTCGAAGCTTAGAAGAACCTTTGGTGAATTTCAATAGCACTTCAACTAGCTATTCTTACAATTTCTCTGATGAGCTTTGAGTTTTTTCAGAGCCCAATCATAGTGACTGGAAGTGGCACTCACAAAGTAGGAGCCTAGACTTGTTCCTCCCGTCCACTTATAGACACCTTTTGTGAACAATTCGTCACTGCTGAAGCCTTCCATCAACTCTAAAACCTCTTTATGCGATTGATTGAGGAGTTTGGTCGCTTCTTCTAAGGACGTTCTCTGGTGCTTCTTCCAAAAAGCGACATTCATTTCCCCATAAGTTTTCCAATTATAAGGCTCAGGGAGAAAAGGTCTCTCATGACCTGTTTGATTAGAATATACCCAAGTCAAAAGTAACTGCTGCCATTCATAGAGATGGATCAGAACATCCCGTAGATTTTTATCTCTTTTCCAGTGAGCTTCTTTTTTCTTTTGGTCTTTTGAAAAATCAAAAGGAGTCTGTAGCTCCTCTTCACTTAACTGAGAAATTAAGAGATTAAGTTTTTCATAGTTTTCCTTAGAGGCTAGCACTAATTCCTCTTTTGTTTTTGGTCTAGGCATAGACGTTCTCCCTTCATTTTCAATTAGGTTAAGGTATTTTCTTACTTCATTATACCATAATCAAAAAGCAGTTCTTCATTTTACGAAGAACTGCTTTTACGAACTATTTTTTATGCTTATAGTCACTAGTTTACATATAAATCTCTAAAGCGACCATCTACTTCTGCTATCTGATAGAGCAAGTGGGCTAGTTCTTGGTAATCTTCTTTTAAACATGAAAGATGGGCTTGGCCAAATAAAGTAGCTAATTTCTCTTTTAATCCTGCACCTTCGGGATCATGGTCCTTTAAGAATTTACTGAGATAGAGATTTCGAACAGCAGCAAGTTTAAAGCTGAAATACTGATGCAATTGTTTTTGCTCGGTATTTAAGCCATTTTCAGCAACTGCTTTTGCATAACATTCCAAAACACCACTTTGACCATTCAGATATCGGTTCTTCATAATCCTTGCCGTTTCCTGATAGATTTCAGTCTGACTAGGACTCTTGACCTTCTTAAAATTTCCCCACATGGAATAAGAACCACGCTTATAGTCAATAGACTCCGCCTTCCAAGCTTCTAAAATGTCATTAAAAGCAACCTTCATACAGGCAAAACCAGCTGGATCATGCAAATAGAGATACTGACCATCATGAGCATACACAGTTACAAAGTGATCCACACCATAAAGAATTGTGTGATTGGGATTGTAAGTCAAATGCCCCATATCAAGAGGTCCCAGTACGACAGGTCCATTGGACAGAAATGTTTCCAACTTTCCTTTAATCTCTTCCAAATCTACTTCCAATCCATTCTTTAGATAGAAATCCTCATAGTCAAACCCTAGTATTTTTAAGGAATGAGAGATGGAAAGGTCTGGCATTCCATTATCAAAGAATACTAGAGGGTGCTGCTCATCTTCCTTTACGATACTAGCGCCATTTCCCATCACCATAATTGCCTCTAAAAAGTCTGCTTTAAAGTCATAACCATAGGTTTCTAGTGCCATTGCTAATGAATAGCTATAGCAAAGTGACACATCTCCAAAATACATCTGCATATTCATGCCTCCTTATCTTCTATGGGACTATTATACCGAGAAAACGATACTCATGCCCCATAAAATCCAAACAAAAAATATGGTATTTGTGATTTACGGACATGAATGTCAACAATTAAAAACTCTGTAGAGATTCTTTCCACAGAGTTTAGTTTGCATCTTTATAAAAAATCAGAAAATGATTTAGTCCCTGATGACTGGTATCCAGAGTTCCATTTGGTAGTCTGGGGACGACATATCTCCTTCAGTATAGACTTCAAAGTCTGGCGCTCCTGAGTGGCGATAACCAGTTTCTGGGAAAAAAATTTCTAGAACATATTTCCAAGCATGTTGGATGCTTGTTGGTATAGCCCCATTGACTGGTACGATAGCATATTCAGCCGTTGGTATATCTTTGATTGACAGATCTAGTTCTTCTGCTTTAGTTTTATCCGTCACATCATAGGCAGCTATATAGTTGATAATTTCGCCTTCTTTGACATCCGAGCAGACACCGAAGGATTGGCCGCTACCCAAACCTTCTAGGCTTTCAAAACTGTGAGTTGCATAGAGCTGCTCCCATGCAGACGGACACTGGCTATTGTCAATAGCTTCCAATAGGACGCCTGCCACGGTAAATGCAGGCTTCTTTTGAATCTTGATATCCATGTTCTTTCCTCCTGTGATTTTTAAGGATAATTGAAGCTTAGGAAAGACCCGATAAGGTTTTCCATTTCGAACTTCTGAGGGAGTTTCCCCATGGAATTTCTTAAAGGCTGAGCTGAAGGCATCCGCAGACTCATAGCCGTATTTCAGTGCTATATCAATGACTTTCTCAGTGCTTCCCCGCAAGTCTGTCACTGCTTCTGACAGCCTGCGATTGCGCAAATATTCTGCCAAGGTCATATCAGCCATGATGGAAAAGATTCTGCTAAAAAGAGGATAAGAATAGCCTGATAGCTGCTGAAATCTTTTCATATCCACTTCTCCAGTCAGCTGCTGCTCCAAATAATCCATGGTTTGATTGAATTGATGCATCATATTCGTTTCTTCTTACCTCCACAAGATACAAAAGTCCTTAAAAGCAAAGTGAAAATAGAAAAATTGACGCTAGAGCTTCTAGTTCTAGAAATTTTCTCTTTTTCGAACAGCTTTTAGACCGTGTTCAATTCTATCTATAGTCTAACAAATATCAGATACTTCCGCCCCAGAATCTTTGTACAAGATTTAAAGGTGTAAATTTCTATAACTTATCCTTTAATTTCTCAACAAAAAGATAGGCTGCTGGGCAGGTCAAGGTGTTCTTAATCGTCAAATGGTTGATTTGATGAATCTTCTTACGGTCTGTATGGGGAAATTCACGACAGGCCTTTGGACGAACATCATAGATAGAACAGAGATTGTCTCCACCTAAAAAGGGGCAAGGCATGGATTTAAAAACCTTGTCACCGTCTTCGTCCACCTTCAGAAACTCTGCTTCAAAGGCTGGTAATTTCATCTTGAAATACTTAGCAATACGGGTAATATCTGCTTCCTTGAAGTCAGGCCCCAATGTCTTGCAACAGTTAGCGCAGGCAGTGCAATCAATCTCAGAAAAAACTTCTTCGTGAATTTGCTGGGCTATCTTATCTAAGTTTTTAGGAGGTTTTTTCTTTAGATTGGCTAAGACTTTTCGGTGCTCCTTTTGCTTTTGCAAGGCTAGTTGGTGGTAGTACTCAATATCAATTTCTTTAGACATAGTTTCTTTCTAATACAAGTGTTTTTGTCTATTATACCATAAGTTATTTTTCATTTTTGAGTATTGCACATAAAAAGCCCTTCGGATAAAATCCAAGGGGCTTAAAACGTTGTTAAATCAACAGCCGAACTTTTGAATTTCAAGGTTTGGGATAAAATAGTTCACTGAACTATTTTATTTTTTAAGGTTGTAGAATGATTTCAATCCACGGTATTCAGCTACTTCACCAAGTTGGTCTTCGATACGAAGCAATTGGTTGTACTTAGCGATACGGTCTGTACGTGAAAGTGAACCAGTCTTGATTTGTCCTGCGTTAGTTGCAACTGCGATGTCAGCGATTGTTGAATCTTCAGTTTCACCTGAACGGTGTGATACAACTGCAGTGTAACCAGCTTCTTTAGCCATTTCGATAGCTTCGAAAGTTTCAGTAAGAGTACCGATTTGGTTAACTTTGATAAGGATTGAGTTAGCAGCACCTTCTTGGATACCACGTGCAAGGTAGTCAGTGTTTGTTACGAAGAAGTCGTCACCAACAAGTTGTACTTTCTTACCAAGACGTTCAGTAAGAGCTTTCCATCCATCCCAGTCGTTTTCATCCATACCATCTTCGATAGTGATGATTGGGTATTTGTTAACCAATTCTTCAAGGTAGTCGATTTGTTCTGCAGATGTACGAACAGCAGCGCCTTCACCTTCAAATTTAGTGTAGTCGTAAACTTTACGTTCTTTATCGTAGAATTCTGATGATGCACAGTCAAATCCGATAAATACGTCTTTACCTGGAACGTATCCAGCAGCTTCAATCGCAGCAAGGATAGTTTCAACACCATCTTCAGTTCCTTCGAAACGAGGAGCGAATCCACCTTCGTCACCTACGGCAGTTTCCAAACCACGTGATTTAAGGATTTTCTTAAGAGCGTGGAAGATTTCAGCACCGTAACGAAGAGCTTCTTTAAATGTTGGCGCACCAACTGGCAAGATCATGAACTCTTGGAAAGCGATTGGAGCGTCAGAGTGAGAACCACCGTTGATGATGTTCATCATTGGAGTTGGAAGAACTTTAGTGTTGAATCCACCAAGGTAGCTGTAAAGTGGGATTTCAAGGTAGTCAGCAGCAGCGCGAGCTACAGCGATAGACACACCAAGAATTGCGTTTGCACCCAATTTACCTTTGTTAGGAGTACCGTCAAGTGCGATCATAGCACGGTCAATAGCTTGTTGGTCACGTACATCGTAGCCGATGATTGCTTCAGCGATGATGTTGTTTACGTTGTCAACAGCTTTTTGTGTACCAAGACCACCGTAACGAGATTTGTCACCGTCGCGAAGTTCAACTGCTTCGTGTTCACCAGTAGAAGCTCCTGATGGAACCATACCACGTCCGAAAGCACCTGATTCAGTATAAACTTCTACTTCAAGTGTTGGGTTACCGCGTGAGTCTAGGACTTCGCGAGCGTAAACATCAGTAATAATTGACATTTTTTACTCTCCTTTGAGTTAAATTTTTTACACCTCTATGATACCTTAAAAATAAGCGTTTTTCAAGAAAAAACGTTATCTTTGTGCAAATTTTCCTTAACTTTATAAAGTAATCGCTTTCAAATCGTTCCGTTAATTCTAGTTAAAATTTTTTTTGTCTCTCAATTAGTGGATAGTGTCAATAAGTAACAATTTAAGGAATGCATAGTGATAAAATATTTTACAATTTTATATCAAATCGATAAATCACTTTAAAAATTGACTTAAATTTGTTACCATATTATAAGACAAATAATTAAGGAGACTAATAATGAAAAATAAATCCATTTTCACTATTTTGTTTTTAGCAGTTTTTTTATTAACAGCTTGCTCACATAATAGTAACAATATTGTTGAAAAAAATAGTGACGGAACTTCTACTATTACTTATACTGATGGTAGTAAAATTGGAACCAATGGCAAAGATTTTACAATTTTACAGGAAGATGGAGTTTCGCTTGTATATCTTGACCAAGATAAAACCTATCAATACCAAGGTCCTGATGGTAGTTTTGTTTCAAAAGACAGTGGCGGATCTTACACTATACAACTTCCCTCTGGCGAGAATATAATTTTGTATTCAAATGGTTCTTATTTAATTAGTAAGACTGACGGAAGTTCTGAAACAGGTACAAACAAAGAAGAACTTAATAAATACTTGATTTCTAAAGATTTCACTATTTTTTCTGAACTTGATAAAAAAGTTTCAGATATATTAGAATATATCAAGAAGAATAATTAAGTAGTATTGATCTCCTTCTAAGTATAGAAGGAGATTTTATTTTGGACTTCAACGTTATTTATGGTAAAATCAAACTATGACAGATTTATCAAAACAACTACTAGAAAAAGCTCATGGTGGGCCGAAATTAAACCCTGACGAACAACGCCGCTACCTCGGTACTTTCGAGGAAAGAGTTCTAGGTTATGCGGATGTTGAGATAGCCAATAGTCTTCAGCTACAAAAGGGATTTTTAGATATTTTGGAACATTTTCAAGAAAAGACCGAACCTCTTTTTGTGAAAATCTCACCAACTATCGAGTTTGACAAACAAGTATTCTACTTAAAGGAAGCTAAGAAAACCAATAGTCAAGCTACGATTGTATCAGAAGATCACGCTTCTTCTCCTTTAGGCCTAGTTATCCATTCGAACGAACCTGTTCAAGTGGATGAGAAGGATCTTCGACTGGCTTTTCCAAACCTATGGGAAGAGAAAAAGGAAGAGGCCTCTAAAAAATCCATCTGGAAAAAGTGGTTCGGCTAATCCTTCCTCAACTTTAGTAAACGCCCAATATTAGCTGCTGTGTGCTCCAAATAGAGGCTTGCTTTTTTCAGACTGTCTTCTAAAGGCTCACTTTTCTCTAGGATAGAGAATGCTGCTTCTATATTTTCAAATGGTAGGGGAGGCAAATCGTCAGCAAGACTACCACAAATAGCAATAACAGGAACTCCGTTAGGGGTTCTTTTTGCTACACCGATAGGAGCTTTCCCAGCGAAGCTTTGACTGTCCAGCCTGCCTTCTCCAACGATAACCAAGTCAGCATCTTCAACCCACTTGTCAAAGTCTATCAAGTCCAAACAAGTGTCAATTCCAGATACAATACTGGCCTCAGCAAAGGCACAGAGTCCAGCAGCAATGCCACCGCCAGCTCCTGCTCCCTTCAGAGATAGGATTGAAGGAGAGAATTTTTCATAGAATCGCTGTATAGCCAGATCTGTTGTTTCAAATAAACCAGAATCTAAGCCCTTTTGTTTTCCAAATGTATAGGTCGCTCCTTGATGACCACATAAAGGGCTCACGACATCTGCTAAAATGCGGATTTTCACATCTTCAGGAATCCTATACAAGTTACTATTTGAAACTGACTCGAACTCAAGCAAAGTCTGACCGCAAGCAGGCAATTCTTTTCCCTTCTTATCATAAAAACGATAACCTAAACCAGCAGCAATGCCTATCCCACCGTCATTACTAGCCGTACCACCAACTCCGATATAGATTTCTTTCATCCCTTGATTAATGAGATGGTGAATCAACTCTCCAATACCTCTGGTTTGGATGTGAAGAGGTTTTCGTTTCTCTTGGGGAATCTTTCCAAGACCAACCAAGTCAGCAACTTCAAAGAGCGCTATTTGACCTTTTTGAAAGTAACGCATTGCTTCATTTAGACCAAAAGGTCCCGTAACCTCTTGCCATTTTTCTTCGAGTTCAAGAGAATGTCGAATAACATCTACAGTTCCTTCCCCACCATCACCAACAGGACAGAGCAGACATTCTACATCCGATATTGACTGTTTGAAGCCTTTTTTTATAGCTTGAGCGACCTCTTCTGCTGTCAAACTTTCTTTAAAAGAATCAGGTGCAATTACAATTTTCATAGTTTCCTCTCATTCTAAGAAATCAATCAAAGGAAGAACTTCCAAAAAATCCCTCGTATCTACATGACAAGCTATCTCTGCTTTTACGACCTCTTTGGCACAAAAGGCTATACCGTGGCCTGCTGTCTTTAACGTCAAGAGATCATTGGCACCATCACCGATGGCAATCGTTCTTTCTTTGGAAAATCCTAATTCCTTTCTCCATCTCTCAAGAGTAGCTTTTTTTACTTGACCTGTCACAATTTCACCGACTAATTCTCCAGTTAAAAAGCCGTCTTTGACTTCCAACTGGTTAGCAGAGAAATAGGAGATACCAAGGGATTTTGCTAATCTCTCAACTATTGGTGTAAATCCACCAGAAACGAGACCAACTAGAATGTCATTCCTTTGGAGAATAGAGATAAATTCTTGAGCATTCTTGGACAGGTGAATGGATTTGAAGACAGTATCAAAGACTGAAATCGGAAGACCTTTTAACAAAGCCACTCTTGCTCGTAAGCTTGTTTCAAAGTCCAGTTCACCTCGCATTGCCTGGCTTGTAATCTGCGAAATTTCGGCTTCGCAACCTGCTTCTCTTCCTAAAAGATCAATCACCTCTTCTGCTATTAAGGTTCCGTCAACATCCATGACACATAGGCCTTTTACATGGGTCATTACTTCACCTCTTCTCTAAATAGCCCAAAAATCGTATGAAAGAATCATACGATTTTATCTATTAGTTGACTAGACTATGGTACAAGTCAAGGTAAGACTTGCAAGCTGTATCCCATGAGAAATCACATTCCATAGCTTGTTTTTGTAGATTTCTCCAAACGTCTGGCTGGTACTTATAAACATCCAAGGCTGTTAGGAAACTCCAGTTAAGCCAATATCGTGTTAAATTGTCAAAGCTAAATCCAGTTCCAGTTCCTTCAATTGGATTATAGGATTGAACCGTATCACGCAATCCACCCACTTCATGAACCAATGGTAGAGTACCGTAGCGCATAGCCATCATTTGTGACAAGCCACATGGTTCAAAACGGCTCGGCATGAGGAAGAGGTCACAAGCTGCGTAGATTTCTTGAGCGAGCTTGACGTCAAAAGTGATATTTGCTGATAGTTTGTCAGGATAGACTTGTGCAAACCAGAAGAAGGAATGTTCAAAAGCAGGATCTCCTGTACCTAAAAGGACTATTTGAACGTCCTCCTGTAAGAAACGGTGCAAACTTTCTACCACAACATCAAAACCTTTTTGGTGCGTCAAACGAGAGACAATCCCAACTAGAGGAACATCAGCTCGCACTGGTAGACCGACTCTCTCCTGCAATTTTGCCTTATTCTTCGCCTTTCCAGACAAATCTTCCTTATCAAAATGATAGTCTAAAAGTGGGTCTGTTTGAGGATTATAAAGATCTGCGTCAATACCATTAACTATACCTGAAACCTTGCCTGACTCCATGCGAAGAATCTGGTCCAAACCGCAACCAAACTGACTAGTCATAATCTCATGTGCATAGCTAGGAGAAACGGTTGAGACACGATCCGCGTATAGGATACCAGCCTTCATCCAGTTGAGACAATCATTCCAGCGAAGGGTCCCATCAGCATAGCGTTCAAAGCCAACACCGAACAAATCCCACAACATTCCTTCAGAAAATTGACCTTGAAATTCCAAATTATGAATAGTTAAGACTGTTCTGATTCCTTGATAGGCTTGAATCCAATGATACTTTTCTTTTAACAAGAAGGGAATCATAGCTGTGTGGTAGTCATGAACATGGAGAAGGTCAGGGATAAAGTCAATGCGTTCCATTGCTTCTAGAGCAGCCAGTTGGAAGAAGGCAAATCGTTCACCATCGTCAAAATCACCGTACACATGACCGCGGAAGAAATAATATTGATTATCAATGAAGTAGAAGGTAACCCCATTCAAGACAGTTCTTTTAATACCACAGTACTGTCTACGCCATCCTACACTCACTTCAAAGTGAAGAACATCCTCTATCTGGTCACCAAACTTAGCTTCTACCATATCATAGTAAGGCAAGAAAACTGCAACTTCGTGCCCCGCTTTTACAAGTGATTTAGGAAGTGCGCCAATGACATCGCCCAAACCACCTGTTTTTGAAAAGGGTGCTCCTTCTGCTGCTACAAATAAAATTTTCATGAATAAATGTCCTCTGTTACTGTTTCACCCTTCTTCACTACAACTGGATGTTCTGCTGTTCCTCGAATGATAACACCGTCCGCAACTTCAACACCCTTGTCCAAGATAGCATATTCAACTTGGGCACCCTGACCAATCACAACTCGAGGGAATAAAATGCTGTCCTTCACCACACTATCTTTGTGAACATAAATGTTACGAGATAGAACTGACTGAACTACTTCACCCTCAATGATACTACCAGAAGCAAACTGAGAATTACTTACTTTTGAAGTATTCGCATAGTAGGTTGGTTCTTCATTCTTAACTTTGGTATAAATTTTTTGATTTGGTGAGAAAAGAGAGTAGAATTTTTTAGATTCAAGCATATCGATGTTTGCTTGATAATAGGACTGAACAGAATGAATGTTCGCTAAGTAGCCTGTGTATTCGTAAGCAAAAGCTCCTTCTTTTGCAGCTAAATCACGAAGAACATAGCGCAGCTTTTCAGGATATTCTTTCTGAGCCTCTTCTTCAAGTCGTTCAATCAACCAAGGAGTATCCACAACAAAGATATCTGTGGACATGTTGAAGAGTTCATCCGTAGATTTGTTATCAAAGAGTTTGTGCGAACGAACATGGTCAGTTTCATCAATTTCCAAGATAGCATTCACATCTGAAATGTCTTTCTTCGGAAGTTTCTTATATACAACTGTGATCGGCCCTTTCGTTGTATTATGTAGGTGGAAGACTTGATTCAAGTCAATATTCACCAGCACATCGCAGTTAATCGAAACGGTTTGGTTTGAACCTGAACGTCTCAAGTAGGTAAGAAGTTGTTGGTAATACTCTTTTCCAACTGTACTGCTTTCAACACGAGTATTGTAAATTCCTAGATAGTAGTGACTTAGAAGGGTGGACAAGCCCCACTCACGACCTGAACGGATATGGTCGAATACTGAGCTGATATTATCTTGTTGGAAAATACCAAAGATACTACGAACACGTGCATTTGCAAGACTGGAAAGGGGGAAGTCAATCAAACGGTATTTCCCACCGAAAGGCAAGCTAGCTACCGGACGGTGTTCTGTTAACGTTGACATATCATGAAAACCAACTGTGTTTCCTAAAATGGCTGAATATTTATCAATCTTCATCTGTTGCTACCCCCACTACTTCATTGTATCCTACTACTTGTACTTCGTCTGTTCCATCAATCTCTACGCCGTCTGCAATAATGGCACCCTCACCAATAATAGCACGAGTAATCTTTGCTCCATGGCCAATAATAGCCCCACTCATGATGACAGAATCAACGACCTCAGCACCTTCACGTACTTGTGCTTCTGTTGAAAGAATCGAACGTTTTACAGTTCCATCTACAAAACAGCCATCCACAACCAATGAATCTTCAACGTGTGCATGTGCTCCAAAGTAGTTGGGTGGTGAAATCAAGTTTCTTGAATAAATTTTCCACTGACGATTACGGCTATCCAAGGCATTTTCTGGCGAAATATATTCCATATTGGCTTCCCAAAGTGACTCAATCGTACCAACGTCTTTCCAGTAGCCATTAAATTCATAAGCATAGACACTTTCACCAGACTCGAGATAGTTAGGGATAACGTTCTTCCCAAAGTCTGACATATCCACATTGCTCTTTTCAGCAGCAACAAGCATATTGCGAAGTCGTTTCCAGTCAAAAATATAAATCCCCATAGAAGCCTTTGTAGACTTAGGTTGCGCAGGTTTTTCTTCGAATTCAACGATACGGTTATTGGCATCTGTATTCATGATACCAAAACGGCTAGCTTCTTTGAGAGGTACGTCTAGGACAGCTACTGTCAAACTGGCATTGTTATCCTTATGGGACTGAAGCATAACATCGTAATCCATCTTGTAGATATGGTCACCAGAAAGAATCAAAACATACTCAGGATTAACACTATCAATATAGTCGATATTTTGGTAGATAGCATGACTGGTCCCTTCAAACCAACGGTTTCCTTCACTTGCGGAATAAGGTTGCAGGATTGAGACCCCTGAACTAATACCATCCAAGCCCCAGCTGGACCCATTTCCGATATGGTTGTTCAAGGCGAGAGGCTGGTACTGAGTAATAACACCGACATTGTGAATCCCAGAGTTAGCACAGTTTGAAAGCGCAAAGTCAATGATACGGTAGCGCCCACCGAATTGCACCGCTGGTTTGGCAATGCTTTGAGTGAGTTTTCCGAGACGAGTTCCTTGCCCACCCGCAAGGATCAAAGCTAGCATTTCATTCTTCATTTTCTACTCCTTTTTATAGACATGTGAACGTTAAAATCGTAAGAAGGTCGGAAGTCAAACTTTTTATAAAAATAATAGGAAGTCCATTTTTCTTGTCTTTCAAGTCCAATCCAAGTAAACCAACTAGTAACATCTTACATCATTACCTAATCAATAGCATTCTACTCTTTTTGCTTAGTCGGTTTCAAACGACGCTTAATCTTCCAGATACTTGCTCCCATTGCAGGCAAGGTGAAGGTCAAGGTCTGCTCATAATCCTTCCATAAACCTTCTTGAGTTTGAACCGTTTGATTGTGTTCTTTCCACACTCCTCCCCATTCTTCTAATTCTGTATTCCAAACTTCTTCATAGACACCTGCGACAGGAAGTCCGATTGTAAAGTCTTTACGTTCAACCGGTGCCATATTAAAGACGCAGACTAACATCTCATCTTTTTTACTCTTACGAATAAAGGAAAGGACACTCTGATCTCTATTATCTGCATCGATGATTTCAATACCGTCATAGCTAGTATCAATCTCCCAAAGACAACGATGGTCTTTGTAAAATTGATTAAGCTGCGAAGTAAAGTGTTTCATCTTAGAGTTCATGTAATCTTCTAAGTTTGACCATTCTAATTGCTCTTCAGATTTCCATTCTAAAAATTGACCGTATTCACTTCCCATAAAGAGCAATTTTTTACCAGGGTGGCAAATTTGATAGGTGTAAAGATTGCGCAAGCCGGCAAATTGATTGTAGCGATCGCCCCACATCTTGTGCATCATACTCTTCTTGCCGTGAACGACTTCATCGTGTGAAAATGGTAAGAGGTAGTTTTCTTTGAAAACATACATAAAGCTGAAAGTCACTAGATTAAAATCATACTTACGATAAATAGGATCTTCCTCATAGAAACGAAGAATATCATTCATCCAGCCCATGTTCCACTTATAGTCAAAGCCAAGTCCACCTGACTCTTTCGAACCAGTAATTTGGGTAGCTGACGAACTTTCCTCCGCTATCATCATCACATCTGGGTGCTCTGACTTGATTACATCATTTAAACGTTGAAGGAAATAGTAGCCTTCGTAGTTGAGGTTCCCGCCGTCTTTATTTGGAGTCCATGGGGCATTATCGTAGTCGAGATAGAGGATGTTGCTAACCGCATCTACCCGAATACCGTCTAAATGATAAAACTCAATCCAGTGTTTGATACTAGAAATCAAGAATGACTGAACTTCATTCTTCCCAAGGTCAAAGTTAAGAGCTCCCCAACCGTAGTTATGGGCCTTGTTGTGGTCTTGGTATTCAAAAGTCGGAGTTCCATCATAATAAGCAAGGGCATCATCGTTGATAGTAAAGTGACCTGGAACCCAGTCCACAATTACACCGATGTTATTTAAATGGCATTCCTCAACAAAATCCTGAAATTCTTCTGGTCGGCCATAGCAATGTTCTAGAGCAAAATACCCCATGAGCTGATAGCCCCAACTCAAACCAAGCGGATGCGCCATTAAAGGCATGAACTCAATGTGAGTATAGTTCATCTCAACAAAATAAGGAATCAACTCTTCTTTTAGTTGTGCAAAACTATAGGGACTACCATCTGGATTTCTCTTCCAAGACCCAGCGTGCGCTTCATAGATATTGACTGGACGTTCCGCAAAACCTAGCCGTTTTCTACGAGCTAACCAAAGACCATCCTTCCATTTCTTGTCAGGAATATTTGTTAGAATAGCTCCTGTACCAGGGCGAGCTTCAAAACGGAGGGCCAAAGGATCAACCTTCATAATCTGATGACCATTTGCACGAGTGATATGGTATTTATAGATTTGCCCTTCTTGAGCTAGGCTAGTAAAAACTTCCCAAACCCCAAATTCATTTCGAACCATAGGAATTTGATTTTCTATCCAGTTAGTAAAGTCACCTACTAAATGAACTGCTTGAGCATTTGGTGCCCAAACTCTAAATGTATACCCTAATTCTCCGTTAAGCTCCTCTCTATGTGCTCCGAGATAATGCTGAAGATGGATATTCTCTCCAGTTGTAAAGGTTCTTAAAGCTTCAAAATTGTTCATTCAATCCCCTTTCTTTATGTAAGCGTTTTCTATGTTTCTATTATACTATCTTTTGAGGGAACTTTCAAGAGATTTCCGTAATTAATGTTATATTTTTATGAAAGCCTTCAAAAAATTATCTTAAGATTTTAAGTACTTTCATCTATTTGGCAAAAAATAATGTTTATTCACATATATTGTTTTCAATTTATATACTATTGTTCGTATTCCTTTTTTATAGTAAATTTATATTGAAAATAAAATCAGGAATTTTGTCCTGATTTTTAAGGTTATTTCATATCAAAAACAATAGATTTAACATTTGTCATGGCTTCTATACTATATCTGATACCTTGAACCCCTGCACCGGATCCTTTTACACCGAGAAATGGGAAGTTATCTGGTCCTCGTTGTGTTTTATTATTGATGTGAACTGTTCCCACCTCAAGTTTTTCAGCAATCTCAAAAGCTTTTTTAAAATCATTTGTAAACACAGATGACTGAAGTCCAAACTCAGATTGATTTGCGATGGCAATCGCTTCTTCTACATCTGCGACACGAATAATCGGTAAAACGGGTCCAAATGGTTCTTCCCATGCAAGCTTCATGTCTAGAGTAACTTGGTCAAAAAGTGCAGGCCAAATGAGATTATTCTCACGTTTGATTGGGCTGAGCGCTTTGGCTCCTTTTTCCTGAGCATCTTCAATCAATCCCCAGATGAATTCAGCTGAAGCATTATCAATTACAGGTGTGATATCAGCATTGTCAAAAGGATTACCAACTGTTAGTTTTGCAACTTCAGTCTGGAGTAAGTCTGCTAATTTGTCTGCTACACTATCAACGACCAATACACGCTTGATAGCTGTACAACGTTGCCCTGAATAACTAAAGGCACCAGCTACGATTTGCTTGGCTGCATGTTCCAAATCAGAATCTTCTAATACTATAGCTGCGTCTTTTCCACCAAGTTCAAGCATGATAGGCCGCATACCAGCCAGGCGACCGATTCGCTCACCAATTGGTGTTGAACCCGTAAAGTTGATAAAGTTCACTTCTTTGTGCTCAATAATGTAATCCCCTATCTCAGAACCTCGTCCAGTAATGGTATTCAATACTCCAGCTGGAATACCTGCTTCATCAAAAGCCTTGGCCAATAAGAGACCTGAGATTGATCCTTGTGTTGGTGGTTTAAACAGAACGACATTTCCTGAAATCAAAGCTGGAGCAATCTTTGATGCAGATAAATTTACAGGATAATTAAAAGGAGCAATGGCAAGCACGATACCAACGGGCTCACGGCGTACAATGGACATTTTATTTTTACTGGCAGCTTCAAAGCCACCACCTTCCATGGCTTGACCAGTGATGCGTAGTCCTTCTTCAGCAGTATATCTAATCAAATCAGCTGTACGGACTACTTCTCCTATAGCTGCCTGAATTCCCTTTGCCACCTCTTTGGCAAGTATCGTTCCAATTACTTCCTTGTCACGTTCTAAAATATCTGCCGTCTTATGCAGATAGGCTGCACGTTCTACGGGTGCCAAATCACGCCAAGCAGATAGCGCTGCTCGACCAGCTTTCATCACTTCATCAACTTCTGCCTGACTCATAGCTGGTACAGTACCAAGCTTCTCCTGATTAATAGGAGAGTAGATTGTAATTTCATTCTCTGATGATTTCCAATTTCCGTTTACTAAATTCTGATAGTTTGTCAAATCCGCTTCCTCCTGAAAATGATTAAAACTTATTTTAACAAATTTTCAGAAAATTACAACCCTTTTTGTGAAAATTTTGAGATTTTTTTCACAAACTTGATTCTTCAAATAATTTGACACTTAATTCTACTCTTCATTGAAAACTTATACATAACAAAAAGGATTAGACAATCTAACCCTTTTTAGTTTATGAATTTAAGAGAGTACTTTAAGCACTGCGACACTAGTATTGTCGATTACATTCGACTCTTTTGAACGACTATTTGTCACAAGCATTTCCAGATTTCCTGCATTTTCAAAGTAGAAGGAAGTTCCCTTGGCATTAAATACGACCAATAGATGTTCTGGTCCCCCGTGAATCTCGTAAACAATCCATCCGCTATTTTCTGCAGCCGTGTGGACAAAGACATGACGGTAAACTTCTTCGTATGTAGGATAAGAAAAGGCACTAGTCTGTGTTTTCAGTCGAATAATCTGACGGACAAACTCAATGCTCTCTTGTCTTTCATTGATCAAATCCCAGTTTATTTGGTTGACACTGTCAGGAGCGTTGTAACTATTCATAGCTCGTTCTCGGTCTGCGGGAGTGAGTTGTCTATCTTCACCAGTCGGAATCAACTTGGTTCGACCAAATTCTTGGCCAATTTCCATAAAGGACATTCCTTGCATGAGAAGGTTCATTGCTGTCGCTGTCTCAACCTTGCGCATAATCTGGTCAGAACTTTGATCAGGATGAAGCGTCGCCAGCAGGTCATGAAGATTGTAATTGTCATGGGCTTCAACATAGTTGAGAACCTGGTTTGGACTCAGATAAGAGCCCAACTCTCGGCTACCAAGAATAGCCTTGGCTACGATTGGTTCGGTGGCTGCACCACTGACAAATCCTGACTTGATTGCACCATAAACTTCTCCTCCTTTAATCGCATCACGCTGATCATCGTTGAAGAATCCGATATTTGGCATTTGGTAGGCATTGTCCTTCTTGGCCTTATCATAAGGTGCAAGACCTGTTCCCATATCCCAGCCTTCTCCATAGGTGATAATACGGGGATCAACCTCATCTAGCGCCCAACGAATCGCTTGCATGGTTTTGACATCATGAATACCCATCAAGTCAAAACGGAAACCATCAATATTGTATTCTTTCACCCAGTATAGGAGAGAATCAATCATGTACTTACGGAACATTTCATGTTCACTGGCTGTTTCATTTCCTACTCCTGTACCATTTTGGAAGGTTCCATCTCGGTTCATGCGGTAGTAATAATCTGGTACAGTTGTCTGGAAAGGCGCATCAACCGTTGAGAAGGTGTGATTATAAACCACGTCCATGATGACACCAATTCCTGCATCATGATAGGCCTGAACCATCGTTTTTAGATCACGAACGACTTGTCCTGGATCATCTGGATTGCTAGAGAAACTTGGTTCTGGGGCATTGTAGTTTTGAGGATCATAGCCCCAGTTATAGGTTACGTTTCCATCCTCATCGTATTCCTTATGGCGATCAAAGATTGGTTGAAGTTGAACATAGTTGCAGCCAAGTTCTTTGATATAGTCAAAGGCGGTTGCTTGTCCGAATTGGTTAGTCGTTCCTGTCTGTGCAGCCCCAAGGAAGGTTCCACGGAGATGCTCTGCCACTCCAGATGTTGGAGATTTGGTCAAATCTCGGATATGCATTTCACAGATAACAGCTTTACATGGATTTTCCAAACGCCAAGGAGCTTCTGTCCCATGTTTGACTTCAAATCCATCTACTTGTCTTTCTTTGTGTGAGAGAATAACAGAACGTTTTCCGTCAGGACTGGTTGCAATTGTATAAGGATCTCTTGTCAAACTCTTGTGATGAGGGAATTCAATCTGATACTGATAAGCCTTGCCAGCAAGATTTTCATCTAAATCTAGACCCCAAACACCAATGGTATTGTACTTATGACTATATGAATAGCTATTCCCACGCTCTAGATTATAGGTTTTCCAAATCGGAGCATCGTTGCTGGTATTTTCATAGACAACTACCTGTACAGCTGTAGCCGTAGGAGCCCAAAGTTTAAAGCTTGTCTGATAATCTGAAAGGCTGCAACCTAGTTCTCCTTGGTAGCCCCAGTGGTGATCGTAGCTAGCGCTATGGATTGCTTTATCAAAAGCAAATGGATTTTGATCTTTGTAGTAAGGACTAGCAATGGCTGGGTTTTCAGAATAATAAACCGTCTCGTCACCCTCTAAAATCCAAACCTCTGTCAGAAGCGGATAGTAGTTATAACGCACTGGATATTCCTTAATTTTTCCATCAATCTCAACTGAGAATTTTAGGTTTTCTAACTTTTCTGAACTTGTAACTGTAAAGGAGAACTTTGCTCCAAAAAAGTCATTCTCATAATACAATTTTTCAACATTGTCTGCCTGTTTTCTACCAAATGAACAAGCAGTATAATCCCCATTTTTTCGATGAAAATGGATGACTACTGGGTATCTATACATTTCTTTTCCTAATTTCTAATTTCTATTTAAATTTTTTATGTGGTACTGATAGATTCAGCGATTGAATCTCTGACTGACAATAGACTCAATCTATGTAAAAACACTTCAGGACAGATTATTTCTGACTGTTTAAGACCTAGCTGGCTGCTATTCTTTACAAACTTTCCAACCAAGCTTCATCTCGAACTTCGATACTAAGTTCTTGTGCTTTTTGGAGCTTGCTTCCTGCATCCGCTCCTGCTACGACTAGATCTGTTTTCTTGGATACACTGCCTGTTACCTTAGCTCCCAGACTTTCGAGTTTGCTTTTTGCTTCTGAGCGCGTGAGACGTTCCAATTTTCCTGTCAGAACTACTGTCAAACCTGACAAGGCTGCATCTGCTACTACAGTCTGACCTTTGTAGGCCAGATTGACGCCTGCTTCTTTCAGCTCATCTAAGAGAATTTTGGATCCTTCGGTAGCAAAATAGGTCTGAAGACTTTGGGCAATCACACCACCCAGACTTTCAATACTTGCCACTTCCTCTGGATCTGCCTGAGCCAGATTTTCAATCGTATGGAAATGTTGGAGCAAGAGCTGACTAGCCTTACTTCCGACATGGCGAATTCCCAAGCCAAATAAAAGCTTCTCAGCTGAGTTTTCCTTAGATGCTTGAATAGCCTGATACAGTTTTGACGCAGACTTTTCCTTGACACCTTCTAAAAGGAGGAAATCATCTTCTTTCAAACGGTAAATATCCGCTACATCCTTAACTAGATTAGCAGCAAAGAGCTTCTCAACTATGGAAGGACCAAGGCCTGTAATATTCATGGCATCACGAGAGGCAAAGTGAATCAAGCCTTCCATGATTTGGGCTGGACAGCGAGGATTGATACAACGTAGAGCAACCTCATCTTCAAAATGAAGTAACTGACTGTCACAGCTCGGACAGTTAGTCGGAATATCTAGTTTTTCTTCAGAAACACGCTTGGACTCTACCACACGCAAAACAGCAGGAATGATATCTCCAGCCTTATAAACGATAACCGTATCGTCTTTGCGAATATCTTTTTCAGCAATATAGTCTACGTTGTGTAGGGTCGCACGGCTAACGGTAGTACCAGCAAGCTGAACAGGTGTCAAATTGGCAGTTGGCGTGACAACCCCAGTACGGCCTACTGTCCAGTCAACTGAGAGTAGTTTGGCTTCTTTTTCCTCAGCAGGGAACTTGTAGGCCACTGCCCACTTAGGCGCTTTAACTGTAAAACCGAGTTCTTCTTGACCTGCTAAGTCATTGACTTTGATAACCACTCCATCAATATCGTAAGGTAGATGTTCCCGTTCTTGTCCTACTTCTTGGATAAAATCCCATATCTCATCCATGCTTTCAGCCAAGATTCGTTTAGGATTAACTACAAAACCAAGTTGTTCAAGATGCTTCAAGACTTTTTCTTGGCTATCACGAGTAGAAGGGCTTGCTTCTTGATAGAGAAAAGTCGCAAGATTGCGCTTGGCAACTACTGCTGTATCCAGCTGACGCAAAGTTCCAGCCGCCGCATTACGAGGATTGGCAAATTCAGGCTCTCCATTTTCTTGGCGAGCTTGGTTGACCAATTCAAAGGAAGCGCGTGGCATGTAACACTCCCCACGAACTGTGATATCTAGTTTTTCTGGCAAGGTCAAAGGAATATCCTTAACGCGTTTGAGATTTTCAGTGATATTCTCACCAATAGAACCATCTCCACGCGTCGACCCAGCGACCAAAATCCCCTTCTCATAGGTAAGAGAGATAGACAAACCATCGATTTTCAACTCACAGATATAAGTGGGATGAGGTAATTCCTTTCGCACACGCGCATCAAAAGCTTCTAACTCTTCACGTGAAAAAGCATCCTGCAAACTATAAAGAGGATACTGATGACTGTATTTTTCAAAACCATCTAAAACCTTACCACCAACACGATGGGTTGGACTGTCTGCTAAAACTTGATCTGGATAGGCAGCTTCCAACTCGACCAACTCTCGGTAGAGGCGATCGTACTCGCTATCTGAAACCGAAGGATTGTCACTCGTATAGTACTCGCTCGCATAGCGGTTGAGTAAGGCAACTAACTCATTCATTCTTTTATTCATAAAACCATTTTACCACAAACCAAGCCCTCCTCACAATGGAGAAGGGCTGAAAAAATAGTTAATAGTGAAATATTTTTTTAGGCAAGGAGATTTATACCTTTTTTTTAAAACGATTTCGAACATAAATGAGAGATATACAGGACAAGAAGACAACTCCACTTCCGATTATCAAGAAAGAAGAAAGATGTACACTTGGCAACACTGTCATAAGGCCTTTTGCAATTGGCATAAAGAGAATAGCTAAAGTAAAAATAGTACTCAATACTCTGCCCAAATATTCACTTTCAACCTTGGTTTGAACCTGAGTAAAAAAATGAATATTAAACATTGTCATAAATAGTTCACAAACTAAATTTCCAGAAAAGGAAAGAAAAGTTGGCAGTGGTAACCCCATCATAAAAACTCCAATACCAGTCAAAGCTAGTAAAATCAAAAGGCTATGAACACTTGCTTTTATCTTACTAGCAAGAAGAGCTCCGATAATCGAACCAATAGCGCCCATAGTCAAAATACTTGCAAAAGCTCCTTCTACCCCGTATAGTCGATTTGAAAAAGGGAGGAGAAATTCAAAAGCTGCAAAAAAGAAATTAACACTGGAAGCTACTAACAAAAGGAAAAAGATCTCTTGCTGATGCCAAATATAGTGTATTCCAGCCTTCATATCAACAAAGATGTCTTTCCAACTAAAACTCTTTTTCTCATGTACTTGGATTTCTTTTCGAGGAAGGAGAGCCACTAGAACAAATGCAATGAAAAAACTAATGGCATCTAAAACAAGCGTCATATGGAGACTGGCAAATTGTAAAACGAGGAAAGAAAGTACAGGGGAGCTAACTCCTACAACCTGCAAAACGAGCTCTAAGCGAGCGTTATAGGTCACAATCTCGTCTTTCTCTACAACCTCAGTTATAATGGCTTTATTGGCTGTACGAGAAAATGCAAAGGCAAACGCCTGAACAATATTGGCAAAAATCAAGGCAGCAATCATCAATCTATCATTTCTGATGAAAGAAATAGCTAAACAGAGAATACCACAAATCAAGTCTGTCGTCATCAAAATTTTGCGACGCGAAAAGCGATCTGAAATCACTCCACCAAAGGGATTGACCAGAATCGATGTAACCAACTCAGAAATTTGATAAATACCAAGAACAGTCTGTCCTATCGTCCCCATTGATGCCAACCAAACACTGTTTCCATAATCATAGAGCATATTTCCTATCTTATTAATAGCCCCACGACTAATCAACTGGATTGCATGTCGATTCATATAAAAAGCTCCTCTCAAATTTTGAAACTATTGTATCAAAACTGAAAGGAGTCTCTTTATTTTTCCCTTATTTGGGAAATTTAAGCATTTACAAATTTTTCATAATGTTCCTGATAGTAAGCCACTTGCTCTGGAAGTCCAAGCACATCAAAAATATGCATAGCCTCCTGCATCTGACTACAACCTTCTTCTTTCAAGTCTCTCTGGTAGAGGGCAAAACCTTTAAGATAATGGAAGATATTGCGCTCATAAAGCTTGATACCATTTCCAATCAACTTCTCCACATAGCCCTCAAAATAGTCCGCATCCGCAAAGGACCGATTTTCCAAACAATGCTGGTAACAGTTAAGAGCTAAAATCAAAACAAGTTTTCGATGCCGACAAATTTCCTTGTAGTAGTCTTCCCTCTCCATGACTTCTCTGCCAATCCGAGCCACATAGTCCACATTGTAGAAAGTATAGAGATTCCCGAAAAGAATCAACTCATACATAGTCCATTCTTCTGTTTGAAAAAGATAATCTGCTACCTTTTCCAAATCACTCTGACTCATCGTGTAATGAGCATCTCTTTGACAAATCAGACCTTGTAGCAGAATCCAATTCAGCTCAAAATAGAGGGGATTGGTCGAACTCTTACCCTTTTCAAGTTGTTCTCTTTGAAGCTTTTGAAAACCTGCAATATTATTTGAGTAGTAAAGCGGAATAATCTGTGCCATCAAGGCAACATGTTCATGATTTTGAAAATCCCTAGCCTTGTCCATGAAATTTTCAATAGTCACATGAATATTGTCCAAAATCTCAAAGAACCGAGAAACTGCTAGATCAGACTCCCCAAGCTCGAAGCGAGATAACTGAGAGGTTGAACATGATTCACCTGCCGCCTCTTTCAAGGAGTACTTCCCACTTGTTCGAAATTCACGAAATACCTTTCCTAGATGTTTCATCTTTACACCTGCTCCGATAATTCTTCCCATTCAAGCATAGCCGCTTCCTGACGATGGTTGATTTTTTCCAGTTCAGCCTGCAACTCCATGAGTTGTTCAGCGTCATTGGTTTCCAACATTTGTTCAGAGATGGCTTGACTTTGGGTTTCTAATTCTTCAATTTCTGCCTCCAAGTTCTCGATTTGACGCATGAGCTTGCGGGCTTCTTTCTGACTTTCTTTCTGAGCTTGATAATCATTAAATGGACTTGCTTCTTTTTCTTGATTGCTAGTAGAAAGTTCCTCAGCTTGACTCACTTCTACTTCTGCCTTCTTTTCAACATAGTAGTCATAGTCTCCTAGATAGAGTGTCGAACCATTTTCGGACAATTCCAAAACATGAGTAGCTACGCGATTGATAAAGTAACGGTCGTGGCTGACAAACAGAAGGGTTCCATCAAAGTCTATCAAGGCATTTTCTAGCACTTCCTTGCTATCAATATCCAAGTGGTTGGTCGGCTCATCAAGAATCAAGAAGTTGTTGTTTTCCATAGACAGTTTAGCAAGCAACAAACGAGCACGTTCACCACCAGACAGCATGCCAACTGATTTTTTAACATCATCTCCTGAGAAAAGGAAGGCACCTAGGCGGTTGCGGATTTCAACTTCAGGTGTCAGTTTAAAATCATTCCAAAGTTCATCGAGTACAGTATTACTTGGTGTTAGCTTACTTTGAGTCTGATCATAGTAACCAACCTCAACGTTAGCACCAAATCGCTTCTCTCCCTTGATAAAAGGAATCTGATCAACGATTGACTTGATAAAGGTTGATTTCCCAATCCCATTTGGTCCGACAATCGCAACAGCATTCATTTTACGAAGGTCAAGATTTATCGGTTCTGACAAAATTTCCCCATCATAACCAATGGCTGCATTTTCAACTGTCAAGACAACATTACCAGATGTTTTTTCAGACTGGAAGGTCATATTAGCTGATTTCTTACCAGCTTCAGGTTTATCCAAGCGCTCCATTTTTTCCAGTTGTTTACGGCGCGATTGGGCACGTTTGGTTGTCGAAGCTCTTACTAGATTGCGATTGACAAAGTCTTCCAGAGCAGCGATTTCCTTCTGCTGTTTTTCATAGTTTTTTGCCTCAGTTGCCATTTTTTGTTCTTTTTGCTCAACAAATCGAGAGTAATTCCCCACATAGCGATCCAAAGAATGCTTGGTCAAATCGAGCGTAATTGTTGCAACCTTGTCCAAGAAATAACGGTCGTGACTAACAATGATGAGAGCGCCACTGTAGTTGACTAGGTAATTTTCCAACCAGGCAATGGTTTCAATATCCAAGTGGTTGGTTGGCTCATCCAAGACCAAGAGATTTGGTTTTTCGAGGAGCATTTTTGCAAGAGCAAGCCGAGTATTTTGACCACCTGAAAGCTCAGCAATTTTCATCTGCCACATAGTCTCATCAAACTTGAAACCATTTAAAATCGCTCGAATGTCTGCTTCGTAGGTAAAACCGCCAGCTTGACGAAAATTCTCTGACAAACGGTCGTAGTCTGCCATGAGTTTATCTAGTTCAGCTCCAGTTTTCTCACCCATCTCCAACTCCATCTGACGCAGTTGTGTTTCCGTACGCCGTAAATCATCAAAAACATGGAGCATTTCGTCATAAATGGTATTCTCAGACTCAAATCGGCTGTCTTGGGCTAGGTAGGAAAGAGAGATGTCTTTTTTCTTATTGATTTCCCCTCTAGTTGGCTCCTCTTCTCCAACTAAAATCTTCAAAAGAGTCGACTTTCCTGCCCCATTTCTTCCAACAAGGGCAATCCGATCGCGTTCATCTACCTGCAGATTGATATTATCAAAAAGAACCTCTCCTGCAAAAGAACGTTCAATTTTATTGGCTTGTAAAATAATCATGATTCTATTTTACTATCTTTTTCAATTTTAGACAATTGCAATGAAAAAAGTTCGAGTATAAACTCGAACTTTTTATTTTAGTATCCAATGCCTCCACGGAATGTGCGAGCCATATCTTTTAAATCATAGTTCTTAGAAGAGGTATCGATTGTCCATTTACCATCCTTCTTCGTCATTTTGATTTCATAACCCTCTTTTCTCATACTATTACTAGTATCTAGAGGAGTTGATTCAAATTGGCTTGGAGCATTTTCTAAAATATACTTCTCACCAGCTTTCATAGCTTCTGAATAGTTGCTGTACTTACCTTTGTTTTCGTCGTAGAATTTACGGCTTAATTCATAAACATTCAAGTTATCTAAGTCAATCGTTTCAGGTCTTACATAGATAACTGCGTAGTCTGGCAAGTATGTTTTAACTTTGTAATCAATTTTTGCTCGTTTAGAGTTTGCTTTGATATACGCCTCAGCAAATGTACGAAGCTCTGCGTCTGATGGTTTGTAGTTGTAGAAACCTTTTCCGAATGATTCTACAAATTTCTTGATGAACTCTTCTCTATCAGCCTTCACATCATTTGTAAATTCAGCATCACCATCAGAAGATTTTTTATCATCTGCAAGGGATACGACTTGAGCCTTGTTATCAGATGTACTTAAGTTCGTTCCGCCACCAGAGCTTTCTCCATTAAGGTAAACGGCATCGACATATTTTTTCATTACTTCTTTAGCTTCATCAATGTGATCCTCGTATTTGCTTGGATCAACTTTGATAGCTACGTCGTTATTCTTTTTAGAGTCCTCTTTGATATCTTCGTAGAAGCTAGGTGCAAAATGAAGCTCATATTTAGCATCTTTGTCTACTTCATAAACAACATAACCAGCTACACTCTTACCTTTAGAGATGCTATCTCCATAAGACATGAATTTAGTCTTACTGTCACTCTCATAGATTTGAATTGGTTCTACTTTTTCATCTTTTTCATTGTAAAGGGTGATATCGCGGCTAGTGAAACTGAACTTTTTATCACGGTTGTTTTTGATTTCAACCTGAAGAGCAAGGTAGCTTGAAGATGAATCTTCATCTTTAGGCAATACAAACATACCATCTTTAACAGATACTTCAAAGTTGGAGTTTGAGGCAGTACCGTTGTCGCTTGCCTTCTTTGTTGATCCACAAGCAACAAGTGCTAAAGCTGATACCAGCAAAGCAGAATGCTTAAGAATTTTTTTCATAATAGAATATCTCCTTTTATTATTTACTATATTCTACCATAGCGATAATAAAATTCAAAATAGAAACCGAACCTTTTAAAAAAAACTTAAAATTATAGAATAATAGCTTAAATTTTTCCAAAAAATTATTTTAAGTATAGAAGCTTCTTCTTAGAGAATCAATAGGAAGTCACGTTTTTTCTTTGAAAACTTTTTCTATATAATTTTCTAAATTTATTAGGAATTCAATTTGAAACCGTTTAGTTATAAACTCTTGTTTATCCTTTTTTAGGGAAATGAAAAAAGCTCGATTCGAGTAATAGCGCCTATGCTAACGTTTTACTAAAATCCTAAATCATGGTATAATAAAGCCGATTAAAACAATTTACAATAAAAGGAGACGCTCAATGACTTACCAAGAAAACTATCAAAAATGGCTTGATTTTGCTGAACTTCCAGACTACCTTCGTCAAGATTTGGAAAACATGGACGAAAAGACAAAGGAAGACGCCTTCTATACCAATCTTGAATTTGGTACTGCTGGTATGCGTGGATTGATTGGAGCTGGTACTAACCGTATCAATATCTATGTTGTCCGTCAAGCGACTGAAGGTTTGGCTCGTTTGATTGAGTCAAAAGGTGGAAATGAAAAAGAACGTGGTGTGGCAATTGCCTACGATAGCCGTCACTTCTCTCCAGAATTTGCCTTTGAATCTGCTGCAGTTCTAGCAAAACACGGTATCAAATCTTATGTTTTTGAAAGCCTTCGTCCGACTCCAGAACTCTCATTTGCCGTTCGCCACCTCAACTGTTTCGCTGGTATCATGATTACTGCTAGCCACAACCCAGCTCCATTTAATGGTTACAAGGTTTACGGAGAAGATGGTGGACAAATGCCTCCACACGATGCGGACGCTTTGACTACTTATATCCGTGCTATCGAAAATCCATTTGCTGTGGAAGTTGCCGATGTAGAAGCGGAAAAAGCTTCTGGTTTGATTGAAGTCATCGGTGATGCTATTGACACTGAGTACCTCAAAGAAGTTAAAGATGTCAACATCAACCCTGCCTTGATTGAAGAATTTGGTAAAGACATGAAGATTGTCTACACACCACTTCATGGTACTGGTGAAATGTTGGCACGTCGCGCTCTTGCTCAAGCAGGATTTGATTCTGTTCAAGTCGTGGAAGCGCAAGCAACTCCAGACCCAGACTTCTCAACGGTTAAATCTCCAAACCCAGAGAGTCAAGCAGCCTTTGCCCTTGCTGAAGAACTCGGACGCAAAGTTGGTGCAGATGTTCTTGTTGCAACTGACCCGGACGCTGACCGTGTTGGAGTTGAAGTTCTTCAAAAAGATGGCAGCTACCTCAACCTCTCAGGTAACCAAATCGGTGCCATCATGGCTAAATACATCTTGGAAGCTCACAAAAACGCTGGAACTCTTCCTGAAAATGCAGCCCTCTGCAAATCAATCGTATCAACTGACTTGGTAACGAAGATTGCTGAAAGCTACGGCGCAACTATGTTCAACGTCTTAACTGGTTTCAAATTTATCGCTGAAAAGATTCAAGAATTCGAAGAAAAACACAACCACACCTACATGATGGGATTTGAAGAAAGCTTCGGTTACTTGATTAAACCATTCGTACGTGATAAAGACGCTATCCAAGCCGTTCTTGTCGTTGCTGAGCTTGCTGCTTACTACCGTTCACGTGGTTTGACTCTTGCTGACGGTATCGAGGAAATCTACAAAGAGTATGGTTACTATGCTGAAAAGACTATCTCTGTAACTCTCTCAGGTGTAGACGGTGCTGAACAAATCAAATCGATTATGGCTAAGTTCCGTAACAATGCTCCAAAAGAATGGAACACAACAGCTATCACTGTCGTAGAAGACTTCAAGGCTCAAACTGCTACTGCTGCTGACGGTACTGTTACAAACTTGACAACTCCTCCAAGTGATGTTTTGAAATACACACTTGCTGACGGTTCATGGATTGCAGTTCGCCCTTCAGGTACAGAACCAAAAATCAAGTTCTACATTGCCGTTGTGGGTGAAAGCAACGAAGATTCACAAGCTAAGATTGCCAACATCGAAGCAGAAATCAATGCCTTTGTAAAATAAGCAAGCTAAAAGATGAGATAAACCAATCTCATCTTTTTTCGTATCAAATTCGAGCAATTTTAGAAACTTTGTGGCATACTAGTTTTATCAAAAAAAGAGAGGTATTCTTATGAATCAGTTTTTAGAAGATATTAAAGACCTTGAAGTGACTACAGTTTCACGCGCCCAAGAAGCACTCGATAATAAAGAAACTGCATCCTTCTTCATCGGTCGCAAAACTTGCCCTTACTGCCGTAAATTTGCTGCTACATTAGCAGGTGTCGTAGCTGAAACTAAGGCACACATCTACTTCATCAATAGCGAAGAACCAAGCCAACTCAATGCTTTGCAAGATTTCCGCTCACGTTATGGAATCCCAACTGTTCCGGGATTCGTTCATGTTGCTGATGGCCAAATCAATGTCCGTTGCGACTCTTCCATGTCAGCACAAGAAATCAAAGAATTTGCAGGATTGTAAAAAAGCCACTCGTTGAGTGGTTTTTGTATGGTCTAAATTACTTTTTTTCAAGCAAATCTTGTATCATTCTATGTAGTTCTTCTATCTTCTCAGATTGTTTCTCAAGTAGTATTCTCTGACTGGATAATTCATCTTGTAGTTTATCGAGTTTTATCTGTTCATCTGGATTCTCTTTCACGAAAAAATTCGTCAAGGAACTCGTTAACATTCCTATTGTTCCAATACCAACAAGCATTAGTAAAACAGCTAACCACTTCCCAAAAATGGAAGTAGGAACAATATCCCCATAACCAACAGTTGTTACCGTTACAAGCGCCCACCAAAGACTATCCGAAAAAGATTTTTCTTCAACAACTGATAAAATTGAACTCCCTACCAGTACAATAAAGGAATTGAGATAGAAAATATAAAGTAAGCCATTTGTCCGTAAGAGTTTGCTAACCTTCTTTTCCAACTTGCCAGTCAATCCTACGATTCTTAAAAGACGAGTGAGTTTCAGTAATTTTGTCAGTCTTGCTAAGCGGAAGATACGCCCTAATCGAAATACTGTAAAAATAGCGTTTAAAGGAAGGATAGCTAACAAGTCAAAGATATTTTCAAGGATAAATCGCCATTTTCCTTGGCTTGAAAAGAAGCGCCAACCATAATCTACCACAAAAACAAACCAAATCACTAAATCAATGATGCTGTAGGGAGGATTGTCCAAATCAATCATTTCCGCAAATCCAAGTAAAACCAGAACAACCGATATCAGTGCTAGAATGATAATCGTTGTATCATAGTAATCTCTAAATAACCATTTTTTCTTCACAATATCACTCCTATATATTTTTAATCATTATACCACACTAAATCCCTGATAAATACATAAGAAAAGAAGGCTCCCGCCTTCTTTTTATATATCTGTCAATGGTGTTGCGGTATCTGGTGAAGTGTCGTAAACCTTAAAGTCAACTCCGACTCCCAGATCAGCTTGGGCTAGCTGATTGACCATGGTCATATGAGCCAGCTCCTTGATATTGTTCTCTTTGGACAAGTGGCCAAGATAGATTTTCTTTGTTCGATTTCCCATGGCACGAATCATGGCCTCAGCACCGTCTTCGTTAGAAAGGTGACCGAGATCAGATAGGATACGCTGTTTGAGTCGCCAAGCATAAGATCCCGCTCGTAAGATTTCTACATCGTGGTTGGACTCGATGAGATAACCGTCAGCATTCTCAACAATTCCTGCCATACGATCACTAACATAACCTGTGTCAGTCAACATGACAAAACTCTTGTCGTCTTTCATAAATCGGTAAAACTGTGGTGCTGCGGCATCATGACTAACCCCAAAACTCTCGATGTCGATATCGCCAAAGGTTTTGGTTTTACCCATTTCAAAAATGTGCTTCTGCGATGAATCCACCTTACCGAGGTACTTGCTATTTTCCATAGCCTGCCAGGTTTTTTCATTGGCGTAAAGGTCCATACCATATTTGCGAGCTAGAACACCCACTCCATGGATATGATCTGAGTGCTCATGCGTAATTAAAATTGCATCCAAATCTTCAGGTTTGCGATTGATTTCAGCTAGCAGACTGGTAATTTTCTTACCAGACAAGCCTGCATCCACTAATATTTTCTTTTTTGGGGTTTCCAGATAAAAGGAATTTCCACTGGAACCTGATGCTAAAATACTGTATTTAAAGCCTATTTCACTCATTCTAGTCTTCTATTTCGTCCTCCCATATTTCTTCTTTTACGGCATCCTTATCATAAGGGAGCACGATGGTAAAGGTTGAGCCCTTACCGTATTCACTTTTGGCCCAAATAAAGCCGTTGTGTTGTTTGATGATTTCTTTGGCGATGGCTAGACCTAGCCCAGTTCCACCTTGTGCACGACTTCTTGCACGATCCACACGGTAGAAGCGGTCAAAAATTTTAGGTAAATCTTGCTTTGGAATACCTAAACCTTGGTCTTTGATGGATAAAATCATCTGGTCATCAGTGGTCTTCATGCTGACAGTAATTTTGCCACCATCTGGTGAATACTTAATGGCATTGTTAAGAATATTATCAATCACCTGGGTCATTTTATCGGTATCAATCTCGATCCAAACAGAATTGATTGGGTAATCTCGAACCAGCTCATATTTTTTCTCTTGTTCCTGACCTCTCATCTTGTCAAAACGGTTAAGAATAAAGGTGATAAAGGCCGTAAAGTTAATCAATTCCACATCCAACTGAGTGGTCGCATTATCAATTCGAGAGAGATGCAAGAGATCTGTCACCATCCGCATCATACGGTTGGTTTCATCGAGTGAAACCTTGATAAAATCAGGGGCTACAGGATCATACAAGGCTCCCTCGTCCAAGGCTTCAAGATAAGATTTAACACTGGTCAAAGGAGTTCTCAGCTCATGACTCACGTTTGAAACGAAGAGTCTCCGCTCGCGTTCTTCCTTCTCCTGCTCGGTCGTATCATGTAAAACAGCAACCAAACCCGAGATGAATCCAGACTCACGGCGAACCAAAGCGAAACGTACACGAAGACTCAGGTATTCACCATTCACATCTTGGGAATCAATCATCAACTCAGGAATCTGAGTAATCAGGTCACGCAGTTCATACTCATCCTCTATCTTAAGCAATTCTAAAATGCTTTTGTTAAGAACATCTTCTTTCTGCACACCGAGCTGTTTCTTGGCCATGTCGTTGATCATGGTAATCTGGCCACGGCGATTGGTCGCAAGCACTCCATCTGTCATGTAAGAAAGAATACTATGCAATCTTTTACTCTCTTGTTCCAGATTTTCTTGGGTCAAACGAATAACTTCTGACAAATCATTGAGATTATTGCTAATATTGGTGATTTCTGTACTGCCTTGTAAGTCCAAAACTTGAGAATAATCACCCGCAATCAAGTCCTTAACCTTTTGATTTATCTCTTTGAGACGAATATTATCTCGACGGTTTTCCAGTAAGAGCAAGGTCACTACCAAGATAAAGCCAAGTAAAATCAAGATAAAGATAAAATCACTGGTCAGAATAGTTTGTCTAATATCTTCAATCATTATTTCTCATATAGTAGCCAACACCACGACGGGTGAGGATATACTCTGGACGGCTTGGAGTATCTTCAATTTTTTCACGCAAACGTCTAATAGTCACGTCCACTGTACGAACATCACCAAAATAATCATAACCCCAAACAGTCTCAAGCAAGTGTTCACGCGTAATCACTTGTCCAATATGGGAAGCCAAGTGATATAAGAGCTCAAACTCACGGTGGGTCAAATCTAATTCCTCACCGTATTTTTTGGCCACGTAAGCGTCTGGAACAATTTCCAAATCGCCAATCTGAAGTGGCTGAGATTTCTTCTCATCAGACTCTTGATTATCAACTGAAACCAAGTCGGTACGGCGAAGTAAAGCCTTGACACGCGCCTGCAACTCACGATTTGAGAAGGGCTTTGTGACATAATCATCTGCCCCTAGTTCCAAACCGATAACCTTGTCAAACTCGCTATCCTTAGCTGAGAGCATAATGATAGGAACACTACTGGTCTTGCGAATGGCTTTGGCTACTTCTAAACCATCAATTTCAGGAAGCATCAAGTCGAGGATAATAATGTCGGGTTGCTCGGCTTCAAATAGCTCGATTGCCTCACGACCGTTGAAGGCTGTTACAACCTCGTAGCCTTCTTTGGTCATATTGAACTTAATAATATCTGAGATTGGTTTCTCATCATCTACAATTAATATTTTTTTCATAAGATCACCTTTTTCTTTTTCTATTATAACAAAAAAATGGAAAGAAGACACAAATGGCTAATCCCAGCCCCCATCTCCAAGAACTGTTTTATAAGCCTGCCAAATCTTTTGTTGAGGTTTAGCGAGGGGGTGGTCAGCAAACTCTTGAGGGGAGAGCCAGCGAATTTCTCTGTCGGAGAACTGTTTTGATCCTGTCACCTGACCTGCTAGGATTTGAATATGCCATTTACGATGACTAAAGACATGCTTGACTTGTTCAAAAGTTTGATGAGACCAATCAACCTCCAAATCATAATCCTGCTCAAAACTTTCTTGGGGGCTTGGTCCAAATGCTCTGCTTTCCTCTTTGACTTGAGAAAAAAGATCTAGCTGATCATCTTCTCTAGAAAATTCTTCGACCTCAATCAAGGGGAAATGCCAAAATCCAGCTAGCAGTTTCTCGCTTTCGTTTTTCTCTAGTAAATATTGCCCTCGGTCATTGCGCACAACCAAAGCCTTGAGATAGATTGGAAGAGGCTTTTTCTTGGGTTCTTTGATCGGATATCGATCCATGGTTCCATTCTGATAGGCTGCGCTAAAGTCTTTAACAGGACTTTCTTCAGGTCGAGGATTAACTGGAGACTCAATATCAGAGCCTAAGTCCATCAAAGCTTGATTAAAATCCCCTGGCCGTTTCGGATCAATCAAGATTTCCATCATAGCTTGGAAAATCTTTCGATTGCTAGGAACTCCGATATCATAATTTACCTCAAACAAGCGAGATAAAACTCGCATGACATTGCCATCAACTGCTGGCTCGGGTAGATTAAAAGCGATACTAGAAATTGCTCCCGCAGTATAGGGGCCAATCCCTTTCAAGCTAGAAATCCCTTCGTAAGTGTTTGGAAATTTCCCTTCAAAGTCTGTCATAATCTGCTGAGCCGCCGACTGCATATTGCGTACGCGAGAATAATAGCCCAAACCTTCCCAAGCCTTCAGTAAACGCTCCTCAGGCGCATTTGCCAAACTTTCAACAGTTGGAAACCAATCCAAAAATCGTTCATAGTAGGGAATAACCGTATCTACCCTAGTCTGCTGGAGCATGATTTCAGAAACCCAGATATGATAAGGATTTTTACTTCTTCGCCAAGGTAAATCTCTTTTGTATTCATCGTACCAGTTGAGAAGTTTCTCACGGAAAGAGAAAATCTTCTCCTCTGGCCACATGTCAACACCGTATTCTTTCAAATCTAACATATATCTAGTATAACATAGAAGCTCCTAACTGTCCTTTTCTTAGCGCTAAAAAGCCTCTTCCCAAAGGAAAGAGGCCTATTTCTTATTGATGAACCGCTTGGGCAGCAGTGATAAGGGTCAACTTGTAAACATCATCAGAGTTACATCCACGAGAAAGGTCGTTTACTGGCTTGTTCAAACCTTGCAGAACTGGACCTACAGCCGCGAAGCCACCAAGACGTTCTGCAATCTTATAACCAATATTTCCTGCTTCGATACCAGGGAAGATAAAGACAGTTGCTTGCCCAGCAACGTTACTTCCTGGGGCTTTCAATGCTGCAGTTTCAGGGTGGAAGGCCGCATCAAATTGCAATTCTCCATCGATTTCAAGGTCAGGACGCAAGTCATGAGCAATTTTAGTAGCTTCCACTACCTTATCAACACTTTCACCAAATCCTGAACCTTTAGTAGAATAGCTTAGCATGGCAATTTTAGGTTCGATGCCAAACATTTTAGCTGTAATAGCTGAGTTGATAGCAATCTCTGCCAAAGCTTCTGCATCTGGATTGATGTTAATGGCACAATCCCCAAATAGGTAGCGTTCTGTTCCACGAACCATGAGAAAGGCACCTGAAGTGCGGGATACATTTGGACGAGTTTTAATGATTTGGAGTGCAGGACGAACTGTTGCAGCTGTTGAGTGAGTAGCACCTGATACCATTCCATCAACATAGCCCATGTGAACGAGCATAACACCAAAGTAGTTGACATCTTCAAGCAAAATCTTACGAGCACCTTCTTCACTCATTTTACCTTTACGACGTTCAACTAAGGTAGTAACCATTTCTTCGAATTGAGGATAGTGTTGAGGGTCAATCACTTCATAGCCGTCCATAACCCCTTCGATTTCAAGATAAATTTTGATTTTTTCTGGGTTCCCAAGCAAAACAGGGACAACTTCTGTTTCTTTTACCAATCGTTTGGTTGCCTGAAGAATACGAGGTTCTTCCCCTTCAGGGAGAACAATACGAGCATTTTTGCCAACTAGGTTGGCTTTGAGATTTTCAAAAACTTCCATGAGTTTTCTCCTTTAAGAAATTAAATTATACTCAAAATAGATTTTAAAGAGTATTAGTTGATAACTGAGTAATAAGATTGTTAAAATCATCTGGCAAGGGGTTTTCCAGCTCTAGCTGACGCTCCAAGAAGGGATGATAAAATGATAAGAAATGGCAATGCAAGGCCTGTCGTTGAATCCCATCGTCTAGGCTACCTCCATAGAGATCGTCTCCCAACAAGGGAAAACCGATATGAGAAAAATGCACTCTGATCTGATGGGTTCGCCCAGTATGCAATTGAATATCGATCAGGTGAATATCTCCATAAGACGCTACAACTTTGTAAGAGGTATGGGCGTATTTTCCACCCTTGGCAACCCTTCTCGTGATAATGGAGTCCACATCACGCGCAATCGGTGCAATAATCTCCCCTTCTGGCTCCAAATCCCCATTGCCCTTAACCAAAGCGAAATAACGTTTTTCGATAGACTTTCGTTGCAGTTGCTTGTCTAATCGTGCATGAGCATAACCGTGCTTGGCAAAGAGCATCAAACCAGATGTATCCCGATCCAGTCTGGTCACGATATGAACCTGCTGGTTTTCGTATTCCTGCTTAACATAGTAGCCTTTGATAAAATTCGCAATGGTATTGGAATGATTGACACTGGGGATGGAAGCTACTCCATAAGGCTTATTCAAAACCAAAAAGTGGTCATCCTCATACAGGATATCTAAAGGACGGTCAATGGCTTCAAGGGTTTCAAAGCCTTCCTCTGCTGGAATATCAATGGTAACCCTATCTCCGATATCTAAGAGATAAGTTGCATTCTGAGGTTGATTATTGACTAGGATAGCCCCACCTCGAAACTTTATCTTAGCCAACAGTCCTTTAGAAACCTCGTGTTTCTTCAGAAAGGTTTTGACCTTGACATGTTCATCTGCGATAAATTCGAACCTCATTCTTCCACCTCGCCGATGAAGGCATCTTTAACACGATTCCAGAAGCTAGTGTGGCTTGGTGTCGCTACGAAATGAATCTTGTGATGGTCGATTTGGTACTCAATCCGTTCTATATTTCGGAAAGAATAGGTACTATTGTCAACAGATAGCGTGTGATAGTCATTACGAGTCGGTAAAAGCTCAATTTTGTCTTTCTTCGGAACAATAATTGACGAACCTAGAGTCCGATAAACTCGATTATTGAGACTTGCAATTTCAGTCAGTTGCAAGGCTTCAATGGTAGGGTGCAAAACCGCTCCTCCCAAGGACTTGTTATAGGCAGTGCTCCCAGTAGGCGTTGAGACAGTCACACCATCTCCACGAAAGCGCTCGAATGGAACGTGATTAATGATGATATCTGCAACCATGGTGCGGTCTGACCGACGGATGCTCGCTTCATTTAGAGCACGGAAGGTTTTTACATCACCGTTTTCAAGAGTCACTTTGACATTCAGGACTGGATAAGAAACCTTGGCTCCAGAATCCAGTTGGAGATTGGTAACCAACTGGTCCAACTCAAAGTCACGGTAATCCGTGTAAAATCCCAAGTGTCCTGTATGTACACCTACAAATCGAACCTTGTCTAACTGATTCTCGTACTTGTGAAAAGCAGACAAAAGCATCCCATCACCACCAATCGAAATGACGATATCGGGATTTGTATCATTGATTATAAAATGCTGTTTTTTGAGTTTTTCCCTCAGTTTATGTAAAACTTTCTGACTCTGCGGCTTTCTATTAGCTATGAGGTCAACTCGCTTACCTGTATTCTTCATCTGTATCGTCACTATTTCCTACACCGTCGTTTAGTTTTCTACTCAAAGGATCAAAGAGTGCCTGAGCTTCCTGAATGTCATCTCGAATCTTGCCCATTTCTTCATCTAGTTGATGAGCAATTTTGGCAGTGATTTCCAATCTTTCTTTTATTTCCTCTGGAAAGTCCCCCTGGTACTTATAATTGAGCGAATGCTCAATGGTAGCCCAAAAGTTCATAGCCAAGGTCCGAATTTGAATCTCGGCGAGAATGGTCTTAGCCCCATTTATCGTATCTACAGTATATTCGACAACAACATGATAAGAACGATAACCCGACGCCTTACGATGGTTGATATAATCTCGTTCCTGAACGACTCTCATATCGTGACGTTTACGTAGAATTGCAACAACTTCTTCCACGTCATCAACAAACTGAACCATGACACGTAGCCCTGCGATATCTTGCAAGTCATTTTCCAGAGTTGCATAAGTAATTCCTCGACGAGCCATTTTTTCTTTGATACTTTCAATCGGTTTTACCCGACCAGTTACAAACTCGATCGGAGAATGCTTGTTTTGCTTACGGTACTGTTTGCGAATCCCACGAAGTTTAATCTTCAATTCACCAACAGCTTGAATGTAAGGATCTAAAAATTCTTCCCATTCTATGGTCATACTTTCTCCCTTTTAGTATGAGATTGTGCTGTTAAAAATTTTTGATTTTTTCACTACAATCTTATACAATAAATACATTGTACATTATACCATAAATCCGCTTTCAAAGATAAAGAAAAGGTTAGAAAAATGAAACAATTAGAAATTGAACTGAAAACACTACTGAAAAAAGATGACTACAATCATTTAAAAAAACAGTTTGCCCATATAGCTCCTGTTCACCAAAAAAACTACTACATTGACACGCCTGATTTCCAGTTGCGCGAAAAAAAGGTTGCCATGCGCATTCGCGCCCTTTCAGATTGCGCTGAATTAACCTTGAAAGTTCCTCAAACTATTGGCAATATGGAATACAATCAAAAAATGACTCTTCCAGAAGCTGAACATTATTTAGAAAAACAGATCCTACCTCAAGGAATGGTTCTGGAGAAGCTTACTGAGATTGGTATTGAAAGCCATGACTGGCTTATTCTGGGTTGTCTTGAAACGATTCGTTACGAAATGGAAACCGATATCGGTTTGATGGCCTTAGATCAAAGCCATTACTTTGGTCAAACCGACTACGAACTGGAACTTGAAGTCACTAATTTTGAACAAGGAAAAGTCGATTTTCAGCAATTTTTAGATGAAAATCACATAACTTACCAGAAGGCTCCATCAAAATTAATTCGATTCATTAAAAACATGAAAAAAAGCTGAAATAATCTCCTTTTTTTGGTAAAATAGAAAAGATAAAAATAATAGAATCTTCATTAAGAAAAAGAAACTTTTCCAAAGAAGATTCACAAAGTTTACAGAGGACGGTCTATAATGTCAGATAGAAACAACATGAAACTTTTCACCCTAAACTCTAACCCAGAAATCGCTCAAAAGATTGCTGATACTGTTGGTGTCCCTCTTGGAAAATTATCTTCACGTCAATTTTCTGATGGTGAAATCCAAGTCAATATCGAAGAGAGTGTTCGTGGGTATGACGTCTATATCATTCAATCAACAAGCTACCCAGTTAGCAACCACTTGATGGAATTATTGATTATGGTTGATGCCTGTGTTCGCGCCAGTGCTCATAGTATCAACGTCGTACTTCCTTACTTTGGCTATGCGCGTCAGGATCGCATCGCTTCTTCCCGTGAACCACTGACAGCTAAATTGGTTTCAAATATGTTAGTAAAAGCTGGGGTTGATCGTGTTCTAACTCTTGATCTCCATGCTGTACAGGTACAAGGTTTCTTCGACATTCCTGTGGACAATCTTTATACAATTCCTCTATTTGCTAAACACTACTGTGACAAAGGTCTTCTTGGTTCTGATGTCGTTGTGGTTAGTCCAAAAAACTCTGGTGTTAAACGTGCTCGTAGCTTAGCTGAATACTTGGATGCTCCAATCGCTATCATAGACTATGCTCAAGATGACTCAGAACGAAGTGAGGGCTATATCATTGGGGATGTTGAAGGTAAGAAAGCCATCCTGATTGACGATATCCTAAATACTGGTCGTACTTTCTCTGAAGCAGCAAAAATCGTTGAACGCGAAGGGGCAACTGAAATCTATGCGGTCTCTAGTCACGGCCTCTTTGTAGAAGGTGCTGCTGAACTTCTAGACGCAACTAACATTAAAGAAATCCTTGTAACGGACTCTGTAGCAACAAAAGAAAGAACTCCTAAAAATGTATGTTACATTACTGCTAGCGAATTGCTCGGTGATGCTATCATCCGTATTCACGAAAGAAAACCAGTCAGCCCACTCTTTGCTTACAACAAAAAGAAATAAGGTGATTCTTTGATTTATTTGGACAATGCTGCAACTACACCTATGTCAGCTGTAGCTATCGCAGAAATGACCAAGGTTATGCAAGAAACCCATGGTAATCCTTCAAGTATTCACAGTCATGGTCGTCATGCTGGTAAACTGCTCCGTGAAGCTCGTCAGGACTTGGCTCACTTACTTGGAACCAAACCTCAACATATTTTTTTCACGTCTGGTGGTACAGAAAGTAACAATACAGCTATCATTGGCTATTGTCTCCGTCATCAGGAACGTGGCAAACATATCATCACTACAGCTATTGAACACCATTCTGTCCTTGAGACCATTGATTATCTGGTTCAACATCTTGGCTTTGAAGCGACCATCATCCAACCAGAAAATCAAGAAATCACTGCCCAACAGATTCAAGAAGCTTTACGTGACGATACCATCCTCGTTTCTACCATGTATGCTAATAATGAAACTGGGAGTCTCTTGCCTATCGCTGAGATTGGACATATTTTAAAAGACCATCCTGCTGCTTATCATGTAGATGCTGTACAAGCCATCGGGAAGATTCCTATCCATCCAGAAGAATTAGGAATTGATTTCCTCAGTGCTTCTGCCCACAAATTCCATGGACCAAAGGGAATTGGCTTTCTTTACTCTTCGACTGTAGATTTTGATTCCTACCTTCACGGTGGGGACCAAGAGCAAAAAAAACGAGCCGGAACAGAAAACCTTGCTGCCATTGTAGGTATGATTGCTGCTCTCAAAGAAGATCTGGATTATCAAGCTGATCATTACCAAAAACTAAGCACACTTAAAGCTACTTTTTTAGAAGAGATTGCCGATTTAGACTACTATCTCAATGAAAGTCGCAACCAACTGCCTTATGTTTTAAATATCGGTTTTCCTGGCCAGAAAAATGATTTGCTTTTACTTCGGTTAGACCTTGAGGGAATTTCAATTTCAACTGGTTCCGCTTGTACTGCTGGTATTGTGCAAACCAGTCATGTACTCGAAGCTTTCTATGGAGCCGATTCGCCTCGTTTAAAAGAATCTGTCCGTATCAGTCTCTCTCCTCTTAATACTGAGGAAGAACTGAAACAACTCGCACAAACCTTAAAAAATATTATTGGAGATTAAACTAATGGCATTCGAAAAAACCATTAAACTACAAAACTGTCGCTACAACTATACACTTAGTCCAACTGTTAAAAAGTTCACACTAAAAGACAATACTTTCTTTGAAACAAAAGTAGGAAACTACGAACTGACTCGTCTACTTGAGAAAGTACCTAATAGTGGTGAAGGTTTCAAACTAAAAATCATTATCAATAAAGACCTTACAGGTGTTAAACTCAACATTACAGATAAGTCCGGTCTTCGTTTGGTAGATATCTTTAAATCAGATGATCACCATATTCACCAAGAAAAATTCTACTTCCTCATGGATAGTCTTGTGGAACGTGGGATTTTCACTAAAGAGGAAAGATAAGACCTCATGTATCGTCTCACCTACATAGATAGTTACCAAATTGAGCGCATACTTGAATATACCGACTACGATGAACTCATGTTATCCCTGTCAGGATGCGTAACGCTACCAGATACATTTCTGGTAACCTCTTTAACCTTTAATGATAAAGTAATCTACCAAGGTTTAGTCGGAGATCTCTATCGATTTCTATCACAAGTTCATTTTTTAGATAAAAACTAAGAATTTTCTTAGTTTTTTCTTATTTTTGTTGATTTTTTCACAATGATTCTATAAAATAGAAGAATAGAAAGGTTGTGATTTTGTGAAAGAAAAACAGTCTGCTATTCCAAAAGCAACAGCAAAAAGACTCTCACTTTACTATCGAATTTTCAAGAGATTTCATGCAGAAAAAATCGAACGTGCCAACTCTAAACAAATTGCAGAGGCTATCGGTATCGATTCGGCGACCGTCCGTCGTGATTTTTCCTACTTTGGTGAACTAGGAAGACGTGGATTTGGTTATGATGTTAAAAAACTCATGACGTTTTTTGCTGACCTCCTAAATGATAACTCCATCACCAATGTTATGTTGGTTGGGATTGGTAATATGGGGCATGCCCTTCTCCACTACCGCTTCCACGAGCGCAACAAAATGAAGATTATCATGGCCTTTGACCTGGATGACCATCCTGAAGTCGGTACTGAGACTGCTGACGGGATTCCCATCTATGGTATATCTCAAATCAAGGAAAAGATTAAGGACGCAGATGTTAAAACTGCTATCCTAACTGTTCCAAGTGTCAAATCCCAAGAAGTAGCTAACCTCTTGGTAGATGCTGGTGTAAAAGGTATTCTCAGTTTTTCTCCTGTCCACCTGCACCTTCCAAAAGATGTGGTCGTTCAGTACGTTGATTTGACAAGTGAACTCCAAACCCTCCTCTATTTTATGCGGAAAGAGGATTAGAAAGCGAAAGCATTTATGAATAAACCAGTTATTGGGATTACAGGAAATGAAAAAGCTCATCCAGACGATGACATCATGATGAGCTATGCTGCAAAAGGCTTTATTGAAGGAGTCAAGGACGCTGGCGGAATTCCCATTATCCTTCCGATTGGTGACCAAGAAATGGCACATCACTATATTAGCATGATTGATAAACTCATCCTAACTGGTGGGCAAAATGTCGATCCAAAATTCTACGGCCAGCCAAAAACAATTGACAGCGATGACTACCATTTACAAAGGGATATCTTTGAACTAGCTCTTATCAAAGAAGCTATCCAGCAGAAAAAACCGATTTTTTCTGTTTGTCGTGGTACCCAGCTCTTTAATGTTGCCATGGGAGGCACACTTCATCAAGATATCGAAGATCACTGGCAGGATTGTTCCGCTGAGTACACTACCCAGCGACTTCTTACCGAACCAGATACTGTTCTCAGAGAAATTTACGGAGAAATCTCTCATATTAACTCCTTCCACCATCAGAGTATCAAGGATTTGGCTCCAAATTTAAAGGTTGTGGCCTATGATCCCAAGGATAGGATTATCGAGGCAGTCGTAACAACAGATGACATCCCATTTCTCGGCGTCCAATGGCATCCAGAATTTCTATTTGAAAATCGCCCCAAGGACAAAACACTATTTGACTATGTTGTTAATGAACTTTAAATCAGATCCGTTTTTTCACGGTAACTAAAGTAATCCGAGTGCGAGACAATCAGATGGTCCAAGAAAACAATTCCCATCAGTTCACAGGCTTCCTTGACTAACTTGGTTACATGGTCATCATTTCGGCTAGGTGCTACTGCGCCTGAAGGATGATTGTGGACTAAAATAACAGAAGTCGCCATATGCTTGATGGCATAGTGAAGGATTTCCCTCGGTTCAGCAATGCTACGTGTCGCGGATCCGATAAAGATAGTCTGCTGATGAATGATTTGATTTTGAGTATTGAGATAGAGCGCCACTAGGTGCTCTTGTTTTTTATCACCAAGTTCCTGTTGCATTTTTTTAGCTAGCTTTTGACTGCTGAGAATACTTTCCATCTCAAGGGTTTCATGCTTGTGAATGCGATTCCCCAGTTCAATCACTGCTTGTAGTTCAATAGCTTTAATGCGTCCAATACCAGACAGACTCTGCAATTCCTGCAGGGTCATTTTTTTCAAATCAGTTAGACTGTTGAGACTATTCAAGACTTTTTGGGCAATTTCAAAAACATTAGCCTTACGCGTTCCGGTTCTGAGTAGTATAGCTAGCAATTCTTGATTGCTCAGTGCCTCTACTCCTTCTTTAACCAGTCTTTCTCTAGGCAAAAGTGAATCTTCTTGGAATGAAATGCTGTACATAAAAATCCTCCTCACTATATTATTCGTGAGAAGGATGGAAAATTAGATTTTTTTCTCAATTGGTGCCACACTGGCTAGGAGTTTTTTCAGGCCGACTTCTGGGAAATTGATTTTCAGTTCCTGCGTAGCACCACTACCCGAAACTTCAAGGACTGTTCCCTCTCCCCACTTCTTGTGAAGTGCAATATCCCCAATAGACCAGTTGGTATCGCTCGTATCAGTTTTATTTCCAGCTGTATATTGTCCAAACGGGAGACTACTTGACTGGATAGAGCTTGGTGCAGCCTTGCGTTTTCGTTCTTGAAGGGCCTGAGCCAAACTCATACCTTGACCGAAAGCAATCCCACCACTGCTATAAGAAGCCTTAAAACTGGTATTAGCAGGACGAGCTAAGCCTTGATATTCAAGCAAGTCCGAACTGATTTCATTGATGAAACGTGTTGGACGGTTATAGCTTGTACGACCGAAAAGCAATCGAGAGTTGGCATTGGTCAGATAGAGGATCTTTTCAGCACGCGTAATACCGACATAGGCCAAACGGCGCTCTTCTTCCAGCTCATCAGGATCCTCAGCTGCTCGACTAAGAGGAAAGACATTTTCCTCCATCCCGATGATAAAGACGACTGGAAACTCAAGCCCCTTAGCAGCATGCAAGGTCATCAAGGTCACTTCCGATGTTTCCTGACTACCAGAGTCCGTATCCGCAATCAAGGCCAAATCATTCAAGAAACGACTGAGTTTATCTAAACCTGTTTCCTCTTCTTGACTATCAGGATTGTCGTCAAAATTCTTAGTAACAGATAGGAACTCTTCGATGTTCTCAACCCGAGCCTTGCTTTCTAACGTCGCTTGGGCATTAAGAATTTCGACATAACCTGTTTTTTCAAGAACTGCTTCAACCAACTCTGTTATGCTTAATTGGTCTAATTGCTCCCGCAAATCCAAAATCATATTGGCAAAATCCCAGATAGACTGGGCTACTTTCCCTTTGATGCCAGATAACATGATATTGGCTGAAGCGTCTAGCATGGACATGTCTTGCAGGTTTGCAAAATCACGGATTTTCTCAACGGTTCCTGGTCCAATGCCACGTTTAGGCTCGTTGATAATACGCTCAAAACTGATATTGTCACTCAGATTGGCAATGAGGTTAAGATAAGCGATAATGTCACGGATTTCCTTACGACTGTAGAACTTGGTCCCACCAACCATAGTATAAGGGATATTAGACTTGAGGAGGGCCTCCTCAATAGTACGAGATTGCGCATTAGTCCGATAAAGAACTGCAAAGTCTTTGTGAAGAAAGTTTTGGCTACGACCAAGTTCATCAATGGTTTTGGCTACAAAAACAGCCTCATCTTGTTCGTCATTTGCACGATAGTAAATAATCTGCTCCCCATCAGCATTCTGAGTCCAGAGATTCTTAGGACAACGATTTTTATTATTTTTAATGACATCATTGGCGGCTTGGAGAATGGTTTTGGTTGAGCGATAGTTTTCTTCTAACAAGACAACCTTGGCTTTGGGATAGTCTTTCTCAAAATCTAAGATATTTTGCATATCCGCACCACGCCAACCGTAGATGGACTGGTCAGCATCTCCAACTACACAGATATTTTTAAAGCGAGATGCCAAGAGTTTGACTAATTGGTACTGGGCATGGTTGGTATCTTGGTACTCATCCACGTGAATGTATTGGAACTTCTGCTGGTAGTAGGTCAAGACATCAGGATTTTGATCAAAAAGACGCAGGGTCAACATGATTAAATCATCAAAGTCAAGGGACTCAGACTGACGAAGCTCTTTCTGATAGGCTGTGTAACACTGGGCCACGATTTGCGTGTACATATCTCCAGCTTGGGCAGCATAAGCCACATCATCAATCAAGTCATTCTTAGCATTGGAAATAGTCCCCAAAATAGTTCGTTCATTCCATTTTTTAGGGTCCAAGTTTAATTGCTTGAGGATTCGTTTCATGAGGGTTCGCTGTTCACCAGGATCTACAATAGTGAAATTACGATTGTAGCCGATATGATCTGCATCACGACGCAGAATACGAACACACATGGAGTGAAAAGTCGCAATTAGACAGTCTTGAGTAGCTGGATTAAGACCATAAGCACGCTCTTTCATCTCACGCGCAGCCTTGTTGGTAAAGGTAATGGCCAAGATATTCCAAGGATTGACCATTTTTTCATCAATCAAATAAGCAATACGGTGGGTCAAAACACGAGTCTTTCCAGAGCCAGCCCCCGCCATGATTAACAAGGGGCCTTCTGTCGTTTGCACCGCCTCAGCCTGACGGTCATTCATTCCATTCAATAATGCGTTCATCTTCTCTTCCTTACTCTTGAAGTCAATGTTTCTATTATATCAGAAATCAGGGAAAATAGAAACTTTACAGAGAACACTTTGATAAGCCAAATTTTCATCAGTGCTTACAAAACATGTATTTTTCAAATGAAGTTGAGGTTATTCTTTGACAGGAAAAAGAGCTTGGATAGCATTTCCAAACTCTTTTAATATCATCTAAATCTTAGAACAAGCCTAGAACGGTTCCGTCGCTTTCAACATCCATATTGAGAGCTGCAGGTCGTTTTGGAAGTCCGGGCATGGTCATGACATCACCAGTAAGGGCAACGATAAAGCCAGCCCCTAATTTTGGTACCAATTCACGAATGGTAATTTCAAAGTTCTCTGGCGCTCCAAGTGCATTTGGATTGTCTGAGAAACTGTATTGAGTTTTCGCCATACAGATTGGCAATTTATCCCAACCATTTTGAACGATTTGGGCGATTTGCGTTTGAGCTTTCTTTTCAAAGTTGACTTTTGTACCGCGATAGATTTCAGTAACAATCTTTTCGATCTTTTCTTGGACAGAAAGGTCGTTGTCATAAAGGCGAGTATAGTTGGATGGATTTTCAGCAATAGTCTGAACAACCGTTTCGGCAAGCGCTACTCCACCTTCCGCGCCATTGGCCCAGACACTTGCTAGTTCAACTGGTACATCAATAGAAGCACAGAGTTCTTTCAAGGCAGCGATTTCAGCTTCTGTATCAGAAACAAATTCGTTAATCGCGACAACTGCAGGCACTCCAAATTTACGGATGTTCTCAACGTGGCGTTTCAAGTTAGCAAAACCTGCACGGACCGCTTCAACATTTTCTACTGTCAAAGCATCTTTAGCCACCCCACCATTCATCTTAAGGGCACGGAGGGTTGCAACAATGACTACCGCATCTGGAGAAGTTGGCAAGTTTGGTGTCTTGATATCAAGGAATTTCTCAGCTCCAAGGTCCGCACCAAAACCAGCTTCAGTGACTGTATAATCAGCCAAGTGAAGGGCTGTTGTTGTTGCCAAGACAGAGTTACATCCATGAGCGATATTGGCAAATGGACCACCATGTACAAAGGCAGGTGTACCATAAATTGTCTGAACCAAGTTCGGTTTAATAGCATCCTTCAAGATTAGAGCCAAGGCACCTTCAACCTTCAAATCACCTACAGAAACAGGGGTACGGTCATAGCGATAGCCAATAACGATATTCGCCAAACGGCGTTTCAAGTCCTCGATGTCCGTCGCCAAGCACAAAATCGCCATGATTTCAGAAGCAACTGTAATATCAAAACCATCCTCACGTGGAATACCATTTAGAGGACCGCCAAGACCAACAGTCACATGGCGAAGAGCACGGTCGTTCAAGTCCACAACACGCTTCCAAATAATACGACGTTGGTCAATTCCCAGCTCATTTCCTTGGTGCAAGTGGTTGTCAATCAATGCAGAAAGGGCATTGTTAGCAGTTGTAATGGCATGCATATCCCCAGTAAAGTGGAGGTTGATGTCTTCCATTGGCAAAACTTGCGCATAACCACCACCAGCGGCACCACCCTTAATCCCCATTACTGGTCCAAGAGATGGTTCGCGGATAGCAATCATGGTTTTCTTGCCGATTTTGTTTAAGGCATCTGCAAGACCGATGGTAATGGTTGACTTTCCTTCACCCGCTGGTGTTGGATTAATGGCAGTAACCAAGATCAATTTCCCAACAGGATTACTCTCGACTGCACGGACCTTATCAAAACTGAGCTTAGCCTTGTATTTTCCGTACAACTCCAAATCATCGTAAGAAATCCCAAGTTTCTCCACAACATCCACGATTGGCTTTAACTCAATGTTCTGTGCGATTTCAATATCTGTTTTCATAGCAAACTCCTCTAACATCTAATATGATAACTCATTATAACACAAAAAAAGATTTTTCACATACAAAAAGCTTAGTAAAGTTTATAAACATCAAGTTTTAAGTCCAATTTTAGTCATCTTTTCTACTTTTTATAAGTTTTTATAGCCAAAAACTATAATCTTACAGGAAAATTAGATAAAAAAACAAACGCTTTCTTTTGATTCTATTTTATTTTTTGGTACAATAGTCCTATGAAAATTTTAGTTACGTCAGGCGGTACAAGTGAAGCAATCGATAGCGTCCGCTCTATCACGAATCACTCGACTGGTCGCTTGGGGAAAATCATCACCGAAACCCTACTTGCTGCTGGTCATGAGGTTTGTCTGATTACGACTCCTAGTGCTCTTAAGCCAGAACTTCATCCCCATCTAACCATTCTAGAAATCAAAAATACGAATGATCTTCTTTTAGAAATGAAAGAGTGTGTTCAAGATTATCAGGTCTTGATTCATTCGATGGCAGTTTCTGACTACACTCCTATTTATATGACAGGACTAGATGAAGTTAAGACGAGCTCTAATCTGGAAGAATTATTAGATAAGCAAAATAAAGAAGCTAAGATTTCTTCAACTGATGAGGTGCAGGTTTTATTTTTGAAAAAAACACCCAAGATTATCTCCCTAGTCAAAGAGTGGAATCCTTCTATTCATTTGATTGGTTTCAAACTGTTGGTTGATGTTACTGATGATCATCTTATTGAAGTTGCTAGACAGAGTCTTGTCAAGAACCAGGCTGACTTAATCATAGCGAATGATCTTACTCAAATCTCAGCATATCAGCATCGGGCAATCTTTGTTGAGAAAGATCGTCTTCAAACCGTTCAAACCAAAGAGGAAATTGCGAACCTCCTCCTTGAGAAAATTCATACATACGATTCATAGAAAGGAAAGCTATGGCAAACATTCTGATTGCAGTGACAGGTTCCATTGCCTCCTATAAAGCAGCTGATTTAGTCAGTTCTTTGAAAAAACAAGGCCATGATGTCACTGTCTTAATGACCGAAGCGGCAAGAGAGTTTATCCAGCCTTTGACACTACAGGTACTCTCACAAAATCCAGTTCACCTTGATGTCATGCAGGAACCCTATCCTGATCAAGTCAATCATATCGAAAGAGGAAAAGAAACAGACCTTTTTATCGTTGTCCCTGCTACTGCTAATACCATTGCCAAACTTGCGTACGGTTTTGCGGATAATATGGTGACCAGTACGGCTCTTGCCCTACCAAGTCACATCCCTAAACTCTTAGCGCCAGCCATGAATACAAAGATGTATGACCATCCGGCAACTCAGACAAACCTTAAAACTTTAGAAACATATGGTTACAAGCTTATCTCTCCAAAAGAATCCTTACTTGCATGTGGTGACTACGGAAGGGGAGCTTTGGCAGACCTGGATATTATTTTAGAAAGAATAAAGGAAACACTCAATGAAAAAACGCTCTAATATTGCTCCGATTGCTATCTTTTTTGCGACCATGTTGGTCATTCACTTTCTGAGCTCACTCTTATTTAATCTATTCCCATTCCCAATTAAACCAACTATCGTACATGTTCCTGTTATTATTGCAAGTATTATTTACGGCCCACGAGTTGGTGTTACACTCGGTTTCTTGATGGGGCTACTCAGCTTGACGGTTAACACGATTACAATCCTTCCAACCAGCTACCTCTTCTCTCCATTCGTACCGAACGGAAACATCTATTCAGCAATGATTGCTATCCTTCCTCGTATTTTGATCGGTCTGACACCTTATCTAGTTTATAAATTATTAAAAAACAGAACGGGTCTCATCATTGCCGGAGCTCTTGGTTCACTTACAAATACAGTCTTTGTACTTGGGGGAATCTTCTTCCTTTTTGGAAATGTCTTCGATGGAAATATCCAAAAACTCCTTGCAACTGTTATTTCAACCAACTCAATTGCTGAGCTTGTCATCTCTGCAGTTCTCACAGTAGCAATTGTCCCACGTTTACAAACCTTGAAAAAATAAAACAACTCCACTTTCGTAATGAAAGTGGAGTTTTCATATTTAATGCATGAGAATAATCAAAAGAATGTGAACACCGAGTCTCACTACATGATGTGAAAGAGGAGTTGGTTCTTGGTTTCTCTGACTATCCAAGTATAGGGTTAGTGATAATAAAACCAAACCAAATGCAATCACCAATATGACGAAATAAGCAATTTCTAGTATTGCTGCCATCAAAAGAAAACCTAATAAAGGAAGGCTAAAAAGCGAAACAGCCAGACTACTTGCTAATAGAGAGAGTAGAGAAAGGACTAATAAACTATAAACTATGAAACGAGTCCAACCTGAGACTACTTTCCCTTCTTTTTCCTGTTTTGACATCATCACGATTACCACGACTAGATAAACAACAAGTATCATGACATCCTCTCCTAAATCAAAAATTCTTTACCACATTTTAACCAAAAATGTCTTAAAAATCAATATTGGACCTTGACTTGGCTGACTATTTATTATACTATACTTATGTATATACAGATAAATGGAGGTTCTTATGGATATACGAAAAAAAACGCAGTTTATGACCATGACTGCACTACTCACTGCAATAGCGATTTTGATTCCAATCATTATGCCTTTTAAAATCGTTATCCCACCGGCTTCTTACACATTGGGAAGTCATATCCCCATCTTTATCGCCATGTTTCTTTCGCCTTTGATGGCTGCTTTTGTGATTATTGCTTCTAGTCTTGGCTTCCTGATGGCAGGCTATCCCATGGTTATCGTCCTGCGCGCCTTCTCTCACATCGTTTTTGGTACTTTGGGGGCTTTGTACTTAAAGAAATTCCCTGAAACCTTGGATAAACCAAAGACATCTTGGATTTTTAACTTTGTTTTGGGTGTTGTTCATGCTATCGCTGAAGTAATAGCTTGTATCATCTTCTATGCTACTTCAGGGACAAATGTTGAAAATATGTTTTATGTTCTCTTTGTTCTAGTTGGTTTTGGTACAATTATCCATAGTATGGTAGACTATACATTAGCACTAGCTGTCTTTAAAGTGCTTCGAAAACGTCGCTAAAAGGAAAAACTATGACAAAGGATCGCAAACAAGCTCTTCTCAAACTCTTAAAAGAGGCACCAAAAGCCCTCAATGGCCAAACCTTGGCTGAACACTTTCATGTTACGCGCCAGGTCATTGTACAGGACATCGCTATTCTCCGAGCAGATGGAGCTCCTATCCTATCCACAAATCGTGGCTATATCTATAAAGAAAACAATGCCAGTCCTTACGTTCACAAACTATTCAAGGTTAAACATGAGATGGAAGAAATCGGTCAAGAACTTCTAGCTATTGTAGATAATGGCGGACGTGTTCAGAATACTTTGATCGACCATCCAGTTTATGGAGAAATTGAGACCCTACTCAAACTCACCTGTCGTAGAGATGTCCAACATTTTTTAGAGCAAGTCGAGAACTCTGACTTTAGACCACTTTCTGAATTGACGGATGGCACCCATTACCACCTTGTTGAAGCCGAAACACAACAAGACCTCCACTATATCGAGGAGGCCTTGGATCAGCTTGGTTATTTAGTAAAAGACTAGAAGGTTTTCTTTTCCCATCCGTCCTCTGTATGGTGGCGATAGAAGAACTCAGACTTGTCAGGTGCTTCCATCATTTCCATCAGAGGCAACATATCATAGGCCAGATCCAAGTTAGGAATTTGGTCTTTTTGTACTCAAGAAACTTCTTCAAATCCAAAAAGTTGAGACCTTTTTATATAGAAGCGGCTGTATCATGCTCTAAAGACTAACCACTTGATTTTATATTAAAAAGCTTCTCCTTAATTTTTCACAATTTCGTTCCCTTAATTTTACTTTCGAGCAATAAACATACCATATTCTTTAGGAATAATTAACTTACCCTTATGAAAATGTACTTCCAATCTTTTACGAATGACTTTTTCTTCTAGCGAACCTATTTCTGAAATTCCTTTAAAGGATTGGATGTATTTAACTAGGTCATCTATACTAGTTACCTGTAACTCATCATCATAGAGTAATGTTTCAACAGAGTCAAAATACATACTCAGTTGGCTTTTTCCATTTTGTAAAGTAAATGTTTTATTTTCCAAATCTTGATTAACCTCATCTTTAAATAAGCCTGCCAAATAATCTACAACTCCATTTTCACCAAATGTAGCACAGTAAAAAATTCCACCTGTTTTTAAGACTCTATTCACCTCAGAGAGCGCTTTATGAATATCATTTACGTGATGTAGAAGCATATTTGCAATAACAATATCAAACGTTTCATTCTCAAAAGAAATCTTTTGAATATCCATTATTTCATAGTTGACATTGTCTCTATTTCCAATCACTGACTTCGTTGTTTTCACCATATCTTTAGAAAAATCTGTAATAACCAACTGCTTCATTTTATCTATAGAACCACTGTTACTTTTCCACAGTTCTCCTGTACCACATCCCAATTCTAGAACCTTTACTTCATTAGTGATTTGGTAGTTGGAAAATATCCAATTGTTAAATCCTAATTTATTTTTTGAATACTTCTTATGTATGTTTACTCTAATATCAAGATTATCTTGTTTTGCATATTGTTCAATTACTTTATCATCCATTTTCTGGTACTTCCTTTCATATCTTAAGATTATACCATATAATAAAACAATCTCTGATTTCAGAATTGAAGGTGGAGATTGTTAAAGATAAAGATAGAAAAGAATAATAAGAATTTCAGAAATAATCAGTTGGCTTACTTCGCCATACTTAGCCTATATTTCAGTACCTACCTTTAAAGGATAACACCTATCAACTAATCATAGAACTAAAAAGTTTCTTTCTCCCAGCCATCATCTGTACGGTGGCGATAGAAAAACTCAGACTTGTCAGGTGCTTCCATCATTTCCATCAAAGGCAGCATATCATAGGCCAGTTCCAAGTTAGGAATCTGGTCTTTTTGTACCCAAGAAACTTCTCCTTCTTCTGAGGATTGGAGAGTTCCAGTAAACTCTGTCGACTTATAACAAAAAACGATGTAGCGCCCACCTGTATCTAAGGGCCAATTTTTAATACCGACCAGTTGGGGATTCTGAATGGTCAAACCAGTTTCTTCGTATATTTCACGAATGACAGACTCGGCAAAGGCCTCGCCATTCTCAACATGACCTCCAGGAAAGGCATAGCCAGACCAGCGATTGGTTTCTGGTGAACGATATTGCATGACTACTCGCTTATTTTCTAGATCTTCGATTAGACAGATGTTGGTTAAAATGGTTGCTTGCGCACGGGACATAGATTTGCTCGCTTTCTAAGTTATTAAAATGTATCTTCGTTGTATTTTACTTCTGACTTCATGATAAAGGGGTTGATCAACTCATGATGTTCATAAGTACTACGGGCCAAAAAAACTCTAGAAATGATGATTTCCTTATCTTGTATGTGATAGTCTATATTGATAGGGATGGTTGGATCCGAGATAATTGACAAAGCAAAAAATGCTCCAAACCAAAGATAAAGTGCCACCAATCCACTAAAGATTTGAAAAATAAGATGATACCATTGAACATCTCTTGTTATATAAAAAATTCTCCAGGGATGGATTAAGAAGGTCAAACAAAGAATGAAAAACCAACTATTCCACAAAACTGGCGTAAAGGATAGGCCAAACCAAATGAAGACCCACAAAAGTCAGCAAAGCCAAATAGAGTGTTTTAAATGAAAATAACTTAATTCGATTTTCTTTTGTCATGATTTTTCCTCTTTTTGTCATTATATTTCAAAATTGCCATCAATATCGCTGGAATGATGAAAAAGATCAGATATGTAGCAATTGGAAGCCAGATGTAGCGATAATCAACAGATAATAGGGAAGGAATTTTTTTAACATTTCTCCCTTTCACCCCAACAATTAAGTGGAGAAGAAAAATAGGTCCATTTATGTATAGAAAAGGTTCTAAAAATTCTTGTACTGAATCCTTATTGCTAAAACCATCTCTAAAAATACCTTGATAGAGTGTGTGCACCAAAAAGACAAAATTCATAATAATTGGCAAGACATAGGACATTTCCTGATATGGTTTTGGGATAAGTGTTGTCCCAAACAACACATACATGATACCAAAAATAGAAAATAATATTATGCCACCATCCATAAAAGAAGCAAGCTTTGGATGCCTTCCCATCCACAATTGGACGTGAGCTATCAAAGAATCCTTTTTATGGATTTTTCTCATTTTTATGTTCTTTTGTTTGATCTTCTTTGGTTTCTTAATCTTTCGTTCCATTTACGCCTCCTTCTTCTCTTTTCTATCTGTATAATCAAAAGCAGAATGCCCAGCCCCAAGAAAAAGAAAAAGAGATAACTTACAATAGGGACCCAGACATAGGCTGGATCCATAGAAATTAGAGGAGGGAAATTCGTTGACTTACGACGTCCTAGCCAATTCAGACCTACCAAGAGATGAAAGGGAAAAAGAAGACCATTGAACCCAATAAATCCCCATGAAAAGTAACGCCATTTCTGAAGTTTATCACTACTAAAACGAAAGACAAGGAAATAGGTTGATAAGAGCAGAAGGAAAAGATTAAAGCTTAAGGGAGAAAGATAGTTTAAGTTTGGGAATGGAGAACCAATGAAAGAGGCAGCAAGAAATGATACAAACAAAGATCCGAATAACACACTCGTATCCAGGAGTTGACCAATCCTTCGGTGCCTTTCCATCCAAAGATAAATCATCTTAGTCCAAGAAGACTTTTCTTTTGTCTTGTACTTCATTTGTCTACTCATCTTCATTTTCATCTACTCCTTTTTTTGAAGCTTTAGAGAGAAAGAAGATTGCCAACGTTAACATCAAGACTAGAAGGTAGATGACAATAGGAAACCAGATATAGGAAGACTCCAGTGAAAACAAAGGTGAGAGAACAACTCTTCCTCTTTTTCTCACACCAATCAGTTGAAAAATGAAGCTAAGGACATTGATATAAATAAAGGGTTCACAGAATTTTTTAAGGGTCTCTTCTTTTTTTGTTTTCACTGATAAAAAGAAGGCATAGAGTCTATAACCTAAGATAATAAGATTCAATTGCAAGGGAAACAAGAGTTCTCTGTACCGAAAATCAGCTGGAATGCTTTTGTTCTGTGATGTTGTAAATTCTATAACTAGGAACAAGCTGATATAAAAGATCATATCAAGCATAAATTTGACAAATCGATGCCCTTGTAACCAAAAACGAACAGAATCTAAGCTCGATGACTTCTTATACTTCATCTCTTTCAAATCCATAATCACTTCTCTCTATTTAAAAATATATGCTAAAACGTAATCATTTGTTGATTTTGCACTCTGAGAACAAATCGCAACTGTCCTTGCATTTAACTCTCAAATTCTGATGATTTCTTATATACCATTCTAATTTCAGTGATCGATTTTCCAAGTTCAAGTATTTTTTCTTGACCATCAAGAGTAAAACCTATTTTTTGATAAAAAGCAATGGCTCGCTTATTCTCTTTTAATACCCATAAGAATATTTCAGAGAACTGTTCAAGAGTCGTCAGAGCTTCCTTCATTAACTTCTGAGCAATACCTTTTCCATAATAGTCTTTTAAAACATATAAGGCAATAATTTCGCCAGCTTGAATAGCCACATCACGAAAGTTTCCATAACTGATAAAACCAACTACCTTCATGCCATCCATCGCAATCAATGTATTTTCTGGATATTTTTGACTAAAGAATCGACATCTTTCTAATGTCATTGTCTCCTGAAATTCTGCAGGTAAAAGGTCGTCATAAGCCTCTCTCCACGTCTGCCAATGAACGAGGGACTTGCCTTCTATCTCTTCAGGAGTTTCCATCTGTTTGATAGTAAGATCCATTTATTTTTCTCCTTCACTACCCCAACGCCTTCACTTCCAACATCATATCACGAATCTGGGCTGCTAGTTCAAAGCCAAGCACTTCGACGGCTTCTTGCATTTGTTAAAAATCAATATACTATTTCATAAACAATTAATTTTTGTCAGACGAAAATATTTTTAGCAAAAACTCCCTTAGTTTATCATCCTCTATATAAACTATTTGACCATATACTGCTCTAGTCAATAAAATATAATAAGCGTTTTTTACAAACTCGTCAATATTTTCTACCCCTTTTTTAGCAGCTGTATCAAAAGAATTATCTTTATTTACTTTTATACATTTATCTTCCTCATCTAAATAGATATCTTTGCCAATATAAATTGATGCGAAATCTATATCAAATCCATGAATATCATAAACATTTCCAACTTCTGTTGATTTATTTGCATAATTTCTAAACTTTTCTCCATCCATACTCCATTTTAATGAATCTCCATTGGAATTAATTTTTATGAATTCATAATCATTTGCTTTTTTTACAGGTTTGCAGTACCCGGCCAAACAAAGTGATTTCTTTTCAGGAAATCTAAATTGCTTCTCTGATACATATTTTACCCATTCCTCTATATTTGAGGCAATTCTAAAATAGTCTACTTCTCCTATTTTATTTTTATAATAATTTATGAATTTATCATCTAATTTTTTATGGTAGATACCTAATAATTCTTTAATAAAAGTAACAAATTCCTCTGCAAATTTTTCAGATTTACCATTTAAAATTCTTAGTTGCGCTTCCAATGTATATTCACAAATATTATCTTTATCTATTTCTGGTTCTTTTAATTGTTCTTTTTCTTTATTCTTATCTTTATCATTAAATATTTCTTTAATATCAATACCATCAACTTTTCTTAAACGTTGGGAGTCATCATAAGAAATTATTAGATGTGATTTAGTAAATTTCTTTTTGATAAAATGTAAAACGGAAGGGTATTTTAATCCCTTAATTTTTTCTTCAGTTGTGTACTCTTTTTCCTTTCCGATAATTTCATTTAATCTTTTTAGAATATCCGTATCATTTTTTGCTCCTGTGGGATAAACTAACCCTTCAATTAATCTAGTTGTTCGTTGTGCCTCATCAATAATAATATAATCGTACTCAGTATTAGTTTCTGATAATTGATTAAAAGTAACAATGTCAATGCAATTATCATCAGGTTTCAATCCGTAACTTGTTAAAATTTTTTTAAAACGATCTCTATGTGTATTTTTTACAAAAACTGCAATTTTGCTTTCTTTGTTTTTCAATTTTAAACGAGCAATAAGATGTAATAATAGTACAGTCTTCCCAGTTCCAGCCCCACCTTTAATAAGATGAATGTGCTTATCATTTGATTCTAAAATATTATTTAAAATAGAATTTTGATTTTTTGTAAGTTCAAAGAATGGACTTTCTGCAAACAAACTTGAAGTTACTCGCTTTAAATTTGGTTTATCATCAATTAATTTATTTTCCTGTAAAAATTTAAGAATATTATTGATTACATCTTTTTCAACAACTTCTCTTAATGCTTGATATTTTCCAGATTCATTACCTCTATCTTTGTTTGCAAGTAATTTTCCAACGTAATCACCATCTTTATTCATGTTTACAAAATTTAAAAAATTAAATTCTTCTATAAATGTTAAAATCAAAATTTTTTCGATATAATTTAAATTTTGAGATATATTCTCTCCATAAAAAGTTATATACTCACCATTTATAAATTCTTTAAAACGTTCATAATTTTCTTTTTTTAACTTTTCACTATGCTCTTTAGTTCTCCTACTCACATTAATAGTTTGACCTATATAATAATACCTTCTTCCATCACTTTGAATAGGGGATATATAAATATAAATCAAAGGAAAGTCAGATAGTGCTCTAAAATCTTCATCAGAAATATCAGGAATTATTTCTTTATCGAGCTTTGCATGAACATAATTAAATATGGGATTATTTTTTGGATATTCACCCCAGCGTGGAAATTTATTATTTTCTGTATTAGTCATTCGTTTTATCCTATCTAATCCAAGGCCTTCACTTCCAACATCATATCCCGAATCTGGGCGGCAAGTTCAAAATCAAGCACTTCGACGGCTTCTTGCATTTGTTTCTCCAGTTTCTTGACGAGTTCCTTGCGCTCTTGTTTGTTAAGACTATTGATATCGACTTCCTTGTCCTCTTCCTTGGCGACTGCCTTGGTCACAGCGATTAGGTCACGGATTTCTTTCTTGATTGTCTGAGGCACAATACCATGCTCTTCATTATAAGCCATCTGGATTTTCCGACGACGGGCTGTTTCATCGATAGCTTTTTGCATAGACTGGGTCATCGTGTCTGCATACAAGATGACATGCCCTTCACTATTGCGGGCAGCACGTCCAATGGTCTGGATGAGGCCACGTTCGTTACGAAGGAAGCCTTCCTTGTCAGCATCGAGAATGGCAACCAAACTCACTTCAGGAACGTCAATCCCTTCGCGGAGCAGGTTGATTCCGACCAAGACATCAAAGACACCCAAGCGTAGGTCACGGATAATCTCCGTTCGCTCCAAGGTTTTAATATCCGAGTGCATGTACTTGACCTTGATGCCCATTTCTTTGAAGTAGTCGGTTAAATCCTCTGCCATTTTCTTTGTCAAAGTGGTAATAAAGGTTCGTTCGTTCTTTTCAACACGGGCATTGATTTCACCTAGGAGGTCATCAATCTGTCCCATAGTCGGACGGACTTCCACCTCTGGATCCAAGAGTCCCGTTGGACGAATGATTTGTTCAATCACTGTCTCGGTCTGTTCATTTTCGTAGTCGCCTGGTGTTGCTGAAACGTAAACAATCTGATGCACATGACTCTCAAACTCCTCCCGACGGAGAGGTCGATTGTCCAAGGCGGACGGTAAACGGAAACCATAATTGACCAGCATTTCTTTACGCGAACGGTCTCCATTGTACATGCCCTTGATCTGCCCCATGGTCATGTGACTTTCATCAATCATGATCAAGAAATCATCTGGGAAGAAATCAAGAAGCGTATAAGGAGGCTCTCCTTCGCTACGACCATCCATGTGACGTGAGTAGTTTTCAACACCGTTGGTATAACCCATCTCACGTAACATCTCGATATCATACTCTGTCCGCTGTTTCAAACGCTGAGCTTCCAGCAGTTTGCCTTCTTTCTCAAAAACTGCTAACTGCTCCTCCAACTCCGCCTGAATCTTGGCAATCGCAACTTCCATATGGTCGTCATTGGTCACAAAGTGAGTGGCTGGGAAAATCGCCAGATGATCCACTTCTCCCAATACCTGACCTGTCAAAGCCTCTACTTCACGGATACGATCAATCTCATCCCCAAAGAACTCTACTCGAAAAGCGTGTTCATCTCGAGAGGCTGGGAAAATTTCCACAACATCCCCACGAACGCGAAATCTTCCTCGTTGGAAATCAATATCATTGCGTTCAAACTGGATATCGACTAAGTCATTCAAGAGTTTATCACGAGAAATCTCAAGACCTGGACGGAGACTAACAACACTATCAGAATATTCCTTTGGCGAACCCAAACCATAGATACAAGAGACAGAAGCCACAACGATGACATCATTACGCTCCAAAAGGGCTGAAGTCGCTGAGTGGCGAAGCTTATCAATCTCGTCATTGACGGAACTATCCTTCTCAATGTAGGTATCGCTCGAAGGGACATAGGCCTCTGGCTGGTAATAATCATAGTAAGATACGAAGTACTCAACTGCATTTTCTGGGAAAAATTCCTTAAATTCTCCATAGAGCTGACCAGCAAGAGTCTTGTTATGAGCAATGACCAGAGTTGGTTTATTGACTTTGGAAATGACCTGACTCATGGTATAGGTCTTCCCAGTACCAGTCGCCCCCATCAGAATTTGGGCTTTTTCTCCACCCTCGATATTATCAACCAACTGTTCGATGGCTTGGGGTTGATCTCCTGATGGTTGGTATTTTGATACTAACTTAAATGTATTATCTGTAATTCGATTTATCATGATTGCCTCATCTGCATTTTTCTATCCTTCTATTTTACCATAAATTCCACCAGATTCTTTATCTCTGAATTTATCAGGGTTATAAATCCATGTTATATCTTCTTACATATAAAACCTTAAAATTTGCCTTCTGAAATATTTTCTGTTATAATGGGAAAATATTCAGAAAGGAGACTTAAAATGAAGAAAAAAATCCTAGCATTTTTGCTAATTTTATTTCCCATTTTCTCACTAGGAGTAGTAAAAGCTGACACAGTTAAATCTAAGTATGTTATTGCAAGTGATTCATCTTTTGCTCCCTTTGTATTTCAAAATTCAAGCAACGAGTATACTGGTATTGATATGGACTTGATCAAGGCTATTGCCAAGGATCAAGGATTTGAGATTGAAATTACTAATCCTGGATTTGACGCAGCTATTAGCGCTGTTCAAGCAGGACAAGCAGATGGTATTATAGCTGGAATGTCTGTTACGGATGCTCGTAAAGCTACCTTTGACTTCTCAGATTCCTACTACACTGCTAATACCATTCTCGGTGTCAAAGAATCAAGCACTATCGCTTCTTATGAAGACCTCAAGGATAAGACCGTTGGTGTTAAAAATGGTACTGCTTCTCAAACATTCCTTACTGAGAACCAAAGCAAATACGGTTACAAGATTAAAACTTTTGCAGATGGTGCATCCATGTATGACAGCCTCAATACTGGAGCTATTGATGCCGTGATGGATGATGAGCCAGTTCTCAAATATTCTATCAGCCAAGGTCAAAAATTGAAAACGCCAATCGCTGGAACTCCAATCGGCGAAACAGCCTTTGCAGTCAAGAAAGGCAGCAATCCAGAGTTGATTCAGATGTTCAATAAAGGACTTGCCAACCTCAAAGCTAATGGAGAATTCCAAAAAATTCTCGACAAGTATCTAGCAAGTGGAGCAACAACTACTTCTACAAATACAGTTGACGAAACCACTATCTGGGGCTTGCTTCAAAACAACTACAAACAACTCCTTAGTGGGCTTGGAATCACTCTCGCTTTAGCACTTATCTCGTTTGCGATTGCGATCGTGATTGGAATTATCTTTGGTATGTTAAGCGTTAGTCCATACAAATCACTCCGAGTCATTTCAGAGATTTTTGTGGATGTCATTCGTGGTATTCCGTTGATGATTCTAGCAGCTTTCATCTTCTGGGGTATTCCAAACTTCATCGAGTCGATTACTGGTCAGCAAAGCCCTATCAACGACTTTGTAGCTGGTACCATTGCCCTTTCGCTCAATTCAGCTGCTTATATCGCTGAAATCGTTCGTGGTGGTATCCAAGCTGTTCCAGTTGGTCAAATGGAGGCCAGCCGCAGTCTTGGTATCTCTTATGGAAAAACCATGCGTAAGATTATCTTGCCGCAAGCAACTAAACTCATGCTTCCAAACTTTGTCAACCAGTTCGTTATCGCTCTTAAAGATACGACTATCGTGTCAGCTATCGGTCTGGTAGAACTTTTCCAAACTGGTAAGATCATCATTGCCCGTAACTACCAAAGTTTCAAGATGTATGCAATCCTTGCTATCTTCTATCTTATCATCATCACGCTTTTGACTAGACTAGCCAAAGGCTTAGAAAAGAGGATTCGTTAATGGCAAAATTAAAAATCGAAGTCAATGACTTACATAAACAATATGGAAAAAATAAGGTCCTAAAAGGAATTACAACTAAGTTCTATGAAGGGGACGTTGTCTGTATCATCGGTCCTTCAGGTTCTGGTAAATCAACCTTCCTTCGTAGCCTCAACCTGCTAGAAGAGGGAACGAGTGGCCATATCATGGTTAATGGCTACGACTTGACTGAAAAATCGACCAACGTCGACCATGTCCGTGAAAACATCGGAATGGTTTTCCAGCACTTCAACCTCTTCCCTCATATGTCCGTTTTAGATAACATCACTTTTGCTCCAGTTGAACACAAGTTGATGACCAAGGCTGAAGCTGAGAAATTGGGAATAGAGTTGCTGGAAAAAGTCGGTCTAGCTGATAAGGCACAAGCCAATCCAGATAGTCTCTCAGGTGGTCAAAAACAACGTGTGGCTATCGCGCGTGGACTAGCCATGAATCCTGACATCATGCTCTTTGACGAACCAACTTCCGCTCTCGACCCTGAGATGGTTGGAGATGTATTGAACGTTATGAAGGAATTGGCAGAGCAAGGTATGACCATGATCATCGTCACCCACGAGATGGGATTTGCTCGTCAGGTAGCTAACCGTGTTATTTTCACAGCTGATGGAGAATTTCTTGAAGATGGAACTCCAGACCAAATCTTTGATAACCCGCAACACCCTCGTCTAAAAGAGTTCTTGGACAAGGTCTTAAATGTATAAAACAAAACTGTAAGGTTCTCCTTACAGTTTTTTAATTGCGTATTGGATTTTTTGATTTTTTTGAAAATTATGATAAAATAAAGACTATGAAAATGAGGAAATCTCATCCCTAGTCCAACTAGGAAAAAATATAGAAATTAGGTAGCTAGATGTCATCAAAGGTTATTGTTACAATTTTCGGTGCGAGTGGAGATTTAGCTAAACGCAAACTCTACCCTTCCCTTTTCAGACTCTATAAATCAGGCAATCTCTCTGAACATTTTGCTGTTATCGGAACAGCTCGTAGACCTTGGAGTAAGGAATATTTTGAATCTGTTGTTGTCGAGTCCATCCTTGATTTGGCAGATAGTACCGAGCAAGCCCAAGAGTTTGCTAGCCACTTCTACTATCAAAGCCATGATGTGAATGATACGGAACATTACATTGCTTTGCGCCAATTACAAGCCGAACTCAATGAAAAATACCAAGCTGAACACAACAAGCTCTTCTTCTTGTCTATGGCACCTCAGTTCTTTGGAACTATTGCCAAGCACCTCAAATCTGAAAACATCGTTGACGGTAAAGGCTTTGAACGTTTGATTGTCGAGAAACCTTTCGGTACAGACTATGAAACAGCTAGCAAACTCAATGAAGATCTCCTTGCAGCCTTTGATGAGGAGCAAATCTACCGTATCGACCATTACCTAGGTAAAGAGATGATTCAGAGTATCTTTGCTGTTCGTTTTGCCAACATGATCTTTGAAAATGTTTGGAACCGTGAGCACATTGATAATGTCCAGATTACCTTTGCAGAGCGTCTAGGTGTTGAAGAACGTGGTGGCTACTATGATGAATCTGGTGCCCTTCGTGACATGGTTCAAAACCACACACTTCAGCTTTTGTCACTCCTTGCTATGGACAAGCCTGCAAGTTTTACAAAGGATGACATTCGCGCAGAGAAAATCAAGGTCTTCAAGAACCTTTACCACCCTACAGATGAGGAACTTAAAGAGCACTTCATCCGAGGTCAATATCGTTCTGGGAAAGTCGATGGCATGAAATACATTTCTTACCGCAGCGAACCAAATGTTAACCCAGAATCCATGACAGAAACCTTTGCTTCAGGTGCCTTCTTTGTTGAAAGTGACCGTTTCCGTGGTGTTCCATTCTTCTTCCGTACAGGTAAACGAATGACTGAAAAGGGAACGCATGTCAATATTGTCTTTAAGCAAATGGATTCAATTTTTGGAGAGCCTCTAGCACCAAATATTTTGACCATCTATATCCAACCAACAGAAGGTTTCTCTCTCAGCCTTAACGGTAAAGAAGTTGGAGAAGAGTTCAAACTAGCACATAATTCGCTTGACTACAGAACTGATGCTACAGCTACAGGTGCTTCACCAGATCCTTATGAAAAGCTAATCTACGATGTATTGAATAACGATTCAACTAACTTTAGCCACTGGGAAGAAGTTAGCGCTTCTTGGGAATTGATTGATCGTATCGAGAAGTTGTGGGCTGATAATGGCACTCCTCTTCATGATTATAAATCAGGTAGCATGGGACCACAAGCCAGCTTTGATTTACTTGAAAAATACGGTGCCAAATGGACATGGCAACCAGATCTATCGCAAGCTGACCGACAGTGAAAACCATTATTACCAATACGATATAGAAAACTAACTCGTCCGAGCCGAGATCAAAAAGCCCGCCGGCAACACCGAGATTTGGACCTACGCCTACGACCCGTTCGGACGAAGACTGAGTAAGGAAAGAAAAGACAAACTTGCCTGGAGGAGTTGACGAACATTTATATTCTAATCAAGGGCATAGAGGTCGCTGGGCCAATTTGGGGCGCGATAGGTTAATTGATAGGCGAGCAATGTTGCAACAACTTAAAAAATGCACAAGATACGGGTATATTATTATGTTTAGTTTGAAAACAGCAGTTAAAAATTTTTCTAATATTTATGGTCAAATTTCTCGTAAGGAGATCGATTTTGGGGAAATTATAATTGACGAAAAAATATTACAAGATAATGCGTCTATCATTAACTATTTTTTCAATTTGATAACATTAAATCCTCAAATTCATATAGGTCAGCCATTTAATTTAATTTTTGCATCATCTGAAAATCAAGAAGGCTTAGTAGGATGGCAAGAAGCCATAAACATAGAGAATTATCTCTATATAGCTAATCAAAATGACGAACCTATATTAATTTCAAAGGAAACCCTTGAAATCTTTTCTTTACGATTAGGGTCAAAAGAACCTAAAAAAATAGCTTCTTCTTTAGGAGATTTTATACAAACATTGTCTGAAATAATGGCATTGTCGGAAAAATTCTTTTCGAAAAATATTAATAATGATGATTATTTTATTCTAGAGGACGATGAATTTATTGCTGAACTTAATGTTTTTTTTTCAGTCAACTAAACTAAGTATTGAAGTAAAAAACTTCTATAATTTTTTCTTTGAATAATTGAGAATAACAGGCAAACCGTAACCTGCATAAATTTTCAATTTTATAGGTAGCAAGCTGTAGCCTGCACAAAATCTTCAATCCTGACGTAGGGTGTATGTGGCACGCACGCGGTTTCTGTTTTTCAGACGATCTCACTATCTTCTTTGAGGTCGTCTGAATCATTTGTTCTTTAACAATCTCATTAGCAGTTGACATAGAGGTCGTCTGAAAACGAACTTTCAGGCGACCTTCATCTTATTTCGTCAAAAATGTGCGCACGAAAGGGTTTTCATATCATACTGCTGCCTTTGAAATAGAATAAAAGGCGTATATAAAATCATGTAGGAAGGATGATTTCGGAAACCAAACGGCAGGGATTAATTTCTAGGAAATAGGCAACAAGATTTCGTAGAATTATTAGTAAATGTTCCTAATTTTATTAATGTAAATATATTGGAAAGGGTTAATATGAACTACTTGATTAAGCCATTTGAATCAATTGGTGATTTTGTATTTGGTACTTCTCTTGAGGAAATACAAGAAAAATATGGAAAACCAGCAAGAATGGTTGAAGATAATATTATGAATAATAAGGTGGAATATAGGAATGCTTGTGAGTTAGTTTATGAAAATGATAAATTGGTCTATGGATATTGCTTAAAAGATTCTAATCCCATATTAGGAGATGTTGATATATTTAAAAATTCAATCGAAGACCTTAAAGCCATCGATTCAGAATTTATCGAAGGAAAAAAATATATCCTTTTTAAGAATCTCGGAATTTGTATAGGAGGTATGACAGGGAAAAAAATTCCTGAAGGCAAGTTATTAATTGCGTTCGATAAAAATCACCTTGATTTTTTTGAATGTTTTATCGAGGTCTAATCGAACTGTAGCCAATGAAACTTCCAATTACGATGTAGAGTAAGCCACAGCCTACACAAAACCTTCAGTCCTGACGCAGGGAATGTGTGGTACGATGGTTTAAATTAGGAGGAAATAATGTTTATAGTTTGTGCATACTGTGGTAATAAGTCTGAATTAACTCAGAATGATAAAGATTTTGTTAATCAAATGATGAAAACAGGATTAAAAGTTGTTATGGTAGAGTGCCCTATATGCCATAACAGTACGGCTTATACCGAAGATTCTTATTTAAAATCAAAAATACCAGTAGAGAATTTTGTTTTTAGGTGTCCAACGCAACATTGTACTGGTTGGGTTGCGCATATTACTGGTGATAATGAGGATTTTTTTGGTTGTGGAGAATGCTCAAATATCTGGAATACAAAAGAAACTTTAGATAAAGATATTTCTAGAATTATCCAAAAATTTTCTTATAGGAAATCAGCCTATGTAAAGGAAAAAGGTGGCTGGGTAGGAGCACCTCAAAAAGAAGAGGATCCTAATTATGTAGATTTGGTTAAGCAGGAACCTTTTGAAATTTAAGTAAGAACGTAGTCTGTCTAGATATCTTTTCTGTAGGTCTGTGTGTTGGATGACTTTTAAAATGCAAGCTGTATTTGCATAACCATGGTCTACATAAAATTTTCAAATACATAGGTAGCAAGCCGTATCTTGGACAAAACATTTAGTCCTGACGCAGAGAATGTGTGGTACTCACGCATACGGTTTTGCTGTTTAGACGACCTCAATACTTTCTTGAGGTTTTCCAAAATATCAGTTCTTTAATAATCCGATTACCGTTCAACATCAAGGTCGTCTGAAACATTCGTCCTTTTAAAAATTTCTCATCCACAAACTGGGTAACTTGATCTACCGCCAGCTGCCCAATGTCAAAAACCAATATTACCAATGCGATTTAGAAAACCGACTCGTCCGCTAAATTAAAACCTACTACATGGACTCGCTATATTAAATCATCAAGGAAGTGTTAAAATGAAAAAGATAGAGCTAATAAAAAAATATATTAAAGTAAATGAAATAGGTAAAGCGCAGGATTTGATATTTAGAAGTATTAATGATTCGGATATTGATATTCAAGGAAGAACTGAGTTGATTGATTTATTTGTAAAATTAATTCCAGATAATCAATCTAGCTTAATTAAAGAAATGGAAGTTTTGCTTAGTGGAAAAGATCAAATACTTACATACTTTTTAAATAAAATAAAGGAACTTCCTAGTAGAGAAGATGTGCCTATTAATGTAGAGAATATAGAGTATGTTGAAAAAATCTTTCTAAATTTGGATTTAGAAAAAAATACTAAAGAACAGAAGGTTAAAAATTTACTTGATGAAAATTATTATGGTAGATTAAAAGATATGTATATGAGGAATATCAATAAAGTATACTTTTCATCGAGTGGTAGAGAAAAGATAAGTATAGCTATTGAAAAAATATTCACTTTATTGAGTAAAAGAATTGATAATTTAGATGCGGAAAATAATATTTATGTTTATTTTATGGATGAGGTAATGCGAGATATAGAATTACTTATAAAATACTATGCTTTTGATAAGGCTGATTATTTTATTGAATCAATAATCAAGTGTTATAAAGAAAATTATTTTCCTTATAAATGGGAGGGAAAATATCCAGATGGGAACATTAAATATCTAACTTAGAAATTAGTAATTCGTATCTCGTATAAAGCCTCCATTCCCAACGTAAACAAGCCGTAGCCCGTATGAAACCTCCAATACTGACGTATGGTGTGTGCGGTACACACGCGTTTTCTGTTTTTCAGACGACCACTGTAATGAAATAAAACTTAAATTAAATTTTAAATAATTGAGAAAATAAGATGGATATGCCAATTATTGTGAATGATAATGGAGATATTAGTTTGTTTGCCAATATCAAAGATGCAGAATTATATTTAGAACCAGACGATATCAAACAAAATTTCTATGAAATATTTAATAGAAATGGAGATTTATTAAAACCAATTATATTAAAAAATAGTAAAAAATTTCTTTTTGGTAACTTTATAAAGGAGAATATACAAATAACACCACATATTCCTAATATAAATGATAGAGAATATTTATTCAAGCTATTATTTAATTTTTGTAATAATATTAAACTTGAAGTTCCAAAGGAAATTAATCTAAATGATTTAATTGATAAATTGATCAAAGAAATTGGCTTTACTAAATAATCGTATACCGACGGCGAAGTGCAGAACTACTTCTACGATCTGCATGACCACCTGGTTAAAGCCGAAATCTTCAAAAAAGACGGCACGAAAGAGACTTGGGCCTACACCTACGACCCCTTGGAACAGATACATAACTGGACCAATGAAGAAGGCGAAAACCGCCAACAAACACACTGCTTCCACTGCGACCAAATCGGCATCCCAAGAGAGATGACCGACATCCATGGCAATTTAATATGGTACGGCGAATACACCGCCTGGGGCCGTCTGAAAAAGAATGAAAGGGTTTACAACGATGAGCATCAGCCGTTCAGACTGCAAAACCAATACTTCGATGAAGAGACCAGACTGCATTACAACTTCTTCAGGTATTATGAGCCTGATGCGGTTCGGTTTGTGAATCAGGTCCCGATTGGATTGATGGGTGGGGACAACCTTTATGAATTCTCATCAAATATAAATAGTTGGTTTGATTCTTTAGTATTAAAGAAATGGAACTTTTGATTTTTTATTAGACAGTATCATGATAAACGTGCCAATGAAATATTTGCTGCAGGAACAGAAGGAAGGAGATTAAAAGCAAATCCTAAAGAGAAATGTCCTAAAGAACAGCAAATTAGGGTATATTATAAACGTTATAGATGATCCATCTAAGGCCCCGGAGATGAAGACTTTACTAGAAAAAATGAGAAAAGGTAATATCCCGTGGGCTTTTGGTAGTAAAGCACTTATTTTAATAATTATAGGAATGTAAGATGAGCTTTAATAATAATGTGAAGAATTTAAATTTATTTCTAATTGATAATGGCTTCAAGCTTTATCCAGAATGTTCTGGAAAATATAAATCTTGGGTCAAAGAGCTTGATGATGAACATTTAGTCTATATGTACATATATTGTATAGAACATAAAGAAGGTTCTCAAACATGCTATTTAATAATTTCTTTACCTAGAGCAGATGATGATGCTTGGGTGGTAAGCCCATTAGCTTTTGGAGTGCAAATCAGTAAAAGTTGGGATGGCGATAAAGATTTTTTCAATAAATGTATTAATCGTCTTGATAATATTATGTCACCAGCAGCATATCTGAAGGATGCGATAATTAATGAGATAAACTCAATGAGTTGCATTTCTACTGACTCATCTGATTCTAATTTTTTGGGAATTAGACAATTAACTAATCTGAAAGCCTTCAAAAAGCTTAAAGAACATAAAGATTTCTCTGAATTATCTGCTAAGAGTAAAGATTTATGGGTTAATGGAAAAGAAATTCTTCGTTTGGATGTGAATTTGGTTAAATCTTGTTATGAACCGTATAGTGATGAGATTGTTATGGAATATATCGATGACTATTCTTGGGAGCTAAGTGTTATATTGGCGACGTATAGTGTATTTAAATAATTTATTCTCACCAACGCGCTGGGTCATACCTTGGCCTACACCTACAACAAAACCGACAACAAACCCGCTACTTCCACTGCGACCAAATCGGCATCCCAAGAGAGATGACCGATAAAGACGGCAACCTGATTTGGTTCGGGGATTATTACGGCTGGGGCAAACTGAAGAGCGAAACCAACATATCCGGAACTGCTCACCAACCCTTCCGATTGCAAAACCAGTATGTCGACCGTGAGACGGGGCTGCATTACAACCTGATGAGCTATTACGAACCTGATGCGGGTCGGTTTGTGAATCAGGATCCGATTGGGCTTTCAGGCAGAGACAATCTGTATCAGTTTGTTCCTAATGCGTAAACAGGCAATAAAATTTGCAAAAAAAAATAAATGCTATTGAGGAAATTTAAATGTCAAAATTACTTTTTACTTCTTCTAAAACGCCACATAGTATTGGCTATATTGGAGGAGGAGCCGAACATATTCCGTTAGAATTATGGCCTAAAGTTCCAAATTCTGATACCTATCAAACACATCTGTTTACTCTTTATTCTGACTTTTTACCTGAAAATGTATTCCCTCGCAGAAATTATTATATCTCTGTTTTTATTTCTATAGAGGAGCATGCACTGGGAGGAGTAAAAGACTCTATTTCATCCAAATATACTGTTAATTGTCAGGATGATTTAATTTTACTTAATGATGGTTTTAGTTGTGCTGTTATTTATGAAAGGGAACAAGATATCGACAAGCAAGATTTAGGAAGTATTTCTTTGGAAAGAAAATTTTTTGAAAGACTTGATGAAGTTGATAAAGAAGCAGATGCGAAATACAATGAAAATGAACATTTATTCTTTGAAGATAATGGAATGGGATTGGATGTATCCAAAATTTTTGGCAATCCTTATTTTGAACAAGATATAATATATCCTTCTCCTAAGTTTAATTTTTGCTTGCAATTATTAGAAGAAGATATAGATAAAAAATTACATATTTTTCAGAATGGTATTGGTTATTTTTATTATGACCAAAATGTTAAGAAGAAACTTCTATCTGGAAGTCAAGCAGGTATTTTCTTTATTCAAAATACTTAATAATTAGTATAAAACCTTCAGTCCCGACGTAGGGTATGTGAGGTACGCACGCAAGCGGTTTTTGCTTTTCAGACGACCTTTGTTGTATTGCGTTCAACCACAGCTACACCTACGATGCACTGGGTGACCTGATCTACCGCCAGCTGCCCAATGTCGAAACCAGTACTACCAATACGATTTCGAAAACCAACTCGTCCGCGCCGAAATCAAAAAGCCGCCAACAAACCTACTACTTCCACTGCGACCAAATCGGCATCCCGCGCGAGATGACCGACATTCATGGCAATCTCCTGTGGTACGGTGAATACACCGCTTGGGGCCGTCTAAAATATTTCTTCAATAACAATCTAGGCCAAAACCGCCTACGAATACGGTCAGGACGATCATACTCAAAAAATACAAGAACTTAAAAACAGATTAAACAATCTAAAAAAGAGCATAAAGAAAATTGCGTCACGAGTATTAAATAAAATCCAGATATTAAATTTATCAACTTAGAACTATAGGTATTGTTAATGGAAAAAGAATTATTATGTATTTTAAAAAAATATGAAACGCATCCTGATTTTTTGAGTGACACTATTGAAGATGTAAATCAAGTAGGCGGTATGGATGATACAGTTTTACATATTGCATCCAGAAATAATTCTTTAAATGATGCTCTTGTATTTCTTCAAAATGGGGCATTGATCGACCTTAAAGGAGACTTAGGATATACCCCCCTACATTATGCATGCATGTTTGGAAATATAGAAATGGTGAGATTACTCCTTGATAATGGATCTGATAAAAATATACAAAATGAATTTGGAGAAGATGCCGTTAGAATTGCAATTAACTCATCCAGCGAAAATAAAGAAAAGATAGTAAAACTATTAAATAATTTTAAAAACCTAAATAAAAAATAAATTATAAATCAATCTTGGTGGGCTATATCATGCATGCCCCCCTAATCTTAACGATATGGTATTGAAGGAAATATGCTTCTATCAAAAAATATATGGAGGATACTTTTGTGTTCAAATTAAAATTACTTCCCGAGGATTTTTTTAATATATGTATTAAGCGTAAAGTAGAAATTAAAAAGTTAGATAAACTTCCCAAGTTAGATAATAACTATTTGTTATTTATTGCTAAGTATCAGGAGGTAGAGATAATACCTGATATTTCTCTTTTTAATTATGAAGAGGCTTTAAATGAAAATAGATACTTAGAGAGTCATTATCCCGAAATATCAAGGTGTTTTTGGAGTATTGGACAAGCGGGACAAGGAGATGGATGGTTTTTAAATAAAATAGATAATACCATTTTTCATTATAATCATGATAGTGGAGAATATACCAGATCTGGATTTACAAATTTAGGGATAGATTTCTCACAATTTATCCAGTTGGCTTTCTTATACCGAGATTTAGAACACCTATTAGATGGAGGAGAGACACTTACGGATAATGTAAAAGCTGAGTTTATAAATTCAGTAAATAGTATAAGCAATAATTTGTTTAATGTTTATCCATTTAAGTATTTTTAATTAGAATATTCAATAAATTTATTAAGCAAGCCGTAGCCCGTATGAAACCTTCAATTTTGAAGTAGTTTGCCTGCGGGTCGAACGCACGCGGTTTTTGCTTTTCAGACAATCTTAATATCTTCTTTGAGGTCGTCTGAACTATTTGTTCTTTAACAATCTCATTACCATTAGTAATGACATTCTATCTAGAGGTCGTTTTCTCTGATAACTGAGAAACTAATTGACTTAGACAAATACAGGAAAGGATATATATTATGTTGAAAATATCAAATAATTCGTTAAATGGGATTGTATCGGGTCAAAAAATGTAGTGGAAAATCTGAGCAAGAAATCAAAGACGCACGGAAATAGAAAGGATTTAAATAATGGGCCTGCCAAAACAAGCAATTGATTCAATTGTTAAATTATCAGCTAAAGAAAGATTGGATTATTCTATTAAAACTATATCCGGTATTGAAACTTTATACCTCCTAGATGGAAAGGATGACTGGATATGTTTGCAAGATGATGAAGGAAAAGAATATCTAATGATCTTTCCAGAATCTGAGTTTGCTGAGTTAGCCCTCCAATGGAATCCTCAAGCATTGAGAATAGATGAAATAGAACTAGAGAACTTCTTAGAAGATACTGTTCCTTTAATGTCTGAAAGTAATATTAGATTAGTTATTTTTCCTATAGATGAAAAAACAGAAACTATAATTTTGGATCCAATTGAATTTGCTAAGATGATCAATGATTATTTTTATGAGTGGTATGGTGAAGAATTTGATTTACCTTATTTATTAGGAGGTTAACAATGGGTTTACATAAAAAAGCAATAAATGCAATTCTTAATTTGTCCAGTCAAGAACGCTATGAGCATACTTTAAAAAGGATAACTGACTCTGGAGTTTTATATGTTTTAGCAGACAAAGACGGAGATTGGATATTATGGGGAGATGAGAAAAATTCATCTTTAGCCATATGGCCTGAATTAGAATTTGCAAGAATTATGTCAAATTCTGAAGATAAGAATTCTGATATTTATGAAATTGAGATAGAAGAATTTTTAGAGGATGGCATACCATGGTTGATAGAAAATAAAATAGGTATAGCTGTCTTTCCGATTCCTCATAATCCTGAAACAATTGATATGAAGGCTATTCAGTTTGCCGCCTCAGTCAATAAAATCTTAGATGAAAGTTATGATGAGGCCTTAGATTTGCCTTATCTTTAAACGAATGGTCAGTTCGAAATCCAACCGAACCGTAAAGGTCATCTGAAAGAGGAAACCAAGGTAACGGATAGCGCGTACCAGCACTTCCGCCTGCAAAACCAGTACGCTGACCGTGAGACGGGGCTGCATTACAACTTCTTCAGGTACTATGAGCCTGATGCGGGGCGGTTTGTGAATCAGGATCCGATCAAATTGAAGGGTGGGAATAATTTTTATCAATTTGCACCGAATTCCATTGGGTGGATTGATACTTTAGGTTTAGCACGTAGAGGAACTTACAGAGGAGAGAGAGGGAGCCATAAAGGAGGAGAAACTAATCACTCTCCAGCTTGGGGAGCATATAAAGATTTACCAAATAGACCATCTTATGGTTCTGCACCTGCGTATCATATGGATAAATCAGATCATAGAGGCATGTCAAGTACAGGGAGTTCAACTACTGCTCGTCGTTGGAGAGCGCAACAAAGACAATTTATCCTTCAAGGTCGATGGGATTTGGCTATGGAGATGGATATTATTGAGACTAAGAGGTAATTTATAGATAAATATGATAAGAGATTGAGAAGGATGGTGCGAGAAGCTGTTAGACAGAAATTAATCACTAAATATCAAGCATCTAAACTAAGAAAGGTCATTGGAAAATGCAAGTGAATGAAGTTAAAATTATTCCTTTTAAAGGCATAGATTTAGGTAATCGTTTTTTTCAACTTGGAAATACGATGGAGCAAATTATTGCTAAATATGGAAAGGCAGCAAAGGTTATAGAAGATAACATTCTTAAAATTACTTCTGAATATAGAGATGCCTGCACATTAGAATATAAAAATAATAAATTAGTTAGCATTATTTGTAGTAAACATCTGAATCCAATATTTGATAATTTAAATCTTTTTGAGCCTGAAAATATTAAAGAATTAAAAGAAGAATATGATTGCATTGATGGAAAAGCATATATTACATTTCCCACTTTGGGTATTTCCATAGGTGGCATGTCCAAAAAAGGGATACCTGAAGGTAAAGTTGTTATAGTCTTCGTAAAAGAGGAGATAGATACTTATGAATTTTTTGCTAATGAGGATTGAGAAGCTGTTGCTCGTGTAAATCCAAGCCTTAGCTTATATAGAACTCTTTTAGGGTATATACAGAACATAGGTATGCGATTCCTGCTCTCCAGATGATCGGTTCTATATCAACTTTCGATTTCAATTATCTTTAACAATAAAGAGCTAGCAAGTCGTAGCCAGTACGAAACCTCCAATCCTAACGTAGTGCATGTGCGGTATGGACGTACGCGGTTTCGCCTATCGAAACTCCATCAACTAGAATTAAAGGAGAGTACCCAGCATGTCCTAGTTGTAAAGGTGCCATGAAAAAACAGTCGCCAGGACAATTTATGAAGCTCCGGGGACTGAACCATGGGAAGCAGGAAAAGTAAAAAAGAACTCGTAAAGCACCTCGTCCAACTGAGAAAAGACGACAAAAACCTCCTCCTGGAAAATGTTAAGAAACAATGTGATAAGGAATTATTTATGGAAATTATTTCAAAAAACACATATTACAAGATAGAAGATGGTATTCTTACCATTGCTTTTGCAGATAGTAAAAAACCTAATCCTAATAATTACTTAATCTTGCAAAGAGAAGTTGACGACTTAGAATACTATTATTATGAAATAAACAGCCAGCAATATTCAGGAATAGGTGGCTTCAAAAAGGTAGAAATTTATTCCAATAAATTAGTTATTTATTTTCAAGAAAAACAAAAATTTTATCAAAATAGTATTGAAAATCTAATTATTACTTATCAACCTGATAAAAAAATAAATGAATATATTGAGTATATTTTGGGAGAATCCGATTGTGTGAGGTTATAGTTTGCTAATTAAAAATAAATCTATGTGGAACCCCGTAGTAATTTCATTTGATGAGTCGGATGATGAAGGTTTGTCATATATCTACTTTGATTTGGGAAATTTTCATTATTTAACCCTAACGTTCAATCAAGACGAAGATGATCAAATATATCTTGAATTCAATGAACAAACGTTTTCAATTGAAAGCAATAACGTTGATTATGATTTAAAAGGTAATATTTTATCATTCGATTTCGGAGAAGATATTCAGAAATCTTTGAAAATCGAGAAACATATTGATATTGAAATAAATATAGACACTGATATGGTTTCGTTTAAGAAAACACTAGAAAATATTTTTTTAGCAAAAAACAGAATATAACTTGTATAAGTAGGAAAGCTGTAGCCTGAACAAAAACTTTCAGTCCTAAGGAGTATCTTATGAAAATCAAAGAATTAATTGAAAAATTAGAACAAAAAAATAGCCATCAATTCTTGAAAGCGGTATCAAAACCAGAATTTGCTTTTTCTTTGCCAAAAGATTTAGAATTCTTTTATGAAAATTATGAATATGCTATTCTCAATATTGATACTTCTTGTGAGATAAGAATCAGTTCACTTTCAGAATTGCAACCAACAAACCAAATTCTATATCCAGCTGATGATGTTATTTGGGAGGAATTGGCAGATGATATCAGTAATGATTGGTTCATGATTGCATCTTCTCAAGAGCGTAGTCAATTTATCAGTATAGACTTAAACAAAAAAAGATTTGGTTTTTGTTATGATAGTTTTATAGAAACTCATGCTACACCTGATGAGTCTCCCATTATTGCTAAGTCATTTACAGAACTACTGGAGAAATTGGTTTCAAATGAAAAAGAATGGTTTTGGTTAGATTCCTCTTTTCAAAGCTATGGTGATGCTTATGAAGATGAATGAGTAAGTTATAGCCCTTATGAAACCCTCGATCACAACAAATAGTACGTTTGGATCGCACGCTCACGGTTTTCGTTTCCAGCTGATCTTTAATATCTTTGTTGAGTTCGTCTGATTTATTTGTTCGTTAAAATTTCATTACCATTAGCAATGACATTCTATCTAGAGGTTATTTTCCCTGATAACTGAGAAACTAATTGACATCGACAAATACAGGAAAGGATATATATTATGTTGAAAATATCAAATAATTCTTTGGATGGAATTGTATTGGGTCAAAAAAAGGCTGATTTTGATGATGTTATTTTAAATAATCCTAGTTATTCATTGGAGTTTGATAGAAAGCATAAGATACAGTCTGATTCTCAATTAATTACTGTATCATCCTCTGGAAGTTGCAATGAATTCAGCTTAGATGGAAAAATTATTAACTTCTTCAATTTAGAAAAATTTTTAGAAGAAGAGAATCCTTTAATAGAAATTTCTGATGAAGGAAATTATTTTTATATTTTTCCACAATATAATTTACTTTTGTATGTTGACTCTAAGGATAAATTATTTTTGCAGGTATTAATTTACGATGAAAGTATAAGAGACTTATATGAAAATACAGGTAAAAAGTACTCAGACTTTCAAAAAAGTAAACTTAAAGATTCAACCCCAGTTTATGATAAATTAATATTTGTTCCTTATAAGGCTATAGGTAATTTTGAATTTCATTATTCTCTAACAGATATTATTAAAAAATATGATATATCAGAAAATGTTATTTCAAAAGCAAAAAATATCATAGAGATAAATAATTTTGTACTGAGGTTTGATAATGAAAAGTTAACTGAGGTTACAATTTTTCATGATAAAGCAGTAAGTCTTGAAATATACTATAATGAAATTGAGATATCCTCAAAAGAAGGGTTTGCTAAGCTATTAAGTCAATATGATGTTATTGAGAGAACAAAATCTAAATATCTTTTCAAAGAATTAGGTCTAGTTGTGGACAAGGATCTGTCTGAATTTCGTTTTTTTGAACAATCATTATTAAACTTTTGGGCAAATTTGCATAGACCTATTACTAGCTGGTAATCACAAGCCATAAGCAAACTGTAGCTCTAATTGTACTTCCAACTCCGATGTAAGCGCACGTACGCGGTTTCGCCTATCGAAACCACATCAACGAAAACCGCCAACAAACCCGCTACTTCCACTGCGACCAAATCGGCATTCCGCGTGAAATGACCGATAAAGACGGCAATCTGTTGTGGTACGGCGAATACAACCGCCTAGAGTAACGGATAGCGCATACTAGCCCTTCCGCCTGCAAAACCAGTACGCCGACCGTGAGACGGGGCTAAATTACAACCTGATGCGTTATTACGAGCCTGATGCAGGTCGGTTTGTGAATCAGGATCCGATTGGGTTGTTGGGTGGGGAGATTTTGTATTGGTTTGAACCTAATACAACGAAATGGAATGATCCATTAGGACTAATGAACAAATGTGATAATTGTTCAAAAACTGGAGTAGACATAAACCTTGTGCAAAGGGAAACCAGTAACATTAGTTGCTTGTCAAACATGAAAAGGGGACAATTCATTTGCTCAAAAATTGGCTAATGAATTAAAAGCACCTGTACGTGGTGCAACAGAAAATGTTAGTGCAGTTACAGGAGAAGTATTAAATGGAGGTAAATATGTTACAATTAAGCCATAAAATCCTTAGATTTATTTCTTTTAGTATTTTTCTAACGTCTTATAATAACTAATACAGTAAGGATAGAGACATGAAATCTAATGCCAACATTTCAATAAATGACAGTATGTATATTTCTAAAACTAATCTAGAAAAGTTAAAAATTGATGCTTCCTCTGGTAATAGTCAAGCAGCATCAAAATTAGCTAATTATTTTGCTTTTTATGAATTTAACAATGATAAATTTATATTTTGGTTAATTCGATCAGCCAAATTAGGTAATACTCAAGCACAATATGATTTGGCCTATATATTCTTTGATCATTACCAAGACAGTAAAGACAAAAACAAATTAGACGAAGCGAAAAAATGGGCTCTACTTGCTCAAAAAAATGGGATGTCTATTACTAACCTACTCACTGATATACATAATGAAAAGCAGAATTCCAAATATAAACATGAAAACAAATAGTTAAAATAAAAAACTAACCAAGCTAGCGTATAAATCCCTGAGTAAACGTGGGGTGAATCAAGCAAGCCGTAGTCCGCATAAACCTTCAGTTCTTACGAACCTTTGGCACAGGTATGCAACTGGACCAACGAAGACGGAGAAAGCGGCCAACAAACCCACTACTTCCACTGCGACCAAATCGATATCTCAAGATTTAACCGATAAAGACAGCATCCTCTTGTGGTTCGGCGAATACACTGCCTGCGGTCGTCTGAAAGAGGAAACCAAGGTAACGGATAGCGCATATCACCCCTTCCGTTTGCAAAACCAGTATTGCGACCGTGAGAGGGGCTGAACTACAACTTCTTCAGATACTACGAGCCTGAGGCCGGGCGGTTTGTGAACCAGGATCCGATTGGGTTGGATGGTGGAGATAATAGGTATCAGTTTGCTCCGAGTGTACAGGCTTGGGTTGACCCGTTAGGATTAGCTACTCGACCTAATAATGGGAAATACCATATTTTCTTTGACCAAAAGTTAGATTCAGGAATTAGATATTCAAGTGATGCTGTGCAATTTAATGATGCAAATAAGGCATTTATTAAAAAAATAGAATCTAACCCATCATTTAAACGGGATATGCTTAATCGTTATCCTGAATTAAAAGAATGGATGAAATCTGGAGATATGAGTTCAAGTCCCAATTGGGGAAAAGGTAAAAATAAACAGGGACTAACGTGGCATCATCATGAGAATACAAAAAGGTTGGTACTGGTTGATTATAATGACCATAGAAGAAATCATGGTCTATATCACCCACAAAGAAAAGGCGGAAGAAGTATATGGGGAGGTGGTAGACCAGGTCGACGAGGAAAATTAAACGGTCGCACTAGTAAACCATTAGGTAAATGTTAATTTAATCATAGAAGGAACAAAAAATGAATTTAGATAAATTTTATAGAAGAAAAATTAGTATATCAGAAGTTATTGAATGTGCTAGATTATTCAATGATGATGATACTGATAAATTTGCCAAATTTCCATACATATATATTTCTTCTGATGAAGATGAGAGTATTCTTGATTTAGAGACGGTTTGTTATTTGGATAACGGTCCAAAAATAATAGATGGAAAAGAAGTTTTTCCTGATTTTGTAAACGAAAATGGATTAGATATTTTATGTAGTGGGGATGTATTTATGGATGTTTACGATGACTTAGATGAACGGTATCCAAATTTTACAAAAGATCAATTCATTGATGCTCTAAATTATTACATGGATAATGATGATTACATTGAATTTTAAATCTATAATTCAGGTATTATTTCAGATCCCCTCTCTGCGATTAACTGACATATCAGCCTAAAGAAACGAAGCTACATCACAACCTGATGCGTGACTACGAGTCTCAAACTAGGCAGTTTGTTTAATCAGGATCTGATTGGGTTGTTGAGTATACATGACCTTTTTTCAGACGACCTTAATATTTTATTGAGGTCGTCTGAAATATTTGTTCTTTAGATAAATAATCTACATTGTGGGGCTTGTTCTAATAGTCAGGGTGGTAAATTAAGTGCATTCTCAAGAAGAATGGGTAATATAATAGATTCTAGAAATGGAAAGAAAAAATAGAGTAATCTATAAAATTAAAGCGAGGAAATATAGTTAATGAATAAATTTGTATTGGAATTAAAGCAGAAGGCTATTTGTGCTAAATATGGTTCTGATTTTAGCCCACTTTCTGATAACGATATGATAGCTATAGCTATAGATACTATCGGGAAACAACCAATATCTGGACGTAGGGAACTGAGAGTTACGGATAATCTTGATGAAATTACATGGTTTATTTACTGTGGAGAATATAGTTCTGATGATGATTTCTTTCAACCTTTGCATGTGAGCCATTTGGAATCTTTACTTCCAATGGTTATGCCGTATTTAGCCCTAATGGAAGGATTTGGTTTTGTAATTGATAATGAAGGGTATGAGGATGTATGGTGCTTTGCACATCAGGCATGACTATTATGAATCTTAGTAAACTGTATTTCATATGGAACTTTTAATGCTGATGTAGGATATATGCGAAATACACGCGGTTTTTGGTTTTCAGAAGACCTTCAATTTATTCTACCGAAAATGAGCGTAACAGATATTGACTTTTTGTGAGAAAGGTCTGTGACTGATAAATATACTTACGCTACACCAATTTCTAAAAGTAATAGTAAAAAAGAAAAAATGATGACTCTTTATCAAATATTCTCTGCTGTTGATAATGAAGATGCGTATGTGGACTTAAAACAAGATGATAGAGAAATCGTGGAATTTATTAATTACAATAAAGGTAATTATATAGATGAAGCAGTTTTTATAGCTCAGAGTGGATATACCTCCAAAAATATTTCTAAAACAGATTATATTCAAACAATTCCTAAGATGTTATTGTTCTCTGAAACTTTCATTAATAAATTAGCTGATAAATTAAAAAATGAATTAGATTTTTTTCCGGCTAAACTTAGAATCAAGAATGATGAATTTTAATTTTTCCTTGGAAAAATTAAATTAACTGCTAAATTAGTAGATATGGAAAAATCGAATTTTTATGAAATAGATGGAGAGAAGTTTATTGATTATCCACCTGTATTTTTGGGAAATATATCTGGTTTTGAGTTTTGTGCAAAAGATATAAATGATGATTTAATTTGGGCTTTTTCTGATAAATTCAAAGAATTAGTTGTGAGTAATAATTTGAAGATGGAGTTTCTTCCTCTAACATGAAATATTCTGTAAGTAAGTTATAATAAGCCACAGCCTACACAAAACCTTCAGTCCTGACGCAGGGTGTTGCGGTACGCACGCACGCGGTTTCGCCTGTCTAAACCACATCAACGAAGACGGAGAAAACCGACAATAAACCCACTACTTCCACTGCGACCAAATCGGCATCCCGCGTGAGATGATCAATGACGAAGGCAACCTGGTTTGGTTCGGCGATTATTACGGCTGGGGCAAACTGAAGAGTGAAACCAACATTTCTGGAACTGCTCACCAACCCTTCCGATTGCAAAACCAGTATGCCGACCGTGAGACGGGGCTGCATTACAACTTCTTCAGGTACTATGAGCCTGATGCGGGTCGGTTTGTGAATCAGGATCCGATTGGGTTGGCAGGTGGGGAGAATTTGTATGCTTTTGCGCCGAATTACAATTTATAGTGCATTCAGAAGAGGTTCAAAAAGTTAAATCGAAAAAATTAAAAGAAAGGGAAAGTTTTAGAAATGTCTAAGTTAAAAATTTTTCTTGAAACCCCTTTAGAATTTCAAGAAAAAAATTTTTTTGACAAATGGGAAGTCAGTTACCTTGATTTGATGGAAGTTAATCAAGGTTCTCCCTTAGTTGGAAGTTTGTCCATTAACGGTCAAGTTATTATTCAAGAACAGGGTTTTGGAGGGCCTTTGTTATATTTCAATAGAAAAATTTATATTCCAGTTTTCATTAGACGATTTTGCGTTGTTGGATTTAGGCTTGCAATATTAAGTTTAGATGATTTATCCATTGAGTATATTGGAGGTATCGAAGACTTGGTTTATCTGAAAGAGATAAAAGATAATAGAATTTATTTCTATACAGATATATATAAAAGCACAGAAAAGAATTTAACTTTATATGAACAAATATAACTCAAGGATATGCTGTAAACATCATAGCCAAAGGACTTCCATGTTAATTAAATATAAAGAATTTATTCAAAAGTATTGGATAAGTATTTTAATTTCATGGTTTTTCATTTGGTTATGGATGGCTTATTGTGGCCTTTTGGGTAAAAATATTAGTTATTTTAAAGAAATAGGAAATTAAGTATAACAAAGCTCAAACAGATAGATACATGAGTAAGCAATTAACTAGAATTGGTGGTAAGGTTTTTGGAAAATACGGATCACGTAGTAAATGTGCATAGAAACTGATTGATAACAAAAATTTATAAAAGGAAAATAAAAATGAGTATTTTAAGTAATTATATAATTCAAGATTTAATCCAGAATGTATCTAAAGGAGTTACAGAGACATTTAAATTTGTATTAGAAAGATATAATTCTAATGAAGTTTTTGCCTATACATTATATATTGATGACTATTGTTCATATCTGGGTTGGGCTGCTAACACTATTTCTCACTACGAAATAGAAAAAGTAAACTACCCAAAAGAAGATCAGCCTTTTATTAAATGGTATTACCCTCAATTTGCAATAGGACTTGGTGAGGTTCCTGAGAAAATAGATAGTATATTCAATAATGAGATTCAAAATATTCTTAATGATGCAAATACATTAATATCAGACGATAATTTTGAGCAATATCAGGCAGAAGTATATGATTCAATTATAGAAGGATTTAAAAAAGCGATAGAAAATATATATAAGAAAAAAACAAATAATGTCATATTTTTTGTTTCTATTGTAGATAGTGATAATACTGAAATTATGGAAAATTATTCTGCTGAACAACTAAATTCATATGATAAATTTCTTACGTTCAAAAATAGATTTCAAAGCAAGCCATAGCCTGCATGAAACCTCCAATCTCGATTTTCATTAGACGATTTTGCGTTGTTGGATTTAGGCTTGCAATATTAAATTTAGATGATTTATCAATTGAGTATATTGGTGGCGCGAGTTTTGGTATGACCAAGCTTTAAAAGAATTATCAAGAAGAGGTATTTAATGATTAGCCAAGAAACAATGAATTTACTTATTAAATATTTTCAAGATGAACCTGAGCTTAAAGGGATACCCGCTAGTAGTGAGGAAATTAAACATGCTGAAAATATTTTAGGAATAAAATTTCACGATGATTACATTGAATTTATTAAAAAATTCGGCGGCGCAAGCGCTGGTTTGGATATCCATGCTTTCCATAATTCAACATTAATTGGAAAAGAAACAGTTATCGAATTAACTCAGGGATTTCAAAAACTTTTAGAATTATATGAACAACCAATGAATAAACTTTATGCAATATCAGATGATGGTTCAGGCAATCCTATTTTAATGGATCAACAGGGACATATTTTTATTTATTATCATGATTCATCAGAAATGGAAATGTTATATGAATCACTTGAAAACTTATTTAAAGAAACATTGTTGGGTGAATAGCAAGCCGTAGCCCGCATGAAACCTCCAATCACGACGTAAAGTCTTCGCGATACGCACGCGGTTCCTGTTTTTCAAACGACCTCACTATCCTCTTTAAGGTCGTCTGAAATATTGGTTCTTTAACAATCTCATTACCAGTCATTTACAAAATGTAGTTTCTCAAGGAGCATTATAATATTATGGAAATTAAAAAAGAGTCCAACGACTATATTATTAAATTAAACAACCATGAAGTCTTAGTTTTTTTGGAATGGCTTGTTAAGTTCGTTGAAAATAATGAAATTATTGATGAAGCTGAGCAAAAAATATTATTTGACTTAGAATGCTTATTAGAATCCACATTAGAAGAACCTTTTATGGAAAATTATAAAGATCTAATACATATAGCTAAAAAATCTATTATTAATAATAAGCAAGCTGTAGATTGAGACGAGCCTCAATAAATTGGTTAAAGTCAAAATCTTCAAGAAAGACGGAGAAGCTTCAGACGGCCTCGAAGAGTAAACTGGATTCGTTTCCCGGATTCCTACGAGCCTTAAGTACAGGTTCAAGATTGGTCAACCGAAGACGGAGAAAGCTGCCAACAAACCCACTACTTCCACTGCTACTAAATCGGCTTACCGCGCGAGATGACCGACATCTACGGTAATCTCTTGTGGTACGGCGAATACACCGCTTAGGGTCGTCTAAAAAAAGGATGAGCGGGTTTATAAGAACACACATCCCAAGAGGGCTTTATAAAAAATTCGTCTCAAGGATAACTATAACATCCATCTAATACAAATATCGCCTTATATTCTTCTTGTTATTGAGGATATTGATACCTTTAAAACTGGAGTTATTAACCTCTTTAATGACTTGCTTGATCATGATAAAAAGTATCTGATTTATCGTGATTTTATCAAAACATATCGCAATATGACTCTGATTGAAATAACTTAGTTCTGTCATCAAACAGAACTTTTTTTCTTGATTAAAGTCTATATCTAGTATATAATCAATCTATAACGTATAGATTGGAGATATATCATGGCTATAACTTTATCGAAACAATACAATTTTAAACTGAATGAAGCCACTATGGAACAAGCTCGAAAAATTATCAAGGAAAAGGGAATGACAATGACAGATGCTATTTCTTTATTTGTGGAGCAAATAGTCCTGGAGCAAGATTTGCCTATTAAGACGGCCGAAGATTTACATAGAGAACAGTTGATTGAAGAATTACAAGCCCAATCTGAGCGTGCCTTGAGAGAATACGAGGCAGGCGAAGGAACTTCCCTAAACGATATGAGGGTACGTTATGGCTTATAAAGTGATTGCTTCAAAAGAGGTCGAGGAAGCTATCGACAATATACACGACTATATAGCTACGGTACTTCTATCCCCTCAATCCGCCAAAAATACTGTGGCTAAAATCTTAGATAGCTTAAAAAGTTTAGAGATTTTTCCTGAAGCAGGCTTTGACGCTGATGAGAGAATCGGAGTAAAGATTAACAGCAAGTATCCCACACGAGGAAAAATTATAGATCAATATGTTTTGCTTTACTTCATTGACCAAAAACGAAACACTGTTTTTTTATCTCACCTATTCCATACTAAAAGTGACTACGTTACTTTGTTACAAAAAGACAATATAAAAAGGCCAAATACTTGAGACAACTTTCTTAAGTTTATAAGCTACGAAAACTTAATTTTTGCTACCGTCTTGGTTTAACAATACGGTATATATAATATTTTACAGCTATATCCCCTTTAGAAACCTTGATTTAATAAAGATTTAAACACTATAGAGCATATCTTTGTAAAATACGGTTTAAAATTGGAGCAAGTAAAATGAAAAAGTTACTGATTGGATTGATTGGAACTATTTTGCTTTTGACAGGAGCTTTAAAAATGTCGCAACAACTTACAAAAAATACTCAATATAATGATTTGACTGTTAGATACTATTTAGGAATGACTTTTCCTAAGTATAACCATCCTGCAAAATTGTATGATGAAATCAATTTAGATAAGGTAGACAATATCCGCAAAAGCAAAGAGAATATATCTTATTATATTGGGTTCTATAAAGATGGAAAATTAATTAAATTTGAGAAATATAGTAATGATAACAAAGTAATGGATTTTGCTTATGAATATGATGAGATGGGAAATCTAATCAACATTTATAAAAATAACATCGAGGTAAGAAAACCGCTCCAAAAGTGAAGAGACTGGTGCTTGTTAAATTGTTAAAGGAGGTTGTTATGCTTAGTTTTTATGATTGCGATAAAAATTTATCTGAAAATGATTTCAATGAGGTTGAAAAAAAATTAGAAGTATCTTTTCCAGCTTCATTCAAGTCACATTACTTCAAATGGAATGGAGGTACTCCCACTCTTTCTTGTTTTGTCAATGATAATATCGATTTTGACTATATTGAAATTCGCGACTTCATTCCAATGAAATATTCTAAGCAGTTTGAGGATGATCCAGATTTTACTTTGGAAGGAAGAACAATAAATGAATGGGAACTTAATGAGTTACCTATAAATCTGATTCCTTTTGCTTTTGATTGGGGAGGGAATTACCTCTGTTTAGAAAAAAATAGTCGGCAAATTATTTATTATGTAAGGGATGTATGGAGTGAAAATATATCAAGAGAAGCTAATTTTAAAAAAAATTCAATTATTATTGCGAAATCATTTGATGAGTTTTTAAATTGTTTAGAAGAAAATCCTGATGATTGATAAACTGGCGTAGCGTCGTGTATATATAGTAAGTGTAACAAGACATAGCTCGCATGAAGCCTTCAATCTCGAAGTAGGATGTGTGCAGTAAGCATGAGATTTCTGTTTTTCAGACGACCTCTTTCAAATTTCATCCCCCGACGACGGCTACGGCGATTTGACTGCCGTTTATGGACGTGACAGCAAAGAACTAGCGGTTTCGCCTACCGCAACCATATCATGGTCGATTACAGGCACAAGTGCGACAGCGTGTACGAAATTTACAAGAAAGGTTAAAAAAACGTTTGAGTAAGTCCATATCTGTTGGAGGATGTTCATCTACCAACTCACCCAAACGATTAGATTAGGAGGATATTATGAAAAAATTAATAGTATGGGGATATGCCCTACAAAGCATGGATAAAGCAGCAAAAATGGGGTTACCACGTGTAAGTAGTGGTGTTCTAGGTATATCAGAGAAGTTTAACCCTAAAAAAACGCATCCTGATTTTGACTTTCCATGGAGTTGGTTCGTAAAGGGACAAGAAATTCCTCCAATGCCTGAAAAGGTTTATGTCTGCTTAAAGAAAGCAAGAGGTGTTACTTTTGATTCTCTTCCATATAATGATTTCTTTATCATGTCAGCTCATTTTTTGGAATTTATTAAAAAATACGGGTTTAATCATGATTTTGGAATGAGTAAAGCAATTATTGTCAATACAAAAGGTGAGTTATTGACGAATGAAGTCTATTATTTAGTAAGAATAGTTGATTGGGAAATTGAGGATGAAATTGTTTACCCAGATTTAGCATTAGATGAAGATGATTATTCACTGGAGGCATATACTAATTCAGATAAGGATATTTTATTGTCTACCAATTATAATTATTCAGGAGCATTTATGGTGTCAGAAAATTTAAAAGAAAAAATATTGGAAAACTTTTCTTTGCCTTTTCTTTATTCTTTGGAAGAGTGGAAGGAATTAAATAATTCAGACTTTTATTGGGATTAATATAAATCAAAGAAGTGTTGAATAAACTTTTTTCCATCCCAACATCTACTCCTTCTCCCGTGGGAGAGGGCTGGGGAGAGAGCAAAACAACAGCTGCGAACCGCTCGCGCAAGTCCGCGATTGGACAACCGAAGACGGCGAAAGCCACCAGCAAACCCACTACTTCCACTGCTACCAAATCAGCATCCCAAGAGAGATGACCGATGACGAAGGCAATCGGGTTTGGTTCGGCAACTATACCGACTGGGGTCGTCTGAAAAATATGAGCGGGTATACAAGTATGCGCACCAGCCGTTCAGATTGCAAAACCAATATACCGATCGTGAAACTGGGCTGCATTACAACCTGATGCGGTATTACGAGCCTGAGGTCGAACGGTTTGTGAATCAGGACCCGATTGGGTTAGAGGGTGTGGAGAATTTTTATTGGTTTGCTCCGAATGTACAAAGGTGGATTGACCCGCTAGGGCTTGCTCCTATTCCAGCACCATCTTCTCTTCCTGGCTTTCCAGGTGCCCAAAGAGCAAAGCCTAAAACTCCTGTGCAAGGAGGTGGAGGATTAAGAAAACGTTGGAAGCTTCCGGGAGGCTGCATTCTCGAATGGGACTCTCAACATGGAGAAGTTGAAAAATATGACAAACGAGGAAAACACCTTGGCGCATTTGACCCCAAGACTGGCAAACAATTAAAAGACTCCATTAAAAACAGAAGGATAGAACCGTGAAAAAAATCATAAGATTTATATCAAAATTTGAAAAAAATGGAGAAAAATTTATTGAGGTTATAAATTTTAAGAATGAACCATCTCTCGATTTTTTACAAAAAATTTTTCATGAAACTGGTCCGATGTATGAAGAATATTGGATATCAAATGAAGTTGCAAAAATAATTGAACCTTATTTATGTGAGAAGTTAGACATAAATAATTATGACTACTTCTTGTCTTGCGAAGAAGATAATATTTAAGCAAAATTCAAAAATCATATTTATAGATAGCGCATACCACCCCTTCCGCCTGCAAAACCAGTATTGCGACCGTGAAACGGGGCTGCATTACAACTTTTTCAGGTATTACGAACCTGATGCAGGGTGGGTTGAACCGTTGGGGCTATCTATTTCAATAGTCATTCATATAGGGCAACAGGGTAGACATATTGCGGGGCATAATAACTTTATCCCTGGTCGGAGCATTCTAACTGCAAATACTCAGGATTTATTTGATTCTTTTCATCAAGGTAATATTCAAATTAGTAGAAGTATTAGTCAAAATAAATAGAAAGTTCATTTTATAATATTGGAAGTTGTGTTGATAAGGATACAGGAGACGAGACTCCGACAGGATGGGGAATAATTCATTCATCCAAAAAAGGAGCCCATATTGTTCCTGCATTGCCTGATATAACATAAATTCTATATTTTATTTGAGGAATTAATTATGAAAAAAGAAATTATTCTAAGTATGCAAATGGCTTTTCTTGGGGCAATTTGTAACAAAGTCAGACTTATTGCATTTGATATGACCGAAGAATTATTTGCTCTTTATGTATATATTGATTCACCACTGACAGATGATGAGTATGAAGCAATAGATAGTGCAGTTACAGATGTATTGGCTGATTTTCCAAATTTTCTATATGAGAAAATATATATTATTGAAAATAATGATAATATTCTTTTATTGAATACATATAAAGGATGTTTTTTTATGAGATTTGAAAATAAATTTGATTAAATAACTCTTAGCCCTACCGTTCAAGACAACCGCCTGAAAACCTACAACGCCACAAGTTGCTACTACGACGACCTCGTAAACCCCATCCACCGCGAACTGCCCGACGGCGAAGTACAGAACTATTTCTACGACCTGTATGACCAACTGGTCGTTGTACAAATGCAAATACATCAAGAAAAGGAGAAGGAACTATTTTAACTTCTATAGGCAAAGTTGTTAATGTCAATGGAAGTGATATAACATTTATTTTATTGAGGTATAAAAAATGAAGAAAAAAATATTAAATAGCTTCTGCTCATATTTAGAAGCTAACCATATTTCATTTAAAAAACACGATTGTATTATTTCACTCTTTTTTAATGACATTATTTTTGGAAAAATTAATTTCCAATTTAAAAAAGGTAAGCATGTAAAAATTGGGGCATTATGCTCATTTTCTATCGTTTCTTATATAAATGAGAAAAATATTCTAGACCAAAAATTTATAGAATTAAGTACAACTATCCCAAAATTTTATCCTGAAATAAACGATATTTTTGATGAAAATGACACACCAAGTAATTTTAAAGTACATGGTTCAGAACTTGGAAAATTTGATTCTATTTTTAAAGATTTTGGCATTATTTCTTTATATCCAGAAACATCCGAAAATGAAATAAATGAGATAATTATTGCCATATTCGATAATTATGTGTTACCAATGAAAAAATATTATTTTGGAAGTAATTTAGCAATAGAGGATATTTTAAAAAATCCTTCCTCATATAAATACCCACTATCTACAATTTTACTAATAAGTCATTTACACAACTTGGAAATTGATAATTTCGTAAACATAAAAAATCCTAGAAAATTCCCTGACTCAAAGAATATATCTCAAATTCTAGATTTATTATTCGCACATAAAAAAAATATTGAGATACACAATGATAACAATAGTAAAAATGACCACTAGATTGAGTTAGCAAGTCGTAGCCCGCACGAAACTTCCAATCCTGACGTAGGGCATGTGCGGTACACACGAACCCTTGGCACAGGTATGCAACTGGACAACCGAAGACGGAGAAAGCCGACAACAAACCCACTACTCCCACTGCGACCAAATCGGCATCCCGAGAGAGATGACCGATAAGGACGGCAATTTACTGTGGTTCGGTAACTACACCGGCTGGGCTCGTCTGAAAGAGGAAACCAAGGTAACGGATAGCGCATACCAACCATTCCGATTGGGTTAATGGGTGGGGAGAATCTGTATCAGTTTGCACTGAACGTACAAAGATCGAAAGACCCTAAAAACTTGGCAGTTTTTGCAATACCCCTTATTGCTCCTGAATTGATTGTGTTAAGTAAAGCTGCGCTTGTAACTTTAGGTATAGGTATTATTTATGAAAAAGGGAAAAAAGCGCTTGATACAGTAATGATGGCAGCAAATGGAAATCAAGTAGATACTGGGGTTGCTAATCAAATTTATGAAAGAATAAATGAGTATTTTCAAAGCACAGGAAAAAAACCAGATAAATGTGAAGTATTGCAAGAATTAATTGATTGTGGGCAAATATCTGCCAAACAAGCTAAATCTACTCAAAAAGCTTGGGAATGTTGCCATTCTCAACATTCGAATGATAAGTGTAACAGGAAAAAATAATATGGTAAATGATAGAATTTCAAGTTTTGACGCTTTTTTAGAATGTAAAGATCTATCAATTAATGACTTATTAGAAAAACTACTACATTCTAATACTATTATTCAATATGAAGCAGCAAAAAGACTACAATTTTTTCAGTATAAAGAGATTATTGATATAATCAGAAATATTCTCTTAACAAGTCGATATAGTGAACATAGAGAAATTGCAAATTTTATCTTGGGACAAATGCAAGAAAAACTTAGCACTACGGAATTGAAAGAAATTTTCTCTATATTAATTTACTCTATTCAAAATGACAAAAGTATTAAAGTGAAATCATCTGCAATATCTTCTTTAGGACATCTATTTAGAAAATATAATCTAGGAGAAGAAGAGTTTCTCACTATAGAAAATAATATTAGTTCTATTTGGAATATAAATAGATATTCTATAATTATTTCTATTGCATTTAGTTCTGCATATTTCCCAAAAAGAGATTATATAAAAGAATATCTTATAAAAAATTTAAACAGCAAGCATCACAAAATTATCTCATGGGTATTGTATGGTTTAAAAGGAAAACATTATAGATCAGAATCAATTGAAAATTTACTAATAGATAAACTAAGCCAATTTAATGAAAAATCTTATATTTACAATGAAATTATTGCATTTTTAATTTCAATTAGTTCTAAAAAAGTTATACCTTATATTGAAAAGACACTATTCACTCAAAGTAAAATCGATGATGAAATTTATACTGAACTTAAAAATAATTTATCGGATGAATTTGCGGAATTAAGAAAAAAATTATTAGAAGAATTTAAATAGTTTCTTGACGTACGCCTCAACCTCAAACCTGCTTTCGTCTTTAAAGCCAGTAAAACCAACCGCACTACTCACGATAAACATCGATGATCCCCACATTCTCTAAAGATGATAGAGATTTCTTATTTTGCCATGGATGGAATACATAATGGAATACTTAAAACTATTAACAAAGTTAGCAAAAACTGAAAAATCATATCAGTATGATGAAATTATTAAATTACTTAAGCATCCTGTTGAATTTGAGGAAATTCCCTTGATTACTAGAACTGGAAGAGAAAAACCATTTTTGAAAATGCTATCCCCAAAACAGTTGAATTTGTTCTTTTTAAATACTGCACTGTTTTACATTAATAATATAAATTTAATGGCAAAAGATATTCTGATAGATAACGATTTATCAATATGTATAACATACCCGGATATAAGTTCTGTATCACATAATCTATATAGTTTTTATATACCTAACATATGTATTTATAGGTCGAAATATGAAAATACATTTAGAAATTATCCAGTCTTAAATTTAGAAAATTTCTCATGGTTACATGAATATTCATCTGATTTTAATTATAAAGGCATTTTTAACATTGTTTACTCTAAATTTGATGACGGTTTTGGCCATGAAATTTTCAGGATATTTTTATTAAAAAAGAAGGATATTTAAAACAAGCGTAAATAGAATTAGCCTCCTCCTAACGCATACATTAAGGTCGTCTGAAACATTTATTCCGTAACAATCTAAGCCAAAACCGCCTACGAATACGGCCAAGACAGTCATACTCAAAAAATACAAGAACGTAAAAACAGATTCAACAATCTAAAAAAGAGCATAAAGAAAATTGTGTCACGAGTATTAAATAAAATCCAGATATTAAATTTATCAACTTACAATTATAGGTATTATTAATGGAAAAAGAATTATTATGTATTTTAAAAAAATATGAAACGCATCCTGATTTCTTGGGTGACACTATTGAAGATATAAATCAAGTAGGAGGTATGGATGATACAGTTTTACATATTGCAGCCAGAAATAATTCTTTAAATGATGCTCTTGTATTTCTTCAAAATGGGGCATTGATTGATCTTAAAGGAGACTTAGGATATACACCCCTACATTATGCATGCATGTTTGGAAATATAGAAATGGTGAAATTACTCCTTGACAATGGATCTGATAAAAATATACAAAATGAATTTGGAGAAAATGCCATTAGAATTGCAATTAACTCATCCAGCAAAAATAAAGAGAAGATAATAAAACTATTAAATAATTTTAATAAACGTAAATAAAAAATAGATAATAAATCAATCAAATGGTGCCACACCTTAAAATGTAGAAAGTAAGACATGATAAAAAACAATCTAATTTTATTAATTAAAAATCAAATGTCAGATAAACAAAAAAATGAAAATGCCTTACATTTAAACACACTTTTACTAACCTCAATAGAAAACCCTAGTATAGATAATGATTGTTTCATAGAATTATTTAGCTATTATTCTAATATATCCCAAGGTGAAGTGAGTGAACTATTTAATTTACTGCAATCTTTAACCAAAGATGAAATCAATATCATTTATGATTTTTTAGAATATATTTCAAAGTTTGTCAAAGACTTAGGGGTATATTGTGAATTTGAAAAATTTCTTACGGAGGTAAAATATATACAAGAACGAAATTATCTAGAGGAAAAAATTAGGACTACTTTTCCAGTTTTCAAAGTTGATAAAAATAACATCATAAGTTTTGATGATAGTGATAACTCTTATATATTTTCTATAACGCAACTATCTACTAAAACTTGGATTGAGATAACATACGATGATTTTCTCTCAATACTTGAATCATTAGAGTGGCAAGCATATACTAATAAGGCTATATTATATTTTACTCCTTGCTGTTTAAAATATATTTTTTCTAATTTATCTAAATTTTATTTATATGGTTACGTTGTTGAATTTTTATATATTGCCCTAAGAAACCAAAGTATGATATTTAACACTACTCAAATCAACTTAATCATTAATTTTTTAAAATTAATCCAAAATTTTAACCAGGAAATTAGTGTCGAAACACAAAAAAAATAATAAGTACTATCCAACTTTGTTTATAACTTCCGGGAAGCAAGGACATACTTTCCCGTACCGTCACCAAACTAGCCTGGCCGATGCGCCATTCTTCCTCAGTTACAATGAGCAAACGCTATATCGTGCGCACCGGCGATATGTTCCATATGAACGGCAAGTTCAATAAAAGATCCCCCGTCCAATCTGACCAAGACGCGATTAGGTTGCTAGGGGGCCTTAACCTTTATCAACTTGCATCGAATACGCAAGGATGGGTTGATTGGTTAGGTCTATCCCAAAAATTAACTAAAGGCATCGTATATCGAATGGGTTCTGCAACTGATAATACTTTAACTCAAAGACCTGGGAAGGATACTTTAAGTGGCTTATCTACATCAATGGATAAACCTACTGGAAAATGCCAAGCAATTGATGTTTCAAAACTTGAAAAATCAGGACTTGAGGCCATTAATGATCATGGAAATCATGTATCCATTCGGCCAATTAATGCCCCTGGTTTTATAAAATTGAAGGAATGGGCTTCTACTAGGGGAACAGATGTCACACATTCATTTACGCAAGCAGTCAAAAATGCAATAATTAAATAAACGGAGGTTTAAAATGGAAATTAATAAAATAATTGAACATTTTACAAAATTAAGAGAAACTCAAGCTTCAAATGATAAAATTCTTAAAGCGGATTTAGATATTTACTTAAAACAATCTAGTTTAAGAATTGTATTCAGTCTACTTTTAAAGGAAAATATTCTTATATACGACGATAATGATGAAATAGTTTTAGAGTTATTTATAAATCGAGAGAATTCAAAAGGAATGGTTGATATATCTGACTCAAGAGGATATTATTTTTTCAAAGACAAAGAAATAACTATTTGCAATGAAAATATTAGTTATTTGGAAGAATTAATGTATGATTCTATAAAGAATATTACTAAAGTTTAACTTAACCAAGTGCGAGTTGTTAAATTAAGTTCCTACAGTAGGTAGCAAGGTTATATAAGGTAATGAAAATGAAAAAGCTTTTTTTAAATCTAGAAGTAATTGATGGTTATCCTCCAGTATCTATGGAAAGCATTTGGGCAGAAGTGACTGAAGAAGGCTATCTTAAAATAAATAATATTCCTTTTTATAGCAAAGAAATCTCTTTAGGTGATATTGTTAGTGGAATACAAACGGAAGAAAATTACTTATTCTATGATAAAACGATAATTCATAGTCAAAATAGTACATTGCGGATTGTTTTCTTTAATGAAAATCAGAAATTTAAAGATAAAATACTAACGAAACTAATAGATCTTGGATGTGAGTTTGAAGCATTTAATGTAAATTTCTATGCGATAAACATCCCAATTCCAGTAGATATAGAAGAAATATATCTTTTCTTAGATGAGTTTGTGGAAACTGACGATTTAGATTATGACACAGGGTATTTGGCACAATAATTTATGCAAGCTATATCTTGCGTAATATCGCAATATGTAGAAAATTCTAGCATTGTTTACGTAGTAAAAATTTTAAGACTATGTGGTAGCAGCCACCTCTTGCAAGAAGTTCCCCCGGACGGCAGATATAGCTATATCTATACCGAATAACGGATTCTACTACCTTGGAAAATGGAAAAATCGTACCAATTCTGCAAATATTTGAACCTATTTAGCAGGAAGCATAGGGAGGTTGCATTATGAATACCAATAAAAAGATCATAGATATAAATTTATTAAAATTAAAAACAAAACAAATTTTTTTAAATACATTAAATCAAGAACTTAATTTTCCAAGCTATTTTGGATCAAATTTAGATGCTTTAGATGAATGCATGAGAGATTTAAGTTGGATTCAAGAGAAAGAAATTATTTTGAATTTTAATAATATTAATAAACTAAAGGATAGAAATAGTGAGTTATATTATTTAATACATGATGCATTATCTTTCTACAAACAATACTGGGAAGAAAATAATCATGAAAAAATAGTTACAATAAATTTCTAACTTACATGCTTGTATGAAATGATTTTCAGACGACCTTCTTCTTATATAAAAATCGTTGTCCTGACAATTCAGATAATGATAAAGATACATATAATGTAGCAAGTCGTAGCCTGCATGAAACTTCCAATCCTGACATAGGGCATTACGGTACACACGAACCTTTAGCGCAAGTCCACGACTGGACAACTGAAGATGGCGAAAGCTGACAACAAACCCACTACTTCCACTGCTACCAAATCGGCATCCCGAGAGAAATGACCGATGGTGAAGGCAACCTGGTTTGGTTCGGGGATTATTATGGTTGGGGTAAACTGAAGAGCGAAACGAACGTAACGGGAACAGCGCACCAACCCTTCCGATTGGGTTGTGGGGGGCGAGAATCTTTATTGGTTTGCACCTAATACCTAAGTATGGGTCGATTGGTTAGGTTTAGCTGGACTTGATATGAATTTATTCCCAGCTAATGAAGACATACACTCTTACGTTCAAAAAGTTGCCAATAAATCGAATACTTTCCAAGTAGGAGGGCATGACAATCCTTCGTTGATGGTAGATGGGGCTACAGGTGAAAGATTAGATGCTAAAAAATTAGCAGCGAGAATTAAAAAAATCCTAACTATAAGTCAAGTATGACGGTTGAGATTTTATCCTGTAATACAGGAAAAGGAGCAAACCCTCTCGGAAAACAAATTGCTAATGAATTAAATACTATAGTTAAAGCATCAAATGAATATCTTTGGTTCCCAAGTAACGGGAAATTAACACCGATGGGAATCAACACCTTTAATATCATGTAAACAACAACCAGAAAGGAATGAGAAAATGACTAATTGCATATCAACAGGTAGTATTTATTGGATTTCAGATGAAGAAATTCATATTCTCGAAGAGAAGGCCACTAATGGAGATAAAAACTCAGCATTTAAATTGTATCAATACCATATGTTTGTATCTTTAGATCAAGATTTGGAATTTAAATGGCTAGAGATAGCGGCAAAAAATGGACATCCAATTGCCCAATTCAATTTAGCTGATTTATTTTTCACACAAGGCTATAAAGAGAAAGCCATATTTTGGGCTAAAAAGGCATATAGAAATGGTGCCAAACTACCAGACGAATTAAAAATATTGATAAATATCAATTAATTAATAAGATTTAGCCGATTATCTTTACAAACCTAAAACTTCTGGAGGAGGAGGATTAAGAAAAGAAGCCAATAAATTTCTTAGAAAATTGAAAAAAGCAGGTAAGAAATGCCCTTAAATTTTTAGGAGAATTTAAATGAAAAAAAATGGATACGTTAATTTTAACTTTTTAGATTGTAAACCCAATATAAATAATATATTAGTTGGGCTAGATTTAGACTATTCAAATAAAGTGATAGCGCCAGATGGTCATGAGTTAGCATTGGTTGCTTTTATACCAATTGAAAATCTATTAACAATTGCACCTCAATTAAAAACAGATTTTCAGGATAAGGAATATAAAGATAAAGCAATTTACGTTTTTTCTTATTATGATGAAGAAGATTATTTTCTTGACTACATTACTGAAATTGACGATGCTATTCAAGGATACACGAGAGTTATCATCGGAGATAAACATCAGTTCAAGTTTAACCTAGATAAATTTTATCCAATTAATCCTATTGAGAATTTAGATGAAATGAGTTTTTTAGGAGGACGACCTGAATATTTACAGCAAGAGAGTGATGATTTTCTAGAAAAATATATTTTCATAGGTCAAATCTTAGGAATGGATCTACCTGAAAAAGTAAATGAAATTTTTTATCTAACTGAGAACATCGGATATATTTTTATAAATCGAGATCTATCTGGTGGATTATTCTTCGTACAAACAACTTAAACAAAACTAAAAAGGACATGACTATGAATGAATTTTACATGTGGGTTGTTCAAGGAAGCAGAGCAAGCTTCCCATCGGCTATCTTTTCAACTAAAGAAAAAGCTGTTCAATGGATAGAAAAATATAAAATTAGTGGAACGTTATCAAAGTACCCTATTGATATATCTATATACGATTGGACAATTATGAAAGGATTCTTCAAACCCAAAAGAGATGACCAAAAAACTCCCGACTTTATACAAAGCTTCTCAACTGTATATATTGAGGATTCTCAATATGTTGATGGAATTGAGGTAAATTAAAACACCAAAATTACTAATACAATCGACTAGCAAGATAAAATTGAATCATGTAGTAGCCGTAGGTTGGGTTAAGACACAATACACCTGCAAGGCCGTCTGAAAGACAAAGAAGTTTCAGAAACGTCATTCCCGCATGATTTAAGCGGGAACGGCCTCGAAAACCAAACCCGCTTCGTTTGGGACGGCAGCCACCTCTTACAGGAAGTGTACGCGGACGGCAGGTATACCTATATCTACACCGATCAAGATTCCTACAAGCCTTTAGCGCAAGTCCACGATTGGACAACCGAAGACGGCGAAAACCGCCAACAGACCCACTACTTCCACTGCGACCAAATCGGTATCCCGCGTGAGATGACCGATAAAGACGGCAACCTCTTATGGTTCGGCAACTATACCGGCTGGGATTGTCTAGAAGAGGAAACCAAGGTAACGGATAACGCATACCAGCCCTTCCGCCTGCAAAACCAGTACGTCGACCACGAGACGGGGCTGCATTACAACTTCTTCAGGTATTATGAGCCTGATGCGGGTCGGTTTGTGAATCAGGATCCAATTAGGCTATGGGGTGGGGAGAATTTTTATCAATTTGCATTTAACGCAAAAACTTGGTTTGACCCATTAGGTCTATTAAATATACAGTTTGGAAGTAATCCTAATCAAATTTATCACGCCTTTCGGCATACTGATGATTTAGGATTAGATAGAGAGTTAGTAAAAAAAGCAGTAATAGCCGATTTATCCAAATGTGCTAATCAAGTCCCAAATGGCAAACCTTTTAATCAAAAAATTACAGTAAATGGTATAGATATTCAATATACAGCATTTAAATTAAAAAATGGTACTTTAAATGTAGGGAGGATACATGGAATTTAATAAACGACCGCTTACAAGTAATGAGGTTAATCTACTCAAAATTTTATTGGCTAATAAAAAGCCCCAATATGATAGTTTAAAAACCTCTTTTACTGATAGTGTTATTTCTCTTGATGATGAGGGGATGGGTAGCATTTCATTTTTAAATGAGCATAATGAAAAAAACAATCTAGAAATTATAGCTATATCAGAATATCAATTTAATGACAAAGATGATGTCCCTGTATTAGCGACGTTATACTCTTATAGCGATGGAAGATTATATGAACTAGATATATGGAAGGTAGATTTTAGCCCACTGTTAGCCTATCCAAATGAAGAATAATCTAAACCGAATCCAAACGAGATGTATTGGGACGGCTGATTCGCACCTTCGCCCGCGATAACGACAAGGTTCAGGAAACCGCTTACCAATACGCCCCTGACGGCAGACAGATCAACTACCTGTATTACGGTAGCGGACACCTGCACCAAATCAGTCTCGACGACGAAGTCATCACCGACATCGAACACGATAAGCTGCACCGCGAAATCTTCCGCACACAGGGCAAACTCTCCAGCCGCTACGAACTCGATCCCCTAGGTCGTCTGAAAAAGAATTAGAGGGTTTACAAGAACGCGCATCAGCCGTTTAGATTGCAAAACCAATACTTCGATGAAGAGACCGGTTTGCATTACAACTTCTTCAGGTATTATGAGTCGGATGCAGGGCGATTTATCAATCAGGACTCAATCGGATTACTTGGTGGAGAGAATTTATATAGATTTGCACCTAATGTGCAAATCTGGGTTGATCCAAGTGGAAACATTGCATTCATTCCAATATTAATTGTTGCTGCCTTCTGGAGCTGCTACTGATGCTTGCATTCAAGTAGTTTCTAACATAGCAAATGGCAAAAAATGGAGTGATATCGACTATGGAAGCGTTGCAACTAGTGGTGCTATCGGTGCAGTAGCTGGACCAACATTAGGGAAGGCTGGCAAATTAGCTACCAGTAAAGGTAAAAATGCCTTTGGCCCTGCAAGAAAGAAACCATCCTATAGCAAGTCTGGATGGTTTAAAACTAAAAACTCTATTTCATGGGGTGCTTCTCCAGCTAAAAATGGAAAATATGTTAATCAAATAGGAAATCCCACACTAAGAAGGTTTAATCAATATATTCGAAATAAACACCTGCCTCCAGGTAAATTATGGTGGAGAACTAGAGATCCAGGGCATTTTCATATCAAAAAACAAATAAATATAGAGGATTGGAAAATGTATAAAAGAATTCAAAGAGAAAGCAGTGAAAAAAACACTCAGATTAACTTGAAAAATATTTTAGAAAAAGTAAATAAGAGTCCAAATTACCGCTGCTTTTTATGTGCAACTGGGTTAGATTTAAAATTTTTTGAATCTCTATCTAAAAATCATAATGTTAAGATTATATGGCATGGTAACCTTAAAAATGGCTTTTGTGGTTTTTTGTTAAAATTCATTCCAAGTCGTATAGGAATTATTGAATTTTTAAAACCAATTGACGAAGATTATTTTGAAAATCTTTTATATGATTGCGGTCCCTCTCTAACAACTATAGTTATTATGAGCAATGAAAATAAAATCCCAAATTTCATAAGCTCATTTCAAAATAATCCAAGTCTAGAAAATTTTGAATCGAGCATACTAGAAGATGACAATGCTCTAATTTATGTCATTGGTGTCAGCGATATCGATGATGGTATTAATTACGAGGAAATAGTCTTTACACAGGATGCATGGTTAGATATTTTTAATAACAAACCACATGACTAATATGCTAGAAATCGTCGAGTTGTTTACACAAGAGCAAGTTGTAGCCTGAATATGCAGGTTGTGTACCGTACGCAAGCGGTTTCGCCTATCGAAACCCCATTAATGAAGACGGAGAAAGCGACCAACAGACCCACTACTTCCACTGCGACCACATCGGCATACCGAGGGAGATGACCGACATCCACGGTAATCTGTTGTGGTACGGCGAATACACCGCCTGGGGTTGTCTGAAAAAGGACGGGCGGGTTTACAAGAACGCGCACCAGCCGTTCAGACTGCAAAACCAATACTTCGATGAAGAGACAGGGCTGCAATACAATCTGATGCGGTATTACGAGGCGGAGATAGGGCGTTTCATTAACCAAGATCCGATTGGGTTGTGGGGTGGAGATAATCGGTATCAGTTTGCACCAAATATACAAATTTGGGCTCAAATAAGGTATTTACCTGTAGGTACTCCTATAAAAATACGTATTCTGTAGAATATTAATCACATTTATGACTGGAGGTTGTTATGAACTTATCTCAAATAATTAAACATTATAGAAATTGTTTGTCTGACTTACCTGATGCTCCTTTATACGGAAATATTCCTCAAGGTGCGGATAGGATAAGTGAACAGCTAGAGCAATTTTTGGCACCTGAACATAAACAATTTTTATTATTATGTAATGGGGGTTCTTTTGGAGATATAGAATTATGGGGTACAGAAGAGATATTGGATAGACAGTATAGAGTACCAAAAAATTTACAAGACTATACTTATGAAATAGGACAAGTTTTATATGAACCAATTTTTTTAAATAGGCTCAATGATCAAGTAACATTTAATGTTGATAGTAGAAAAAGTATTCCTTTCTCTTCATTTATTGAGGAATATATATTTGGAAGTGGATATAAATATATATTTGATGGTGCTGATATAGATGATATGTGGTACTCCTTTCTACAAGATAACCCTATTTAGAATCTAAATTGTGTAAGGACGACCTCACTATCTTCTTTGAGATCGTTGAAAAAGGATGAAAGGTTTTACAAGAACACGCATCAGCCGTTCCGACTTCAAAACCAATACTTTGATAAAGAAACCGGGTTGCATTACAACTTCTTCAGGTATTATGAACAGGATGCCGGGCGGTTTGTGAATCAGGAAAAGATTATGCTATGTATAAAGAAACGGGGCGTTGTAAAGAACATGATAATCCAAAAGGAACAGGACATGGAAAATACCCGCATATAAATATTAGATGTCCGGATGGAAAACAAGTACTTATTGATATTATAGGAAAATAGATATGTTAAATTTAACTAATTTACAAACAAAAGGATATGATGAACTTATTGAAATTGATGGAGAAGTTGTTTATCAAGTGTTTGCTATTAAGAAAAGTAATGGAATTTATATTACATATTACTATACGGTACCCAAAAATAAATTGGATCAGGCTGAAGATTATGAGATAGAAGAATTCAATGAATTTAATGAATTTGAATTAGCTATAAAACATATTCAATCAAAAGGAGCAAATCTATCAAGATTTAATGTATTTAAAGGTAAAAAGCCTCTTTAAGACCATTTTTAGACCATAGGTTGGGTCGACGAGACCCAACAAAACATAAAGGTAAGCTCGCCAGCCGTTACGAACTCGCCCCCCCTAGGCCGTCTGAAAAGGCAAAGCCAGTAGCGAACTGTTCGCCTTCAATCCCGCCCACAATATCCTCGACATCCCGATGAAAAAGGTCAAACCATACTAACCAGGAAATAATATGAATACTATTTTTAAACTAAATGAAAAATTGGAAAACTTACCCTCTATTTTAAGTATTGAGGATGAATTATTTTTTATCGATAGATTACAAACGTTACCTATTGATGAAATTAGGAAAAATAAAGAAATATTTAAAAGAATTATCTCAGCTATCCAAGAATCTCACCAAGACAACGGGATATTTGAAATAACAGATGAAAATATTAAGACTTTCTTTGAATTTGTTATCTGGATTAGAAATTTAAAAAAACTATATCACCTTGATTTTGAGAAATATATAGATGGGTTAGACACAAATTTTGATGGTTCACAACAAATTTGATCCTCAAATTAAAAACTATACAGCAAGACGTAATGAGTAAAACTCGTGGAGACAATAAAGGATTTACATTAAGAGAATTAAATTCACGGGGTAATGAATTTACTGATCGTTACATTCAATACCACCCAGGGAGCCCTAGGCATTATGAGGGAGCACCTTATTGGAAAGTATCTTCTGGTAAAGGTGGAACGCAAAGATTTCCTGCAGAATAATATGAAAGGTTGATAATGAATATTTATGATGAAATTATCCCCGCGAAGAGTTTAGGGGGAATCAGATTAAAAGACAATATTAAAAATTACTCCAGTATCATTAATGAATATAATTTAAATGGAAAATTAAAATTTTTTCAAACTAATATTTATTCATGCAGATATATATTTACTGATATCCCAATTGAAATTAACGTAGATATTACTTCAGGAGAAATTTATAAAATTTCTGCATTAGAAGGATATCAAGGCAAATTCAGAACTATTAAAATAGGAATACCTATTAATGATATCTTAAATTCTAATTTAGGTTTCTATTACGATGAATGTGAAGAAGCTTTTTTTTCAAAAATTATTGAAGGAATTGCACTGGAAGTTTCTGAAGATGACCCTCCGTTCGAAGAAGCTATCAAAATGAATATAAAATATATCTCTGTTTTTGATCCAACCGCTTTTGATAAATAAATATAATTAAGCGTTGAATATTAATTGATTATGACTAAACAGAAATTCAAATAGTTGTCCTAGGTTAGGTTGAGACTCAATGTTCCAGTAAGATTGTCTGAAAGAGGAAATCAAGGTAACGGATAGCGCATACCACCCCTTCCGCCTGCAGAACCAGTATGCCGACCGTGAGACGGGGCTGCATTACAACTTCTTCAGGTATTATGAGCCTGATGCGGGTCGGTTTGTGAACCAGGATCCTATCTTACTATTAGGTGGGAGCAATTTGTATAGTTTTGCTTCTAATACAAATGCTTGGTTTGGTCCATTAGGTTTGAAGAGAAAACGGAATAAGAAGCTTAGAAGAATTATTCCAGTATGATGATATTATGGATGATGTTGATAAGTGGTCACTGATTCCTGTTAGTCAAAGACAAAAATGTTTGATTAAGGATAAACTACCTAGTGCAAAACAAAGAAGCGTCCAACAAAATCGCATGATGCGTAGAAACTTTTCTCGAAGACAAAAAAGCTTAATACGAAAGTGGGAACTTGGAACAGGGCATACATGGCCTGCAGGAGCCACTCCTCATCATATAATTCCACTTAAAAATGGTGGTTCAAATACATGGTGGAGTCCAACTCCTGTGAAACACCCTCATACTGGAACTATACACGGTACTGGGTCTGCCCTACGAACACATTTGCCATATAGCACCCTCAACAGGAATAATTAACTATATTGTTCCTAGATAATAGATATAAAAATTGAATGAAGGATATTAATTTATGGATAATTTCAAAAAAATTCTTGTAGATATACAAGATTTAATCAAATCTAGTAATGGAAACTTAATTAATTATGGAAAATCAAATTTTATTTTTAAAAAAAGATATGATGTTTCTTTAGATGAGATAAATGATTTTGAAAAAAAATATAAAGTCACATTCCCTAGAATATATAGAGAATTTCTTCTAACAGTAGGATCTTGTACTTTGTTTCAAGATGAGTTACTACCTGGATTCGATTTTTTAGCTCCTAACGAGCTTTATGATTGGTCACAACAAGTTTTTGAAGGAACTGATTGTAATTTATTCCCTAATATCTTAATTACTATTTCCATTCCAAGAACTGGCGATCAAGCTGGTTTCCTTCTTACAAAAGAAAATGAAAATTTTGGTGTTTTTTTTCCTGATGTTCCTCCTGAAGAGTGGGAAGAGGATACTGAATTTGAAAAATTTGAAGACTGGCTAGAAAACTTGATGAAAGAAAAACTAGAGGAAATTTAAAAAATTTTGAACAACCAATTTTAAAAATATTCATTATTTAGCAAATCTAACAAAAATAACACCATGCCGTCTGAAAACACTATCCTAAGCCTTATCAGACGGTCTTTCCCCTTCTTTAACAATTCAACTTCTCACTATCGTTTACGACCGCAGCGGCAAACATCTGTGTGGTGTTGCCTACCGTAACCACATCATGATTGAGCGCAACCAGCAAGCCGTAGCCCGCACAAAACCTTCAGTCCTGACATAGGGGGTGTGTAGTACGCACTCGGTTGCTGTTTTCAGACAATCTTTGTTGTATTGCGTTCAACCGCCACTATACCTACAACAAAGGCGCTAACCAGATATCGCCTATCGTGAACAAGGTCGTTTAGAATAATAAAAATATCCTGCAAGTGTATCTTGCAGGATTATTTATTTTGTATTAAATCAAGCCCTCTAAGAGACCTTTCATAAAGTTTTCGGAGTTGAATTCACCGATATCATCGATTTTTTCACCGAAACCAATCAATTTTACAGGGATATTGAGTTCTTCGCGGATAGCCAGAACAACACCACCTCGGGCAGTTCCATCAATCTTGGTCAATACAATACCAGTAACAGGGGTGATTTTAGAAAATTCTTTGGCCTGTACTAGAGCGTTCTGACCCGTAGAGGCATCAAGTGCCAGGAAGGTTTCATGTGGCGCCTCTGGCAGGACACGTTTGATAATGCGACCAATCTTTTCCAACTCGGCCATGAGGTTGTCCTTGTTTTGCAGACGACCTGCTGTATCAATCATGAGAATATCAACACCTTCTGCTACAGCACGCTCCATCCCATCAAAGACTACACTTGCTGGATCAGCCTTTTCAGGCCCCGTCACAACAGGAACATCCACACGACGGCCCCATTCAGCTAGCTGGGCAACAGCTCCAGCACGGAAGGTATCTGCCGCAACCAGCATGACTTTCTTGCCAGCTTGTTTGTAGCGATGAGCCAATTTCCCGATAGAAGTTGTTTTCCCAACACCATTGACTCCGACAAAGAGCATGACTGTCAAACCATCTTGGAAATGGATTTGTTCATCGTAGTTGCCATCCTTCTCATAGAGTTCAACCAATTTCTCGATAATGACACGACGAAGTGCATCAGGCTTCTTAGCATTTTCGAGTTTAGCTTCATAGCGTAGTTCTTCTGTTAAGTTTGAAGCAACCTGAACACCGACATCGCTCATGATGAGCAGTTCTTCCAATTCTTCGAAGAATTCTTCATCAACAGAACGGAAGTTGGCAAAGAAGGCATTCAAGCGTGCTCCGAATCCCGTACGCGTTTTCTTGAGACTGCGGTCATATTTTTCCTGAACAGTTTCCTCAGCCTGAGGAAGTTCTTCTTCTACTACTTCAGTAGCTAACCCTTCTTCGAACTCTACAGTTTCTTGGTTCTCTTCTTCTAGAGCTTCTTCCGTCTCTTGGCTTTGCTCTGTCTCATCAACTTCTAGCTCAACCTCTTCCTGAGCAGTTTCTTCGACTGCTTCTGGTTCAATCACTTCTTCTGTCGAGACTTGAGGAATTTCTTCTTGAGCAAGAGTTTCTTCCACTTTTTCCCTTGTTATCTCTTCCTGACTTGTTTCTTCGATAGCCGTTTGGTTTTCTTCAACCTCTTCTGACAAATCAATATTTTCCAGAGCTTCTTTTACAATATCTTCGATTTTCGGCTCTTCTTTTTTTCCGAATAAACGGTCAAATAATCCCATATTCTAATTCTCCTTTAGCACGTATTCTTCAATAGCCCAGGCAACGGCTTCTTCGTCGTTGGTCATGGGGGTAACGACATTAGCAACTTCCTTAACTGCTGGAACTGCATTTTGCATGGCAACTCCCAGACCTGCCCACTCAATCATAGAAAGGTCATTGGCCTCGTCCCCACAAGCCATGACTTGACTTTGGTCGATTCCTAGGTGTTTAATTAATTTCGCTAAACCTGTTGCCTTGTGGACGTTTTTCGGCGACCATTCCAATAAGAGTTCACGCGATTTGAAGATTTCATATTGGTCAAACAATTCTGGAGAAATCTGTTGAATCGCTGCATCCAAAGGTTCTTGGGCAAAGGCAGTCACACATTTATTATATGTCATCTGACTAGATAGATCTTCAAAAGCGACAGGTACGAAAGTCAGGGCTGGGTTGAACTTAGCATAGAGACTTTCTTGGTCCGACTGGATTTGATAGACTGTTCCTTCTGAAATGGCATCTAACGGCAACCCTAGTTTTTCAGTTTCCTCGTACAATCGTGCCACATCGTCGATTGAAAAGACTGTTTTATCGAGAATCTCCCCCGTATTTTTCTGGACAAGCCCTCCATTAAAAGTGATGGTGTACTCATCCTCCTGTCCATCTGTTCCTAGCTCATGGAGAAAGAAATCCATAGCCTTCAGAGGACGCCCTGTTGTCAGTACGACCTTGATGCCACGATCACGCGCAGCTTTTAGGACTGCCTTAGTTCGATCTGTCAGCTTTTTATCCGTTGTCAGCAAGGTGCCATCCAAATCAAGTGCAATCAATTTAATATCTGCCATTACAAGCCCTCCATATAAGCCATTACTGACTGGTCCTTATGGTGGCCAATCACTGCTTCTGCCAATTCTAAAATCTCTGGTCGCGCGTTTTCAGGAGCGATTGGATGCCCGACGACCTGCATCATGAGAAGGTCATTGAGATTATCGCCAAAAGCCATGACCTGATCCATGCTAAGCCCCAGTTTTTTGGCTAGCTCAACAATAGCCACACCCTTATCAACGTAGTCCAAGACAATATCAATGGATTCAAAACCAGTTGTCATGGCTTTCACACCAAGAACATTTTCGTTGACCCATGCCTCACCAGCTTCTATCGTATCTTCTGTGAAGTTCGTAGTAAATTTAAAAATCTCATCTGTGATATCTTCCAGACTCGCTACTTTCTGAATATTCTCATTGTAGTGACGACTAATCATGAGATAAGTCTCATCCACTGTATCCAATACATAACAAGCTTTTTTGCCCGTCAGAAGCATTTTTCTTTCATCAAAATAAGGTGATTTCTTTAAAGCTTCAAAAGTGCTCAAGTAAAAGTCCCGAGACATCGTAGCCTCGTACATATTTTCCCCATGAAACTCAACATAGCTCCCATTTTCAGCTATAAAAATCACTTCATCACGCACATCCGCAAATAGCTTTTTCAGGGACAAGATACCACGACCCGAAGCCACAGCAAAATAAATCCCCTTTTCCTTGTAGGAAACAAGTAAGTTTTTGAGGCGTTCCATATCAAACCGACCCTCTCCGTCCAGAAAGGTTCCATCCATATCGGTTGCTACAAGTTTAATCATAAAATCCTTCATACTCCAATTGATAAATCTACCTTCTATTATACCATAGATAAGTTTAAAAAGGTCCAGTACAGTAGGATAGCACTACTTTTTCGGAGAAACTTCAAAGGGCCTAAAAATTAGAATCGTAGAACTTTTTTCAGATAGTTTAAAAAGTTTGTATTCCCCTACTCTTTTCTCTATAATGGAGAGAAAGGAGATGACTATGACAGAATTGAAACATGAAATTGATGCAAACTTTGCAGGACGACTCAATATCCTACGCGCGGGCGTTCTCGGTGCCAATGATGGGATTATTTCCATTGCTGGAGTGGTTATCGGGGTTGCTAGTGCGACCAGCAATATCTGGATTATCTTTTTATCTGGACTAGCCGCTATCCTCGCTGGTGCTTTTTCTATGGCAGGTGGCGAATATGTCTCTGTATCCACTCAGAAAGACACAGAAGAAGCCGCTGTTGCTAGAGAGCAATTACTCTTGGATAAGGACATCGAATCAGCAAAACAATCCCTCTATGCTGCTTACTTACAAAATGGTGAGTGTGAAACGTCAGCTCAACTCTTGACCAACAAAGCCTTTTTGAAAAATCCACTCAAAGCCTTAGTTGAGGAAAAATACGGTATCGAGTACGAAGAGTTTACCAACCCTTGGCATGCTGCGATCTCTAGCTTTATCGCCTTTGTACTGGGAAGTCTTCCTCCTATGCTTTCGATCACCGTTTTTCCAAGTGACTATCGCATTCCTGCTACTGTTTTTATCGTGGCCCTTTCCCTTCTCGTCACCGGCTATACCAGTGCTAAATTAGGCAAGGCTCCTACGAAAACAGCTATGATCCGTAACCTCTGTATCGGACTTCTGACCATGGGAGTAACCTTCCTCTTGGGACAACTCTTTAGTATCTAAGCTAAAAGAAATACCTCGACCAGCATCGAGGTATCTTTTTTACATCTGCACAATCTTGCGATAGCTTCTTGAGGTAATCATAAAGATTAAAACGTAGACGATGAGGAAGATGGCACAAATGGACAAAGTGACAGTCAACATCATGGTCGCATCCAGCACGCCAATGACTTTTAGGATGAGGCTAAGCATATGATAGGCAAAAGCAAGGTGTAGGAAGGCAAAGAGCAATGGAAGGAAGAAAACAGTTAGAACCTGTTTGTTAATCGTTTGCTTGATTTGCTTTTGATCGAGTCCAACCTTTTGCAAAATGATGAAACGTTCACGGTCTTCATAGCCTTCAGAAATTTGTTTGTAGTAAATAACCAGGACTGTTCCCACCATAAAGATGATAGAAAGGAAAATACCGATGAAGAAGACACCTCCATAAAGGGCACTAATTTGCGCACTGCTATCAGCTAGATTGCTTCCGAATACATAGCTTCCCTCTTTGTTTAAATCTTTATTGAAGTTACGAAGGTATTCTGTAAAGTCGTCAGCGAGTTTGAGCTGTTCTTCCTCACTAGCTGTTACATTCATACCACCATAAAGTTGATCAAAGAGAGAGGAATCAGGATATTGATCAATAAAGGCCTGCAAATTAGGAACAACAAGATAATTGTAGTCCGATGTGAGAATGTTATACTGATTTGGCACATGTTCCAGAATAAAATCATTTTTAATTTCTTCTTTAACTGTGTAGGTCTGATCATTTAGAGTGAGTTCTTTCTGTCCTTCAAGTACCTTATTCTTGGTAAACAAGCCGACTTCATTGCCTGAAAGGGGGAGTTTTTGACCAGTCATGTTTTCATAGTCTTTTTGGTCAAAGACCATAAAAATGGTTTTCGGCTGAACGAAGTTATTCCCCTTTGTAAAGATACGGAGCTTGGTTCCATCTTGGCTCTCGATACCAAAACTGCTATGACGAAAGACTTCTTTTTTGGTGACAGTTAATCCCTTATCACTAGCATATTGACTCAAAAGTTTATCTAAATCTTCTTTTTCAACATTTCGCCCTGTAATTCCAAAATCATGTGGATTCATGAATTTCTTGAAGGTTTCTGAAGCCTTGAAGATACTAGTTGCAGCAGACATGGTCACCAAGACCATGGTTGAAAGAATGGCAATCGTCGCAAGACCAACCGCATTTTTCTTCATACGGAAGATGAGATTGGATACGGAAATCATGTTGTTGGGTTGGTAATAATAACGCTTGTTTTTCTTCAAGATTTGTAGGAATACTGTAATCCCTGCATTAAACAAGAGATAGGTACCAAAGATTACCAGCAAGACTGCTACAAAGAAAATTATGAGTGCAGTTAAAGGATTTTCAACTGTCACTGCTAGGTAGTATCCTGAACCCAAACTGATTAATCCAAGAATCGTTTGCAAGCCCAAGAAACGTCCTTTTTTCTCACCACTGGCCTTCTCACGAGAGAGCTGAAGGGCATTCATGCGTGCAATACGAAAGGCATTGATAAAAACCAAACCTAGGAAAATAGCTCCAAAAATAAGGCTAACTAGGATAAAGACGCTTGGTTGGAAAGTCGCTACGAGCTCCACCTTCATATTCATTAGCTTCAGAAGCAGAGCAAAGATGAGCTTATCAAAGAGAGCTCCTAGCCCAAGTCCAGCTGTCAAGGTTAGGGAGCCAAAAATAAGGAGCTCCTTAAAGACCATACTGATCAAATGGCGTTTTTCTAATCCTAACATGCCATAAATCCCTAGTTCTTTGGAACGGTTTTTCATGACGAAACTATTGGCATAAAAGACGATGATGGCAGAGGCTATGGTGACAATCACCATACCAAGACCGAGTGTCATAGAGATAGTCTCTCCACCCCTAATCTTGCCAATATTAGGGTTAAGGGTCAATGAGTAAAAGAGATAAGTAATGGTCACAGCCAAGAGAACAGCTAAAGCAAAGGGATAGTAGAGTTTGCGGTTTTTGATTAAGTTCGATACCGCTAACTTATTGGTCAATCGAAACATACTAATTCACCTCGCTCGCCATAACAGTCAAGGTATCAGAGATTTCCTGGAACATTTGACGTTCTGTCTTGTCTCCGCGGTAGATTTGGTTATAGAGGATTCCGTCCTTGATAAAGAGAACGCGCTTGGCCCTGCTGGCTGCTGCGGTTGAGTGGGTTACCATGAGAATGGTTTGCCCGCGCTCATTGATTTCATCAAAAACATCTAGAAGAGCTGCAGATGACTTGGAGTCAAGTGCCCCAGTCGGCTCATCCGCAAGAAGAATTTCAGGCTCTGTGATGATAGCGCGTGCAACTGCTACCCGCTGTTTTTGACCACCTGAAATCTCGTAAGGGTACTTCTCTTGCAATTGGTTGATGCCCAAATTTTCAGCTGTCACTACCAATTTTTTCATCATCTCTGTGATGGGTTTTCGTGATAACACTAGCGGAAGCAAGATATTGTCTTTGACCGATAGAGTATCTAGCAAGTTAAAGTCTTGGAAAACAAATCCCAACTTCTCACGACGGAAGCTAGAAGCCTGAGAATTTTTAATGGTTGCTGTGTCTGTTCCGTTTAGGTAAACCTGACCACGAGTTGGTTTATCCAGCATGGCTAGGATGTTGAGTAGGGTAGACTTCCCTGAGCCAGACTCTCCCATGATAGCAACGTAGTCACCCTTTTCTACTGTAAAGTGAATGTCTTTGAGGGCTTCTACTTGATTGCCTTGGAAACGTGTTTTGTAGATTTTTTGAACGTGTTTTACATCTAAAAGTGTCATGATTTTCTCCTTCTTAATATCCCATCATTTGAAACTGTGCTTGCATCATAGCGCATCCCAGTTGAACACGCTCGATATCTTTTTGACTTGGTTTTCTTGTTTTCTTTTGTAAAATTCTTTTCATGGTTTTGCTCCTTTGTTCTTTATGAGTCTAGTTTATCGCAAAAAAAGGTGGCCTGCCATAACCTAACCTTACAAAAGAGACTTTAATCTTACATTTTTGTAAGATTGAAGAATATCAAGCAATTTCGCTATCAATATTTTACCATAAATGAAATACAAGAAGAAAACCCTTGCGGATGCAAGGGTTAAAATTCACTATTCAGTCTACATCAATCAGTAAGAAATGTAGCTACAATTTGATGATGTATTCTTTCAATTAATTATATTTCTATATAAGCAGAACAGTTTTCTTCTAAAGAAAAGTCTTCTTTTATCAACAAAGTTAAATCTTTTGAAGTAAAATTTTCTCTTTGATCTATTCGAACAGCTTGATTCATTATTAAATCTTCATAAAGATTTCGAACGAAACGACCGTTAGAAAAATTGGTGGGATTGCTTTCTAACTTATCATTAAAATAATTTAATAATATTTCTTTCAGCTTGTCATCTATCTGGTAGTCGTCTTTTCTTGCTAGAGTTTCAAGAATATCTAACAATTCTTTAGAAGAATAATTTTCAAAATTTATAAAATAATTAAAGCGAGACTTCAGACCAGGATTCGATTCAAAAAAATGATTCATTGGATCAGTATATCCAGCAACAATAACAATTAAATCATCTCTTGAATCCTCTAAAGCCTTTGTCAATTCTGTTAAACATTCTCGGCCATATGAATCAGTATTGTCATTTTCTGTAATGCTATAAGCTTCATCAATGAATAAAACGCCACCTTTTGCTTTTTCAATGACACTTTTTACTTTTAAAGCTGTTTGACCTTGATAACCAGCAATTAAATCCGTTCTGGAGACTTCGGTAAAATGCCCCTTTGAAAGAAGGCCTAATTGATAATACATCCGACCTACAATTCTGGCCACTGTCGTCTTTCCAGTACCAGGATTCCCCATAAACGCCATATGTAAAGTTCTCTTTGGTACTTTTAGCCCAGACTCTTTTCTTTTGGACTGAACCTTTTGATATATAACTAACCTCGAAACTTCCTCTTTAACTTTTTGTAAACCAACTAATTGATTTAATTCCTTCATCAATTCATCCAAAGAAGAGTTGTTACGTTTTCCTAGCTCCTTCCCTAGTATTTCAAAAAGATAAGAGTAACCTAAATAACAAGCTAAATTATCAGATAATTCTTTTAGCGTTTGACTTATCTTGCTTATTTTATTCTCTTTTTGAAATAAATATATAGATTTATATAGATCTGCTACTTTATTTGTGTTAGAATGATCAATTATAATCTCATTCACTTTTGTGAGAAAAGTCGACTCGTTACCTAGTTGTCGATCCAATTTTTTGGCGCTCTCAATTAGCTTGTCACGAGATACAGTCATAATTACCTCAAAAACATAAATAGTAAAGTGATTATCAACATTCCGATAGATACTCCAGATATGATAAAAACAGTTAAAAGTCGACTAGAAATAAGTTTAATTTGTTCTTTACTTTCTTTCAATTCTTTTCTGAGTTCTTCAATTTCAGAAGTATGCGAGACAGGCTCCAAAGGAAGCGCGTTTACTGTATCCTCTAAGCTTACAATTCTATCGTCTAATTTTGAAAGTCGCTCCTCATGTTCCTCAATGGCTTCTTTATGATTGTTTTCATTGAATTTTTCTTTAAATTGCTTTAGTACTTGGAGTGTAGATGCTTGCTTCTCAATTGTTTTATCAATACGAGCTTGTTCTTTCTGAATTTTCTTATTGGTATGTTCATTTGCCGCCACTGTAGTAACAATCGCTTGAATATAACCTTTATCTAGACCCTCTAAAGCTTTATAAACTTGACCAAATTCTTCTGTTAATTTCAGTTGATCTTCATAAAATCTTGAAATGTAATTTTGAACTTGCTCTACTAAAGTGTTAAACTCTTTACCAGTAACTCCATGCTCAACAAAATCAAGACCAAAACCAAAGAATTCTTCATGAGTTCTAACCTTATCAAAATACAAATCATCTCGACTTTGTTCAGCAAATTCTTTCAGGTGCTCTTTAGCTTCGTTGAAATCATATGGGCTAATATTTATTTCAAATTTTTCCTGTTCTTGCTCAATTACTTCTTGTTCCATATTTATCTCCCTAATCTAATAATTCTTGTAATAAACTATCAATCTCATCAAAGTCACTTTTATCGTCTCTTGTAGATTCTGCAAAAATATCTGATAGCTTTTCTTTCATTATTGAAGCAGCCAGATCATGTCTTTCCTTAATAGTATTGATAACAGAATCTTTTTCTACTTGAAGCTTTATGGTCTTTACATCTAGTAATTGATCTTTGATTACTAACATTTCATTATTTTGATCAATTTTCTTAGAACTTAATTCAGTAATCTGTTTATTGACAATTTGCTGATCAATCATTTTTAATACAAAAGCGCCAATAATTCCAGATAAGGTCGCTCCCATAAATGTTCCAATAACACTACCAATTGTACCCAAAAGTGGTATAGAGATAGCCAAAACTGGAAAACTTGCTGTTAGTGATGCTCCTAATGCTTCTCCCACTACAATAGCACCTGTAGCCGTTAAACCTGCAACAACAATTTTACCGATCTCTAGCATCATTATCTGAACACTTTTTTCTTTGTTCTCTGGATTATTTAGATAATCAATCGCTTCTTTTAATGACTTCCAACCTTGGTGTATAAATGTCCATGCTTTTAGAAAAGTGTTAATTACAGGTCCAACTATCGCAGAAGCAATCATAGTAACCACTGATTTCCCAACGTTTAATAAGTGATTTGATAAGTTGTTTACAAATGAAATGATGGCCTCTTTTACCTTTTCAATAAAAGTTGATAAGTTTCTCTCTGTGTCTTTAAGCCAAGAGATAAATTTTGAAATTAACTCTCGCAAAAATTCTGATAGTAACTGTAAAAGCGCTGCTTTCAGAGCTTTTCCGGAAACTTTTAACGCCTCGTCACGTCTTGATTTTTTACCAGATTTTATAGCTCGCTTCTCAGCTTCGTCTCTTACTCGGTCGTATTCAGCGCGTGCCTCTTTATCTTTCTCTCTTAACTGTTTCTCTTCTTTTGAACTAATATTATGGACTTCTTTAGCATATTGCCCTTTAGAATTTGGATTATCAAATAATTCAGTTGTTGATTGATCACCTTTAGCTTGATTAATATCACTCCTAATTTCGTTAAGGTTAACTTTACTATTTGCAAAAGCAATCTGCTCTTCCTTTGTCAAAAAAGCATTTGCCTTTGGATCACGTATAATCTCTCCTGCAGAAACTGTATGATCCATCTGAGTTCCTTTTTCTTTTGAACCTGTTGGTCGTCCTGCGTCAAATGGTTTTCTCGCATCTTTGGTTAAAGTATTTACAATTTTTCCTGAACGAGTTGAGTGTGTTTTAATATTTCCTAAGTCATCTTTAACAAAATTATTTTGCCAAGTATCGTATCTTTCTTGATAATCAACGTCTCTATTATGAGTTGCTAGTTTTCCTTTTTCAAAATTTTCAGCAGTTTGTATATGTGCATCTTTTCGTAAATCTAGAGTTTGACCATTGTTATCTTTAATAAACTCTTCACCTATTTGGGCAGCAAGTTGAAGTTGTACTTGTTCCCAAACTATATTTTCAATAGATTCTTGAAGGTATTCATTATTTTGTAATTTTTCTCTATCTATATCAAGTTGCTCTATGTGTTCAACAACATCCTTAAGGTTATTTTCTAAAGAATTTTCTATTTCAAGTAACTGTTCATAGTCAAAGTCAATTTCAGAACTTTGTAATTCAAACGTTTTATTTTCGTTAGCCATATTAATCTCTCTAAATTATTGTATTCATTGATTTATTATAACATTTCAGGATTTGATTTGACAAGTTTAAAAAACTTCGTCCTATTGGACGAAGTTCATACTTCTACTATTATCACCAAAACCAGCCATCATTGTCTTCAATGGCTTGGGCTTCCTTGCGTTTACGTGGTCCTGTTCCGTACATTTCGGCTTCGATTTCTTCCTTAGTTGGCAGGATAGAGGCAAGGATGATGTAGATTATCACACCAATTCCAAAATTTGCCACGGTAAAAATGGCGAAGAGAAAGCGGACTAGGGTTACATCAAAATTCCACTTGTCTGATAGACCAGCTAAAACTCCTGACACCATACGATTTCGTCTCATTTTATAAAATTTTGTATTCATGATTGTTTCCTCTTTCGGTATTCTTACAAGTAGTATAGCATGAATCAGAACTATCATCATCAGTCCTTAGGCCGATTTATGATGACGAGTTTACCCCGACAAACTCCACAGCGATAGCGTTTGGTATCAATCCTTCTCTTACGCTGATAACTTTGCTGGCAGGATTGGCACTGATAGACTAGGTAGGGAATTTGAGTTTGTGTTTTCAAAGGTGGTACAAAGCGCAGTCCATCCACTTCTTTCAATAGTTCCTTAAATTCTCGGTCCCTATGTCGATAACCCTTTTTCTGAAAATAAAGGTGATAGTGACAGAGTTCATGGCGCACAATTTTCCGAAAAACCTCCAAACCTAGTTCCTGATAAACCTTGGGATTAAAATCCAAATGCCCATCCTTGGGGAAAAATCGTCCACCTGTCGTTCGCAGACGAGAATTCCACTGGGCTTGGTGCGTGAAAGGTCTACCAAAGTCTTCTAGGGAAACAGACTGAACGTACTCAGTCAGTTTCATCTGGAGCTAGGAGCGACAGATTAACTTTTTCACGTTCCGTATCGATTTTCTTGACCCAAACCGTTACCAAATCTCCGACTGACACCACTTGGCTGGGATGTTTGATAAATTTGCGACTCATATGGGAAATATGAATCAAGCCGTCCTCGTGAATCCCGATATCAACGAAGGCACCGAAATCAACGACGTTCCGTACCACACCTTCCAGCTTCTGGCCGATTTTTAAGTCTTTAATATCCAAGACATCTTGACGAAGCACAGGTGCATCAAAAGAGTCACGGAAATCACGACCTGGTTTGAGAAGGTCAGCAATGATATCTTTAAGGGTTTCTGGACCGAGGTCTAGTTCTTGCGCCATTTCCTTGACAGAAAGGGATTTAAGCTTATTTTGTGCTTCTTCGTTTAGGTCTTTAATATCTAAACGTTTGAAGAGCTCCTTGACTGCAGCGTAGTTTTCTGGGTGAACTCCTGTATTATCGAGGATATTGCTACTTTCAGGGATACGAAGGAAACCTGCAGCTTGCTCAAAGGCTTTAGCACCCAGACGGGGAACCTTCTTGATTTGAGCGCGTGAAGTGATTTTTCCTTCTTCCTCTCGGTATTTGACGATATTTTCAGAAATGGTTTTATTGAGTCCAGCGACATGAGATAGAAGAGCTGGGCTAGCTGTATTGACATTGACACCGACTTGGTTAACTACGGTATCGACGACAAAGTCCAGACTCTCAGATAGTTTCTTCTGACTGACATCGTGCTGGTATTGACCAACACCGATTGACTTGGGATCGATTTTTACCAATTCAGCAAGGGGATCTTGCAAACGACGGGCGATTGAGATAGCAGAGCGTTTTTCAACCGTTAATTCTGGAAACTCTTGGCGAGCAAGTTCACTAGCAGAATAAACCGAAGCGCCACTTTCATTGACGATAACATAGCTGACTTCTGGAAAATCTTTCAGAACTTCCGCCACAAAGGCTTCACTTTCGCGACTGGCCGTTCCGTTTCCAATGGCAATAATTTCCACACCGTATTGACCGATCAGGTCGGCCAAGTCTTTCTTGGCTTCTTCAATCTGACGAGCTGAGGCTGGTTTTACGGGATAAATGACCTGTGTTGTCAGCATTTTCCCCGTTGCATCAACGACAGCCAGCTTGGCACCTGTACGAAAGGCAGGGTCAAAGCCTAGAACCACGCGCCCTTTCAGCGGAGCAACCAAGAGGAGATTGCGCAGATTGTCTGAAAAGAGTTGGATAGCCCCTTCTTCTGCTTTCTCAGTCAATTCTGTCCGAATACGGCGCTCGATAGCAGGCAAGACCTTTTTCTTAACAGATTGCTGGATAACTTCATCAATATAGGCGTTTCTCACCTTGAAACGAGCAGCAAAGAAAGCTAGGATACAATCCGTCGCATGTTCAAAACCGACTTTCAGTATGCCTAGTTTTTCACCACGATTAAGGGCCAAGGTACGATAGCCCTGCATGTTGCCAACTGTCTCTGAAAAATCGTAATAAATCTGAAAAACTTGTTTTTCATCAAGATTTTCATCCTTAACCTGCGAAGTGATTTTAGAGTGTCTCAACACTGCCTGATAGGTCATAGCACGTAGATTGACATCTTCGGATAAGGCTTCTACCAAAATATCAACCGCACCTGCCAAGGCTTCTTGACCAGTCGCAAATCCTTCACAGACAAACTTCTCAGCTTCTTTCTCTAAGCTAATAACATTCTGCAAAATCAAGCGAGCAAGAGGAAAGAGTCCAGCTTCACGGGCAATGGTTGCCTTGGTCCGACGCTTTTCCTTGTAGGGTAGGTAAAGTTCTTCTACGTCTGCTAACTTTTCAGCATTTCGAATAGCTTCTTCCAATTCCTTTGTTAGCTTACCTTGTTCTTGAATCTTAGCCAAGACAGCTTGCTTGCGGTCATTGAGATTAGTCAGACTTTTATCCAGGTCAATAATAGCCTTAATCGCCACCTCATCCAGACTACCAGTCATGTCCTTCCGATAACGCGCGATGAAGGGAATCGTCGCCCCTTCGGCTGTCAAACTTAGAACGGTATCGATTTGCTTTAAGGTTACACCCAAATCTTGGGAAATTTTTTCATATTTTTTATCCATAAACCTATTATACCATAAGGGACAAGGCTTGTTTCACCTTACCTGTTTTTGCCTCTTTGATTATCAAAATAAAAATAATCCCTTTTCCTCAAAATAATAGTATAATAGAGGTAGAATTTAGAAAAGAGGTAGGCCCATGGCTGTTAAATTTACAAAAACGGATGACTTGGACAAGATGTTTGAAGAGTTTGCTAAACTTCCTGATCTCACTCAGGTCACTTTTCCAGATGACAATGATAAAAAAGAAAAAGTTGAGAAGAAAAAATAGATGACATTTTTCCAATCTCTTCCTCCTAGTGTATTACAAGCGGGAGCCATTTTTCTCTCTATCATGATTGAAGCCCTTCCTTTTGTCTTGATTGGGAGTCTCATTTCAGGCTGGATCGAAGTCTATATCACACCAGATAAAGTCTCTGAGTTTCTCCCTCGCAATCGTTGGGGGAGGATCTTTTTTGGTACCTTCATCGGCTTTCTCTTTCCCTCTTGTGAGTGTGGAATCGTCCCGATTATCAATCGTTTTTTGGAAAAGAAAGTCCCCAGCTACACGGCCGTTCCCTTTCTGGTGACTGCTCCCATCATCAATCCCATCGTTCTTTTCGCTACCTATTCTGCCTTTGGCAATTCAATAAAACTTGCCTTCTTGCGAGCGCTGGGAGCTATTGTGATTGCTTTGGTGCTTGGAATTTTCCTAGGATTTTTCTGGAAGGAACCCATTCAAAAAGAGAATCCTATCACTTGTCACGAACATGACTTTTCACACTTAACTCCTGCTAGAAAGGTCTTTCAGGTCTTTATACAAGCTATTGATGAGTTTTTCGATATGGGTCGTTACTTGGTCTTTGGCTGTCTCTTTGCGGCTATCGTGCAGGTCTATGTCCCGACTCGGATCCTGACCTCTATCAGTGCTAGTCCAATCATTGCGATTCTCTTACTCATGTCTCTAGCCTTTCTCCTCTCTCTTTGTAGCGAGGCGGACGCCTTTATCGGTGCTTCTCTCCTCTCGAGCTTCGGCCTAGCACCCGTCCTTGCCTTTCTGGTCATCGGCCCCATGCTTGATATCAAAAATCTCCTCATGATGAAACACTACTTAAAGACCAACTTCATCTGGCAATTCATGGGCATTGTGACAGTGTTTGTCTTGCTTTATTCTTACATGATAGGAGTGATGCTATGATCCGATTTTTCATTTTACTGGGCTATTTTGTCCTAACTCTGTATCTGCAGCTATCTGGCAAGCTTAGCCACTACATCAACCTCCACTATTCCTATCTAGTCTATATCTCAATGGTTCTTTCTCTTCTGTTGGCTCTGATCCAATTCTACATCTGGATTAAAAAAATCAACTCTCACAGCCATATGGAAAGTCGTCGAGCTAAACAAATCAGCATCCTGTTACTGTCACTACCTCTCTTGATTGGAATTGCCTTTCCGACAGTAAGTTTGGACTCGAGAACCGTGTCTGCTAAGGGATATCATTTCCCACTTGCTGAGGGAATCGACACAACTATTCAGGCAAGCGAAGGTACATCTAGTCAATACCTCAAACCCGATACCAGTACCTATTTTTCCAAGTCTGCTTATGAAAAGGAAATGAGGGCTACAGCTGACAAATACCTATCCCTGCCAACCATTCAGGTTACAGATGAAAACTATATGGAGGTCATGGAAGTTCTCTATGACTATCCACAAGAGTTTGAAGGAAAGCAAATCGAGTTTACAGGCTTTGTCTATAACGATCCTAACCATCCAGATAGCCAGTTCCTCTTTCGCTTTGGGATTATTCACTGTATCGCAGACTCTGGTGTATATGGGCTCTTGACCAAGGGAAACTCACGCCAGTATCCTGACAATACCTGGATTACCGCTAGGGGAACCCTGACCCTCCACTACCATAAAGAACTCAAACAAAAACTCCCAACACTGGAAGTTGAGAGTTTCACAAAAGTAGACAAGCCTGAGAATCCTTATGTCTATCGTGTGTTTTAATAAAAAAGTAGCCTGAACAGGCTACTTTTTATTATTTAGCAATTTTCTAACCTCTTGAGCACCAATCTGATCGCCTGCCTTTTCAAAAAGAGCGATAGCTTGTAAAAAATTTTCATGTGATTCTTCAGGATTTTGTATCGAACCAATCTCTCCTAAACCTCTATAGGCACAAGCTTGGGCAATCAAATCATCTGTTTGCAAAGCTTGTTTTAAGGACTGTTCCATATACATGAATGCTTCTGCTACTTTCCCTAGCTTTAATCGTAAATAACCTTGCTCATAATTGTTAACTGAAGATTTGAGGGTATCCTCTGTAAAAGCTTCTTCAATGACTTTTTGCTCTCTTTCGATATAGAAAAGGGCCGTTTGAAATTCATTCATTTCACGATAAACCATGGCTAACTGATGATAGCCTATATGTTCATTTTCTGGGTCACTTTTAGTTCGTGCTAAGTCAATGTAACGCTGATAGATACTTAAGCACTCGTTGTATTTTTGCTCTTCAAGATAAATATACCCCATCAAATTTAACAAACTAAAATCTGTGCAAGTTTCCAATAAAAAATCAGCTTCAACTAATTTTTTAGCCTCATTAATCTTACCCTCAAACAATAAATCCCATGCTTGATTCATACATATCCTCCTGCTTCTTACGTTGTATAGAAATCTATTGACAAATCGCTATCAGACTCGTATTTTTTCCAAGCTAAACTGAAGCCATAATAATCTTCACATTCAGGGTGCCAGTCATAATAAAGTGGGACACGACTATACTTTCTCGCTACAACTTCGTCTTCAAATTCTGGAGACTCCCCTGCAGTAATACCAAATTGAAGACCATTTAGTTCCCAAGTATTTCCCCAAACGTTTTCATCAGAGAGAATATCGATCCATCTAGAAGCATCAATATCAAAATCTGCACATAATTCCAGTTCATAAAATCTTCTACAGTTAATCTCTGAAGGCTTTATATAAAGGGCGCTATCAACTTGGTACTTTTTATCTTTGACTTGAATCTGTGTGATTTTCATTGGAATCGGAACTCCATTTAATTCTAACCAGAAATAGCCTAAAGGAGTTTTGATACTATAATATGTTTGCTGAGAGTTGGGGTTTGCGTTTTTAGAGCAAACATCTAGAATTCTTCCTAGCTTTTTTAAATTTCTAAAAACGTTTTTCGAAGTGATTGGGTCGAAATGTGAATACCTACGAATGACACGTTTTAACTTCTCAACAGGAAAAGTGATATCCTTTGGTAGGGCATGATACTTCTGTACAACTAAAGCAGTTTTTTCAGTATTTTCCTTCCCGACTGGGACAATAACAGCGTGTCCTATATGGATATTTGGGTCATCACAAATATAAGTATAACCATTCCCTCCCTCCTGAAACTCAACCACAACAAGATTTAACTCTTGATCTGGATCAAAGAGAGGCTCTACCTTTTCTACTTCTTGGCGCTCATAAAAAGTAAAGTGATCTCCATCCCCGTCTTCGCCAAAAACCATGAAACTGCCACACTCAGGGCACTTCCGCATATAAAAAGAAGCTTCTGAAATGTCTTCATAAGAAATTTTATTATGGTCGTCAGCTTTATTTATGATTTCTTCAAACAACTCATCCGAATAAACTGAATAAGCATTTGGATCAGGCGCTCTATGGTTGTTCATTGCTTGCCCGCATTTACATGTCCATTTACCCATAAACAACCTCAGTCATGCCTAATTCTTCAAGGAAAAATTGATTGAGAGCTTTCCAGTCTTTCTTTTCCTCTGTAACACTTTGAACGTATGTATCCAGCTCTTGGATGTTAGCTAAAATATAATCTTGAATTGGCATTATCGGATAAATTTCCATACCTTCAGGCCCATTTATCTTAATGTCTAGCAATCTTGATACATGCTCCTGCATTTGAGACGGAAGTAATTCTTTGACCAAATCATCAAACAAAATCGGTGGAACAGAATGGTATTTTTCAATCCAGCGACAGGCTAAAATAGGACGCAGCGCATAGAAATACTTTTTAGGTTTGACCTTGTCTCCTGAAAGATACTTATTCATTTGAGTTCTAGCAGTGTTCAAGTAATGGTGGAGCATTTTTTTCTCAGAAAAATACTGGTTGGCAAGTGGACGTATGCGCTCAATAAAATCCGTTTGTTGATAAACAATTGGAGACTGTAACCATTCAAACAGTGTAGGATTTGACTTATAAAGGAGTTTTAAAGTCTTGTCTAAATCCCAGCCACTCACATCCCAAGTATCGTCAATTGGTAGCTCGATAACATCACGCTGTTCATTTAAACGGAGATAAAAATCTTGCTTGTGTTTGTAGATAAACCGTACATCAAAGTCACTATCGGGAGACTCAAAACCCCAAGCACGACTACCAGACTCAATAGCCCATAAAACTCTGACACCATAATCACGCTCAATTTCTGCTAATTTTTCCGGTACCAAAACATTCATTTCTTCTTGAGTTTGCATTTATAACCTCTTATTATTTATGCTGCTTCTCCAGCTCGATCATTAATGAGTTCAATTGTTTGGACAATATTACGAAGTATAGGGAGTTGGTGTTGAAAGAGTAGTTGAACTGAACCATACGATTTAAACGGCTCTTGTGTTAAAACTTTGGTCTCTAAGCAACCATTCTCTACAATGTAATCAACAATCAATTTCACAAAGGAAATCTGCTTGGCATTGAGACTTTCATCCGATAAAAATTTAGAAAAAACTTGATTGGCAGCTTCTCTATCTAAACCAATAATCTCACGAACCAATCTAGGAATTGCCTTATTTTCATAATGTTGTTGGTAATCAGACTTGCTACCTAATTTTTCCCATAGCAATGTTTCAAGTGCAAGTAAATCTTGAGAGGTCAATTTTTCATTATGGTATAACTTAGAAATTGCTTCATCATCTAGATGAGTTTTCAAATAATGTTCAACTTTTTCATTATAAGATCGCAGGTCATTGACTTGTAAATATGGCTTAGTATCATGAACAGTGGAAAGAATGTGATCATCAAAATTGACATAATAGACTTTTCGGCTCGTTTTATCTAAGAATTGCAATAAATCTCTTAGAGAAAGGCGGATTTTTTCAAGTTCAGACAAACTAACTTCTTCCCAAAATTCAGGTTCTTGTACTTTCCTGATAATTTCAGCCTTTGCAAAAACTTGTGATATATTGCCAACCCTGGCAAGAGCTTTAGCTGTTTTCATAACTTGAGATATATGGGCAGTTGCTGGCTTAGCCAACAGTTGTCCTAACTGTATCTGAAACAACCATAAATCAAATCGTCTCGCCATCTCATCCCCTTTATTTTCTTCAAAAAGAAGAGGAGAAAGATTTTTCTGGATTGTTTCACTTGTAACGGTCGTTAGATTTTGCCAATTTTCCAATTTTCTGTAAGTATAAACTGTATCTAAGACCATACGAACCCTAAAGTCTAACTCATTTAAGCTCACCATACGTCCATGAAGTTCTGTTACGAGTTGTTGACGGTATTCTCTAGCAAACTGATTATCTTGATAATGAAGTCCCTGCAGTTCTCGAATCAAATCCACCTTGATGTTAAACAAACGTTGAGTCAGAGAAACAATGTGACGACCTTCTCCCTCTCTTGGATCAGCCTTGAAATATTCAAAATTATCACCATAATCGAATACCAAGAAATTTTTCTTATCCTGCTCAGGGCCAAATAAATCTCTACAAAGACGGGTTCCACGGCCAATCATCTGCCAAAACTTAGTTTTAGAACGCACTTTCTTGAAAAAGATTAAATTAACAACCTCTGGTACATCAATACCTGTATCCAACATATCAACAGAAATTGCAATTTGAGGGTATTTCTCCTTAATTTTAAAATTATCAATTAAGGTTTGATAATGCTTAATGCTATAATCAATCACTTGAGCATAATCGCTTCCTTTTTCAGGATAGCGTTCGTTAAAAATATCTCTGATGTATTCAGCGTGTCGATGGTTTTTAGCAAAGATAATGGTTTTACCAATTTCGTCACCTGAAGCTGTCTGAATCCCTCTTGTCATTAATTCATCTAGAACAATTTCGACTGTATTTCTATTGAAAATAGAGGTATTAAAATCCGCAGGATCAATATCTTTCTCAGAACTACCATCTTCAAATTGGTTATCAAAATATTCTTTTTCGTCTTGGGATAAATCATCGTAATGTAGACCATCCGTTGGTAGTTTTAACTTAGTTTCAATCGAATGATAAGCTACTAAATAACCATCTTTTACAGCCTCTTCCAGATCGTATGCATATGTTGGAACACCATTCTCCAAGTTAAAGAAACCATAGGTATTTTTATCCAAATCTTGACGCGGAGTGGCAGTTAATCCTACAATCCTTGCATCAAAATAATCAAAAATTGATTTGTATTTCTGATAAATAGAACGGTGAGATTCATCAATTATGATGAGATCAAAGTGCCCAACAGTAAAGGGTCGTTGATTTACTTCTTCTTGATCGCTGATCGCTCCTATCATGGTCGGATAGGTTGAAAAAACCATACGACTAGATCGAGCACTATCTTTATCCTCTAAGAAATTACAAACTGAAAGATCTGGAAGTAATTTCCTAAACGAATCATAAGCTTGCTTAACTAGGGAAGTTCTATCAGCTAAAAAAAGAACATTTTTTACCCAGTTATGACGCGAAAGGATATCAACTAGGGAAACCGCTGTACGGGTTTTCCCAGACCCAGTTGCCATGACTAAGAGTGCCTGTCTCCGATTATTGGAGAATGCTTCACAGACACTTGTAATCGCATGTTTCTGATAATGACGTCCAGAAATGTCGTCCCTAATTTTGCTAGAAATATCCTCGAGTGGTTTTTGCAAGTGACGTCTGTCCATCAAAAGTTGCAACTCCTCTTGAGAGTAGAACCCTGCAATCTGTCGACGATTAACACCATCAAGTATGTAGTGCTTTAAACCATTGGTAATAAAGCAAATTGGTCGATAGCCGATTTGTTTCTCAAGAACTTCAGCATATTCCTTGACCTGCACCTCCCCTACTTCTGGATTTACAGATGCCTTTTTAGCTTCAACAATTGCTAGAACTTTCCCATTTTTGCCATAAAGGACATAGTCACAGTATCCAGTTCCTGTACCATGCTTCAAACCATGAACGGCTACCTCAACACGACAGTTTTCCTCAAATGTCCAACCTGCTAAACGGAGATCGATATCTATAAAGAGTTTTCTTGTCTCTGCTTCAGATAGTTGATCGATATGGAAAGATACATCTTGCCGTAGAGCTGCTGTTTCACGTTTTTCAGTATAAGTCTCTTGAACAGCCAATGACTGACTAGCCATCTGTTCATCGAAATCAGGAAGATTTGGCAAACTATTTTGTAATTTCGCCATAGATTGTGGCGTTTCTCGAAACTTGATGTTTGCTGAAAGTGGCAATAACTGCTCGTCGAAATAACGCTCCACAAACTCGTCACTGTAGCAATAATCAATAAAATTGACAAACTGATACAAATGATGCAAAGCCAAAATCGCTTCTCGTTCCTTAATTTCTCCACCATGTGCAGCATGATTTCCCCATCGAATTAAAAGAACAATCTGCCTATGGAGCTCAGGATCCACAATCTCTCTAAAATCATCATCCCATACCAAAGAAGATAAGGTAGCACGATAGGGAGCTTCTAAATATGAATCGTGACTATATATCCAATGAACAGCCTGCTCCAAAGCACGGCGTGCCATAAAAGCAGTAGCTACAGTAGATGTCGCTATCATATTTTCAGCTTCTATACAAGGCTTTGAAAATGACTCGTACTCTGCATTTTTTAAAAGAAAGCTAAAATTTCCCATTTTTCTCTCACTTTGAATAAAAATATACCTATATTATACTAGATTTCAAGCTATTTCTCCACAGTTTTATAACTATCTCACAAGCAAATTGTGATTTGTCTACCTGATCCACAAAGTCCTCGAACTCGTTTTGGAGGGAGAGAGGGGGGAGGGGGATAGAAATATCTAATAAATCTGATTTGGTTAAGCTAGGTATAGTTACAGCTTTATTTAACTTTTCAAAATTGTATAATTGACAGAAATAAAATAAATATTCTGAGTTTATTTTATCTAAAGTAGGTTCTAAACCAAACGCTGTATCTACATTCCAAAAGTTTTCTCTTACTAAAATCGGTTTATTTATATTTCCTTTACGTCCAATAATTACTGAATTTTTTTTCACAATCCAATCTTTAGCATATCCTATAATTCCTCCACTTCCATAAATAGGGAATTGTCCGTTTTTATCTTCAACATTTTTTTGATTTTTACCATTTCTTATAGTTAGAATCTCGTTCCATTTGCTAAATTTCCATTCTTTGTCATTAAGAATAACATCCCCAAACATCTCGTTAAATCGGGATTTGCGGTTAAGAGATAAATTTTTGGTGTGAATGTTTGACATTGCTTTGGTTAACCATGGCATAGGCAAGGGTTGTATCAATTTTACTGTGACCTAGCAGTTTTTGGACTTGTTCAATCGGCATTCCTTTATCAATAGCCTTTGTCGCTAAAGTTCTTCTGAATTTATGTGGATGAACCTTTTGTATTCCAAGTTTTTGTCCTAACTTTCTCAATCGAATCTCGACACCAGCAATTCCAAGTCTCTGGGCTTTTCCAACTAGCGTTACAAAAAGAGCTGGATGACCATCTTTTCTATCATTGAGATAGTTTCTTAAATGAATTTTCGTACGAGCATCAAAATATACGGGTCTTTCCTTTTTACCTTTTCCAAAAACAACGCACTCTCTGTTTTCAAAATCAATATCAGAACGATTCAACTGGACCAGTTCACCTACACGCATACCTGTTGATGCTAGTAGATCAATCATTGCCAAATCTCTTAAATTTTCACAATTATCTCTCATAATTTCCAGATGTTCGTCCGTATAAGTTTCTTTCACAGTTTGTTCTGTTTTAATTTTTTTAATCCTTCGAATAGGATTCTTGATGATATATTCCTCTTGCTCAAGCCAAGCAAAAAAAGAGGACAATATACGCCGAATATTGTCCAAATTCGCCTTACTACAGTCCTTTTCAGACTGATAATTTGCTAAATAACTCCTTAAATCATCTGTTGTCAGTTGTGTCACAGATTCCTTAATATGATGAAACAAATTTTCAATTGTTCTCTGGTAATAACGTATTGTTTTTGCGCTACAGCCCTCCACCTGCTTAGCAGTTATAAATAGTTGCAACAGATTATTATTTGAATACTTCTGCTTCTTTTTTCCATCCACTAGATGGCGTTCTAAACTCTCTCGCAATGCTAGTAATTGTTCATTGTTTAAAAAGGGTAACATTTCTTGTATGATAATTGTAACTTTTGATTCCATAAATTCTCACTTTCATTATTACTCATCAATAAAAAGAGACAATATCAGTTTCTGCATTTCAGAATTCTAATATTGTCTGTTTATTTATTTTCTTATGCTCATTTCAATCCAGCATACTATCTTACTTTTTGACCTTTTCTCTGACAGAATGTTGAGAAACCCATTTAGAGTATCTTATCATTTTTTCATCAGTTAAAGCTTCTACCGCCATAGTCACACACATATCAACCGCTTCTTCCACAGAAACAGAAAAGTGATAACCATTTAAGTTTAAAAATTTCACCAAAACATAAAACGCTGTCCGTTTATTGGCATTGGCAAAAACATGCTTCTTTATCAATTGGACAAATAATATTGTTGCTTTATCAAAAATTGTTGGATAAAGAGGCTTGCCAAAAACAAATTGTTCTGGTAAGTTCACAATCATATTTAACGCTGAAGGACTAACTGTTTGAATTTGCTCATTTGGAGAATACCGTTGAATTACTAAAGCATTGATTTTTTCAATTTGCTTTTCTGTTAAATAGACTGTCATTTTTCCACCAAAGCTTTGAAAACATCGTCGTATTCATCAAAAATTGTATCCAATTTCAAGTTAAAGGCATCATCAGAAACATAAGAGACCTGATGATCCAATTCTTCAGGAGTAAAGATAATTTCACCACTTGGTAACAATTTCGCTTCGTATTTAACACCACTTGGAATATTGAACTCGCTTGGAATCGTAATGGTGATTGAATTTCCTTGTTTTCTTGTTTTTACGACCATCTGATTTCCTCCTTTGAAGTATTATAACAAATAATTACGGTAATTACAATGATAGTGTAAAACTGCTATTTCATCTCAATTCTTAACCGAAATACTCCTGCATAAGTGATTTTTTCAAGGTTTCCAATTCTTCCAGAGATTTTTGAATTGCCAATTGTGATTTGTCGACTTGAGCTACAAAGTCTGCGAATTCGTTTTGGAGGGAAAGAGGGGGGAGGATTATAGGAAAATCTTCAATATGATTTTTATTTAGTTGACGTTTATCAATCCCTCCAACACAAATACGTCTAATATAATCACGGTAAGCATTACTTATCAGTATTTCCAAAATAAATCTCTTACATATATCTGAATTAATTCGAACTAAATAAACATGCCCATTTATATTAGCTTTTCCACTTTGACCTAGATATTGAGCTGTCCGACCCAAACTACTATTCTCAGTATTTACTCTACCTGTTTTGGTAATCAACAAATCTCCATGTTCTAAAATAGTATCTTTCATATTTCTATTTGTCTGATCATCAATATAAGCAATATCATCTAATAATATCTTATTTTTCCAAACATTTTGACTACGAAAAAACATAATACCCTTATCAACATATACTTGCGATCCACCTTTAGGGGTATTTCCACTAGAAATTTTATTTGTTAATTCCCCTAACTTAGTAACTTCCCATCCCATATCGTTCAAAATAGGATCCCCAAACATCTCGTTAAATCGGGATTTTACAAGGTTTGATAATTCCGTGTATTGCTGACTTTTTTTTGAAATTAGATAATCTATTTTCTCTAAATTCTGAATAATCTTTTCTTGTTCAGGAATACTCATCATTGGAACTTGAGCATTTGACAAATTATTGAGCTTAATATACTTTATTACTCCTCCAATTGACTGGTGGCGCAAAACTTCTATATACTTATCAAGAAAGTAGTATAGATATTTCATTCTTACATTAGAATTATTACTTAAAATATAAGTTCTCTGATAAGCATTAAATTTTCCTTTATAATACTTAACATTTAAATCCCCGTTTCCTGCAACTAAAACGACTTCGTCGTCATAAACATAATCGTTAATCCACGAAATTTCTTTTGCTGTTGTAAAAAATGGATACTTACCTCCGACAACTGCAGCATTGGCATCCAATTTACCAGTTTGAATAGAAACTAATTCTCCCAACTTCACTTTCTTCATGCAACAACCTCCTCGAAATATCGGGATTTGACGAGCAAGTTTAGCTCTTCTAATTGACATTTTCTTTTAGTAATAAGTCTTTTAATTATATTAAGAATACGGATAATGTTCTCTTGTTCTTCGATATGTAATAATTCTAATTTTAGATCAAGTAATATATTTTTATTTAAATGTGGAATTGTTGCACCTGTTGAATGATACCGTAAATACTGCGATTTACTCTCCAAAAAAACTCCCAAATAATCTGATATAATCTCGTCTTTGTATTGCTCATTCTTTTTTAAGACCATAATAGTGCTACCGACAGCTCCCGATAGTCCATAGCCAATTGTTCCTGCGTTAGCACCATCCCAAGCTATCAGAATATCATCTAGAAGTGCTTCAGTCATATTTAAACTTTCAGTAAATTTTAGATTATTGTCATTTCTCAAATCATCTATTTGAATATAACGTTGACTTAGAATCGTTTGTTCATTAAGTATAGTGGCTTTCTTACCTTTTTTGAGAGTTACCACTTCCCCCAACTTCACTTTTTTCATACATGTATCTCCCTACTTGAGTAACTCTTCTAACTCTGCTAAGCCAGCTTGAATTTCTTTTTCTAGATCATTGATTTTCTTTAAGATGACTTCTGTTGGCTCATATTCAACTTTTTCATACTCGATTTCTTTGTATTTATTGATCGATAAATCATAATCATTATCCTTTATCTCATCGACTGGAACAAAGAAAGACTGGTCTGTTCTCTTACGTTCTGCATCGTTGTCAAGTTGATGGAAACGTTGAATAATATCTGGAATATCATTATCACTGATCGGTTGTCGTTTATCATCCAAACTTAAACCATCTGCTTTCATATCGTAAAACCAGACCTTATCCGTTCCACCATTTCCAGTTTTTGTAAAGATGAGAATGGCAGTTGAAACTCCAGCATAAGGTTTGAAAACGCCACTTGGCATTGATATTACAGCATCTAATTTATGATTCTCAACAATTTCCTGACGAATTCCTTTATGGGCTTTAGAAGAACCAAAGAGGACACCGTCAGGTACAATAACTGCTGCACGTCCCCCTGGTTTCAATGTGCGCAAGAAAAGAGCAAGGAAAAGTAATTCTGTTTTTTTGGTTTTTACAGTCGCAAGAAGATCATTTGAAGTTGAATCGTAGTCAAGCGATCCCTTAAATGGAGGATTTGCTAAAACTAGAGTGTACTTATCTGCTTCTTCATTATCTTGAGATAGTGAGTCAAGATAACTAATTTGTGGATTTTCCACTCCATGCAGCATCATATTCATTGCACCAAGTCTAAGCATGGTTGTATCCGTATCATTTCCATGAAACATATTGTTATGAAAATGGTTGATATTATCTGGATTGGTTTCCCATTCATCTTTTTTACGCTTTAAGTAACGGCTAGCAGATACTAAGAAACCCGCAGACCCCATAGCAGGATCTGAGATAATATCCTTGATAGTTGGTTGCATCAACTCAACCATCATATCGATGATGTGACGAGGCGTACGAAATTGTCCATTTTTACCTGCTGTTGACAATTTTGATAGCAGATATTCATAGATGTCGCCAATATCATTAATCCCCTGTGTGTCACTATCAAAATCTATACCTGAGTCTCTGGTTGGAAATTCATCTAATATAGAAATAACCTTTTGGAGAGTAGCAGGTTTATTTATTTGAAAGATAGCTTCACGCATATAACGTGAAAAAGCTGTATCGTCAGTATCTCCCTTAAGATTCTTCATAAATGGAAAAATCTCCTGAGTCATTAATCGATAAACTTCCTGAGCATCTCCTATATTTTTAAAGGTCGACCAACGGTATTCAGGTTTGTCTTTTGGAAAAATTCCCTCATAAGAAATCCCTAGAAACTCAGCATCGCTTTCGCGTCCAAGTTCGACACTATCCAAATCCTTCATAAACAGAAGATAAGTCAATTGTTCAATATTTGTTAGAGGATTTGCATTTCCTTCTGTCCACAGCATTTCCCACAGCTGATCAATTTTATTTTTTAATTCGCCTGTAATCATACTAGTCTCTTTTCTTTGGTTTTTAAAGTTATGAATATCACTATTTTAACAGATTTTCAATCAAGCTTCAATTATGTTTCTCTCTATAAAAATTTCTTTCAAAAATAAAAAAGCAAACGCAAAATATGGTTCACTTTTTTAACTCTTCTATTCTCCATCCTTCCAGTTCCGAGCAATCTCTTCGTCTTTCTGGAGTTGGTCTACCAGTTCCTCTACGGAGTCAAATTTGACCATATCGCGAACACGGTCCAGCCAGTAGACCATGACTGTCTCACCGTAAATATCATCTGAAAAATCAAAAATATTGACTTCAAAACGCGGCTCTTCTCCATCGAAAGTAACATTTTTCCCAACACTTGCCATGCCACGATATCTCTGACGTTGTACTTCTACATCAACTACGTAAACACCGTCTGCTGGCATATAAGTTCGATCTCTTAGGACCAGATTGGCTGTTGGATAACCGATAGTACGCCCACGAGCATTTCCATGAACGACCATCCCACGAGATGGGAGCGGAGTGCCGAGCAGATGATTGACTTCCTTGACATCTCCATCAAGAATAGCTTGACGAATCCGTGTGGAACTAATCTTGCCCTTTTCGTCCTCGACCGGAGGAACAATGATAATCTCTCCATCAAAATAGTCCTTCAGGTCATCCGCAGTTTTCTTATCAGAGCCAAAGGTATAGTCAAATCCTGCTACGATAATGGCTGGTTTTAAAGCTCTAACATAAGTATCAAAGAATTCTTGACCCGTTAAACTAGCAAATTTGCTACTAAAGTCCAGTAAGAAAAGAGCCTCTACTCCGTGCCACTTCATCTTGTGCTCCCGTTCCTCATGATTGACGATATGGAGCATGAGCTCAGGTTGGTAAGGTTGTAAGGCAAGTTTTGGTGACTCTGTAAAAGTCATCACGACAACTGGCAGATAATCCTTCATTGAAGCCTTGCTGGCTACTTCAAAAAGTTTCTGATGCCCCTTGTGGATGCCATCAAAATAACCTAGTACAAGGACTGTTTTACCCGGTACTGCAATATCTTTTTCGTTCTTAATAGGTACTGTTGTAATCATGAAACTATTATATCATAGAGAAAGCCTTTTCGCTAAGAGGAAATCCCAAATGTCGTTTTTTGCGCCTGAACTGACCTTGATAGACAATTTAAGGTATGAATTTTAAAAATAGCACCTCCTAAGAGATGCTATCGTTTGGTAACTAGTTTACTGTCTCTTCCAAGTCTTTTAACTTAACAGAAACAATCTTAGATACACCTGATTCTTGCATGGTAACTCCATAGATAGAATCCGCTGCTGCCATCGTCCCCTTTCGGTGAGTCACGACGATAAACTGACTATCCTTGTCAAAGCGGTTGAGATAATCCCCAAAACGTTTAACATTGGCTTCATCAAGTGCCGCCTCTACCTCATCCAAGATAACAAAAGGAATAGTTTTGACTCGAATGATAGAGAACAACAAGGCCAAGGCCGATAGGGCTTTTTCACCACCACTCATGAGGTTGAGAGATTGGATTTTCTTACCTGGTGGTTGGACAGAAATCTCCACACCAGCTGTTAAAAGATCGCCCTCAGTTAATATCAAGTCTGCCTGACCCCCACCAAACATCTGTCTAAAGGTCACTTTAAAGGACTCACGAATCGCCTCAAAGGTTGATTTAAAGCGTTCCTTAACCTCATCATTCATCTCTGTGATGGTCTCAAGGAGCAGGTTTTTCGCAGACAAAATATCATCTCGTTGGCTATTTAGGAAATTCAAACGATTGTGGACTTCTTCGTACTGTTCAATAGCATCCAAGTTGACAGGACCCAGCGAGCGAATAGCCTTCTCAAGATCTTTAACTTCTTGCTCTGCCAGATTGAGATTTTCCAACTCACGTGCTTTTTCTAGAGCCTCAGTGTAGCTGATCTGGTACTGGTCTGTTAATTGAGCTTGTAGATAGCGCAAGCGTTCGCTGACCTTTTCTTTCTTGGCTTCAGCACGTGTTTGTTTGCGAATCCACTCTTCATTTTGATGACGAGCTTGATCCAAATGGCTAGCAATATCATCCACCTGACCTTCGATATCATCCAACTCAAACTGCTTGCGAATCAAACCTTGTTGGAGGTTTGTTTTCTGAGTTTTGGCCTCTTCCACCTGCTGACTTAACAAATCCGTATCAACCTTCTCAAGATTATCAACCTTTTCTTGGAGGAGACGCTGAATCTCCTCTTGCTCGATATCCAGATTATCCAGTTCCTTGCCTAAGCGTTCAATATCAGTCGCTTCGTACCGCTTTTGTCCTTGCAGTTCTGACTTAAGCAAGCGTGCTTGAGAAATCTGTTCCTGCAAGTTTTGATAGCGTTCTTGAATAGCGTTTTTGTTAGACTTAATCTCTTCAATCTCAGCTTCCAGATTTTGCTTTTCACTGGCGATAGTAGCAAGGCGCTCTTGGCATTTTTCCTTATCCGCTTGCCAATCTCCTTCAGTAAGGCGATTTAATTCCTCTTCTTGAAGTTTCCAAAGAGTTTCTAACTCTTCCACTTGCTGATTGGTTTGTTGATAAGCAAGATACAAACCTTGCTCCTGAATACGAGCTTGCTCACCTTGAGATTTGATAGCTTCTAATCTTTCTGCCAATACCGCCATCTCATCTTGCAAGGTCTTCAAACTCGCTTCTTCTGACCGCAAGTCAGCTTCTTCTTCAGCAATTTCTTTTTGTAATTGTTCCAGCTCTGGCTTGATGAAAATACTATTGTTTTGACGATTGGCACCACCCGCGTAGGAACCACCTGTACGCAACTCTGTCCCATCCAGTGTCACCATGCGAACCTGATAACGAACTTGACGAGCAGCTGCACGCGCATGTTCTACAGTATCAAAGATAGCCGTGGTAGCTAGCAAATTCTTGAAAATGGCTTCTAGTCTCTTATCAAACGACACCAACTCATCTGCCATTCCCAGAAATCCTGGACTTGCTGCGATAGCATCTTGATTCTGACTAGAAATGGTACGAGCCTTGATCGTCGTCAATGGAAGAAAGGTTGCACGACCAGCTCTGTTACGTTTTAGGAAATCAATCGCCTTGGTTGCCGCGTTTTCATCTTCTACGATGATATGCTGACTGCTAGCTCCAAGCGCAATTTCTAGGGCGGTTTGATAATGAACATCAAAAGTCAAATGCTCACTCACTGCACCAATAATCCCACCTAAGCGGTCTTTTTCTTGGAGAACACTCTTAACACCTGCGTAAAAATTGCTATGATTTCTAAGGATGTTCTCTAAACTTTGGGCTCTAGCCTGCTTGTTTTTGAGACTATCCAGACGGTCAAAGAGTTGACTCTGCTGGGCTTGGTAAGAAACTTTCTGTTCCTCTTGTTCCTTGGCACTAGCTTGGTAGTCTGCCAATAATTTCTGAACCTGCTCCTTGGCAGATTCAAGCTCAGCCTCTTGCTGACTTGCTTTTTCTTTAGCTGTAGCCAGTTGTTCTTTTAATTTCTCAAGTTGATATGTTTGTTTTTGTGATAGCTGACGGCTGTTCTCTAGTTCATTCTCGATGCGAGTCAGTTGGTTTGAGACATCCGCTTCTTCTTGTAAAAGAGCGACAAAGCGTTCGCGCAAGAGCTCGATCATCTGGTCAGGATCATCTGAAAAAGCCAGCAATTCTGCTTCTAAACGATTGAGTTCCTTGTTGTTTTCAGCTAGATTTTCCTCTAACTGTGCCAAGTTCGCTTCTTTTTCAGCCTTCTCCTTACTTAGAGTCTTTCTCTTATCCTCCAAAGCAGTCAAACGGGCTTGTGCTTCTTGTTGATTGAGGGCTACCTGCTCGGACTCCAGTCTTGAAAGGGCTAATTTTCGTTCTAAGTCACTGATCAAACTAGTCAAATCCATTAAGCTTCCTTGATCCTTGGCCATTTCAGCCTGAAGATCTTGGCGTTTCTTTTTAAGACTTTGATTTTCCTCTTCTAACTCTTGACGCTTTTGGTAATAGCTAGTCAAAAGTTCCTGAACCTGAGTTAGTTCTTCTTCTGTCAGCTCTAGTTCAACCTTGTTTTCCTTGATTTGAGCAACCAGTACATCCAAGTAAATCGCCTTACGTTGACCATCCAAGTCTAGAAACTTACGAGCATTCTCGGCTTGTTTTGCAAGGGGCTTGATTTGATTGTCTAACTCATAGATAATGTCCTCTAGACGGTCTAGGTTGTCCTGAGTTTGTTGCAGTTTGCTCTCTGTTTCTTTTCGACGAGTTTTGTACTTTAAAACTCCAGCTGCTTCTTCAAAAATAGCTCGACGTTCTTCAGGCTTGGAGTTGAAAATCTCCTCCACCTTCCCTTGGGAAATAATAGAGAAGGAATCACGTCCCAGACCTGTATCTAAGAAAAGGTCGTGTACATCACGCAGACGGACTTTCTTACCATCAATCCGATACTCGCTATCACCACTACGATAGATATGGCGCTCTACCTTGATTTCTTGCCCCGCATCTTTGATAAAACCATCTTCATTATCCAAGGTCACGACAACAGAAGCATAATTGAGCGGTTTCCGACTTTCAGTCCCGGCAAAGATAACATCGGGCATCTTGCCACCACGAAGGCTTTTGACACTAGACTCCCCCAAGGCCCACCGAAGACTTTCTGTGATATTTGATTTTCCTGATCCATTTGGCCCAACAACAGCTGTCACACCTTGGTCAAAGACAACTTTGGTCTTGTCAGCAAAGGACTTGAATCCCTGAATCTCAATTTCCTTTAAATACATGAATCCAGCCCCTTCTCAACAGCATTTTTTGCGGCCTCTTGCTCTGCTAATTTTTTAGAACGACCTTGACCTTTTCCGATGCTCTTTCCTTCAACCAGAACTTCTACATCAAAAACCTTATCATGAGCAGGTCCCGTCTCAGAGATAACCTGATAGCGAATATCCACATCACCATTGACCTGGAGCAACTCTTGCAGGTGTGTCTTGTAATCCTTAATCATTTCAAAGTCACCTGCTTCAACCTTGGGAATCATGACCTGATAGATAAATTCTTTTACCCTAGCCACATCCTTGTCTAAAAGCAAAGCACCCAGAAAGGCTTCAAAAGCATCACCAAGAATGGTGTCACGATTGCGCCCACCAGACTTTTCTTCCCCTTTTCCTAGCTTGATAAACTGATCAAACTGGCAATCACGCGCAAAACCAGCCAAACTCTCCTCACGGACAATCATAGCACGGAGCTTGGACAAATCGCCCTCTGGTTTCTTAGGATATTTTTTATACAGATATTCTGAAATCAATAATTGCAGAACAGCGTCTCCTAAAAATTCCAAGCGCTCATTGTGTGAAATTTTTAAGAGGCGATGCTCATTAGCATAACTCGTATGAGTAAAGGCAGTTTCTAGTAGCTTTTTATCTGCAAATTCGATTGCAAAACGGTCTTTCAGTACAGTTTGTAATTCTTTCATACCAACCTCTTTCTAACTGATAACAGTCCCTCTTATTATATCAAAAAAAGCACCCTGAGTCACTTTAAAACGGGACTGGAGGGGAATTGAGCATTTTTTAGAAGACAATTTTCAATTTTAGGGGCAGTATAAAGAAAAAAGCCTTTAAATAAGGCTTTTTTAGGCTGTTTACATCCACCCTGAGGGAATCGAACCCCCATCTCAAGAACCGGAATCTTACGTGATATCCATTACACTAAGGGTGGAAACTTGTCTTATTATAACAGAAATTTGCTCTAATAACAAGTTTTTTGGGGTGGAGTATGCGTCCATTAGTGGGACGCATCTCCGTTCCAGATAGAGTTTTTCACGATCACATAATCAACATGTTTAAGGTCGGCAACCTTGCGTCCACCTGCGTAGGAAATGGCACTCTGCAGATCCTGCTCCATCTCGGTAAGGGTATCTTGCAAATACCCTTTTGCAGGAAGTAAGATGCGTTTTCCCTCCACGTTTTTATAAGCTCCTTTTTGGTATTGTGAAGCTGAACCATAGTATTCTTTGAACTGTTCGCCGTCGACTTCAATCGTCTTTCCTGGGCTTTCGATATGTCCTGCAAAAAGAGAACCAATCATAACCATGCTAGCACCGAAACGGATAGACTTGGCAATATCGCCATGAGTACGAATCCCACCATCAGCGATGATTGGTTTACGAGCTGCCTTAGCACACCAGCGTAGTGCTGCCAACTGCCAACCACCTGTACCAAAACCAGTCTTAACCTTGGTGATACAAACCTTACCAGGACCAATTCCAACCTTGGTAGCATCCGCACCTGCATTTTCCAATTCACGTACAGCTTCTGGTGTTCCCACATTTCCAGCAATGACAAAAGTATCTGGCAATTCTTTCTTGATGTGCTGAATCATTGAAATCACACTATCTGCATGACCATGAGCAATATCAATCGTGATATATTCCGGAGCATCAGCTTTGAGCTGGCTAACAAAGTCATACTCGTAATCCTTGACACCAACAGAAATGGAAGCAATGAGCCCTTGAACGTGCATGCGTTTGATAAAAGGAATGCGTCCCGCCTCATCAAAACGGTGCATAATGTAGAAGTATCCGCCTTTAGCCAGTTGCTCTGCGACATTCTCATCCAAAATCGTCTGCATGTTGGCTGGTACAACAGGTAGTTTGAAAGTGTGATTTCCAAGTGTGACACTTGTATCCGCTTCTGCACGGCTTTTAATGACACATTTATTAGGGATCAACTGAATATCTTCGTAATCAAAAATTGGAAATTCATTTAACATATCGATGTCTCGCTTCTCTTGTAATGACCTACCTATGCTTGCGCATCCCTACGCCTTTTGCGACGTTTCCTTGATTCATTATAAACCAAAGTACAGTTTTTGTCAAATAATTTCAATTATAAAACAATAATGTTCGTTTTTTATGATTTTAAGATAAAAAATGAGGAGATTAGTTTCTCCCCACTTCTTCATCAATAACCGCTTTAAAATTTTCTTCTGAATTTTCCATCATTTCACAAAATGCACTATAGGATGAGGCATTCTGAGGTATTCGAATAGACCACTTCTTCAACAAAGCTCCATAACCTGCTAGCTTTCCTATTTCAATATCAATAACCTTGTCCTTGCTCGGAAAAACAAGACCAGCTTTCTCAGCTTTTAAAATATAAGAATAGGAAATCAGCTGGAATAAGTCCTCACGGTTGATTCCTTTTTCAGTGAACTCCAGTTCTTTATATTTAGCATCTAAAACTATTTTTAACTCTTTATGATAAAAATCTGGAAATACTTTTCTTTCACGATTAGAAAATACTGAAATTCCGTCCGTCTTATCCTTATTTCGTGGATGGATGAAATCTTTTGGCAACAAGGTATGAACATATTCTTCCCAAAGCCAAGCAACATCAAAAAGAATACCATGGATTTTTTGCTCTTGATATCCTAACCCATGCTTCTCTCTATTTAGGATCATCAGGCAAAGCTCCTGTAACTTTCTATACTCTCTGAAATAGGCGTGTCGAATAGGTTTGATTTTATTCATTCTGATAATCTTGGCACGATTAGCTAGTTTATAAGAGGGCGTTACACGCACGATTTCAGATACATTTTCACGACTAGTTAAGAGATTATCAAATACTCCTTGACCAATGCCTTTCTGGTTTTTAATGTATTCAATAGTGTGACGGATCAACTGCATGAGGGGATTATCATAGGTGAATTCTCTCGTTGTGTAGGCAACATTTCCCATAAAAGGAAGGTTTTTCTTGAGATGATTTCTTACATCAATCACTCCCTTTACATGACTATCGTTATGAGAAAATCTTTGGTATTCCTTATAAAGACCTTTTCGGAGAGCGACTTGCAGATACTTTGGAAAGAGGTAGATTAAAAGCTGATAGAGTCTTTCCTCGCGCGATAAACCAACATCCAAACTAGTGAGATTGATATTTAGAACTTTCTGCAATAGATAATGCAAAAAATAGTCATCACTTTTACTCGAAAAGCGAGAAGAAATGGTTAATCTCTCCTGACCACACCCCAGAAATCCAATCACATTCCCTGTTTTAATTTTCTGATTGACTGTTTCCAAAATCTTTTGGTCCTTATCCAAATCAGGAGAATTTTTCAGGTCGTTTGGAAATATAAAGATACTATCTTCTTGAGAAAGATTATCTAGAGTTCTATCTAAAAGAACTTGACTAATTTTAGGATATTCTGTGATAAACTCTTCTTTGTTTAAGGCCTGTTGATTGTCAGTTAACTGCATCGTCATCACCAATATCTTGCTGATTTGTCAAATCATATGCTTTTTTCAAAGTATTCAGTATTTCGTCTTCTTCATAAGAACCACGAAAGTAATCTTCCAAAAGTGGTTTGAGATAATCAGACCAGAGTAATTCATAATCATAATCCAATTCTTTTAAATTACGGAAATAACTTGGTCCGATATGATAATGACTGTTTAGCTCCTGAACATTTTCGATAGCAACATTCAAGTTCCTTAGTCGAGTTTTAGCTTCTTCAGCATGAATACCCAGTTCTTTATCCAACATAGCAACTTGACTTTCAGCAGTAACTTCAACAAAACGAAAACGACGACGCATAGCAAAATCAAAGGTATCCACTGAACGATCAATATCATTCATAGTTCCGATGATGTAGACATTTTCAGGGATATAAAACTTTTCATCAGTTTCGTGTAGATTGGCATATTGGGTAGAAACACTTCCCTTTTCACCACGATAACCAGGGTCGATAGAGAAAAAGAGTTCGCCAAAAATTTTAGAAATCTCCCCACGATTGATCTCATCGATGATGAAAACGAATTTCTTGTCTGTGTCAACCTCTGTTGGAGAAAGGTATTCTTTCAGACCAAATCTCTTTCTCAATATTTCTAGGACAGTTCTTCCACCACTTTTGTAGTATTCTTGCTTATTATAATTTTTATCTTTATACAACTCGTAAACATATTTGCGAGGTAGTGACCATCCTGGAACACCACTATCATAATTTACTGACAAATTTTGTCTACTATTGACAGATAAGTAAGATGTTTTTGTTATATATTCTTTTTCTTCAGCAACATTTATATATTCTAAGTAAGAATCCCAAGCTTCATCAAAATTATCTTGTCCTCCAATCAATTGGGCTTCTTTTGCTTTCTGACAAAAATCTTTAAAAATACCATCCTGTAGCCTAAACTCAATAGCTCCATCGCCATTTGATACCGGTCTCAAACCCTCTACAAAATCCGTATAATCATAAGATGGGTGAAACTGTACAAAGCCGATTTGATCTTCATTACCACCCGTTAGCTCTGCCGCAATTTCTTTAGCAAGATAAGTTTTTCCTGTGCCAGGAGCACCACGGAGGATGAGGTTTTTGGATTGTAACAAGATATTACTCAAGGGATGATGAATATTATTTTGTTCAGACATTTCTTTCTCTCCTTGCTTATTATCACTGTCTATAAAATCTTTTGAATATTCAAATAAAATACTACCCAACATTGAAGATTCTAGTTCAGGATATGTTTTAGAAAACAGTTTACAAATCTCATGATTCTGACGATAGGGCCCTCCTTGATTGCTTTGGGGAATCAACCTATTCCAAAATTCATTTTGACTATTCATATTTACTCCTAAAAAAGAAGGATTCTCAGAATAAATACAAAGTAGTTTTGTTACCACTGCAGAACGCCTAATAAATTCATTCTTTGACTGTTTCATGTCAAAGATAGGATTATTGAAATCCAACATTCTACCAGCTTGGATGATCTCATACAAATCCGATTTTAATTTGTTAAATCGGTCTTCTAGTTCTGATTCTGGAATGATTTTATTTGCTTGATTCTTATAGCTTTTGGTATCCTCATTCCAATAAATACCAAATTTTGAAGAACCTCCTCCACCAATCCCCATAAATAATGATTGGTACTTTCCTATCTCAAGAGCATAGCAAAAAGAATTACTTTTAGCACCTTTCCCAATGACGTATTCATCGATAGACATGGTTAAAATTCTATCAAGTGGCCATTCTTTAAGAAATTCTTCACGTAATTTTTCATTGTGAACACTATATTTAAATGCATCTTCTCTTAATCTTATTTTATTTTCTTGATACCAAGCATAAAAATCTTCCAAGCTAACCTTTCTTTTATCCATCAATCTTACTCCTTTTATAATAATGTTCGAATAAAAAACTATATATTTCATATATAGAATATCATATCCTATGGGAAATGAAAAGAATTTCTAAAGAAAAAGCCTAGAGTAGAGGGTTTTATTCCCTCTTAACACTAGACTCTTTTTTATCTTAGTAATACTCACCCTGACGGTAGTCCCATGAGTTAAAGGTATCTGACAAATGCATCATGATTTTATCAATGTCAAGTCCTTTACGGATCACGACTGGTGCTGGTGAGATTGAACGGTCTCCTCCTTGTTCTGGGATGAGCTTACCATCTTTATCAACCATAGATACCATCACACCTTGCTCGTAGCGAGTTTCAATCGTTTTGTCAGGTTGGATAGATGCCACATAGTCGTCTGCTTCGATGACAAGGTCCACTGCTCCTTCGATACGTTGACCGATACCTTCCACCTTACCACGGTTTCCTTTACCAGATGGGTTAGCTGATGAGGCATAGACCATCTTGCCTTCTTCCCAAAGTTTTGCAGCCAACTGTTCACCAGCTTTACCAAACTTGATGACAAAACAGCTAGTACCACGAACGTCAGTCATGAGTTCTTCACGGCCATCACCGTATGCTTTGAGTTTTTCAAAAGCTTCTGGTTTCCAAGGAAGGATACAACCAAGGAGAATGTCTTCGTCCCAATGTTTTTGGTAGAAGGCTTCAATTTCTGGGTTGAGTTGTGCTAAAGCGCGTAGCTCGTCCATGCTACCACAAAGCACAACACCTGGTTTGTTACGGTTACGCTCTTTAGCTTCAAATTTGCGTTCAAGACCTGCCTTATCGCTCGTCATGATAATGTAACCAACTTTTGTGGGGCAAACGATACATCCGCCCTCACCTTTTAAAATGTCATAGCCTTCTTGAGAAAGTGTTCCGTTCCATTGAATGTGTTTTGTCATAGTTCTATAGTTCCTTTTCTATTTTTATTCTATTCCTGCCAATAGGCTGGGCGTTGTTTTTCATAAGCAGCAATCAAATCTTCATACTGCAAAGTAATACCGATATCATCCAAACCATTTAAGAGTTTGTGTTTCCATTCGCTATCAATTTCAAAAGTGAATTCTCCAACTGGTGAGATGATTTTCTGTTGTTCCAAGTCCACAGTTACCTGGTCAGTCGGTTTGAGTTGGGCTAGTTTCTCTCGAACATCTCTGGGCTGGACAATGGGCAACATGCCATTATTGAGTTCATTATTGTAATGAATGTCTCCGAAAGATCCTGCAATCACAACCTTAAAACCATAGTCGGCTAGAGCCCAAGCTGCGTGTTCTCTCGAAGAACCTGCCCCAAAGTTATCCCCTGAGATGAGGATACTGGCTTTTCGATATTCAGGTCGGTTAAAGACAAAGTCTGGATCCTCAGTGTAGTTATCGTCCAGATAACGCCAAGCATACATGAGATACTTACCAAAGCCTTTCTTATCAATTAACTTGAGAAACTGCTTGGGAAGGATTTGGTCAGTATCAATGTTATCATTCATGAGAGGAACGGTCGTTCCCGTATAAACTGTAAATTTCTCCATATCCTCTCCTTACTGGGCCTCTGGCATTTGCCGAACATCTACGAAGCGCCCTGCGATAGCCGCTGCAGCTGCCATGGCTGGACTGCAGAGATGGGTTTTAGCACCAAATCCTTGTCTGTCCTCAAAGTTGCGGTTACTGGTTGAGGCACAGTGGACACCATCAGGAACCTTGTCGGGATTCATACCTAGGCACATAGAGCAACCTGGGTCTCTCCACTCAAAGCCAGCGTCTAAGAAAACCTTATCCAAGCCCAACTTCTCAGCAGCTCGTTTCACAGGACGAGAGCCTGGTACTACGATTGCTGTTAGATTGGGAGCAATCTTCTTCCCTTTGACAAATCGCGCAGCCAGTTGCAAGTCACTGAGACGAGCATTGGTACAAGAGCCGATAAAGATATAACCTAGTTCAATATCTGCTGGCTTTTGACCAGGCTCCAAGTCCATGTAATTGTAGGCTCGCTCATCATTCATATCCTTAATTTCTGGGAAGCTACTATCAAAGTCAACCCCCATAGCAGGATTAGTTCCCCAGGTCACCATGGGTGCCAAGTCAGAGACATCCATCTGGATAACCTTATCATAGACAGCATCCTCATCACTGACAAGCGTCTTCCAGTCAGCAACCGCCTCTTCGAAATCTTCTGGAACGCATTCCCGTCCCTTGAGATAGTCATAGGTAGTCTGATCTGGATTCATGATGCCCATCTTAGAGCCAAACTCGATGGACATATTGCAGATGGTCATTCGCTCTTCCATGGTCAAAGCATCAATCGCTTGCCCACGATATTCCACCACATAGCCTACACCACAAGCAACGCCGAACTTGGCAATCAAGGCGAGAATGTAATCCTTGGAATAGACTCCTTTTTGAGGAACACCAGTGAATTCTACCAGCATTTTCTTGGGTTTGACCTGCCAGAGAGTCTGGGTAGCAAAAACATGCTCGACCTCACTGGTCCCAATCCCAAAGGCGATAGCTCCGAAAGCTCCGTGGGTAGCTGTGTGACTGTCTCCACAGACGATGAATTTTCCTGGTTGCGTCCGTCCTGTTTCTGGACCTACCATGTGAACGATTCCCTGCTTTTCAGAACCGTGGGCCGCATGTTCAATCCCAAACTCCTCAACATTTTCAGCAAGCTTATCAATTTGAGCCTTAGAAATCACATCTCGAATATCGTAGATATTGACAGTTGGTACATTGTGGTCAAAGGTTCCAAATGTCAAGTCTGGCCGTCTCAATCTGCGACCTGCATCTCGTAATCCTTGAAAAGCTTGGGGACTAGTCACTTCATGAATATAGTGCTGGTCCACATACATGAGTTGGGGCTGCCCCTCTTCTCCTGTGATGACATGGCGGTCCCATAATTTATCAAAAATCGATTTTCCTGCCATCCATTACCTCCAAATGAAATATAGGGCTACTAGTGTGGTTACCATGCCAAGGAACCAAACCGTTTTAAAATACCATTTTCTAGTTTTATGGTGAAAGGTGATTCCTGCCAACCAGGCACCAAATCCACCACAGACAAGTGCTATCGTCAAGAGAATTTTCTCTGGGATCCGCCAAGCACCTCTCCTTGCCTTGAATTTGTCGATTCCATATATGATGAAAATTATGACATTCCAAATCAAGAGAGTAAGAGCGATTCCTTCGTTTATCTTCATAGTCTTTCAATGATGGCTTCCGTCATTTCCTTGGTAGAAGCCTTTCCTCCTATATCTCTCGTTAAAATTCCTGCTGCCAAACTGGCTTCAACAGCATGCTCGATACGCTCTGCATCCTCAAAACGTCCAAAACTATCTCTCAACATCATGGCTACTGATAAAATCATGGAAATAGGATTGGCAATTCCCTGACCTGCAATATCAGGCGCTGAACCATGAATAGGCTCATAAAGACTTGGCCCCTTTTCAGAATGACTAGCTGATGGCATGACGCCAAGTGTGCCTGATAAAACGCTTGATTCATCAGATAAGATATCTCCGAAAAGATTCTCCGTTACGATGACATCAAACTTAGCAGGATTGGTAATCATGAGCATGGCAGCTGAGTCCACCAACTGGTGTTCCAAGGTCACATCTGGGAAATCCTTTGCGACTTCCTCAGCTACTCTCCGCCAAAGTTTTGATGTTGCCAAAACATTCTGCTTATCGATACTAGTAACGATTTTTCTGCGATTGCTTGCGATTTCAAATGCCTTGCGAAGAATCCGCTCCACTTCCTCATAGCTGTAGTCGTTGATATCACGCGCTTTTCGATCTTCAAGAATATGATCTCCAAAGTAAATCCCTCCTGTCAGCTCACGCACCACGACAAAGTCCACACCAGCAATTTGTTCAGGTTTGAGAGGTGACAAATGTTTGAGACTTTCAAAGATTTTTACAGGGCGAATATTGGCATAAAGATTGAGTTCCTTACGGAGGGCCAGCAGTCCTTGTTCAGGCCGAATCGCTGCCCCATCATACTGGGGACTACCAATAGCCGCTAGGAGAATAGCATCTGCTCCTCTACATGCCTTGAGGGTCTCATCAGGTAAGGGATGCCCCTCAACATCAATACCTGCCCCTCCAAAAGGTCGCCCATCTATCTCATAGTAAAAGCCCGTTTTTTCAGCTAGGGTCTCCAAAACTTCCAAACCAGCTTCCATGATTTCTGGACCGATTCCGTCCCCTGCTAGAGCTACTATTTTCTTTGTCATAGTTTTCTCCTTTACACACTAGGCATATCTCGGTAGGAAACACTACGCCCCATCTCACCAGCATTCTCCTTTTGAACAAAGGTATTGGCATTGATGTAGGCAATCGCCGAAGCCTTCAATACATCGAAGTCAAGACCTGCCGCGTTAAAGATGGTTTCTGTATCTCTGTTTTCAACAGTGACCAAGACACGAGCCTGGGCATCGATCCCATCTGTCACAGCATCAATGGTATAGGACACCAAGCGGACAGATTGGTTGAAGAACTTATCGATAGCGTTGAAGATAGCCTCAACAGAACCTTGTCCGGTCGCACTAAACTCAACCTTCTCACCATCCATATTAGCAAGGCTGACAAGCGCTTCAATGTCTTTATCCGCATGGGTTTGAAGTTGTAAATCATCAAAGTGGAATCCTTCTGGGTTTTCAACCATGATTCCAGCTACCAGAGCACGAATATCTGCATCTGTGATTTCTTGCTTTTTGTCCGCTAGTGCCTTGAACTTAGCAAAGAGTGGTTTGATGTCTTCTTCAGTAAAGTCTAGAGCCAAATCTCTTAGTTTTTCTACAAAAGCGTGGCGACCGGACAATTTACCAAGCGGAAGACTGTTACACTTGACACCAACCAATTCAGGTGTAATAATTTCATAGGTAAGAGGATTTTTAAGAACCCCATCTTGGTGAATACCAGACTCGTGAGAGAAGGCATTTCCTCCAACAACCGCCTTGTTTTTAGGAACTGGAATACCTGAGAAGCGAGAAACCATTTCTGACGTATTGATGGTTTCGTTTAAGACAATACTGGTTTCTGCTTGGTAGTAATCTTGGCGAATATTAAGCGCCACTGCAATTTCTTCCAAAGCAGCATTGCCAGCTCTCTCCCCGATACCATTGATGGTTCCTTCGACTCGTCCTGCTCCATTCTTAACAGCAGCAAGGCTATTAGCTACAGCCATTCCAAGATCATCATGACAGTGAGGAGAATAGATAATCTGACGATCGGTCTTGACATTCTCAATTAAGTATTTGAAGATGGCACCATATTCCTCTGGCGTCGTAAATCCAACCGTGTCAGGGATATTGATATAAGTTGCCCCAGCATCCACAGCTGTCTGAACAACTTGCAAGAGGAAATCCAATTCTGTTCTGGTCGCATCCTCTGGAGAAAATTCGACAATTTCAAACTTAGAACGAGCATAAGAAACATGTTCACTGATTGCTTCCAAAATCTCTTCCTTGCTCTTATTGAGCTTATACTTACGGTGAATCGGACTAGTCGCGATAAAGACGTGAACCTGAGGATACTTGGCATCCTTGAGCGCCTCATAACAAGCATCTATATCAGACTTGACCGAACGTGCCAAACCTGTCACCGCTGTTTTCTTCAAGACCTTGGCAATCTCCTGAACTGCTTTAAATGAATCTGGACTCGCCGCTGGAAAACCAGCTTCGATAGCCGAAATCCCCCATTTCTCCAGCTGTCTTGCAATGGCGACCTTTTCCTTGATTGAAAAGTTAACGCCTGGTGTCTGCTCACCATCACGGAGACTGGTATCTAAAAACTCAACTCTACGCATGAGAATTCCCCCTTCAAAATTTCAGTATAGAAAAAACATCTCGCTCGGAAACCCAAGCGAGATGTTGATTTACTCCCGCTTGGTAAGCCAAACAGGACTAATGCTTTTGCACTAGCCCGAGTACCTCAACAACAAAGCAAATTGATTAAACTTAGCTGTTTTCATGTTTGACTTTCTCCTTCGTTTGATATCTTGTTTAGTATTTTAGCATAGGAAAAATCTCTTGTCAAGAAAAAATCCAATATTTTCTGAAAATTTCTTCAGTAAAGAATATTTTGCTAATTGAAAGTATTTGAAAACACAAGGGAATTTCCTTACTTTTTCAATGTCAAATTCCAACTGATTTCTAGCAAATCTAGAACTTCGTTATCCGATAAACTATCATAAAGAGCAAGACTAATCCAGTAGCGTTTGTTCATATGAAAGGCAGGGTAAATACCCTTTTGTGAAAGCAAGTCAGCTACTTGGTCATGTTTGAGGTTGACTGCTTCCACTAGCCCTTCTCTCCCCTTATCTAGCCTATCCCAAGGAATTCTCATTAAAACAGCATACCACTTTTGACTGTCTTCATGACGTAATACCGCTGTATCAGGAGATTTCTCCCACAGATATTCCAACTGATTGCCATGCTTTTCTTGAACTTGAGCCATGATGCGCTTAGTCTGAGGACAGATAAAATCCTGCACGTCAAAACAAGCCTTCCGAATCTGATAGAGAATCTCCAAACAAGCCTCACGGACACTTCCAACAAAAGACCCTCTCATACTTTCCATATGGACTTGAGGATAAAGGTCACCCGTTTCCTGATCAAAAACTTGAAAGCTCACATTATCCGTTGTGATGGACACAGTCATGACAAAGTCGCCATCCAAGATCTGGAAAGTATCGCTCCAGACTCCCTCATTTTCTATAAAACCGTAAGCACTGGCTTTTTCTTGATTCAACTGATAGGATTTAAAAATTTCAAACATAAGTGAAAACTGCTACCCAAAGCTAGCAGTTCCTTTCTATTTTTTAAAAGACAACCTTAGTACCGTGAAGTTGTGTCACGCCCAGTTGGTCGATAAAGGTTTGACGGTTGTCCAAGTCAATCCCTCCGCCTGGTAAGATTTCAATTTTACCTTTTGCATGTTCCAAAATTCTGTGATAGTGGGCAAAACGTTTTTCTAGTAAGTCCCCAGAAACTCCAGCACGAGTTAGGATACGGGTAACACCAGCTTGGCTGAGCCAGTCAATGGCTTCCAACTGGTCTTCATCACTCAATTCATCAAAAGCCATGTGGAAGACAATTTCCATTCCTTTTGATGCGGCAATCAGCTTCTCTAGATTAACCTTATCCAACTTCTTATCAGCAGTTAAAGCACCAAAGACAACCCCTTGGCTACCTGCTTGAGCAGTCAAACGAATGTCTTCTAGCATGATGGCAATTTCCAGATCCTGATAAACAAAGTCGCCACCACGTGGACGAATCATGGTCATGATGGTGCTATCGTAGTTAGCGGCCAATTCAACAGCTGCCTTGGTTACTCCATAGCTTGGTGTTGTCCCACCAACTGCTAAATTATCACAAAGTTCGATTCGACGAGCCCCAGCCTGCATAGCTTTTTCAAGCAAGGTCACATTTTCAGCACAAAATTCGTAAATCATTTGATTCTCCTTGATGTTTTCTTTGAATTTATTATATCATATTATTTTAAATATGCTTTTATTTTTATCAAGGCAAATAACTACTATTTTTATCTATTCTTTGTCAGGGATGACTTTAAAGAGATAGTAGGTGATAAAGATAGTCAAGGCTCCCAGACCGATTTTGACTGGCAAAAGAGGGGCAAAATAAATAGAAATCCCCATCAAGATATAGATGGATACGATGATTTTTTTCTTGCGTTCTCGCGCTATTGACTTGGTTTCCCGAAAGTCAGCTACATAGGTCTGATAGAGCTTGGTGTGATAAAGCCAGTCTTCAAATCTCTTTGAAGACTTGGAAAAGCAAGCAATTGATAGCAAAAGGAAGGGCGTTGTTGGCAAGAGCGGCAGGACAACACCTACAAGAGCTAGAGCCAAAAAAATAAAACCAATACTGAGGTAAATAATACGCATGTCTTCTCCTAATTGAAATAATCTTCTACTAGTTTCCCACAAAGTGAGGAAATTTGTCAAGCTTCAAGTAAAAAGAGCCTGAAATTTATTTTCAGGACACTTCGTTTTATTTAATTTTCTCTTCTTCGTAGTCGCCATTACTACACACAACCTGCTTGCCACCACCACGGACTTTCTTCTCCATAAGGAAGTGACCACATTTTGGACAATCACGTCCAACTGGTTTATCCCAAGAAGTAAATTCACATTCTGGGTAGCGATTGCAACCATAGAAGATTCGATTGCGCTTGGTTTTGCGTTCAATGATTTGTCCTTGATGACAGCTTGGACACTCGACACCAATCTCCTTAACAATCGCTTGTGTGTGACGGCATTCTGGGAAATTGCTACAAGCATAGAATTTACCAAAACGGCCTAGCTTAATCACCATTGGACTTCCACAGACTTCACAGTCAAATCCAGCTGGCTCATCCTTGATCTGAATTTTTTCCATTTCAGCTTCAGCCTTGGCTACATCTTTGGAGAATGGTTTGTAAAATTCGTCAATAACACGTTGCCACTGTTCTTTTCCAACTTCGACATCATCCAGTTTTCCTTCCATTTCAGCTGTAAAGGTCACATTTACGATGTCTGGGAAATATTCAACGATGAGCTTGTTAACAATTTCTCCTAATTCTGTTGGTTCAAAGCGTTTGGCTGCCAGACGAACATAATAGCGTTTCTGGATGGTTTCAATGGTCGGAGCATAAGTTGAAGGACGACCAACACCATTTTCTTCCAAGGTCTTGATAAGAGTCGCTTCCGAATAGCGAGCAGGCGGTTGGGTGAAATGTTGTTCTGGCTTGCTATTGACCTGCTTGACCACATCTCCAACAGCCATATCTGGCAACATCTTGTTTTTATCAGAGTCATTGTAGATAGCAAGATAACCATCAAACTTAACTTGGCTACCATTTGCTGCGAACCGGACTCCATTTTGAGAGAGCTTGACAGCCATGGTATCAAAGATAGCTCCCGTCATCTGGCTAGCTACAAAACGGTTCCAGATAAGGGTATAGAGCTTAAGCTGGTCTTTGTCCAAGTATTTTGCGATGCTTTCAGGTGTGTTAAAGACACTAGATGGACGAATGGCTTCGTGGGCATCCTGAGCACCTGAGGCATTCTTGACCTTGCTACCATTCTTGGAATACTTGCTACCAAAACGGTCGTTAATGTAGCTTGCAGCTTCGTTCTGAGCTACTGGACTGATACGAGTCGAGTCTGTACGCATATAGGTAATCAGACCTTGCACACCTGTACCGATATTAATCCCTTCATAAAGCTGTTGGGCAACCATCATGGTCTTACGAGTACGGAAATTGATTTTGTTGGCAGCATCCATTTGCATGGTTGAGGTCGTATAAGGTAGGGGCGCATTGCGTTTGCGTTCTTTCTTATCTACCTGGTCTACTGTGAAATCTTTACTAGTCAAATGGGATAAGACTTCTTTGACTTCTTCGTTGGTGGTCAATTTCATCTTTTTGCCATTCATACCATAGAAAGAAGCTTGAAATTGCTTGGTTCCCTTCTTAAAGACACCATCAATTGTCCAGTATTCTTCCGGTTGGAAGGCATTGATTTCATTTTCACGGTCAATGATAAGCTTAAGGGCAACAGACTGCACGCGCCCTGCTGATAAGCCCTTCTTGACCTTTTTCCACAAAATTGGCGAAATCGAATAGCCTACTAAGCGGTCCAAGACACGACGAGCTTGTTGGGCATCGACCAAGTCCATATCAATCTTGCGAGGTTCTTTAAAAGCATTTTTCACTGCGTCCTTGGTGATTTCATTAAAGACCACACGGTTGGCATCATTCTCATCCAAATCAAGGATATGAGCCAAATGCCAGGAAATTGCTTCTCCTTCACGGTCCGGGTCACTCGCCAGAAAGACTTTATTGGCCTTTTTAGCTTCCTTTTTCAAATCATTGATCAGAGGACCCTTGCCTCGGATATTGATATACTGCGGTTCGTAGTTATTTTCAATGTCAACAGACATACTGGATTTTTTCAAATCACGGATATGCCCGACACTGGCTAAAACCTTGTAATTTCGTCCTAGATACTTCTCAATCGTTTTCGCCTTGGCAGGCGACTCCACAATGACTAGATTTTTTTTAACTGTTGATTTTTTCTTCTTTGTTGCCGTAGCCACACTATCACACCTTTTCAAAGTAATAAACTTTATAAAGTGTAAACCATTTTTCTATAGCTGTCAAGACCTAAGTCCTATATATAGAAGAAAAGTTTATCTGAATGAACAATTTCTCCTTAAAATTCAAACTCTGCCAACACATCTTGACCACTTGTGACCAGTTTTGCTCCTTCTTGGATCAAGTGGTGGCAACCATCTGAATGGCCATCAAGAATGTTCCCTGGAATAGCAAAGACATCGCGTCCTTCCTCCATCGCGCGTTCACAGGTAATGAGACTCCCAGAGCGCATCCTTGCCTCTGCAACGATCACACCACGGCAAAGGCCAGCAATGATGCGATTACGAGCTGGAAAGTGAAATTTCAAGGGTTCTTCACCTGGACCGTACTCACTTAGCACTAGATGATGATTTCCAATGTAGTCCTGCAAGCGTTTATTAGCACGTGGATAAAAAACATCCAAGCCTGTTCCAATGATAGCAATCGTTCGTCCTCCATTCTGGAGCGCAGCCATATGGGCAGCGGTATCGATTCCTTTTGCTAAGCCACTAACCACGATTAACTCGTTTTCTAAACCTTGGATAATTTTCTGGATCGACTTAGCACCTTGGCTCGAACAAGAACGACTCCCTACAAGAGCAACCTTTGGAAACTTCAGTAAATCCAGATTCCCTTTGTAAAACAAAAGAGCTGGAGGGTCATAAATCTCACTCAGATCCCAAGGATAACAGTCGTCTAGAATCGAGAAGGATGGAAATTTTTGAAACTCCTTCTCCAACTGCACATCTTCTATCTGGAAATAGCGTTCCATAAAGACAGCAGGATTGCGGCAACCAGAGATTTCAGCAATATCTCCTAACAAAAGTTCCTGCTCTACAGTCTCGTCATATTCAAGAACAGTTAAAATCTGTTGATTGGTCAAGCCTGCTTTTCTTAATTTGTAAATCTCATAGTTTGTGATTTTCATATACAACTCCATTTCTTTTGCTACTCATCTATCTATTCGTAAAAATCATAAAAAGAAGACCAAGGATCTTCTTTTTTTCATTTATTCAGCTTTCGTATTTGATAGCTTACGTTTATCAAAAATAGAAAAAACCCTTGAAAAATCTTCAAGAGTTTAGTTTTCTATTTCTATTCTTCGTCCATGCTTAAGACGCTAAGGAAAGCTTCTTGTGGAACTTCTACTGAGCCTATAGCTTTCATACGTTTCTTACCAGCTTTTTGTTTTTCAAGAAGTTTGCGTTTGCGCGAAACGTCACCACCATAACACTTGGCAAGTACGTTTTTACGAAGGGCCTTGATATCCGTACGAGCCACAATCTTGTGTCCAATAGCTGCCTGAATTGGCACCTCAAACTGTTGACGAGGGATGATTTTCTTGAGCTTATCAACGATGAGTTTCCCACGTTCGTAGGCAAAGTCCTTGTGGACGATAAAGCTAAGAGCATCCACCTTATCTCCATTGAGAAGGATATCCATTTTGACCAACTTCGATGGACGGTACTCTGACAATTCGTAGTCAAAGCTTGCATAACCACGCGTCGAAGACTTGAGCTTATCAAAAAAGTCAAAGACAATTTCAGCAAGTGGAATTTGATAGATGACATTAACACGATTGTCATCAATATAATCCATGGTTACAAAGTCCCCACGTTTACGTTGAGCCAATTCCATAACTGCTCCGACAAACTCCTGTGGAACCATGATTTGCGCCTTGACATAAGGTTCTTCAATGGTCGCAATCTTAGTTGGGTCTGGGAATTCTGATGGGTTAGAGACATCCATAGACTCACCGTCAGTTTGGTTAACCTTGTAAATAACAGAAGGAGCTGTCATAATGAGGTCGATGTTAAACTCGCGCTCTAAACGCTCTTGGATAACATCCATATGGAGGAGTCCAAGGAATCCACAACGGAAACCAAATCCAAGGGCCTGAGATGTTTCTGGTTCAAACTGCAAGCTAGCATCGTTGAGCTGCAGTTTCTCAAGTGCTTCACGAAGGTCATTGTACTTGTTTGACTCAATTGGGTAAAGACCCGCAAAGACCATAGGGTTCATCTGCTTGTAACCATCAAGTGGCTCTGTGGCAGGATTGCTTGCTAGGGTCACTGTATCACCGACACGAGTATCTTGAACCGTCTTGATAGAAGCCGCAATATAACCAACGTCACCTGTGGCTAGGAAATCACGTCCTACTGCTTTCGGAGTGAAAATTCCGACCTCCGTCACATCAAAGGTCTTTCCATTGCTCATGAGCTGAATCTTATCGCCAGGTTTAACAACTCCGTCCATGACACGAACTTGGAGGATAACCCCACGATAAGCATCATAAACTGAGTCGAAAATCAAGGCTTTGAGTGGAGCTGAAACATCACCAGTTGGTGCGGGAACTTTCTCTACGATTTGCTCGAGAATTTCTTCAATACCAATACCAGCTTTGGCAGAAGCTAAAACTGCTTCGCTGGCATCTAGTCCGATGACATCCTCAATCTCTGTACGAACTCGCTCAGGATCGGCCGCTGGTAGGTCAATCTTGTTAATAACAGGAAGAATTTCCAAATCATTATCCAAGGCTAGATAAACATTGGCAAGGGTCTGCGCCTCAATCCCTTGGGCTGCATCGACCACCAAAATCGCCCCTTCACAGGCAGCTAGAGAACGCGACACTTCATAGGTAAAGTCCACATGTCCAGGCGTGTCAATCAAGTGGAAGATATAGGTCTCCCCATCTTTAGCAGTATAATTGAGCTCGATGGCATTAAGTTTGATGGTAATCCCACGTTCACGCTCAAGATCCATACTATCCAGAAGCTGGGCTTGCATTTCACGACTAGAAACCGTCTCCGTCTTTTCCAAAATGCGGTCTGCCAGCGTTGACTTCCCGTGGTCAATATGGGCGATGATAGAAAAGTTCCGAATCTTCTCCTGTCGTTTTTTTAATTCTTCTAAATTCATGATTCTCTTCCTTTCAGGGTATCTATTTATTATAAATTGTTTTTAACATTTTGACAAGACCATACCCTGTAAGGAGTACTAATCTTCGGCGATAAAGCCGTCATTTTCAATAAAATAGTGTTCGGTCATGCCTTGGTCAGTAAAGACAATACCATGAAGGACACCTCCGTAAACGGCTCCTCCATCCATCCCAATCTTGCCATCTTCTGTCACCCAAAGGTCAGCAGTACCTGGTTTCTGATCTAGTAGACCATAGACTGGTGTATGCCCAAAGACAATGGTTTTCCCAGTATGATTGGCCGCTTCGTGGAATGGTTTTCTGAGCCAGACTTTTTTATAATCTGTAGTTTCATGCCAATCATCCAAAGTCAAGTCAACACCCGCATGAACAAAGATATACTTATCTGTCTCAACGACAAAAGGCATTTGACGAATAAATTCGACTAAATCTGCTGCTTCCGTCTCGACGCGTTTAGCGTCTTCAACTGCATCCACAGGTGCATCCAAGGGACGACCTAGGATAGAGTTAATAGTTGTATCACCACCATTTCGACGATAGTGGTCATAGCTTTCTTCAGGATTGTCCAACCAAGTCAGAAACATATACTCGTGGTTTCCTGATAGACAGATAGCCCCTTGATTGTCCACCAAGTCCTTAACCATTTCTAGAACACGGCGACTATCTTCACCTCGGTCAATCAAATCCCCCAGAAAAAGCAACTGAGTTTGACCATCCCAGGTTTTGAGCAGTTCTTCTAGCATACCTGCTTTCCCGTGAACATCTCCAATTACATAATAGTCTATCATTTATTTCTCCCTCGTTTGCAATAATTCTCTCGCTTGGGTAAGAGCTGCTTCTGTTACATTCTCTCCTGCTAACATCTTAGCAACTTCCTCTACTCGCTCTTCTAAAGTCAAGAGACGAACTGTCGAAACAGTTGAGTGCTCATCACTAATCTTTTCAATAAAGAATTGATAATCCGCAATCGCAATCACTTGAGGAAGGTGAGAGATTGCTAAAACCTGAGCATGTTGGCCAATCTTGTGAATCTTCTGAGCAATAGCTTGAGCAACACGACCTGAAACTCCCGTATCCACCTCATCAAAGACAATACTGGTCTTACCTTCCTTACGAGAAAAGGCAGACTTGATAGCCAACATCAGACGAGACAATTCTCCTCCAGACGCCACCTTGACTAAGGGTTTAAAGTCCTCACCTGGGTTAGTAGAAATGTAAAACTCAACTGCTTCATTTCCTTCACGGCTGAATTTGCCCTTGCTAAAGCGAACTTGAAATTGAGCCTTCTCCATATAAAGATCTTGCAACTCTTGTTTTATCTCTGCTTCTAGCTGCTGGGCCAAGTCATGGCGAGCTGAGGCAAGCTGCCCTGCCAAATCAACAAGATTGACTTCCAATTTTTTAAGCTCTGCTTCCATGTCTTCGGAGGAAAGGTTATTTCCTGTCAAGAGATTGTACTCATCCGTAATTTTAGTAAAGTAAAGCAAGACCTCATCAACAGTCCCACCATACTTACGGGTAATAGTATTCAGAAGGTCTAAGCGATTTTCAACCTGCATGAGGCGATTGCCATCAAAATCCAAGTCCTCAATAATATCTTCCAAACGCTTGCTAATATCTTCTAAAACATAGTAGGTTTCTGATAGAGAACTTGAAATTTCACGGTATTCAGGATCGTATTCTTCAACACTTTCCATGTCATTCATAGCGGAACGAACATTAGCAAGACTTGAGAATTCCTCATTGTCCAACATACTGTAGGCATTGGTTAGCGTATCCGCAATATTTTTATGGTTGAGGAGTTTATCTCGTTCTTGGTTGAGAGCCAAGTCTTCACCAGCCTGTAAATTTGCCGCCTCAATCTCTGCCATTTGAAATTCCAACATCTCAATACGAGCCTTGTGTTCCTGCTGATTTTTCTTGACTTCAAGAACTTGTTTACGCATTTTGCGATAGGCGTCAAAGCTTGTCTGATAGGCTTGTTTCAACTCAAAAAATGCTGCATCACCAAATTCATCCAACATTTGGATATGGAGTTGCGGACGCATTAACTCTTCTTGGTCATGTTGTCCATGAATATCGACAAGATGCTGGCCGATTGCACGCAGGACAGAAAGATTGACCATCTGTCCATTGACGCGACTAACACTTCGCCCATTTTGAAGAATTTCACGACGGATGATAATCTCATCCCCCAATTCCAAGCCTTGCTCCTCAAAAAGTTCTTGTAAAGAATGACTATTCTCAACAGAGAAAAGCCCTTCAATCTCAGCCTTGGGAGCACCATGACGAATGACATCCGTAGCCGCTCTAGCTCCTAGCATCATGTTCATGGCATCGATAATGATTGATTTACCAGCACCTGTTTCACCAGTTAAGACTGTCATCCCTTTTTCAAAATTTAGCGAAATCGCCTCTATAATGGCAAAATTTTTAATCGAAATTTCAAGTAACATATCGACCTACCATTTTTTAACTTGTTCAGATATTTCCTTAGCTGCTTCCTCTGTTTTTGCCACAATCAAGATTGAATTATCATCCGCGATACAGCTAAAAATCTTATCAGAAAATGCTGCAACCAGCTGACCTTTCACAAATACTGTGTTTCCAGGAATAACACTGAGGTTAAGCATGTTACCCATTACTTGAGAACCTTCGATGTTATTCTCAGCCAACTGCAAACTCTTCACAATCGATTTTGGCAATTCATAGATATAAGTGTTGTTTTTCAAAGGAATTTTAACAATACCAAGCTCTTTGATGTCTCTTGACACAGTAGCTTGAGTGGCAGAGATACCTGCTTCCTTTAAGTGCTCAACGATTTCTTCCTGTGTTCCGATTTGGTAATCCGTAACAAATCTTCTAATCTTTTCAAGTCTTTCTTTTTTATTCATCTTTAAATTCTCTATGTGCTCTCTCTACAACTTTTTCTATTTCAGGGGCAACTTGGTTACTTGCTCCATCTTCTTTTTTCAAATACGCTAAAAATTCGATGTTTCCATGTCCACCTTGGATTGGTGAATAGTCTAATCCAAGCACAGAAAAGCCTTGCTCAACCGCCATATCAGTGACTGATTCAAGGACATGTTGGTGAACCTTGGCATCACGAATAATTCCATTTTTCCCGATTTGCTCCCGGCCTGCCTCAAACTGAGGTTTGACAAGTGCTACCACCTGCCCTTGATCTGCCAAAACTCGATGTAGGGCTGGTAAGATCAGACTAAGGGAAATGAAACTCACATCAATACTGGCAAAACTTGGTTCCTTCTCAAAGTCAGTCTTTTCTGCATAGCGGAAATTAAACTGCTCCATGCTGACAACCCGAGGATCTTGGCGCAATTTCCAGGCTAACTGATTAGTCCCAACATCCACCGCGTAAACAAGCTCAGCACCATTTTGCAACATGACATCGGTAAAGCCACCAGTAGAAGCCCCAATATCAATCGTGGTCGCCCCATCCACTGACAAATCAAAGACCTGCAAGGCCTTTTCCAGTTTCAAGCCACCACGGCTGACATACTTGAGTTTTTCACCTTTGAGTTTTAGCTCAGTATCATCTGGGATTTTCTCTCCTGGCTTGTCAAAGCGCTCTCCATTGAGGACAGCAACTACAAGACCAGCCATGACACCCCGCTTGGCTTGTTCTCTCGTTTCAAACAAGCCCTGTTTATAAGCTAGTACATCCACTCTTTCCTTAGCCATTGATTCTCAAACTTTCTACTACTTTCACAATCGGCTCTGTTTCAAAACTAACCTGCTCAGCAATTTCTTCTAATTTCGCATTGGCTTGATCCAGGGTTTGGTTACAAAAGGCAACAGCCTCCTTCAAGCCCAACAAGGCTGGATAGGTTGACTTTTCTGCCTGCAAATCCTTTTGTGGTGTCTTGCCGATTTCCTCAAAACTAGCGGTCACATCTAACACATCATCCCTGACTTGAAAGGCAAGGCCAATCAATTCACCCACAGTTTTCAGTTTTGCTTGTAACTCTGGTGCTAATTCTGCTATGATAGCTGCTGCTTGGAAAGGATAGGCAAGTAACTTACCTGTTTTATTAGCATGAATGGTCTGAAGTTCTTCCAAGGACAAGTGCTGACGTTCACCATCCATGTCCAGAACCTGCCCTGCCACCATGCCCAGACTACCTGACGCAAGGGATAAGTTAGCAATCAAGTCCACCTTGATCTGGCTTGGCAAATCTGCCTGCGCTATCAAGGCAAAGGGATCTAAGAACAAAGCATCTCCTGCTAAAATTGCCATTGCTTCGCCAAATTTTTTATGATTGGTCAAGCATCCCCGACGATAATCGTCGTCATCCATAGCTGGAAGGTCATCGTGAATCAAGCTTCCTGTGTGAATCATTTCCAAGGCCGCTGCCACTTGAGCATGTGCTGGTTGGATAACTACTTGAAGGGATTCCAGAACTTCTAACAAGAGAAAAGGACGAATACGCTTGCCGCCAGCATGAATAGAGTAGAGAACAGACTCTCGTAAACTAGAGGCAAACTGTTGGTCTCCATAAAAATCTTCCAAAGCCGACTCAACAAGAGCTAATTTTCCTTGCTTCTTCATTCAAAATCACTTTCTGTTCCGTCTTCTTGCATGACCTTGACCAAGGTCTTTTCAGCCTTGTCCAAGGTCGCTTGGAGCTCTTTTGACAAGACCATGCCCTTTTGAAAGGCAGCAATCGCATCTTCTAGAGCAATTTCACCATTTTCCAAACTTTGGACAATGGTCTCTAGTTCTGCTAGATTTTCCTCAAATTTCTTTTGTTTTGACATCTTTAACCTCTAATTCTACCTGACCATCTCGCATCAAAAGCGTCACGTGGTCTTTTTTCTTCAACTTCTCAACCGAATCCACAACGGACTCTTCTTTTTTGACAATAGCATAACCACGCGCCACTATTCGACTGGTATCCAACATCAGCAAGGCTTCTGAAAGTCGCTTGACCTCCGCAACCTTGGCATCATAAACCAGCGCCATTTGGCTGCGTAAGAGCTTGTCCAACTGACCTAACCTGTCCTGATAGCGTTGGATTTTGGTAACAGGTGATAATTGGACTAGTTGATGCGTCCTTGCTTGAACTATCTGTTTGCTATCAGAAATCCGTGTTCGCAAACTTTGTTTTAAGCGCAGTTGCAGCTGATCCAACCGTTGCAAATAACCGTCATACAAACGCTCTGGCTGTCTAAAGATAACAGACTGACTGCATTTTTTCAGAGCTTCTTTTTTCCTTGACAGGACATTCTGAACCGCTGTTGCCAATCGTTTTTCTTGATTCTGCAAATGAGTCAAGAGATCCAACTTAGTGACAGGCGTTGCCAGTTCTGCAGCAGCGGTTGGCGTCGCCGCTCTGCGATCCGCTACAAAATCTGCCAAGGTCACATCCGTCTCATGTCCCACACTAGAAATGATTGGCAAGCGAGATTCAAAAATAGCCCGTACCACAATCTCTTCGTTAAAGGCCCAGAGATCCTCGATGGAACCACCACCACGTCCAATAATCAGCAAGTCCAAATCGTCACGTTGATTGGCACGCGCAATATTTCGAGCAATTTCCTCCGCAGCTCCATCTCCTTGCACCTTGGTCGGATAGAGAAGGATATCGACACCAGGAAAACGTCTGCTCACGGTTGTGATAATATCCTGGATGACTGCACCACTGCGACTGGTTACTACACCAATTCTCTTAGCAAACTGGGGCAGAGGCTGCTTGAACCGTTCTTGAAAGAGACCTTCTTCCGTTAGTTTTTTCTTGAGTTGTTCAAACTGAATCGCAAGCGCACCAACTCCATCAGGTTCAGCCTTCTCAATGATGATAGAATAGCTCCCGCTCGGTTCATAAACCTGAACTCGCCCAATCACATTGATTTTCATCCCTTCTTCAAGGTCGAAACCTAATTTCTGATAGATCCCTGACCAGATGGTCGCTTGAATGACTGCGTGGTCATCTTTTAGGGAGAAATATTGGTGAGTAGGTCTTTTACGAAAGTTGGAAACTTGACCAGTTAAATAGACCCGTTCCAAGTAAGGGTCTTTATCGAATTTCATTTTCAGATACTTGGTCAAAGTTGTTACCGATAAATACTTTTCCATCTCCACCTACTATTCATTTTCTTGCTTTTCCATGGGTATTATTATACCAAAAATATGCTTAAAAATCACCTTTTTCCTACCGAAACGAAAGGAAAAATAGAAAAAGGAGGCCAAGCCTCCTCATCTGATTATTTGCTGTTACGAGCTTCTTCCAAAATCTTAGAAATCTTGGTCGTCAAAAGGTCGATAGCAACGGTATTGCTGACTCCCTCAGGAATGACGATATCGGCATAACGCTTAGTCGGCTCGATGAACTGGTGATACATGGGTTTGACAACACCCAGATATTGGTCAATAACGCTATCCAAACTACGACCACGCTCTTCCATATCCCGCTTGATCCGACGAATAATGCGCACATCATCATCTGTATCCACAAAAATCTTGATATCCATCAAATCACGCAGACGCTTGTCCTCCAAGACCAAAATCCCCTCAACGATAAAGACATCTTGAGGTTCTTGACGATAGGTCTTGCTGCTTCGTGTATGCTCTGTATAGTCATAAGTCGGAATGTCCACCGGACGCCCTGCCAACAACTCCTTAATTTGCTCAATCATCAAATCTGTATCAAAGGCAAAAGGATGGTCGTAGTTGGTTTTGACACGCTCTTCAAAGGTCAAATGAGATTGGTCCTTGTAGTATGAATCATGCTCAATCATGGCAATCTTCTCATCAAGAAAATGAGATAAAATGGCTTTTGAAACACTAGTCTTACCACCACCAGAACCACCTGTCACTCCGATAATGATTGGTCTATTTTGCATGCTATCCTCCTTTTTTTTATCCGTCGTCTATTCTATCACATTTTTAGCCAAATTTATAGTCTGATTTTGATAGACTATGGGTAACAATCTAATACTTACACCCCAGTTTGACTAGCATAGAACTTTCCTTGGCTTGTAGAGATTGCCCCGTTTTTCTAGAATGGCTAGCAATTTATCATCTTCAAAGGCAGCTATCTCCTTATCCGACTGATCTAGCTCTATAAAACGACCAAAGCGGACTTCTGTAGCCTGTACTGGAGTTAGAGAAACTTTAACAAGATCCCCTGTTCCAATCTCTAGAGGATGGAGAAAGTCCAGTTGGCCAGCCTCCACTTTTGCAGCAATTTCGTCCAAGGTAAGAGCATCTTCCAGTTCTAAACCGGCTGCACTCGTCCGTGTCAAATGGGACATATGAGCTGCATAGCCCAGCTTCTCTCCCAAGTCAACAGACAAGGTACGGATATAGGTTCCCTTACTGCATTTTACACGAAAAGTAAAGCGTGCAAGATACCCATCATAAAAAATGGGGCTCGTTCTTTCAAAACTATAGATTGTTACCTGACGTTCTGGGCGCTCTACTTCCTGACCAGCACGCGCATACTCATAAAGCTTGCGACCATTAACCTTGACAGCCGAATACATAGGGGGAATCTGAGTAATAGGCCCAGTCAGACTCGCAATCGCTTCATCGACAAGCTTTTCATCCAATGGCGACAAAACAGGTGTCTCTGCGACCACTTCCCCACTGGCATCCTCGGTCGTCGTTGAATAGCCGATAGTAATCTCCCCCTCGTAGACCTTGCCCTCATCCTGCATAAACTCGACCATGCGGGTTGCCTTGCCCACCGCAATAGGCAAAACACCCACCACATCCGGATCCAAGGTCCCACCATGACCGATTTTCTTAGTTCCCAAAATCTTACGCAGTTTAAAAACCGCATCATGCGAGGTCATCCCCGCTTCTTTTCTTAAGTTGATAATACCGTTCATGTGTTGCTTTCTATTCCCCCTTCAGCGCTTCAAACTTTGCTTTCATTGTTGGATTTTTGCGGGTCAATTTTTTAACGGAAACATCTTCTAGCTTGTTGTTTGCAAGGCGGAGTTGGTTTTCGGATGTGGTTAGGAATTTCTTGACCTCTTCCATCCGTTTGATGGCCTTATCGATTTCATCGATTGCTTTACCAAAGTTGGTTGAAGCAGAGTTGTAGTTTTTGGCAAAAGCTACTTTGAAGGCATCCAAGTCTTCTTCAAAATGCGTAATATCAATATTTTGCTCCCGGACTAAGGCCAACTCTTGCTTGTATTTGAGAGAATTAAGAGCCGCATTTCTCAAAAGCCCAATCAACTGGATAAAGAATTGAGGTCGGACGACATACATCTTTTCATACTCATGACTGACATCCACGATACCCGTGTTAAAGTAATCGTTATCTGCTTCTAACATGGTCACTAAAACCGCATACTCGCAGTTCTTTTCCCGACGGTCCTTGTCCAATTCCTTGTAAAAATCTGCATTCTTATGCTTCTTCTCCGTCCCATCCGCTTCGTTTTTCATTTCAAACATGATGGAAATGAATTCTAGACCATTTTCATCAAAATCACGGAAGATAAAGTCCCCCTTAGATCCTCGCGCAGAGACCTTGTTATCCTTCTCAAAGTAGGCATTTGGAAAGGCAAAACTGCGAACCTTATTGAACTCACTCTCCGCATACTGTTCCAGACTTTCCCCGATAGCTTTTGTGGATTGTTGGGCTTTGAAATTCTTGTAAAATTCGACTTGTTCACTAGCAGCCTTGAGCTGGGCTTCGTAATTTTGCTTGACTGAGGCCAGAGACAACTCATTTTCCTTTTCTTGCAAAAGGAGCTGATTTTTAACTTGATCCCGTTCTTTTTCTAGGTCAGAAAGGGTCTTTTGCAGTTGATTTTCATGCTCCAAACGCAAGGTAGCCAGTTGGTTTTCCAAGGCCTGCACTTCCTTGTCCTTAGCTAATAAAGCCTCATGGCTTGTCTGTTCAACTTCTTTCTTGGCCAACTCTTTCTCTGTATCAAAGTTTTGGATTTGACTCTGCAATTGCGCAATTTCTTGGTCTTTTTGAGCTAGTTTAGACTGTTGCTCATTCATAGCCTTCTGCTCAGCTAAGGCCAGCTCCTGCTTCATTCGATCGTGCAATTCCTTATCAAACTCAGCCGTTCTCACTTGGGATAAAAGTTCAGCATACTGACTCTCATTTACTGTAAAGACTTCCCCACAGTTGGGGCATTTGATTTCGTTCATAACTTTCCTCTTTCTAGACTTCTGTAACCATTATATCATGCTTGAGGGAAAATCAAAAACAGTGAGTCGAAACCCACTGTTGATATCTTTTACTTTAAATTTTTTCCAAGGCTAAGCGCAAATCTTCAATCAAATCCTCTACATTTTCAAGACCGATCGACAAGCGGATTTGGTTTGGTGTGACACCTGCCGCTTCTAGATCTTTTTCTGACAACTGACCGTGAGTGGTTGTCGCTGGATGGACCACAAGGGATTTGGCATCTGCTACGTTTGCAAGGTCAGAGAAGATTTCCAAATTATCAATCACCCTGCGAGCTTCTGCTTCTCCACCTTTGACATGGAAGGTAAAGATTGAACCAACACCTTTTGGCAAATATTTCTCAGCCAAGGCATGGTAAGGACTGTCTGCTAGTTTTGGATAGTTTACTTTTTCTACCTTAGGATGGTTAACAAGGAAATCAACAATTTTCTCTGCATTTTGCACATGGCGTTCCACACGAAGAGAGAGAGTTTCAAGCCCTTGGAGCAAGAGAAAGGCATTAAATGGTGACAAGGCAGCACCTGTATCACGAAGCAATTGAACACGAACAGCGATAATAAAGGCTGCTGCCCCAACATCGCGAGTATAGCTCAAGTTATGGTAGCTCGGATCTTCCTCAACAAATTGAGGGAATTTCCCTGACGCTTCCCAATCAAAACGACCACTGTCCACGATGACACCGCCAATAGTCGTACCATGCCCACCAATAAACTTAGTTGCTGAGTGAATGGCAATATCTACACCGTGAGAGAAAACGTTAATCAAATATGGTGTGGCAAAAGTGTTGTCTGAAACGAGAGGAATCTGGTGTTTATGCGCAATCTCAGCCAATTTTTCCAAGTCAGGAATGTTAATCAAGGGATTCCCCAAGGTTTCAATCAAGACAAGTTTGGTATTGTCACCGATAGCTGCTTCAACTTCCTCCAAATTATCCACATCCACAAAGGTTGTTGTAATCCCATAACGAGGAAGGGTTTCTTTCAAGAGGTTGAAGGTCCCACCGTAAATAGTTGACGCAGCCACCACATGGTCACCTGCGTGAGCAAGCGCCAAAATAGTGTAGGTTACAGCAGCCATACCTGATGCTGTCGCTAGTGCTCCAACACCACCTTCAAGGGCAGCGATTCTTTCCTCAAAGGCTGCTGTTGTGGGATTTGTGATACGAGTATAGATATTGCCTGGTTTTCTCAATGCAAACAGATCTGCACCTTCCTGCGTGTCATCAAAAACGAAGGATGTTGTTTGATAAATCGGTACTGCACGAGACTTGGTCGCTGGATCAACTACTTGTCCAGCATGTAATTGTAGGGTTTCAAATTTAAAATCACGAGTCATAAGACGACCTCCAAATAGCTTCATTAGGTATATTGTATCATCTTGGGTTAGCCTTTTCCAATACAGTTTTTCTATATTTTGATATAAGGAACAACTATGACTAGTCATACACATCAAACAAAAAAGCACGATTAACTCGTGCTCATTTCTTTAATCGACATAAGTATCTTCGTTTTTATTGAGGAAGGCGTATGGTAAGCCCATCAAGAGACCTCCTCCGATAAAGTTTCCGACAAAGGTTACACCCCAGTGACGAAGAATATTAGGTATGTCAAAGTTAGCAATGGAATCTGCTGCTACACTGAACTTAACAATCGCAAAAGAAGCAAAGTTCGCAGCAATGTGTTCGTTTGTTAAGAATACAAACATGTAAATTGCTGACAAAACAAGCCATAGTTTGGCTCCACCGTCTTTCACCAAAACGAATGAAAGAATGGCAATGTTTACAAAGATATTGGCTAAAATACCCTCAAGCAAGACTAGCTCATTGGAACGACCTAACTTCATCTCTACAACTCCTGAAATGAAGCTATCATGTGTTAGATTTGCATAGGCTGCTGAGTGGGCAAAGCCCCAACCTGCTATAAGAGCACCAATGAGGTTGAAGAAGGTACAGTAAAGTAGAATCTCAGCTGTTTTTCTCCAAGAAATTTTCTTCAAAAAACTGCCCGCGGTTAGGAACATCATGTTTGAAGTGACCAATTCAGCATTCAAGAAAACAATGTAGGCCAATCCCCAAGCAAAAACAAATGGGAAAAGAAAACGTCCACTGCCTGGTGCGATCTTATTAATCAAGTCAGCCCCAACTGCGCCCGCAGCCGTACTAAATGTTAGAAAAGCACCTGCAAACATGGAACGAATCGCATACTTAAACTTACTTTGGCTATAAAGACTTTCTTTCTTCTTGCAAGCAAATTCAATCTTTGAAATAAATTCTGAAGAGACCATAAAAAACTCCTAAACTTTTATTTGTGATAATTATAACATAATTCTTGTTTTCTAGAAAGCGTTTTCTGTAAAATTCTAAAATATTTATCCTAAGCCTTCTTATCCTTTTTCATAAGAACTATTTTGATTCTATTTGTTGACATAAAAAACCAGTGAAATAGCACTTCACTGGTTCATTCATTCTTAATAACGTTGTTTATATGGTTTATTAAAGGCTTTCAAAATATCTTCAGATGTATCCGAATAAGCTTTTGATTCTTTAAAAATACCTTTCACAATAATTCGTTCGGTTTCATTGTAGTCTACACAGGTTACCAAGGTGATTTCTTTCACTCCATCACGGTCTTCGATTTCATCTACTCGGTCAGGTGTGACACGTTTAACTTCAGTAATCTCATAGGTATAAACCTTGTCCTTATCTGTCAGGTAAATTTTCATACCTGCTTTGGCATTGACCAAAGGTGAGAAGAGCATCTGGCTCGCATTTTCAGCAGTAAAGATATGGTGACTGGCTAGAGAATAGTTGCCTTCTCCCATTTTTTGATTGGGTTTCATGGTCCCTGCTCCGTAGAACAAGTTTACATTATCCAACCCTTTGAAAATAGGTAGGTTAATCTCTACTTCAGGAATAGCAATACCACCAATAACTGGAAGCTTTTGGGCATCCCATTGTGAAGCCAATACAGCTTCAGATGAAATAGACTTAACAGAGTCAAAATCAAAATTTCCTTCGGTTTTTAGATTTTCATCTATATTTTCTTTAGTAACCTGATTGACTTGATATTTATTGGTATTCCAGACCAAAAAGAGATCACGAATCTTTGAATTAAAAATCAAGGCTAGGGAAAGAAGAATTAAGAAACCCGCTAAAATATTGATAAATAGATTTCTGCGCTTATTCTTCTTACTCTTTTTATTTTTCGTTCTTCTATGAGACATTATGCTTCACCTTCTGTTTCAATTTCAGTCCCAACTTCTTCTTTTTCTGCCGCAGCAACCGTTGTAAAGGTCACAATCTTAGCATCTTGGTCTAGACGCATCACCTTAACTCCCATAGTTGAGCGTCCTGTTTGTGAAATATTGGCAACGTTTGTTCGAATCATGACCCCTGTATCCGTGATAATCATTAGGTCTTCATCACCTTTAACAGTGAGGAGGCCTGCAAGAGGACCATTCTTCTCAGCAACATTGGCAGTCTTCATTCCTTTACCACCACGGCCTTTAGTAGGGTATTCAGTAGCAAGGGTACGCTTACCATAACCTTTTTCAGTGATGATAAGGACCTCATCCTGGTCAGTAATAACACTTGCGCCAACTACTGTATCTCCTTCACGAAGATTGACTCCTCGGACACCTGTCGCGATACGGCTCATGCCACGAACAGCTGACTGATTAAAGCGAACAGAATAACCAAACTTGGTACCAATGATGATATCGGTATCTTCTTCTGTCAGCAAGACATTGATCAACTCATCCTCATCCTTGAGATTCAAGGCCTTAAGTCCATTTTGACGAATATTTGCAAATTCTTTGACACTGGTTCTCTTCACGACACCGTGACGAGTTGTGAAGAAGAGATAAGCATCATCACTACGCTCAGAATCAACATTGATGATGGTCTGAATGCTTTCGCCTTCGTCCAACTTCAAAAGATTGACAACTGGCAAGCCCTTGGCTGTACGACCATATTCTGGGATTTCATAACCTTTAAGGCGGTAGACACGTCCTTTATTAGTAAAGAAGAGCAGATGATCATGGGTACTGGTTGAAACCAACTCACGCACAAAGTCATCATCCTTAACGCCAGTACCTTGGACTCCACGACCACCACGTTTTTGGGCAGTGAACTCACCTTGGTCCAGACGTTTGATGTAACCCTTGTTTGAAAGGGTAATCAAGACATCCGTCTCCTCAATCAAGTCTTCGTCCTCAAGTGTCAAGACTTCTCCGACCATCAACTCGGTACGACGTTTGTCACCAAACTTGCGTTTAACTTCATCCAATTCCTCTTTGATGATTTGCGCCACACGTTCTGGTTTGGCAAGAATATCTGCCAAATCTGCAATCAAGGCAATCAATTCATCATACTCAGACTGAATCTTATCACGTTCCAATCCTGTCAAACGACGAAGACGCATATCAAGGATTGCCTGACTTTGACGCTCTGAAAGCTTAAACTTGCTCATCAACTCAGCTTGTGCTTCGGCATCTGTTTCACTTGCACGGATAATACGAATCACTTCGTCGATATGATCTAGCGCAATTAGAAGACCTTCTAAGATGTGAGCACGCGCTTCTGCTTTTTCCTTGTCAAAACGTGTACGACGCACAACCACTTCTTTTTGGTGTTCGATATAAGCATCCAAAATTTGACGAAGGGACAAAATCTTTGGTACGCCATTTTGAATTGCCAGCATATTGAAACCAAAGTTGGTTTGCATCTGGGTCATCTTGAAGAGATTGTTGAGGATAACATTTGCAGAGGCATCGCGTTTCACTTCGATCACGAAACGAACCCCTTCGCGGTTGGATTCATCACGTACTGCTGTAATGCCCTCAATCCGTTTTTCCTGAACCAAACGAACAATATGTTCATGGACCTTGGTTTTGTTGACCATGTAAGGAAATTCCGTTACAACAATTCGTTCACGGCCAGTTTTAGTTTCTTCGATTTCAGTACGAGAACGAAGAACAATGGAGCCTTTACCAGTTTCGTAGGCCTTATGAATACCTGATTTCCCCATAACAAGGGCACCCGTTGGAAAGTCTGGACCAGGCAAGACTTCCATCAAGTCCTTAGTAGTCACATCTGGATTGTCCATGACTAGCTTCACGGCATCAATGGTTTCACCTAGGTTGTGAGGAGGAATGTTGGTAGCCATCCCTACGGCAATCCCAGTTGCCCCATTGACCAAAAGGTTTGGAAAACGAGCTGGCAAAACCAAGGGTTCACGTTCATTGGCATCGTAGTTGTCTACAAAATCAACCGTGTTTTTATTGATATCACGAAGCATTTCCAGAGCAATCTTGCTCATACGTGCCTCAGTATAACGCTGTGCGGCAGCACCGTCCCCGTCCATAGAACCAAAGTTTCCATGCCCATCAACGAGCATGTAACGATAGCTCCACCACTGAGCCATACGAACCATAGCCTCATAAATAGACGAGTCTCCGTGAGGGTGGTATTTACCCATGACATCCCCTGTAATACGGGCTGATTTTTTATGGGGTTTATCTGGAGTAACACCTAGTTCATTCATTCCGTATAGAATACGACGGTGAACTGGTTTTAAGCCATCTCGAACATCAGGAAGAGCACGCGCTACGATAACACTCATGGCGTAGTCGATAAAGCTGGTCTTCATCTCCTTTGTCAGATTAACATTCACTAAGTTTTTATCCTGCATTAATAAATGCCTCATTTCACAATTAGTAACTAGATATATTATACCATAAAGTGTAGATCATTTCAGTCTTTGGAAATCACTAAAACGTTTACATCAAGAACAAGAAGGCATTTCCGTGACAAAGCTTTTTAAAAGTGATAGAATGAAAATATCTGGGGAATTCCCTAAAAAAATTGAAGGAGATGTTTAGAAAATGACTTCTACTAAACAACACAAAAAAGTGATCCTTGTCGGTGACGGTGCCGTAGGTTCATCTTATGCTTTCGCGCTTGTTACCCAAGGAATTGCACAAGAGCTTGGAATCATTGAAATTCCTCAATTGTTTGAAAAAGCGGTTGGTGACGCAGAAGACCTTAGCCATGCCCTTGCCTTCACTTCACCTAAAAAAATCTACGCTGCAAAATACGAAGACTGTGCTGACGCTGACCTTGTAGTTATCACTGCTGGTGCTCCTCAAAAGCCAGGTGAAACTCGTCTTGACCTTGTAGGTAAAAACCTTGCAATCAACAAATCAATCGTTGAGCAAGTTGTTGCTTCTGGTTTCGATGGTATCTTCCTTGTAGCAGCTAACCCAGTTGACATTTTGACTTACTCAACTTGGAAATTCTCTGGATTCCCTAAAGAACGCGTTATCGGTTCTGGTACTTCTCTTGACTCAGCTCGTTTCCGTCAAGCACTTGCTGAAACAATCGGTGTTGACGCTCGTTCAGTCCATGCCTACATCATGGGTGAACACGGTGACTCAGAATTCGCTGTTTGGTCTCACGCTAACGTTGCCGGTGTTAAATTGGAACACTGGTTGCAAGCTAACCGTGACTTGAATGAAGCTGACCTTGTTGAACTTTTCATCTCAGTTCGTGATGCTGCCTACTCAATCATCAACAAGAAAGGCGCTACATACTACGGTATCGCAGTTGCCCTTGCTCGTATCACTCGTGCTATCCTTGACGATGAAAATGCGGTGCTTCCACTTTCTGTATTCCAAGAAGGTCAATACGGTGTTGAAAACGTCTTTATCGGTCAACCTGCTATCGTTGGTGCACACGGTATCGTTCGTCCAGTTAACATCCCATTGAACGACGCTGAAACACAAAAAATGCAAGCATCTGCAAAAGAATTGCAAGCAATTATTAATGAAGCATGGAAAAACCCTGAATTCCAAGCAGCTTCTAAAAACTAATGAAAAGAAGGTTCTCATCATGGGAACCTTTTTCTTTTATAATACATACTAAGATCATAGATTTCTAACAAGAAAAAAGCCTATTGACCAAGCTAGAAAGCTTGATACAATAGGCTTTTTAAAGTGTCATTATTTAACAGCGTCTTTAAGAGCTTTACCAGCTTTGAATGCTGGAACTTTAGAAGCTGCGATCTTGATTTCTTTACCAGTTTGTGGGTTGCGACCTTTACGTGCAGCACGCTCACGAACTTCAAAGTTACCAAAACCGATCAATTGAACTTTTTCACCAGCTGCAAGGTATTCAGTTACTGCTGCGAATACAGCGTCAACTGCTGCTGCTGAATCTTTCTTAGTCAATTCTGTAGCTTCTGCTACTTTAGCGATCAAATCTTGTTTGTTTGCCATGTTAATAAATCCTCCAAATAATTTCTAATTAACAAATATAATCATATCCTAAAATTGGCTATAGGTCAAGTCAAAAACACTATTTCTAACGATTTTTCTCTATTTTTTTAGGAATTGTAACGAATTAGAATTGCCCAGGCATTTTCTCCCGTATGTGTTTGAATAATAGAACCTGTTTCCAATACAGAGATTGGTTTTTCTACATAAGTTTGCAACAAGTTCTTCATCTCATTTGCCCATTCATTTGTACCTGCATATGAAATTCCAATCTCAGCCACTGATTGATGTGAGAGCGTCTCAGTCAATTCATCAAGCCATTTTTTGAATGTCTTAGCACCTCGTCCCTTAATGATAGGCTGGAGTTCATGATTCTTCATCTGCATCACAACTCGGATGTTCAAAAGAGAGCTTAATAATCCCGTCACACGTCCAATACGTCCGCCCTTAACTAGATTTTCTAATGTTGAAACACCGATATAGAGTTCCGTATGATTCTTAACGTCTTCTACATGGGCTAGGATGGTTTCTAAATCTTTCCCTTCTTGGGCAAGTTTAGCTGCTTCAACTACTTGAAACTTCATAGCTTGGTCTGTAAAAGAACTATCAATAACCGTCACATCAGCAGTTGAGAGACTCGCTCCTTGACGAGCAGCTTCAACAGTTCCTGACAAGGCATGGGACATGTGAATCGCGAGAATCTGACTACCGTCTTTACCTAGTTCTTCAAAAACCTCAGCAAACACTCCTACTGGAGGCTGACTAGTTTTCGGCAGATTCTTACTTTGTTGCATAAGATGAAGAAACTCCCCTTCTTTCAAATCTGCGTCTGAATAAAGCACACTATCGATCATAACGGATAGCGGCACAACCGTAATATTTAACTCTTTTACTACTTCTGGTTCGATGGTAACAGAAGAATCTGTTACAATTTTTACTTGTGTCATAATTTCAATCTTTCTATTCTTCTCAATAAGATAGGGATTTATCACTTTTATTATATCAAAATTTTGTTAAAAAATCATAAGAGATCCAATTAAAACGCTTGAAAATTTGGTATAATCTATCTATAGAAAAAGCGAGGGAGAATCATGATCCGAAAAGTTCAGCCTATTATCACTATCATACTAGGGGCAGCTATTTATGCCTTTGGTCTTACCTACTTTGTAGTTCCCTATCATCTATTTGAGGGTGGTGCGACAGGTATTACACTCATTACCTTCTACCTCTTTAAAATTCCAGTCTCACTGATGAACCTCTTGATCAATATTCCTTTATTTATCCTAGCCTGGAAAATATTTGGACCTAAAACTCTCTACACCAGTCTCTTAGGAACTATCTCCCTTTCTGTCTGGCTTGCTGTCTTTGAAAAAATTCCTTTACAGTTTGACCTACAAGGGGATCTCATTATCGTTTCGCTAGTTTCTGGTGTTTTACTGGGAGTCGGTTTAGGAGTTATTTTTAATGCTGGTGGGACGACTGGTGGTTCAGATATTGTTGCCCGTATCCTCAATAAATACACCAATATCTCAATTGGTAAATTGCTCTTTGGGATTGACTTTTTTATCCTAATGTTGATTTTAATTATCTTCCAAGATCTTCGTCTCGTTACCTATACTCTCTTGTTTGACTTTATCATCGCTCGTGTTATTGACTTGATTGGTGAAGGGGGCTATGCTGGTAAAGGATTTATGATTATCACTCAGTATCCTGAGCAATTGGCTGATAAAATCAACGAAGAACTAGGACGTGGCGTGACCTATATCTCTGGTCAAGGCTACTACAGTAAGAAAGATTTGAAAATCATTTATTGTATCGTCGGTCGAAATGAAATCGTTAAAATGAAGGATATGATTCACCATATAGACCCTCAAGCCTTTATTACCATCACTGAAGCTCATGAAATCCTTGGGGAAGGATTTACCTACATAAAAGAATAAAACAAAAAGGCTGGGAAATCCCGGCTTTTATTTTTGTTTGGAAAGTGTAGAATGACGATAGCCATAAGTAAAGTAAATCACTAGTCCAACCAACAAAGCAAGTCCAAAGGCAATCCATGTTTCCTTGGTGTATTGAAGCATAAAGGAAAGACAGATAAGAATGGAAAGGATTGGCAAAAGCGGCACTAAAGGAGTTTTGAACTCTCCTTCTTTTGGCATCCCCTTATCTTTTCTGAGCTTGATAATGCCATAGGCAAGTAAGATGAGATAGGCTAGTGTACAGATATTCAGAAAGGCTGCAATGCTTGCCAAGGGGAAAATGCCCGCAGCAATGGCTGAAGCAAACCCTGTTAAAATAGTCGCATTCTTTGGAACTCGGCTGTTTTTGCTTAGTTGTTTGAATCTTTGAGGTAAAAGACCGTCACGTGCTAAGCTGTAAATCATTCGAGACAGGGCGTAGGTCATGGAAATACACACAGTAATCAAGGTTAAAATGGCTACAAGCGAAACATAGTTAGCTGCCCAGCCAATTCCGATACTACGCAATGAGAAGGCTACTGCATCGTCCACATTGAGTTGGCTATAATGAACAACCCCAGTCAATACTAAGGTTACCAAAGCATAGAGAATAGTGACGATTGACAGAGAAAGGACAATTCCTAGAGGAACATTCTTTTGCGGACTTTGAATTTCATCAACTGCCATGGAAATTGACTCAAAACCGAGAAAACCAAAGAACATCAAAGAGGCTCCTGCCATAATCCCAGTACTTCCGCCATAAAGCTGACCAAAGCCAAAGGGGGCAAAATTTGACCAATTTTCAGGTTTGATGTGCCAAATCCCAACTAGGATGAACAGGGCGAGAGCAGAGAATTTCAAGACCACTAGAAGCGAATTAAAGCGCAAGGCTGCCTTGGAATTCAATAAAACTAGTCCTGTTACCAAAGCAAGCACTAAAATAGGTAAAAGGTCGATATAGGTGCCTTGTTCGGGGTTAAAAGTACCATTTAAGGCTTGGGGCATGGAGATACCGTAATTACTGAGTAAGCCCTTAAAGTAAGCTGCCCAGCCAGATGCAACACCCGATATGGCCGTCATGAATTCCATGATGGTCAACCAACCGGCAATCCAGGCTGGAAATTCTCCTAAGATCGCATAGAGATAACTATAAGCACCTCCTGTTGCAGGCACACGAGAGGCAAATTCTGCAAAAAAGAGGGCTGATAAAGAAACGCATAGGGCAGAAATCACAATGAAAACAACTAGAGATGGACCAGCCAATGTAGCAGCTGCTGTTCCTGTAATGGTAAAAATTCCCGTTCCCACCATGGCACCAATCCCTAATAAAATCAAATCCCATAATTTCAAATGGCGACGCATTTCCGTTCGTCCCAGACTAACATCCTTGGTTCTAAAAATATTCACACTTCATCTCCACTAAATGTAATTGTTTTATTTTACCACATAAAAGCATTTTTGTGAATATTTATTAGGTTCTTTTTTGAAAAAAATTCTGAACAGAAAGGATTCCTGTTCAGATTCTGCATATTCTTACCCAACAGACCCTTCCATTTCATAGCTAATCAAGCGGTTAAGCTCAACTGCATATTCCATTGGAAGTTCTTTTGTGAAAGGTTCGACAAATCCCATGACAATCATCTCGGTTGCCTCAGATTCTGACAATCCACGGCTCATGAGGTAATAGAGTTGTTCCTCTGAAATCTTAGATACCTTGGCTTCGTGCTCCAATGCAACTTGCGAGTTGTGGATTTCATTAAATGGAATGGTATCTGACGCTGATAAGTCATCCATGATAATGGTATCACACTCGATGTGAGAAACAGATTTCTTCGAGTTTTTATTAAAGGTTACTTGTCCACGGTAGTCCACCTTTCCTCCACCTTTAGCGATGGATTTTGACACGATAGACGAGCTCGTATGTGGAGCATTGTGGATCATCTTGGCACCAGTGTCTTGGTGTTGCCCAGCATTGGCAAAGGCGATAGAGAGCATAGTACCACGCGCACCTTCTCCATCAAGGTAAACAGATGGATATTTCATAGTTGTTTTGGCACCTAAGTTTCCATCAATCCACTCAACAGTCGCATCTTTCAAGGCTTTTGCACGTTTTGTTACCAAGTTATAAACGTTGTCAGACCAGTTTTGGATGGTTGTATAACGCATGTAAGCTCCGTCCAAAGCAAAGATTTCTACAATAGCAGCATGCAAGCTGTTGCTTGAATATGTTGGTGCTGTACATCCTTCTACGTAGTGGACGCTTGCTCCCTCATCAACGATAATCAAGGTACGTTCAAACTGACCAGTATTTTCGTTGTTGATACGGAAATAGGTTTGTAGGGGAATATCTACCTTAACTCCTTTTGGTACATAGATAAAAGTTCCACCTGACCAAACGGCTGAGTTGAGGGCTGCTAACTTGTTATCTGTCGGCGGTACTAACTTAGCGAAGTATTGTTTAAACAAGTCTGGGTATTCCTTGAGAGCAGAATCTGTATCTGTAAAGATAATTCCTAACTTCTCAAATTCTTCCTTCATGTTATGGTAAACCACTTCTGACTCATATTGGGCAGAAGCTCCAGCTAGATAAGCACGCTCAGCTTCAGGAATCCCGATACGTTCAAAGGTTTCCTTAATCTTTTCAGGTACATCATCCCATGAACGAGCTGGTTTATCAGATGGTTTTTGGTAGTAAATCAAGTCATCAAAATCAATCTCTGACAAGTCTGCTCCCCAAGTTTGCATAGGCATTTTTTTAAAGGTTTCGTAAGATTTCAATCGAAATTCTAACATCCACTCAGGCTCACCCTTAGCAGCTGATAGTTCACGAATGACATCTTCATTCAATCCTTTTCCTGTCGATAGGACAGGCTCTACATCATCATGGAAACCAAATTTATATTCACCAAGATCGATTGGTTTTGGTTCTACTCTTTCTTCAGCCATAATATCCTTTCTTTCATTCTTCATTTCTATTGATTTATAAGACAAAAGAAACTTGTCTTATTTGTTATCTTGATTTTCAATTGTTTTCTTAAGGGCATTCCAAGCTAGGGTTGCGCATTTGATTCGTTGAGGAAACTTGGCAACTCCAGATAAGAAAGCTGCATCTCCAAGTTGATCTTGACGCTCATCCTTTTGACCTTGAACCATTTCAGAAAAGATGGTTGCAAGCTCTAAGATTTCTTGCTTTGTCTTACCTAAAACTGCATCCGTCATCATACTAGCAGAGGCAGTTGAGATGGTACAACCAGAGTTTAGAAAAGCGATATCTTCCAAACGATTATCAGCATCAAACTTGACAGATAGATTGATGACATCACCACAGGTCGGGTTGTTGAGACTGATTTGTTCAGCATCTTCTAGCTTCCCTTGGTGATGGGGATTTTTCGAATGGTCCGCTACCACTGCCATATAAAGACTATCTAGTTTAGAAAGTGCCATTGAAAAACTCCTTTGTCTTTTGTAAGGCATCGACCAGCTTGTCGCAATCAGCCTTGGTATTGTATATATAAAAACTTGCACGAGCTGTTGCAGGGACTTCCAAATACTGGAGCAATGGTTGGGCACAATGGTGACCCGCACGAACTGCTACCCCTTCATAATCCAGAGCTGTCGCAAGGTCGTGAGGATGAAGGTCACCTAGGTTAAAGGCAATAACACCCGAACGTTGAGCCAAATCGTGTGAACCATAAATAGTCAGTCCTTCAATTGCCTGAAGTTTTGGATAGACGTAGGCTATCAATTCCTGTTCATGAGATTCAATCGCATCCATACCAATCGTTTCTAGATAATCCACTGCAGCAGCAAGCCCAATTGCACCTGCCATATTGGGAGTTCCTGCCTCGAATTTCCAAGGTAATTCCTTCCAACTAGCAGATTGTTCATAAACGAAATCAATCATCTCACCGCCAAATTCAACTGGTGACATTTGCTCCAGATACTTTTCTTTACCGTAAAGGACACCAATACCAGTTGGACCAGTCATCTTATGACCTGAAAAGGCAAAGAAGTCCACATCCAAGTCCTGAACATCAATCTTCATATGAGGCGTAGATTGAGCACCATCCACCACCATGATAGCTCCAACTTGGTGAGCCATTTGTGTGATTTCTTTGATAGGATTGACCACACCAAGAACATTGGAGGCGTGAGCTAGGGAAACAAACTTGACCTTGTCAGTCAATTTGGCTCGCAAATCCTCCATATCCAGAGCTCCATCCTTGATATAAACATAGACAAGCTCTGCTCCAGTCTTGCGACAGGCCTCCTGCCAAGGAATGATATTGGAATGGTGTTCCATGACAGAAATCAAGACCTGGTCTCCCTCAGTCAAGACTTCCTCAGCATAACGCGCTACCCAATTAAGACTGGTCGTCGTTCCTCTGGTAAAGAGAACTTCCTTTGTAGACCCTGCATTGATAAATTTACGAATGGTTTCACGAGCTGCCTCATAAGAAGCTGTTGCCCGTTCTGCCAAGGTATGAACACCACGGTGAACATTGGCATTGTCCTCCTCATAGTAGCGGTTGATTGTTTCAAGAACTGCTAGTGGCTTTTGTGTCGTCGCAGCATTGTCCAGATAGATCAGTGGTTCATCGTTGACAATCTGGTCTAAAATTGGAAAATCCTTGCGAATCGCTTCTACATCTAACATAGGCTTCCCCTTAGCGTTTTGACAATTTTTCTTCGATGGTTGCTATCATTTCATCACGAACTTCCTTGACTGGAATCTCAACAATTACGGAGCCAAGGAAACCGCGAACAACCAAGCGTTCTGCTGTTGCTTTGTCCAAGCCACGGCTCATGAGGTAGTACATGTCTTCAGGATCCACCTGACCGATAGAAGCCGCGTGGCCTGCAGTAACATCATTTTCATCAATCAAAAGAATTGGGTTGGCATCTGAACGTGCTTGGTCTGAAAGCATGAGAACACGACTCTCTTGTTGGGCATCTGCTCCCTTAGCGCCTTTGATGATATGACCGATACCGTTGAAGGTCAAGGTTGCTTTTTCAAGAATAACCCCATGTTGAAGGATATTTCCGATTGAGTTGCAGCCGTAGTTAGTCACTCGAGTATCAATCCCTTGAACCTGGCGGCCGCTTGAAAGAGCTACGACTTTAAGGTCAGCATGGCTACCATTTCCAATCAAGTCGCTATCAAAGTCCGCAACGACGTTTCCTTCGTTCATGACACCAATCGCCCAGTCAATGCTTGCATCGTTGCCCAACTTACCACGACGGCTAATGTAGGCCGTGACATTTTCACCTAGACGGTCAATCGCAGCAAACTTGACTTGCGCACCAGAACGAGCGATGACTTCTACAGTGATATTGGCTGTTGCCTTGGCACTACTTCCGCCACGTGACTCTAAACGTTCAAGATAACTAATCTTGCTATTTTTACCAGCAATGATAAGGATATGCTTGTTAAAGGGCACATCGCTATCACTGTCTTGGTAGAAAATCCCTTCGATTGGCTCTGCAATCTCCACATTATCAGGAATGTAGAGAACAGCACCACTATTAAAGTAAGCTGTGTGGTAGGCTGCTAATTTATCATCGTCATATTTAACAGATGACATGAAGAATTCCTCAATAAGTTCTGGAATTTCTTCTAAAGCTGAGTGAAAGTCTGTAAAAACAACACCTTGTTCTGCCAACTCAACTGGAATTTGTTCAAAAACTGTTTGAGTTCCTACTTGAACCAACTTCAAATGATTGTCTAGAGCTGTGAAGTCAGGAACATTTGCTGATGGTTCGCTTTCTGTAATGGTTCCATCTCCCAGATTCCAACGGTGGAATTTCACACGCTCGATAACTGGTAATTCCAAACTCTCAATCTTATCAAAAGCTTTTTTACGGAGGTCTGACAACCAGCTTGGTTCAGCGTGCATTTCTGAAAAAAGTTTAATAGTTTCTTTAGTCATTTACTTCTCCTAAAAGATACGAGGGAATTACAATTCTTCCTTGTAGTCGTAGCCAAGTTCTTCAGCTAATTTTGCGTATCCTTCACGTTCCAATCGGGCTGCCAATTCTGGACCACCAGAAAGGACAACACGACCTTCCATCATCACGTGTACCACGTCTGGTGTGATGTAGTTCAAAAGACGTTGGTAGTGAGTAATGATCATCGCACCAAAGCCCTCACCACGCATGGCATTGACACCTTTTGATACGACTTTAAGGGCATCAATATCAAGACCTGAGTCAATCTCATCCAAAAGGGCAAAAGTTGGTTCCAACATCAAGAGTTGAAGAATCTCATTACGTTTTTTCTCACCACCAGAAAATCCTTCGTTAAGATAACGCTCTGCCATTTCTTCTTTCATGTTGAGCAATTCCATTTTTTCGTCTAGTTTAGTGATAAACTCACGAACTGAAATCTTTTCATCATCTTCTTTTCCAGCATTCATAGCTGCACGAAGAAATTCAGCGTTGGTAATTCCAGGGATTTCAGATGGGTATTGCATAGCCAGGAAAAGTCCCATACGCGCACGCTCATCCACTTCCAACTCAAGGATATTTACACCATCAAACAAGACCTCACCTTTTGTGACTTCATAGTTGGGGTTCCCCATGATAGCAGCAGAAAGAGTCGATTTACCAGTACCATTTGGTCCCATAATGGCTGCAATTTCTCCTGTTTTCAGAGTCAGATTGACTCCTTTCAAAATTTCTTTTCCTTCAATCTCAACGTGAAGATCTTTGATCTCTAATACTGACATGATAGTTCCTTTCTTTTTCAAACATTTTGCTCAATACTTTAGGAAATTGCTTACAATCCCTAAAAAATAGGACAAAAGGTCAATAAATATACTCTACTAGTATAACAAAAAAAAGCCTAAAAGGCTTTGATTTTGTCTAGAAGCTGGGGCTAATCCTTGCGGTTTAGGTGCTGATCAATAGCGTCTACAATTTTTCCCATCAGGTAACTTAACCTAAAGTTTCGAAAGAGTAGAATGGCCCAAAAAGCTGCCATAACGTAGCGACCAGTCATCAAGGATTCATTGAAAAAATAAGTCTCAGCTGCCGTGAATAACGCTATTATGATAAATTGTTGTCTATTCATAAGATTATTGTATCATGAAATCCACTTTTAGTCTTCTTCAACCATGACTTTATCAGCTAGAAATTCAAATCCTTCTGGAATCAGACTCTCTTCTTCCACCTCTTGGTCAGCTTGAGGAGACTTGTTTTTAGCTGAAAATGCTGCTCGAACCTCTTTCCATTCCTCTAGGGAAATAGCCAGAATCTCAGGTGAAAATCCAGCAGCTTGGCTAAGAATATTGCCAAACATGGTATTGAGGTTATCCCGTTTCATGGTTTGTCCAGCATTGAAATTAGACTCAAAGGCTAAAATAGCATGGTGTTCATTGGCCGCAACTGGTTGAGAACCTACGAGAAGAGCCTTATCTGGTCCAGCTAAACTTTCAATCACTTCTCCCCACGCATTCTGGAGGCGAATCAAGTTTTGTCGTGCCAAATCAGGATTTTCAACAGCTTCTTGCAGAATAGACTGAACTTTGTTGCGATCCACTCGATAAACTGTCTTGGAAGTGGCTGGACGACTAGGGACTGGGGCAACTTGTTTAGGAGCTGTTCCTACATTAGCAAGCTCTTGTTTGAGACGAGCGACTTCCTGTCTCAGTGCAGAAATTTCACTTTCAACAGCTCCCGAAACCGCAGATTCAGGCTTAATTTCTGCTAAACGAATGGTCATCATCTCAGCGTAAATCTTAGGTTGCAAGCTAGCCTTCATATCTGCTAAACTCACTGTCGCTAGACGGATCATTTCAAAGAGACTTTTCTGAGAAAGAGCTAGATTGTCCATAAAAACTGGACTATGATGAGTATTTTCACCACCTGTCTGAACAACCAGTAGATCTCGCAAATACTGCAAGAGATCCGTCACAAAACGAGTCATGCTCTTGCCATTTTCAAACAAAAGATTCAAAGAATCAAGCGCTTTGAAGACATCCTGCTGGGACAAAGCGGCCACATAGTCATCTAGAGCCGAAAGACTAATAGTGCCTGTAATCTCCTCAGAAATAGCTGTCGTTAAAGCATTCCCTTGCGTCAAACTCAAGGCTTGATCCAGAATAGACAAGGCATCCCGCATTCCACCTTCAGCTCGTCTGGCAATGATTTCCACAGCCTCTGGTTCAGAACTGATATTCTCTTTTGACAAAATAGTTTGGATATGGTCCTTGATATCTTGAGTTCGAATCGATTTAAACTCAAAACGTTGAACACGGGATAAAATGGTTGCTGGAATCTTATGCAATTCAGTGGTTGCCAAAATAAAGACGACATTCTGAGTCGGCTCTTCAAGCGTCTTCAAAAGCGCATTGAAGGCTCCCGTAGACAGCATATGGACCTCGTCAATAATATAGACCTTGTAACGTGCTAAGCTAGGTGCATAGGTCGATTTATCACGAATTTCACGGATTTCATCGACTCCGTTATTCGAAGCTGCATCCATTTCGATAACATCTTCTAGGCTACCTTCTGTCACTGCTTGGCAGATATAGCAGTTATTACACGGTTCTCCGTCCACTTGGTTCGGACAGTTCATAGCCTTGGCAAAAATCTTGGCTACACTGGTTTTCCCAGTTCCACGAGGGCCTGAGAAAAGATAAGCGTGACTAATTTTTTCCTGCTCAACCGCTTGTCTTAGAGTTTTTGCCACAACCTCTTGGCCTACCAGTTGTGAAAAAGTCTGGCTTCTATATTTTCGATAAAGTGCTTGATACATTAGGCTTTCTCCTCAAACATTGTAAAGTCCCATTCTGTCTTCTCAAGCAAAATAGCGACAAATTGTTCCAAGTAATCACGGTCAATGGCATTGTAATCATCAATCAGAGAAGAGTCTAGATCTAATACACCCAGCAATCGACCATTCTTAAGCATGGGAACTACGATTTCACTCTTTGCCATACTATCACAAGAAATGTAGTTTGGATAGGTGCTCACATCGCCAACTAAAACAGTCTCCTGAAACTCAGCGGCTTCTCCACACACGCCTTTTCCAAGCGGTATGCGAATACAAGAAACACCACCCTGAAAAGGACCTAAAACCAACTCACTTCCATCAAACAGATAAAAACCTGCAAATACAGTATTGGGAAAGCGAGATTTTAGGAGGGCACTAGCATTTGAAAGATTGGCAAGAACATTGGTCTCACCTTCTAGTAAATAAGAGAGTTCCTCATTTAACAATTGATATTGTGATTGTTTTTCTGAATCTAACATAGAACTATTATATCAAAAATGGGAAAGAGACAAAAGAAAAATCCCTTGTTTTAAACAAAGGATTTTGCGATTATCAATTTGATTAAAGTTCGATATCACCGAACAAGTCAGCCATTGAGAATCCTGTTTGTGTTTCTGGAAGTTCGAAATCACGTTTTTCTTGACGTTTTGGACGACGTGGACGAGCAGCGCGTTTCTCTTCTTTTTGTCCTTCTTCTTGAGCTGGACGTTCTTCAAGAGCTTTGATAGAAAGTGATACACGTTCTGCGTCAGCGTTAACATCAAGGACTTTAACAGTAACTTCTTGACCAACAGTAAGAGCTTCTTTTGGATTTTCGATACGTTTGTGTGAAATTTGTGATACGTGAACAAGTCCATCGATACCTGGCAATACTTCAACAAATGCACCGAAGTCAGTCAAACGTTTAACTGTTCCTTCTACTACATCACCTTTAGCCAATTTTTGCTCAACGCCATCCCATGGTCCAGGTGTTGTTGCTTTAAGTGAAAGTGATACACGTCCTTCTTCTTCGTTAAGATCAAGGATTTTCACTTCGATTTCTTCACCAACAGTTACTACTGATTTAGGTGAAACGTTACGTTCGTGTGACAACTCAGTCAAGTGAACCAATCCGTCAACACCACCAAGGTCGATGAAAGCACCGAAGCTTGTGATACGAGCAACTTTACCAGTTACGACATCACCAACAGCCAATTTACCGAATACTTCAGCACGAGCTGCTGCAGTAGCTGCTTCAACAACTTCACGACGTGAAAGGATGAAGCGGTTCTCTTTAGCGTCAACTTCTTTGATTTTAGCATCAAATTCTTGACCTACGAAACGCTCAGTGTTACGTACGAAACGAGTGTCCAACATTGAAGCTGGGATAAATCCACGTACGCCTTCAAATTCTACTGAAAGTCCACCTTTAACGGCACGAGTTCCTTTAACAGTAACAACTTCTTCTTCGCGTCCTACAAGTTTGTCCCATGCTTTGCGAGCTTCAAGGCGTTTTTTAGATACAAGGTATGTAACTGTATCAGTATCTTTACCAACTACTTGACGAAGTACAAGAACATCCAATACTTCTCCTACTTTAACAAAGTCATTGATATCTGCATCGCGATCGTTTGTCAATTCGCGAAGAGTCAAGACACCTTCAACACCAGTCCCAGAGATTGCAACGTTAGCTTGAGTCGCATCAACTGTCAATACTTCAGCACTAACAACATCACCAGGCTCAACTTGGCTAACGCTATTTAGCAAATCTTCAAATTCGTTCATCTAAAAAATCCTCCAACAATCAAGTTTTTTCTAAACTTGACATACTTATAATTTTTTTCCTAAGCACCCGCAAAGACATGTTCATATCGTTCACGTCTTTCAGTTATAAAAATAAAATACCCTAAGATATTTTCTTTTTATCTTGAATTTATTACCTAAGAACTGGGGTAGCTGGATTCGAACCAACGCATGAGGGAGTCAAAGTCCCTTGCCTTACCGCTTGGCTATACCCCATTGATAAATGGAGAGAGAGGGATTCGAACCCCCGAACCCGAAGGAGCGGATTTACAGTCCGCCGCGTTTAGCCTCTTCGCTATCTCTCCAATGTTTAACGAGAACTATTATATCATGAAATTTTCAATAAAACAAGTATTATTTTGTCAAATTATAGTTTTCAATCAAAATTTCCACAGCTTTTTCAAGTTTTTTATAAAAACTATCGACATTTCCATTCTTTATGATGGCAAATTGGCTATCTAATTCGGCAATTTCCCCAATAACCTTTTTCCCGATCGTCAAAACGTATCCTTCATAGCTGTCTTTTCCAACAGTCACTTTAGCATCTGTTAATTGAATTTCAATTTTCTTATCTTTTTTACTCATACTGTACCTCTTTTCACTTTTTCTATTGTACAAGAAAATACTCAAACTAGCAAGAAAAAACTCCATTTCAGCCATTACAACTGCTATGGAGTTCTTCTTTACTTTGTGTCATTTAGTCCACTTTGACAATCCATCCCTCTGGTGCTTCCACATCACCGAATTGGATACCAGTCAATTCATCGTAGAGTTTACGTGTAACAGGACCTACTTCTGTTTCACTATAGAAAACATGGAAATCATCGCCATGTTGGATGCCCCCAATTGGAGAGATAACTGCTGCTGTTCCACAAGCACCTGCCTCTACAAAACGATCCAAATTGTCAATCGGAACATCACCTTCGATCGGTGTCAAGCCCAAGCGGTGTTCAGCCAAGTAAAGCAATGAGTACTTGGTAATAGATGGTAAGATAGATGGGCTTAATGGCGTAACAAATTCGTTGTTCGCTGTAATTCCAAAGAAGTTGGCTGATCCGACTTCCTCAATCTTGGTGTGGGTAGCTGGATCTAGGTAGATAACATCTGAAAAATTACGTGATTTTGCCATTTTACCTGGTAGAAGACTGGCAGCGTAGTTACCGCCTACCTTGGCAGCTCCTGTACCATGTGGTGCTGCTCGGTCAAATTCATCTTGAATCAAGAAATTCGTTGGAACCAAACCACCTTTAAAGTAGTTGCCAACTGGCATGGCAAAGATAGTGAAAATGTACTCCTCTGCAGGTTTTACTCCGATGATGTCTCCAACACCAATCAAAAGCGGACGGAGATAGAGGGTTCCACCCGTTCCGTATGGTGGTACATAATCTTCATTGGCACGAACAACCGCTTTACAAGCTTCTACAAACATCTCAGTTGGGACTTGAGGCATCAAAAGACGGTCGCAGGTGCGTTGCAAACGCTTTGCATTTTCATCAGGACGGAAAAGTTGAATACTGCCATCCTTGGTACGATAGGCTTTCAAACCCTCGAATGCTTGCTGACCATAGTGGAGACTTGGAGAAGATTCAGAAATATGAAGAGTCGAGTCCTCAGTTAATCCCCCTTGATCCCATTGTCCATTTTGGTAATGAGCGATATAACGGTAAGGTAATTTCATATAAGCAAAGCCAAGATTTTCCCAATCAATTGCAACTGTCATGTGTTTCTCCTTTATACTATTCAAGCTATGTGTTCTATTCTACACTTTTCTAGTAAAATTTCAAGTAGTATTTGTAATTTTCTGAAAATTTTCTCGATAAAAAGAAATCAGTCACTTGGACTGATTCTTTACAGATTTGCTTTTTCCTCTTTCAAGACTTCTTTCAGGTAAGCATCAAAAACTTCTTCATCTGAAATGGTGTCTGAGATGAAGCTTCCGTTGCTAGTGCGTTCTGACAAGTTCAAATCTTGCAATCGACTCTCATAGATTGTCCCCTTGTTAGATTGGACAAGCAGTGTTTGGTCGTTCTCTTCCACTTCTGTACTAAAGAGATCACCAATCAAGCCTTGTTCTGCAACTACTCCTGCCAAGAAGACACGGTGCGGTTTGTTTTTCAACTCACGCAAGACTTGTAGGCCTCGTTTGGCACGGCTGGTCGCCGGAATTTCCTCACAAGAGACACGTTTCAAGCTACCACGTTGGGTCAAGAGGTAGAAGGATGAAGTGTTACAGATAAAGGCGGATTGGAGGACATCATCTTCTTTCAGGTTCATAGCCTTGACACCTGCAGCCTTGGCACCGACAACCGGAACCTCTTCGATATTGAAACGAAGGGCATAACCGTTTTGGCTAATCAAGAGAACATCATCTAGTTTAATCGGAGCTACTGCTACAATCTGGTCTGTCTCGTCTTTGAGCTTAGCATACTTGACAGACTTAGACCTATAGGTCCGCCATGGAGAAAATTCTTTGCGTTCTACGCGTTTAATTTGACCAAGACGAGTTGCAGCAAAGTAGGTTGTGGCATCATCAAACTGGTCCACTACTTCAACATAAAGGATTTCTTCGTTAGTTTCGAAATTTGTAATAGTCTGGCTCAGATGCTCTCCGATATCCTTCCAACGAATATCTGCCAATTCATGGATTGGTCGATAGATGACATTCCCAAGAGTCGTGAACATCAAGAGGTGCTGGGTTGTCTTGGCAGATTGAACAAAGATTAAACGATCGTCATCACGTTTGCCAATTTCTTCTAGAGTGGATGCCGCAAAGGAACGAGGACTGGTACGCTTGATGTAACCTGCCTTGGTCACGCTGACATAGGTATCTTCCTCGGCGATAAGACTAGCTGTATCAATCTCGATTACTTTCGCAGTGTCTTCTAGAGAACTTAAACGTGGAGTCGCAAATTTCTTCTTGACTTCACGGAGTTCTTTCTTCATGAGATTGTACATGGTCCGTTCATCACCAATGATAGCCGCAAGCATGGCAATCTTCTCACGAAGTTCTGCTTCTTCTTCCTGCAAGACAACCACGTCTGTATTGGTCAAACGGTAAAGTTGTAAGGTCACGATGGCCTCAGCCTGCTCTTCTGTAAACTCATAGCTGACCTTGAGGTTTTCCTTAGCGTCAGCCTTGTTCTCAGAAGCACGGATAAGGGCAATGACTTCGTCCAAAATCGAAATCACGCGAATCAAACCTTCAACGATATGCAGACGTTTCTCAGCCTTTTCCTTGTCAAAGCGGGAACGCGCCAGAATCACTTCACGACGGTGGGCGATATAGCTAGACAGGATTGGAACAATCCCGACCTGACGAGGTGTGAAATTGTCAATCGCTACCATGTTGAAGTTGTAGTTGATTTGTAGGTCAGTATACTTGAATAGATAGTTGAGAACGAGCTCGGTATTAGCATCTTTCTTGAGTTCAATAGCAATACGAAGACCGTCACGGTCAGACTCATCACGAACCTCAGCAATACCAGCCACCTTGTTATTGACACGAACATCATCGATTTTCTTGACCAGATTAGCCTTATTGATTTCATAAGGAATTTCAGTGATAACGATTTGTTCCTTACCACCTTTTAGCTTTTCAATCTCCGTCTTAGATCGAACGACCACGCGCCCTTTCCCAGTTTCATAGGCTTTCTTGATTTCGTCACGGCCTTGGATAATCCCTCCAGTCGGGAAATCTGGTCCAGGCAAGAATTCCATGAGCTTGTCCACCTTGGCAGTTGGATGATCAATCATGTAGACTGTCGCATCGATAACTTCGGCCAAATTATGTGGTGGAATATCTGTGGCATAACCAGCTGAAATCCCAGTCGAACCATTGACTAAGAGGTTTGGAAAGGCTGCTGGTAAGACAGTTGGTTCTTTCTCGGTATCGTCAAAGTTCCACGCAAAAGGAACGGTCTTTTTCTCGATGTCCTGAAGAAGATAACCAGCAATCTCAGACAAACGCGCCTCAGTATAACGCATTGCCGCCGGCGGATCTCCGTCCATAGAACCGTTATTACCATGCATTTCAACTAGAATCTCACGATTTTTCCAATCCTGAGACATACGAACCATGGCATCATAGATAGAAGAATCACCGTGTGGGTGGAAATTCCCCATGATGTTACCGACAGACTTGGCTGACTTACGGTAGCTCTTGTCAAAAGTATTGCCATCCTTATTCATCGAATAAAGAATACGACGTTGCACAGGCTTCAATCCATCACGAATGTCTGGCAAAGCCCGGTCTTGAATAATGTATTTGGAGTAGCGACCAAAGCGCTCTCCCATGATGTCCTCCAAGGACATATTTTGGATATTACTCATATAGGATACAAAGCCCGTAAAATGCAAAGTGAAAATAGGAAATTCTTACAGTGAGCGATGCCTACAAGAGAATTTATCTTTTTCACACAGTATTTAGGGCGTGTTCAACTCCTTTCAAAGAATATAGAGTAGGTTTTGTAGAATAAAGGATATTTTACGGAAATTAGTACCGTGTTCAGTTACGATAAATAACCAAACGACCCTTTCTGTAGTTTAAAAAACATTGCTTAATTATTTAGCGATTAGGAAGTTTCTCCTCAGCATATCTCATCATCTTCTCCGCCACATCCTTATCGTAATAAAATCTCATCTTTTGAGCAAGAATTTGAGCTTCTCTATGGAAGAGATTCATTGTGGAGAATAGGGATTGAGTGATTTTCTCTACACTTGAAAAATCAAGGAGAGCAGAGAATTCCTTCTCTTTCTCTGTAGGTAAATACTGGAAAAGATACTTGTAGTTCTTGCCGATATCGACTGTTCCATTATCACTTGCTACCTGCCAAGCTAAGACTTTTAGTAACTCTTGCTGACAGATACCATATAGATGGTCAGTCGCATAGATGACTTGCTTGCGATGAATACCCTTAACCACATAGGCTGATACCCACCAAAATTCATTGCAGGCTTTTTCAAAATCTATCTGACTAGCTGGACTTGTCCAGTAACGTTGAGGACTTGGAGAATAAGGCACAAACAAGCCCTTAGGATCCTCTAGCACCGTGAAATCCGCTTCGCTTTCTACCCACTCCTTGATATGCACTTTAGGACATAGAGTCAAATCAATCCGATTGCCATCCTCAAAGAGCATGAGATAGAGACGACGGTTGCCTAGGATATTATGCTGCTCAATGATACGAGCGTCAAACTGGTCCAACCAAGCAAGATTGCTTGTTAGAGTATCTAAGTCATCCACAACATAAACCACGTCGTAATCCTGAAATTCATCTTTTGGTGCTTTTGGATTTGTCCGTGAACCAGACATAGCGACAGCCTCGACTTGTATATTTTCGGCTACCTGTAAAATTAATCTCAGCATTTGCGCTTCACTTCTATGTTGTCTGCACATATCTTTTATAGAATTATTTTTCATTGCCGTCTTGCTCCTCTTGTTTTTGGATGCCTCGTATTCTTTTCATCTCAAGTTCGCCTACTATCAATTGGATAGTTGAACAAATCCCCGAAACGATTAAAACAAAATAAAACAAATTCATATCGTTTCTATGATATATTTGAAAGCTTCTCCATAATACAAAAGTATTTACTAATGAAAGAAGGAAAAGTAAAATAGCATTGAATAGGAGTATTATAGCAAACTTACTCTTAAAATACCTATAATGTTTTCCAATCCGATAGAGGGTATATGATGAGAAAACAATCATCAAAGGTGTGAAGGCAAGTGCATAAAATAAGATAAACCCTATTCCTGAGTATGGTTTACTTTCCATTGGTAGATCTAATAGACAGATACCAATAGTGAGGATGTTCAATATAAACAAGGATACTGTGCGAGCACACTCTTTTCTACCTTTATTGGTCATTAAGTCATATATAATTCCCAAAATAGCCAAGAGAACGAGGAAAAAGGCAACATTAATAACGTAATCAATACCTCACCTCCAATAGTTATAGCGATTATTCACATACAAAAGATGATCGTCACCTTTACTTGAACTTCAAAACTCCCCTGTCTGGTAAAGGTTATACCCTTCGTAATAACATGAAGCATCCACACCCTTAAAGAAACTGGCCTGAGTGAGGTCATCCGTCAGATTATTGAGGAGGAGATACTTGAGTTCTTACCAGCGTCAACTTTTAAAGTTTTAACTGTTCCTAAAATCAGTCCAAGCATTTCGGGTTCAGTTCTCATGTTTATCACTTCTTTGTTTATTATAAAAATGAAATAAGGTATCAGATAATAAAATTAAGTATTGTCTATAAGTGATGATTTAAAATGTTTTGATAATTCCTGTTTATACGGAATTGACTGGTAATAATCTAATTTATTGTCTTAAATTAATTCTTGAGAGCGACGCCATTCATCATAGGCTTCGACATCTGTTTTTACCATTGATAAACAAAGTCCAATTACTGCCACATCATCTAAATGTCCTACAAACGGAATAAAATCAGGAATAATATCTACTGGTGATAAAACATAAATAAGTGCACTCATAATTGCCAAAATTGTCCCATAAGGAACAGTAGTGTACTTCCCTTCCACATAATGTTTAATCAAAGAAATCATAATTGGGATAACAGCAAATTCTTCTCCGACTAATGGCATTTCTTTTATTTTTTGCTCCAATCGATATAAAAAATCATCTAATTCATCTTTATTATTTAATAAAGCCCCAGATTTTCCATAACCACTTTCAAGAGCTTCTTTTACTTGTTCTTCGTTAATATTGTTAGACATTTTTATTTCTACATTAGATTTTCTATATTAATTTTATATTTTTTAAAACACTGCCGCTTCTTCCAGCGTAAACTTAACATTATCCTCAATCCACTTACGACGTGGTTCGACCTTGTCTCCCATGAGGACATTGACGCGACGTTCTGCGCGTGCTAGATCTTCGATTGTGACGCGGATGAGGGTGCGGGTTTCTGGATTCATGGTTGTTTCCCAGAGTTGGTCCGCGTTCATCTCACCAAGACCTTTATATCGTTGGAGTGTTGCGCCTTTGCCGAACTGCTTGCGGAGTTCTTCTAGCTCTCCGTCCGTCCAAGCGTAGGCCACTTCTTCTTTCTTGCCTTTGCCTTTGGACATCTTGTAAAGAGGCGGAAGGGCTATATAGACATGTCCTGCCTCAACTAGGGGACGCATGTAACGGTAGAAAAAGGTTAAGAGCAAGGTCTGAATATGGGCACCATCTGTATCCGCATCGGTCATGATAATGATCTTATCATAGTTGGCATCTTCAATAGAGAAGTCTGCTCCGACACCCGCTCCGATGGTATAAATCATGGTATTGATTTCTTCATTTTTGAGAATATCCGCCATCTTAGCCTTGGCTGTATTGATGACCTTACCACGAAGGGGCAAGATAGCCTGGAACTTACGGTCACGACCTTGTTTGGCAGAACCACCGGCAGAGTCCCCCTCGACCAGATAGAGTTCATTCTTGGCAGGGTTTTTAGACTGAGCTGGTGTTAATTTACCAGACAATAAGCCCTTATCTTTTTTATTTTTCTTACCATTTCGACTCTCATCACGCGCCTTACGTGCTGCTTCACGAGCATCACGAGCCTTGATAGCTTTGCGGATGAGATTGGAAGCTAGTTCTCCATTTTCCATGAGGAAGAAAGTTAATTTTTCTGCGACAATGCTATCCACAACCGGACGAGCCAGTGGACTTCCAAGTTTGTCCTTGGTCTGTCCTTCAAACTGGAGGTGTTCTTCAGGAACCAGAATAGAAAGAACGGCTGCAAGTCCCTCACGATAGTCTGAACCTTCTAGGTTTTTATCTTTTTCCTTGAGAAGACCTGTCTTACGAGCGTAGTCATTCATGACCTTAGTGATGGCAGACTTGAGTCCTGTCTCGTGCGTTCCACCATCCTTGGTGCGAACGTTATTGACAAAGGATAGAATGTTATCTGAAAATCCATCATTGTACTGGAGAGCTACTTCCACTTGGAAACCATTGTCTTCACCTTCAAAGTATAGGACTGGCGTCAAGGTTTCCTTGTCTTCATTGAGATAAGAAACAAAATCCTGCACCCCATTTTCATAGTGAAACTCGATCGCTTCTTCTGTTCGTTTGTCAGTTAGAGACAAGGTCACATTTTTCAAGAGAAAGGCTGACTCATTGAGGCGTTCTGAGATGGTATTGTACTTGAAGTCTGTCGTGGAAAAGATAGTTGCATCAGGCATGAAGGTAACCTTGGTACCTGTCTTAGACTTAGCTGCTGACCCAACCTTTTGAAGAGTTGTTACTGGTTTGCCACCATTTTCAAATCGTTGCTTGTAGACTGTACCATCACGGGTGATTTCAACTTCCAGCCAACTTGATAGGGCATTAACGACTGAAGATCCCACTCCGTGGAGACCACCAGATGTTTTATAACCCCCTTGACCGAATTTCCCTCCGGCGTGGAGAATGGTAAAGATAACCTCAACGGTTGGAATTCCCATGGCGTGCATCCCAGTCGGCATTCCTCGACCATGGTCTTGAACGGTTAAACTTCCGTCTTTATTGATGGTCACATCAATGCGATCACCAAATCCAGACAAGGCTTCATCGACTGCATTGTCCACAATTTCCCAGACTAGGTGATGGAGACCAGCACCGTCAGTCGATCCGATATACATCCCCGGACGTTTACGGACTGCATCCAACCCTTCTAGCACCTGAATGGCGTCATCATTGTAGTTATTAATATTGATTTCCTTTTTTGACACAAGGAACCTCCTATTTGTTCATCTTTACTATTTTACAGGTTTTCTAGGGATTTTGCAAAATTTTTCCCATTCAGCTGTCACAATTTCACAAGATATTCTCTGACTTTCTATACCATTTCATGATATAATAGGTCTATGATGACATTTGTATTATTAATTCTAGCTTATTTGCTAGGTTCGATCCCGTCTGGTCTCTGGATTGGACAAGTTTTCTTTCAAACAAATCTGCGTGAACACGGTTCTGGAAATACTGGAACGACCAATACTTTCCGTATTTTAGGTAAGAAAGCGGGTATGGCAACCTTTGTGATTGACTTCTTTAAAGGGACCTTGGCCACTCTCCTTCCTATTCTATTCCACCAACAAGGTGTGTCACCTCTTGTCTTTGGACTTTTGGCTGTGATTGGACATACCTTTCCTATCTTTGCAGGATTTAAAGGGGGCAAGGCTGTCGCAACTAGCGCTGGAGTTATTTTCGGATTTGCGCCTGTCTTCTGTCTCTACCTGGCTGTCGTATTCTTTGGAACCCTCTATCTAGGTAGTATGATTTCCCTGTCCAGCGTTACTGCTTCTATTGCTGCTGTAATTGGGGTTCTGATTTTCCCACTATTTGGGTTTATCTTAAGTAGCTATGACCTTCTTTTTATCGTAATTATCTTAGCTCTTGCTAGCTTAATTATCATTCGTCACAAGGATAATATTACACGCATTAAAAACAAAACTGAAAACCTCGTTCCTTGGGGGCTAAATTTAACACATCAAAATCCTAAAAAATAAAACGCCAGTTTGAAACTGGCGTTTTTGTATGCTTATTTAGACTTAATGTAGTTGATACCATCTGCCTTAGGAGCAACTGCTTTTCCGAAGAAGGCCGCCAAGACAAGAATTGTCAAGACATAAGGCGCGATTTGAAGGTATACCGTAGGAACTCCTTGCAAGAAAGGAAGTTGAGATCCGATAACGGCCAAACTTTGAGAGAGTCCAAAGAAGAGACTTGAAAGCATAGCACCGATTGGATTCCATTTACCAAAGATCATCGCAGCAAGAGCAATAAATCCTGGCCCTACAATGGTTGTTACTGAGAAGTTAACAGAAATTGATTGAGCATAAATCGCTCCCCCAATTCCACCAAGGAATCCTGAAATGATAACTCCAAGATATCGCATCTTGTAGACGTTGATTCCCAAGGTGTCCGCTGCTTGAGGGTGTTCACCAACAGAGCGAAGGCGAAGACCAAAGCGGGTTTTGAAGAGGATAAACCAAGCAAGGAATGAGAAGGCAATGGCTAAATAGCCTAGAAGACTTGTTGACCTGAAGAAGATATCACCAATCACTGGGATATTGGCCAAGACTGGGAAATCAAAACGTCCAAAAGTCTGGGTTAGATTATCTGTTTGTCCTTTGTTATAAAGAACCTTGACCAAAAAGACTGCTAAAGCGGGCGCCATCAAGTTCAATACCGTACCACTGACAACATGGTCCGCACGGAAGTGAACAGTCGCTGCTGCGTGAATGATGGAGAAGATTGCTCCAACAAGTCCCCCAACTAATAAGGAGATCCATGGAGTTACTGCTCCAAGTTGTTCTGCAAATTCAAGGTTAAAGACTACTCCAGAAAAAGCACCCATAACCATAATTCCTTCAAGACCGACATTGACAACACCAGCACGTTCAGAGAAAACGCCTCCGATACTTGTAAATACAAGTGGTGCTGAATAAATCAACATGGATGATACTAAGAGGGTTAGCATTGTTGTAATAGACATACTTACTTACCTCCTTTTACTTGTTTTTTTGGTTTGACAAAGCGCTCGATTAGGCAGTGAACGCTGACAAAGAAGATAATTGATGCTGTTACGATACTAACAAGCTCTGATGGTACTTGCGCCGCATTCATACCAGGTGCGCCAACTTGGAGAACACCAAATAGAAAGGCTGCAAATAGAATTCCAATTGGTGAATTTGAAGCTAGTAGACTAACTGCCATACCATTAAATCCGATAGCCAATGAAGATCCTTGGACATATACGTTTTGGAAAGTTCCTAGACCTTCGACTGCTCCACCTAAACCTGCCAATGCTCCTGAGATAATCATCGAAAGAATGATTGTACGTTTTGCAGAGATACCTGCGTATTCAGAAGCATTTGGGTTAAGACCAACTGCACGAATTTCAAAACCGAGAGTTGTTTTCTTGAGCAAGAACCAGATGACTCCTACAGCGATTATTGCAAAGAAAATCCCGATATTCATACGTGAATTTCCAGTCAACTCAGACAACCATTGCGTCTGGTAGGTTGCATTTGCACTGACACGAATCGTTGAGTCTGTACTTTGCATGATATCTTTAGGGAAGGCATGAATAAAGGCATTTCCCACATACAGTACAATGTAGTTCATCATGATGGTCACGATAACTTCTGACGTACCCAGATAGGCTCTGAGGACACCTGGAATGGCACCAACAATTCCACCTGCAATCAAAGCGATAATCACTGTTAATGGAATCAAAATGAGACGTGGCATATCAGGATTTGACAAGGCAAACCAACCACTGAGGATCCAACCTGCAAGAGCTTGACCAGGAAGCCCGACGTTAAAGAAACCTGCACGACTGGCAACTGCGAAACCAAGACCTATCAAGACAAGAGGACCCATGGCACGGAAAATTTCTCCAATCCCACGGAGGCTACCAAAAGCTGTATAGAACAACTCCTCATAGCCCCAAATAGCATCGTAGCCGAAAATCCACATGACAATAGCTCCAAGCAGGATTCCTAAGAATACAGAAATCAAGGGAACCGAAATTTGTTGTAATTTTTTAGACATCACTCTTCTCCTTTCCCAAGCTTCCGCCAGCCATCAAGACACCAAGTTCTTGTTTATTGGTTGTTTCTGGTGTCACAACACCTTGAATCTTCCCATCGTGGATAACAGCGATGCGGTCAGAGACATTCAAAATCTCATCCAATTCAAAGCTGACAACAAGGACAGCCTTGCCATTATCACGGGCTTCAATCAAGCGTTTGTGAATGTACTCAATGGCACCAACGTCCAAACCACGTGTTGGTTGGCTAACAATGAGGAGATCTGGGTCACGGGTAATCTCACGGGCGATAATGGCCTTTTGTTGATTTCCCCCTGAGAGAGCTGCTGCTGGAACAAACTCACTAGCAGCACGAACGTCAAATTCTTCCATCAATTTCTTAGCATGAGAAGTAATATTGGCATAGTTCAAGATACCATTTTTACTGAGTGGTTCTTTGTAATAGGTTTGAAGAGCAATGTTTTCCGAAATCATCATATCCAAAATCAAACCATCACGATGGCGGTCTTCTGGAACGTGGCCGACACTCATCTCAGTAATTTGTCGAGGATGCATACCGACAACTGACTTTCCTTTCAAATCAATGCTACCAGACTCAACTTTACGAAGACCTGTGATAGCTTGAATCAGTTCTGACTGGCCGTTTCCGTCAATACCCGCAATACCAACAATTTCACCAGCACGAACATCCAAAGAAAGGTTCTTCACAGCTGGTACGCCACGGTTTTCATTGACAACTAGGTCTTTGATAGACAAGACCACATCTTTCGGATGGGCTGCTTGTTTGGCTGTCTTAAAGGATACGGAACGTCCAACCATCATTTCTGCCAAGTCCGCATTTGTTGCGCCTGCGATTTCAACCGTCTGGATTGATTTCCCACGACGGATAACCGTCACTCGATTCGATACTGCACGAATCTCATCCAGTTTATGGGTAATCAAAATGATGGACTTCCCTTCTTTGACAAGGTTTTTCATGATTGCCATCAACTCATCAATCTCTGAAGGAGTCAATACGGCTGTAGGTTCGTCAAAGATAAGGATATCAGCACCACGATAGAGTGTTTTCAAGATTTCTACACGTTGTTGGGCACCAACGGAAATATCCGCCACCTTAGCAGCAGGATCCACTGCCAAACCATAACGTTCAGAAAGAGCCTTGATTTCTTTAGTAGCACCAGCTATATCTAGAACACCATTTTTAGTGACTTCACTTCCCAAAATGATATTTTCAGCTACTGTAAAAGCTTCAACCAACATAAAGTGTTGGTGAACCATCCCAATTCCAAGACCAGCGGCTTTAGATGGCGAGTCTAGTTTTACAACCTGACCATTCACCACAATTTCACCACTCGTTGGCTCAAGAAGTCCTGCCAGCATGTTCATCAGAGTGGATTTACCCGCTCCATTTTCTCCTAAAAGTGCATGGATTTCACCTTTTGCAGTTGCAAGTTGATTTTGTCGTTTGCTACAAATTCACCAAACACCTTGGTAATATCCCGCATCTCAATGACATTTTCGTGTGCCATATGCTCTTCCTTTCAGAGGTTTATTTTATTTCAATAAAACCTGCTAATCTCATTAACAAGCTCTATTGAGACAAAAATTGCCTCAATTCTTAAAGAAGCGACCGATGGCCGCTTCCTAAGAAATGACTTCCTTCAATTATTTTTCAGGAACTTTGATGCTACCATCAAGGATTTTAGCTTTTGCATCTTCAACAGCTTTTTTACCTTCTTCAGAAAGGTTTGTCACTGCCAAGTCAACACCTTTATCCTTCAATGAATAAACGATAACTTGACCGCCAGGGAATTCACCTTTTTCAGCTTTGTTGGCAAGGTCTTTTACAGCTGTACCAACTTGTTTCAAAGTAGAAGCAAGTACGAAGTTAGCTTCTTTACCATCTTTAGAAGTGTATTTACCTTCATCTACTTGGTCACGGTCTACACCGATAACCCAAACTTTTTCACTTTCATTTTTGCTTTCATTCAAAGATTTAGCTTCAGAGAAGACACCTGCTCCAGTACCACCAGCTGCTTGGTAGATAACATCTGCACCTGCAGCGTATTGAGCTGCAGCAATTGTTTTACCTTTAGCAGCATCACCAAATGAACCAGCGTAGTCTACTTGAACTTTGATTGATGGGTCAACTGACTCAACACCAGCTTTGAAACCAGCTGCGAAGCGAGAAATAACTTCAGATTCCATACCACCTACAAAACCAACTTGTTTTGTTTTAGTAGTTTTAGCTGCAGCGACACCTGCAAGGTATGCTGCTTCGTTATCAGCAAAAGTAGCACTTACAACATTTTTTTGATCTTTGATCACATCGTCAATCAAAACATAGTTTATATCTGTATGTTCTTTGGCAGCATCAGCAACTGCATTTTTAAGTGCAAAACCAATACCATAGATCAAGTTGTAGTTTCCAGCTGCTTGTTGCAAGTTGTTTGCGTAGTCAGCTTCACTTGTTGATTGGAAGTAAGTATAACCTTTATCTTTTTCAAGGTTGTGTTCTTTACCCCAAGCTTGAAGACCTTCCCAAGCTGATTGGTTGAATGATTTATCATCAACACCACCAGTATCTGTAACGATAGCTGCTTTAGTCTTCACATCAGAAGAAGATGAAGCTGCGTTACGAGAAGAGCGATTACCACATGCAGCAAGTCCAAATGCTGCTACTGCAACTAGACCAAGGCCTAGCCATTGTTTCTTGTTCATTACTGAACCTCCTAAATAAGATACGCAACGATGTTGCAAGTATGGATTGTTTGGTCACAAGGACCCTTGCCACTCAGTGAGCAGCACAGACTAGTTCAAGTCTGTAAATGAGTATGGAAGTAACTCCCCGACCGTCATCTCGACCGTCGTTTTATCTTTGGCGACAAGCGTCACCTTTAGATCTTGTTCAAAAAACTCAACCATGACTTGGCGACAAGCTCCACATGGTGAGATAGGTTTCTCAGTCTGACCGTAGACAATCAATTCTGAAAACTCCAGTTGTCCCTCAGAGACTGCTTTAAAGATAGCTGTACGCTCCCCACAGTTAGTCAAGGGATAACTAGCATTCTCGATATTGACACCCGTATAAATGCTACCGTCCTTGGCAACTAAGACAGCTCCGATTGGAAAGTGAGAATAGGGCACGTAGGCATTCTTACTGGTTTCAATTGCTAGTTCAATTAACTCAGTAGTCGCCATCAGCCAATTCTCCTTTTAAGATTGCTACACCAGCGGATGTTCCAATACGAGTAGCACCTGCCTCCACAAAGGCAAGAGCGTCTGCGTAAGAACGCGCTCCACCAGCAGCCTTAACACCCATATCAGGTCCCACTGTTTGACGCATTAACTTGACATCTGGCAGAGTTGCTCCTCCAGTTGAGAAACCAGTAGATGTTTTAACAAAGTCTGCTCCCGCTTTTTGAGAGAGTTGGCAGGCCACAACCTTTTCTTCGTCAGTCAATAAGCAAGCTTCAATAATAACTTTCACTAGCTTGTCGCCACTTGCTTCTACGACAGCACGGATGTCCGATTCAACTAAATCCAGATTGCCTGATTTGAGGGCTCCGACATTGATAACCATATCAATCTCATCTGCACCGTTTTGGACAGCTTCTTTTGTCTCAAAAGCTTTTACAGCTGAAGTTGTTGCTCCCAAAGGAAAACCAACTACTGTACAAACCTTTATATCTGAACCTTCAAGCCCCGCCTTTGAATAAGCAACCCAAGTCGGGTTAACACAGACACTGGCGAAATCATACTCTCTTGCTTCAAATAGCAAACGATCAATTTGTTCTTGACTTGCATCTTGCTTTAAAAGCGTATGATCAATGTATTTATTTAATTTCATATTCGGATTCTCCCTAGTTTTATGAGATAATTTCTATAATTTCTCGTAAACTTTGCACTCCATCATTTATTTTAACATATTTTTGAAATTCTGTAACTAGTTCAGAAGAAATTTTTCCATTTGTATAAACTTTTGCAACAATTTCTCCTTTTTGAACTGAGTCACCAACTTTCTTTTCAAAAACAATCCCTGTTTCATAGTCCAAATCATCAGACTTGACTGCACGACCAGCTCCTAATCGCATGGCATATAGGCCAAAATCCATAGCTGGAAGGGCTGAAATGACACCTGTCTCTTGAGCCGGGATATCCACTACATGTGCAACATTTACTGGTCGGTAGAGATCTTCTAGATCACCACCTTGAGCCGCCACCATTTCTTCAAATTTGGCAAGGGCTTGTCCATTTTCAAGGTGTTGACGTACTTCTTCTACCGTCTTCTCAACATCTGCTAAACTAAGCATAATCTGAGCTAGTTCACAGATAAAGTGACTGATATCTTCTCGACCTTTTCCTTGAAGAATTTCGATTGCTTCTAGAATTTCGAGACGATTACCAATAGATCGACCCAAGGGTTGGCTCATATCGGTAATGACTGCTACTGTTTTTCGACCAACAGCATTACCAAGATCCACCATGGTTTGAGCTAATTTGCGCGCCTCATCAACAGTCTTCATAAAGGCACCCTCACCGACAGTCACATCTAGCAAAATGGCATCTGCCCCAGCAGCAATTTTCTTACTCATGACAGAACTAGCAATCAAAGGAATCGTGTCGACAGTTGCTGTCACATCACGGAGGGCATAGAGAAGTTTGTCTGCTTTAACCAGCTGGTCAGACTGACCAATGACAGATACACCAATATCTTGAACCTGTTTGATGAAATCCTCTTGACTACGTTCCACTTGGTAGCCCTTGATTGCTTCTAACTTATCCAAGGTTCCACCAGTGTGTCCTAGTCCCCGACCACTCATCTTGGCTACTGGCACACCAAAACTGGCTACCAAAGGAGCTAAAATTAAGGTCACCTTATCACCAACACCACCTGTCGAGTGTTTATCTACTTTGATGCCCTCTATGGCTGACAAATCAAACTCTTGCCCCGTCTTTACCATGTTCATCGTCAGATCAGAAATCTCACGTGTGGTCATCCCTTTGAAATAAACCGCCATAGCAAAGGCAGACATTTGATAGTCTGGGACTGTTCCAGCCACATAGCCTTCTACCAACCACTTGATTTCACTTGAAGACAGTTCTTGACCATCTCGTTTCTTTTGGATTAAATCAACTGCTCTCATTCTTTTACACTTCTAAGGATATAGTATCCCTTATCTTTCTTTACGATTTCACAATTTCCAAAAACGTCTTCCATCTTACTTTTAGCACTTGGAGCTCCTTGTTTTTTCTGAATGACAATGGTTAAATCTCCTCCGTCATTCAAGAAATCTCTGCTCTTTTCGATAATCTCATGAACAACCTGTTTGCCCGCTCGGATCGGCGGATTGGAAATAACATGGTCAAACTTCCCTTCAACTTGTTCATAGATATTGGATTGGAAAATCGTTGCTTCTACTTTATTTCGTTCAGCATTTTGTCGCGCTAAGTCTAAGGCACGATTATTGATATCGACCATGGTTGCCTGAACTCCATAAGCCTTGACCAATGACAAGCCCAATGGCCCATAACCACAACCCACATCAAGGACCTTCTCTCCTTTGTTAACCTCTAGACACTTCAATAAAAGCTGACTCCCAAAGTCAACCATTTTCTTGCTAAAAACACCCGCATCCGTCAAAAAGGTCATGTTTTCTCCCAACAACTCCACTCTCAACTCATGAATATCGTGAGCAGCATCAGGATTTTCTGCATAATACATTTTACTCATAAAACTATTTTACCATAATTTAAGGAAATATAAAATCGTTTACAAAGCTAAAATTCAACAAACAAACTAAAACTGTTATGATAATAATTAAAGAATTTCAGTATTACTTTCTCTATTTTTTACCTTTTAGAGCAACTTATAGCAACTTTCAAGAATCAGAATGAGAAATATCGAATTTCGTTCTCTCTTTAGATGAGAAATATGATATACTAAGATATCGAACGAGGAAAGAATATGACCAACGAATTTTTACATTTTGAAAAAATCAGCCGTGAAACCTGGCAGTCCTTGCACCGCAAGTCAACTCCTCCCTTGACGGAAGAAGAACTAGACTCAATCAAGAGTTTTAACGATCAAATCAGCCTACAAGATGTGACAGATATTTATTTACCATTAGCTCATCTCATCCAAATTTACAAACGCACCAAAGAGGATTTAGCCTTTTCTAAGGGAATTTTTCTCCAAAGAGAGAGTAAATCTCAACCCTTCATCATCGGAGTTTCGGGAAGTGTTGCTGTTGGCAAATCAACGACTAGCCGACTCCTGCAAATCCTTCTGTCTCGTACAGTTACTGACGCCACTGTGGAGTTAGTGACGACTGATGGTTTTCTCTATCCCAATCAAACGTTAATTGACCAAGGTATCTTAAATCGCAAAGGCTTTCCAGAGAGTTATAACATGGAGGCCTTACTGAATTTTCTTGACCGCCTAAAAAATGGCCAAGACGTTGATATTCCTGTCTATTCTCATGAGGTTTATGATATTGTTCCTGGTGAGAAACAATGTGTTAAGGCTGCAGATTTTGTGATTGTTGAAGGAATCAATGTCTTTCAGAATCCTCAAAATGAGCGTCTTTACATCACCGACTTCTTTGATTTTTCCATCTACGTAGACGCTGCTGTCGAAGACATTGAAAGCTGGTATTTAGACCGCTTTTTAAAACTCCTCAGCTTTGCCCAAAACGATCCAGACAGCTACTACCACCACTTTACGCAAATGCCAATAGGGGAAGTAGAGTCTTTTGCCCACCAAGTATGGAGTGATATCAACCTTACAAATCTACAAAACTATATTGAACCAACAAGGAATCGGGCCGAGGTTATTCTCCACAAGGCTAAAAACCATGAAATCGATGAAATTTACCTAAAAAAATAATTTCCCCTTGTCAAAACATAAGTTTTCATATATAATGGTATAGTTAGTAAATATGGAGGTAAGAAAATTGGCAAACATTAAATCAGCTATCAAACGCGCTGAATTGAACGTTAAACAAAACGAAAAAAACTCAGCTCAAAAATCAGCTATGCGTACTGCTATCAAAGCTTTCGAAGCAAACCCTTCTGAAGAACTTTTCCGTGCTGCTAGCTCAGCTATCGACAAAGCAGAAACTAAAGGTTTGATTCATAAAAACAAAGCAAGCCGCGATAAAGCTCGTCTTTCAGCTAAACTTGCTAAATAAGAAACAGTCCATAGAGGCTGTTTTTTTATCCTCTAATAAAAAAAGGTAGAAAATGAAAATAGCAATCATCGGCTATTCTGGAGCCGGCAAGTCAACTCTAGCTGAAAAGTTGTCAAACTACTACTCTATCCCAAAGCTGCATATGGACACCCTCCAATTTCAACCTGGTTGGCAAGACAGTGACCGCGAATGGATGCTGGGCGAGATGAAAAACTTTCTCACAAAGCACGAAGCTTGGGTCATCGACGGCAACTACTCTTGGTGTTGCTATGAAGAAAGAATGCTGGAAGCTAACCAAATCATCTTTCTCAATTTTTCACCTTGGACTTGCTTACTGAGGGCCTTTAAGCGTTATCTCAAATACAGAGGTCAAGTTCGAGAAAGCATGGCTGCAGGTTGCCCAGAACGCTTTGACTGGGAGTTTATCAGATGGATTCTCTGGGATGGGCGGACCAAAACTGCTAAAGAACGTTATCAACGGGTTCAAGAAACCTATCCAGAGAAAGTAATTGTCCTCCGGTCGCAAAAGGAAATGGACCACTTCTTAGAAAATCTCGCAAACAACAAGAAAAACCAACGTGTCTAACGTTGGTTTTTTGCTATTAGCCAATCACACTTCCGTTTGGTACAGCTGGATCAACTGTGAGAAGGGTTAATTGCCCATCATGTTCAGCTGAGAGAATCATCCCTTGACTGACATATTTTTTCATCATTTTACGTGGTTTAAGGTTAGCAACGATTTGGACTTTCTTGCCGACCAATTCTTGTTCGTTTGGATAGTATTTGGCAATTCCTGAGAGGATTTGACGGTCTTGACCATCACCAGCATCCAAGCGGAATTGAAGCAACTTATCAGAACCTTCTACTTTCGAAACTTCTTTGACTTCTGCGACACGAATTTCAACCTTATCGAAGTCTTCAAACTTGATTTCTTCCTTGTTTAGTTTAAGTTCGACTTCTTCTGGATTCCATTCTTTTTCAACGGTTGGTTTGTTGCCTTCCATTTGTTCCTTAATATAGGCAATTTCTTCTTCCATATCCAGACGTGGGAAGATTGGTGTTCCTTTAGCAACTACTGTTACATCTGCAGGGAAATCAGCCAGGCTCAAGTTTTCAAGGCTAGAAACTTCTGCTAGACCAAGTTGTGTCAAGACTGCACGACTGGTTTCCATCATAAAGGGCTCAATCAAGTGAGCGACGACACGAAGGCTAGCTGCCAAGTGGCTCATGACACTTGCTAATTGGTCACGAAGAGCTTCATCCTTGGCCAAGACCCATGGAGCAGTCTCATCGATGTATTTGTTGGTACGAGAGATAAGAGTCCAGACTGCTTCAAGAGCGCGTGGGTAGTCAACTGCTTCCATGTGTATATGGTAGTCTGCGATTGATTGTTCTGCAACCTCAGCAAGAGCATTATCAAACTCTGTTACACCCTCTACATAGGCTGGAATTTGCCCATCAAAATACTTGTTAATCATAGAAACCGTACGGTTGAGGAGATTTCCAAGGTCATTTGCCAATTCATAGTTGATACGGCCTACATAGTCCTCTGGAGTGAAGGTTCCGTCTGAACCAACTGGAAGGCTACGCATGAGGTAGTAACGAAGTGGATCCAGTCCATAGCGCTCTACTAACATTTCAGGATAAACGACATTCCCTTTAGACTTAGACATTTTGCCGTCTTTCATGACAAACCAACCATGGGCAATCAAGCGGTCAGGTAATTTAACATCCAACATCATAAGAAGGATTGGCCAGTAGATGGAGTGGAAACGAAGGATGTCTTTTCCGACCATTTGGAAGACTGTTCCGTTCCAGAACTTGTCAAAGTTACCATGCTCATCTTGACCGTAACCAAGAGCAGTCGCATAGTTAAGAAGAGCATCAATCCAAACATAGACAACGTGTTTTGGATTTGATGGGACTGGCACACCCCAGGTAAAGGTTGTTCGAGAAACTGCCAAGTCTTCCAAACCTGGCTCAATGAAGTTACGTAACATTTCATTAAGACGACCATCTGGAGTGATGAAATCAGGGTGCGATTTGAAAAATTCAACCAAACGGTCTTGGTACTTACTAAGGCGAAGGAAGTATGACTCTTCTGAAATCCATTCAACCTCGTGACCTGATGGAGCGATACCACCCGTTACATTTCCAGTTTCATCACGGAAAACTTCTGCAAGCTGGCTTTCTGTAAAAAATTCCTCATCTGAGACTGAATACCAACCAGAATATTCACCTAGGTAGATGTCATCTTGAGCAAGCAAACGTTCAAAGACCTGAGCCACTACTTTTTCATGGTAGTCATCAGTTGTACGGATAAATTTATCGTATGAGATATCGAGCAATTTCCAAAGTTCTTTGACTCCAACCGCCATCCCATCAACATAAGCTTGAGGTGTAATGCCAGCTTCTTCCGCTTTTTGCTGGATTTTTTGACCATGCTCGTCAAGACCTGTCAAATAAAAGACATCGTAGCCCATAAGGCGTTTGTAACGTGCTAGGACATCACAAGCAATGGTTGTGTAGGCAGAACCGATATGAAGTTTACCAGATGGATAGTAAATCGGTGTTGTAATATAAAAATTCTTTTCAGACATAATTTTTCCTTTCCAGGCTAATGAAACCTGTTTTTCTAACACTTCATTATATCATATTTTTAGTGATTTTTGATAGGGAAATCCATACAAAAACAAGATAGACAAATGTCCATCTTGTTTATCTTATTCATAGCGAAGGGCTTCGATTGGATCAAGCTTAGAGGCTTTATTGGCTGGCAAGACTCCGAAGATCATCCCAACGCTGGCTGACACAGCCAAGCTAAAGAGAGCAATTGGGAGGGACACCCCAACTTCGATACCTGCAATCATATTTTGCAATAAGATACCCGCTATCATTGTCAAGCCTGCTGCACTGACTAGACCGATGACACCACCTAGCAAGGTCAAAATCATGGACTCAATCAAAAACTGAACTAAGATATTAGCCCGTGTAGCTCCGAGAGCCTTACGCAAACCAATCTCACGCGTACGTTCTGTCACCGAAACCAGCATAATATTCATAACACCAGTTCCCCCGACAAAGAGAGAGATTCCTGCGATGGCACTGATAACAGTGGTCATAAAGCCAAATAGTTGTTGTACCTCTTGGAAGGCGGCAGTTGCATCCGCAACTTGGTACTCACCTTGTTGAAGTCCCGCAATCTCTGTCAGTTTTCGAGCCAACTCTGGACCCAAGGTTTGTGTTAAGCTAGTGTCATTAACACGAAAAACAATATCCGAGATTTCATCGGTATTAAAATTGGCTGCAAGAGAGATATTGGTCGTAATTGGAAGTCCACCAATTCCAAAGGCTTTAGCAGTTTTAGCTTCATTACTAGTATAAACACCAATCACACGGTAACTAAACTCATTAACAGAGATAATTTGATTGATCGCGGCTTCTGGACTATCAAACAAACTCTTAGCTAGTTCTTCGTCCAACAAAATCACACTGGCAAATTCCTTGTAGTCTTGCGGTCTTAGACTTCTACCAGCAACGATCTCATTTTCAACTGCGTTCATGTAGGTGCTATTTCCACCAGTCAGAGTCGCACGTTCAACCTTCTTATCCTTATAAGACAAGGTGACGTTAGTCGAGTTAGTGACATAGTAACTGTCTACTCCTTTGAGTTTGGCAGCCTCCTTGACCCAAGACTCCAGTGGTTTTGGTGGTTCAACATGAACATCCTCTTCTTTCCCACTGACTGTCAAAGCTGACTGGCGCTGAGTAAAGGAGCCATCCTTGCTCTTGATAGGAGAGAAAAATACATGGATATCCTTCTGTGATTTGGTCATGTTTTTATTGACCTGACGAGACATGGAGTCGCCAAGAGCCATGATGACGACGACAGACGAAACTCCGATGATAATCCCAATCATGGTGAGGAAGGAACGCATCTTGTGGGCCATGATGGATGAAAAGGCAAATTTCAGATTCTGCATCTTAGTTTTCCTCCTCTTCTACTGGGGTGCTGTCTGATGAGATAACACCATCACGAATGACTATCTGGCGTTTGGCATAGGCAGCTATCTCAGGCTCATGCGTGACCATGATAATGGTCTTCCCTTCCTTGTTTAACTCCACCAACAGTTGCATGATTTGATTTCCCGTCTTGGTATCCAAGGCTCCTGTCGGTTCGTCAGCTAGGATGATAGAAGGATTGTTTACCAAGGCACGCGCAATCGCTACACGTTGCTTTTGACCACCTGATAACTCGGAAGGCAAATGATGACTGCGCTCCGTTAGCTCAACCTTTTCCAGAAATTCCTCAGCCAATTTCCGACGTTTTGAAGCTGAAACTCCGGCGTAAATCAAGGGCAATTCAACGTTTTGAAGCGCATTGAGCTTGGACAAGAGAAAGAACTGCTGAAAGACAAAGCCGATTTGCTGGTTGCGGACCTTGGCAAGCTGTTTCTCTCCAAGGCCTGCCACTTCTTGACCTTCAAGATAATACTCTCCACTGGTTGGTGTATCCAACATTCCAATGGTATTCATCAAAGTAGATTTACCAGAACCGGACGGTCCCATAATGGCGACAAACTCACCTTCTTTAACTTCTAGATTAATATTTTTAAGTACCTGCAGTTCTTGGTCACCATTTCGATAACTCCTGCAGATATTTTTTAGACTAATTAGTTTCTTCATCAGCCTTCACCTCTTTTCCTTCTTCCAAGGAAGATGTTGGATTACTGATGACCTTGGCACCGTCTGTCAAACCTGAAGTAATTTCTTGGTTGTCTGCGTCCGCATTCCCCAAAGTAACTTCTACCTTCTTCGCTTTTTTCTGGTCGTCAACGAGCCAGACATAGTTTTTGTCATTTTCGGTAACAACACTTGTCAAAGGAACAAGGATGGCTTTACTTTTGTTTTTGACTTCAACACTGACTGAGAAGCCTTGTTTCAACTCACCGATATCGCTAGTCACATCAACAGTATAAGGGTACTTAGATCCAGTATTCCCTCCAAGAGCTGCATTTGCTGCTTCTCCGTTGTTTTTAGGATAATCAGAAATATAGCTGATTTTACCTGTCCAGCTCTTATCTTGATAAACCTTCGAAGTAAAGGTAACTTCTTGCCCAACAGAAAGGTTGGCAAGATTGTATTCAGACAGCTCCCCTTTGACCTGCAAGTTTTCATTACTTACGACATGTACTACCACTTGGCTATTACCTGTTGGCGATTTGGAAACATTACGATTGACTTCAACTACAGTCCCTTCTAGTGTACTGAGGACAGTTGCTGCATCCAGTTGAGCTTGGGCCTTGTTGAGCTGAGCCACAGCATCAGCACGGTTATCCTTGGCATCACTGATTTGAGAATCAATAGAGGATACGGAAGAAGTTTCGGCAGGCGCTTGCTCTGAAAGTCCAGCTTCTGTTGGAACTTGTGGCAAAACTGGTGCAGAGTTTGCATTTTCACGAGCCTTGTTCAACTCATTGATATGACGGTCGGCCTTTGCAACTGCTCGACTGGCTGCATCATAGGCAGCTTGGGCATCGGCACTGCTGTATTTGACCAAAGCTTGCCCTTCTTCGACCTTGTCTCCAACCGAAACGAGAATTTCATCTAAATCTCCCTTACTAGCATCAAAATAAACGTATTGTTCATTTTTTGCTGTGACGGTACCTGACAAGAGAACCGATGAGGCAACGGAACCTTCCTTGGCAACAACGATATGAGAGGTCTCATCCTGGACAACCGAATGGGATGGTTGTCTAAAAATCATAATCGCCACAGCACCGATAACAATAGCACTTGCAACACCAATAGCGGTGAATAATTGCCATTTTTTTACCTTTTTTGTTCTTTTCATAGTTAATCTCCTTTTTCACTTTAAGCTTACAAAAACCATTATATCAAAAATACTAGACCCAAACAATGATCGTTCAGAGAGAAACAATGACTGTTCAGGAGAAATATTTCGTTCGGTATTTGTTTTTTGGGTTATTGTACTAGAAATATAATACACTATCTTTGAAAAAATGGCAAGTGTTTTTGTAATTTTTTTAAACGTAGCAGATTTTTGCATTCAAAAAATAAAAACGATAGAATATGACTATCAAAGCTATAAGGAGTTTTCTATGAGAGAATATGATATCATCGCCATCGGTGGAGGGAGTGGCGGCATCGCCACTATGAACCGAGCTGGTGAGCACGGCGCCAAAGCAGCTGTTATCGAAGAGAAAAAATTAGGTGGAACTTGTGTCAACGTTGGCTGTGTTCCTAAGAAAATCATGTGGTATGGAGCGCAAATTGCTGAAAGCTTCCACCACTACGGTCCTGACTATGGGTTTACGAGTTCAAATGTTCAATTTGATTTCGCAAAACTTCGTCAAAATCGTGAAGCCTACATCGATCGTGCCCGCTCATCTTATGATGGAAGTTTCAAACGCAACGGAGTTGATTTGATTGAGGGGCGTGCTCATTTTGTTGATTCCCACACTGTCAGTGTTAATGGTGAATTGATTCGTGCCAAGCATATCGTGATTGCGACTGGCGCTCGTCCAAGCATTCCAACTATTCCTGGAGCTGAACTCGGTGGTAGCTCAGACGATGTCTTTGCTTGGGAGCAACTTCCTGAATCCGTTGCGATTCTTGGAGCTGGCTATATCGCTGTTGAATTAGCAGGTGTTCTCCACGCACTCGGAGTAAAAACTGATTTGTTTGTCCGTCGTGATCGTCCCTTGCGCACGTTTGACAACTACATCGTTGAAGGTCTTGTCAATAAAATGGAAAAAACAGGCCTTCCTTTGCACACACACAAGGTACCCGTCAAACTCGAAGAAACTGAGCAAGGCATTACCATTCATTTCGAAGATGGTTCTAGTCACACTGCAAGCCAAGTTATCTGGGCTACTGGCCGCCGTCCAAATGTAGACGGGTTGGAGTTAGAAAAGGCTGGCGTTACACTCAACGAACGTGGATTTATCCAAGTGGATGAGTATCAAAATACAGTTGTAAATGGTATCTATGCCCTCGGAGACGTTACTGGTGAGAAGGAACTAACCCCAGTAGCCATCAAGGCTGGACGTACCCTATCTGAACGTCTCTTTAATGGGAAAACAAGTGCTAAGATGGACTACACGACTATCCCTACTGTTGTCTTCTCCCACCCAGCAATCGGAACAGTCGGCTTAACTGAAGATCAAGCTATCAAAGAATACGGCCAAGAGCACATTAAAGTCTACAAGTCAAGCTTTGCATCTATGTACTCTGCCGTTACAAACCATCGTCAAGAATCTCGCTTCAAACTCATCACCGCTGGTGCTGACGAAAAAGTTGTTGGACTTCACGGGCTCGGTTACGGAGTGGATGAGATGATTCAAGGATTCGCTGTTGCCATCAAGATGGGAGCAACCAAGGCAGACTTTGACGCTACAGTAGCTATCCACCCAACTGCTTCTGAAGAATTTGTGACCATGCGCTAATTATCGAAAGAGACCTGAAAAGGTCTCTTTTTACTTGCAAAATCCGCTGTTACAAAATTGTTACCTCGTTATAAAAAATAGGTTGACTTTTCATCCTGAATTAGTATAATAGTTACTATAATTTTGAAAAGAGGTTAACAGTTTTGAAAAAAGCTCATATCTATGCTATCCCTGCTATCGGTGCTGCTCTTATTGCCGTTTTGGCACAAATCAGTCTCCCTATCGGCCCTGTCCCCTTCACTCTACAAAACTTTGCGATCGGCCTGATTGCTACTGTTTTCAGACCCAGGGAAGCCGTTCTATCTGTAGCTCTCTATCTCTTGCTGGGTGCCATTGGTTTACCTGTTTTTGCAGGGGGAGGAGCTGGATTTCACGTTTTAGTCGGTCCAAGCGCAGGCTATCTTTGGTTCGACCTTGTCTATGCTGGACTTACATCTTATCTCATCCATCAAAATAGTGGCTATATTCGCATTTTCCTAGCCAACCTCTTGGGCAATTCTCTCGTCTTTGTCGGAGGTATTCTCAGCCTCCACTTCCTTGCTGGGATGCCATTTGATAAGGCGCTTGCAGTAGGTGTCCTTCCTTTTATCCTCCCTGATCTTGGTAAGATCATTGCCATTAGTTTCATTAGCCGTCCCCTACTGGAACGATTGAAAAGCCTTACTTATTTTTCAAGATAAAAAATAGTCCAGAACAATTGTTCTGGACTATTTCCTTTCTAAGCATCAACTGTACACTATTTAGCTACTTGACTATTCTTATACCGGTATGAATATTAATCGTTTTATCCTTCAAATTACAGCTTTTCACGATATGCAAAGTAGAAAAGTATTCTAATTGATTCAAACCAAATAAGCTTCCATTATTTTTGAAAGGTTAATAACTGTATATTTTTCAGAAAACACATTTTCAATGATATTGCTATATTTTATAAATTAATTGTGATACAATAGAGCTACCTAAAAGATTCAGAAAATTTTATGTTCATTGATTATTTATATTAACTTGAACATTTTGATTTTTCCTCATTCAAAAATAACTGTAAATAATTATAAATAGAAAGGTGAAATCATGCCAAAGAATACTCGTGACTTAATTATTAATTCACTCATCACACTAGCTAAGAAGAATCCTCAACGTAGTTCCTTTACAATAACTGAAATTGCAGCTGAAGCTGGTATTTCACGACAAGCAATTTATCAAAAGCATTTTAACAACTTTGAAGATATTATTGAATACATTCACGAAGAGACCAATCAGCATATTTTTAACGTCTTTAATAAGTACAGCCCTAACAATGATGGAGATCCTATTTCTTTTTTAGCAGACTATATACTTCCGCTCATATACGAAAAAAAAGAAATTATTAACACCTTGTATACCACACAAGTCGACCCATGTTGGAAGGAGTTTCTGCGTGAGATATACTCAGGATGGGTACTAAAAAATGTTAATTACCAACTGAAATATAATTTTAGTAAAGAAGACATCGCCTATATCATTACAACCATGGCAATCTCTTTCATCGAAGTCTGGATTCGCAAAGAAAATCCAATACCGCCTAAGGAATTCAGGGAAACTTTCATCCAGTTATCTAAAACTTCTCTGTGTGATTATATCGTGTCATAAAAAAAGGATCTTGAGATGAACTCAAGATCTTTTATTGTCCCCCTTTGAAGGCATCAACCATTACCTGAAATTCTTCATTGGAAAGAGTGATTCCTTTTCCCATTTTGGTATGGTCAGGGCTCCAAGTTCGAATATCAAACTTTGCTGGCGCACCATTAAAGCTAACGCGATTTAGTTCTTTTGTCCATCCTTTGTCATTTTCGGACAAGGTCAGTAAATGTTCTTCGATTTCAAATGTAAATTCTGCCATTTTTAACTCCTTTATGTGATATGCTTTCACTAGTCTATTCGTAAAAATCTTGTGGTTTTTAGGAAAATTTTATATAATGTGGATATATAAGAAGGGAGGAACTTATGAGACAAACATTTAAACTTGTACTAAACAAACTACAGGGTTTTCTCAATGGAAATGACGAACCTCGCCAAACCGAAGACAACTCCCTAACAGCTACAATCGAGCAGGCAATCCAGAAAAAATCTGCTGTTCATGTCATACTAGCTGAGACGAGTTTTACGGGTGATATTGTCAAATATGATGTCAGTCGTCAGCAGATTATTGTCAAAAATTTCACTAGAAATGTGACACGTATCATTCGGATTGGTGACATCAAGAGAATCCGTTTTGTTCCTTCTACGGTAGAAAAAGCACAGAAAAGTCTATTTAAGAAAGAGTGAGATCTTCATTGCATCCCACTCTTTTTCTTAACGAATTTGTTCAAAATGAAGGTGAACTGCGATATGATCACCATACCCACTTCTCTCCAAATCACGTTGCAAGCGATAAGAGATATAGTGCTCTGCAATGGTGATATAACCTGCTCCCAGCAAACGATTTTCAACCATTGATTGGATCATACTGATGGTCGCACGTTCTACTTTTGCTTCGTCCAAGTCCAAGACTACTTTTTTAGTAACTTGAGCTAGGTTTTGACGTAGATCATCTGTCAAAACATAAACTGTCTGAGCTGCTTTGAGGACAGCTTGGTAAATTTTATCTGGATCAAAGTCGGCAACTTCTCCGTTACGTTTGATTACTTGCATAAGGTTCTCCTTTATTCTTTGTTTTCTTTGATTTCTGCCAACATTTTTTCTTCTTCTACTGTCAGTTGGTAGTTTTCTAGCAAATCTGGTCTGCGCTCGTAGGTTTTCTTTAGACTTTCATAAAGTCGCCACTGGCGAATCTTTTCATGGTGCCCACTCATGAGCACATCTGGAACCACCATTCCACGATAGTCATAAGGACGTGTGTACTGAGGATATTCGAGTAGACCTGAAGAAAAGCTATCATCCTGGTGACTAGATTCCTTACCAATCACTTCTGGGATCAAGCGAACCGTAGCATCAATCATGGTCATGGCCGCCAACTCACCACCAGTCAGGACATAATCTCCTAGGGAAATTTCATCGGTTACCAAGGTCTTGATGCGCTCGTCATACCCTTCGTAGTGACCGCAGATAAAGATCAGTTCCTCTTCTTGAGCCAAATCTTCAGCGTAGGCTTGATCGAACTGTTTCCCAGCAGGATCGAGAAGAATGACGCGGGGATTTTTCTTTTCAATGGCGTCAAAGGCGTCGAAAATAGGTTGGGCACGGAGCAACATTCCTTGCCCTCCTCCGTAGGGCTCATCGTCAACATGACGGGCTTTTTCAGCGTATTCTCTGAAATTATGGTATTGGATATCCAAGAGCCCCTTTTCTCGAGCCTTTCCAACAATCGAGTGCTCCAGCGGAGAAAACATCTCAGGAAAGAGGGTTAAAATATCAATCTTCATCATCTAGTCCTTCTAAGATTTCCACCTCGACCCGCTTGTTTGGAATATCAACATGGAGAACTACTGGTGGGATATATGGTAAAAGCAAATCACGCTTACCTTTTCGCTTGACCACCCAGACATCATTGGCACCTGGTTGCAGGATTTCCTTGATAGTTCCTATCAAGTTGTCTCCCTCGTAAACTTCCAAACCGATAATCTCGTGATAGTAGAATTCACCATCATCTAAATCGTTCAAATCTTCCTCAGCAACCTTGAGACTGTACCCCTTGTACTTTTCAATCGCATTGATATGGTACATGTCTTTGAATTTGATAATATCAAAGTTCTTATGCTTACGGTGGCTGGCGATGGTCACTGTTTGAACAAACTGGTCTTTTTCATCAAATAAAGCCAGCTCTGCCCCTTTTTTAAAGCGTTCCTCAGCAAAATCCGTCACAGACAAGACTCGCATCTCACCCTGTAAACCCTGCGTATTGACGATTTTCCCAACATTAAAGTAGTTCATCTTGTCTCCTGTATCTATTTCTATCCTTTATTTTATCACGTTCCAGAGATTTTCACAAGTTGGATAGGTCCTACCTTACAAGGCTACTACTTCTTCAAAAAATTCACCAATAAGCTGATTGAACTCTTCAGGGTGGTCATTCATCGGTTGGTGTTTGCTGTCTGAAATCGTTACTTGACGCGCATTAGGATTTAAGGCAATGATACCATCATAGATTACTTTTAGGTGTTTGGGAAAATCGTTTTCACCTCTTACTAATAGTATTGGAGGATTTCCTTTATATCCTTCTATCTCATGAACTGCCAAGAAACCTGTGATTCCAAGGTTCAAAAAAACATCTCGCCCAGTTTCTATGATGGCCGTCTTGACCAATTCTCTTGTGATAGGGTTATCAGTACACATTTTTGAATTTTTATCAGCAATCACCTTCCAAGGAATCGTTTTATACATAAGAGAACTATATTTGATTCGACCTCTTTCTTTATCTGATAGGTAACGATGCTGTCCCCAACTATCTACCATGACCAAGGCTAGGACTCTTTCTGGATGGCGATAGGTGTACTCTTGAAATGGATTTCCTCCCCAAGAATGACCAACCAATATCACCTTATCTAGCTGGAAATAGGACAAAATAGCATCTACATCTTGAACAGCACCTTCTAAGTCAGGTAGACCAACTTTCATAGGTGATTCACCCTGTCCTCTAACATTGACAAAATAGAGGTCAAATCCCTCAAAAGCATCATATTGGTGGGCCCACATCTGACTACGGCCACAAGCTCCATGATAAAAAATAATGTGTCCTTTACTTGAGCTTCCAGGACGATGATAAACAACCAAATCACAATCTAATACTGGTATAATGTGGCGTACCAAAGTCTCGGGTTTTCTGTTATAAAAAGCAATAGCTTCAGCAATATCATTTGGCTTCATTTCTACACTCTCTCCTCTTTATCCTAATATCATTCTTGTTATCTATTTTATCATGCTATATTAAAATCATGGTTTTCTAAACTTGATTTCATTAAAAATTTTGAATTTTCTGCATCATTTGGATAAAGAAAAAGACTGCTAAACAATCTTTACTTTTTTTCCTCAGATTCATGCCTAAAATTCCAGCAATAATCAAAGTTGCTCCGATGACATGGTAACTATAAATTGGTTCGTGGAGGATAAGGGCTCCGGCTAGAATGGTCAAAACGGTTCCAAGATTACCAAAGACACTGACGGTTGATGCCCCGAGGCGAACAATAGCATAGATAGAGAGACTACCAGTCACGATAGAAGCTAGAATTCCCAAATAGAGGATGGAAAGCAGATAGGGCATCTGTCCAAGCGGCTCTACGTAGGCTAGTATGTTGCCATCTAGATAGTGCGAGGTCAGGCTTAGCATATTAAAAGTTATGAAACCAACAAATATCACAACAGCTGTCATATCTATAGCCCGATAGCGACCTCCTTTGGACTTGCTGAGGATATTGTTTATTGCATTGGCGAGAACAGATCCCAACATCAAGAGAAAGCCCAAGCTAGCAGTTTCAGTGCTAAAGTTTGCTCCTTTGCTAAGGAAGATGAAAACTACTCCTGCTACGGATAAAAGTAAAAAGAACTTTTGAAGCAAACTTGTCTTTTCCTTGAGAAAGACTGATGCTAAAAGGAGCGTAAAAATTGGGACAAGAGCCTGTAAAATTCCAGCTTCAGAAGACGATATATACTGTAAAGCAAAGGATTGAAAAATAAAAAAGAGAAGTGGATAGAAAAGACTCATAGGAAGAATAGAAAGAATATCTTTTCTACTTAAACTCACTTTGATAAGTTTGGTTTGATGAAGGATGACCAATACCAAAGCTGCGATTGTATAGCGATGCGCTAAGTTCGTTAGAGGACTGGCATAGCCCAAAGCAATCTTAGTAAATAAAAAAGAAAATCCAATGATTGCTGAAAAGGATAAGGCTGCCAAATAGGCTTTTGTTTTTTTGTTCATAAATTATAACTCCCTTTGCATCTAGATATCATCAAGTAAAAATGTATCAGACTAAGACCTGGTACTTCATGATGATCGCTATTACTATTCTCCTCACAAAAAAACGAGACATCTGTCCCGCTTTTTTTTATTTTTCATCGATAACGATTCTTACTTTCTTGTCTTCAGTTGGGACAGAGTAGACAATCGTTCTTATCGCAGAAATAGTGCGACCCTTACGACCGATAACACGACCGACATCGCTTTGGTCAAGATCCAAGTGATACTCCAAAAACTCTGGTGTGTCTTCGATCTTGATAGTTAAGGCATCAGGTTGTGAAATCAAAGGTTTCACAATCGCAATAATGAGATTTTCAATCGTATCCATCTGTCAACCTACTTTAAACTTATTTTGAGAATTTAGAATCGTGGAATTTTTTCAATACGCCTTCTTTTGAAAGGATGTTGCGAACTGTATCTGAAGGTTGAGCTCCATCAGCCAACCATGCAAGAACGCGGTCTTCTTTCAAAGTCACTTGGTTTTCAGCAACAAGTGGGTTGTAAGTTCCAACTGTTTCGATGAAACGTCCGTCACGTGGTGAACGTGAGTCTGCTACGTTGATACGGTAGAAAGGTTTTTTCTTAGAACCCATACGAGTCAAACGGATTTTAACTGCCATTTTTTAATGTCTCTTTTCTTATTTTTTATTTCGGTGAAATAGCTGAGCTATTTAGCACATGTTCTATTATAGCAGATTTTTGACATCTGTCAAGAAAAAAACTTGACAGAGTTTTGATTTTTTAACTACTAGAAATTTTTAGTAAAATCATTAACATTTGAAATCACCTCCCTTTTAGGGTACAATGGTAGAAATGAATTTTTGAGAGGAAAACAATGAAAAAACTAGCAACCCTTCTTTTACTATCAACTGTAGCCCTTGCTGGATGTACTAGTATCCAACGTGGTCTCCGTGGCGATGAGTATGTCGACTCTAGTATCTCAGCAGAAGAAAGCTCAAAAGCAGCTGCTCAGGCTGCCAAAGATTTGAAAGACGCCTTAACAAATGAAAATGCTAACTTCCCTCAACTTTCTAAGGAAGTAGCTGAAGATGAGGCTGAAGCTATCCTTCACACAAGTCAAGGTGATATTCGTATCAAACTCTTTCCAAAATTAGCTCCTCTAGCAGTTGAAAATTTCCTAACTCACGCTAAAGAAGGTTACTACAATGGCGTTACCTTCCATCGTGTAATAGATGGCTTTATGATTCAAGGTGGAGATCCAAAAGGAAATGGTACGGGAGGCCAATCTATCTGGCATGGTAAGGATAATACCAAGGATACTGGAACTGGTTTTAAAAATGAAATCTCTCCTTACCTATATAATATCCGAGGAGCACTTGCTATGGCTAATACTGGTCAACCAAATACCAACGGTAGCCAATTCTTCATCAACCAAAACTCGACAGATATTTCTGCTAAACTCCCTACCAGCAAGTATCCAAAAAAAATCATCGAAGCCTATAAAGAGGGCGGAAATCCAAGTCTAGACGGCAAACACCCTGTCTTTGGTCAAGTCATCGATGGCATGGATATTGTTGACAAGATTGCCAAGGCTGAAAAAGATGAGAAAGACAAACCAACGTCTGCTATCACCATTGATAGTATCAAAGTGGTGAAAGACTACGATTTCAGCAAAGAATAAGCCATCAACAGTTGACAAAGAGCCTTTTTAAAATGTATTTTTCCCCTATATAACAACACAAAAGAGAGAATTTTTGTTCTCTCTTTTAAACTATTCAAATTGATCTGACTTTTGTTAACAAAGACAGTATGATTAGTCTTCCTCTCTTTTCTTTTGAGACAATGCAAATCCAGCCGATGCTAGTCCAATAAATGCAGCAAGTGATAAGAATGGAAGTTCCTCTGTACCAGTGTTTGGTAATTCTTTTTGAGGCTCACCATTTCTAAACTTGTTGATTGGGATAACTTTGTCTTCGATTGGTTGAGGTGGAAGTTGTGGTTGTGGTTTCGGATCTGGCTGTGGTTGTGGTTTTGGATCTGATTGTAGTTGTGGTTTCGGATCTGGCTGTGGTTGTGGTTTTGGATCTGATTGTGGTTGTGGTTTCGGATCCGGTTGTGGTTGTGGTTTTGGATCCGGTTGTGGTTGTGGTTTCGGATCCGGTTGTGGTTGTGGTTTTGGATCCGGTTGTGGTTGTGGTTTCGGATCCGGTTGTGGTTGTGGCTTCGGATCCGGTTGAGGTTGTGGTTTCGGATCTGGTTGTGGTTTCGGTTTTGGATCCTCTTTCTTAGGACATCCACAATCACGGATAAAGATACGGTTTGTTTCTTTACCTTCACCATCCTTGATAATAATCCAGTATCCTGATTGACCTTCCTTGTTCTTACCAGGTTCAGTAGTAATACTTGGTGTTTTACCATCTTTACCATCACGAACAAAGGTACGGCTAGTTTCCTTACCATCGCCATCTTCGGTGATTACCCAAACACCAGTATTTCCTTCTTTATCTTTACCTGATTCAGTACGAACTTTTGGTGTCTTACCATCTTTACCATCACGGATAAAGTTACGGCTAGTGATGTTTCCTTCAGAATCACGTACGATTACCCAAACACCTGAACGACCTTCTTCGTCTTTACCAGACTCGATAGTAATAGTTGGTGTCTTACCGTCTTTTCCGTCTTTACCATCTTTAACGAATGTACGACCTGTTTCAGTTCCAGCAGGATTATGTGTGATTACCCATGTACCTGTGTTACCTTCTGAGTCTTCACCACGTTCTGTTGTTACGGATGGGTTCTTACCGTCTTTGATGATTGTTTCTGTTGTTTCTCCATCTGGGTTTACAACTTTAACTGTGTGAGTACCATCTTGGTTATCTTTAACGGTTACAGTTGGTGTCTTACCATCTTTACCATTCTTGATAACTGTCTCGGTTGTTGTTCCATCTGGGTTTACAACTTTAACTGTGTGAGTACCATCTTGGTTATCTTTAACAGTTACGACTGGTGTCTTACCGTCTTTTCCGTCTTTACCATCTTTAACGAATGTACGACCTGTTTCAGTTCCAGCAGGATTATGTGTGATTACCCATGTACCTGTGTTACCTTCTGAGTCTTCACCACGTTCTGTTGTTACGGATGGGTTCTTACCGTCTTTGATGATTGTTTCTGTTGTTTCTCCATCTGGGTTTACAACTTTAACTGTGTGAGTACCATCTTGGTTATCTTTAACGGTTACAGTTGGTGTCTTACCATCTTTACCATTCTTGATAACTGTCTCGGTTGTTGTTCCATCTGGGTTTACAACTTTAACTGTGTGAGTACCATCTTGGTTATCTTTAACAGTTACGACTGGTGATTTTCCGTCTTTACCATCTTTACCATCTTTAACGAATGTACGACCTGTTTCAGTTCCAGCAGGATCATGTGTGATTACCCATGTACCTGTGTTACCTTCTGAGTCTTCACCACGTTCTGTTGTTACTGATGGGTTCTTACCGTCTTTGATGATTGTTTCTGTTGTTTCGCCACCTGGGTTTACAACTTTAACTGTGTGAGTACCATCTTGGTTATCTTTAACGGTTACAGTTGGTGTCTTACCATCTTTACCATTCTTGATAACTGTCTCGGTTGTTGTTCCATCTGGGTTCACAACTTTAACTGTGTGGGTACCGTCTTCGTTATCTTTAACAGTTACGACTGGTG